>CANJZE010000011.1 GCA_947479455.1 Bacteroidota bacterium
GATGGAGGCGTTTCTTTAATTATTTCCTGAATTTCTTCAAGCGTTAAATCTTTGGCTTCGGTTCCCTTTGGTATTTTATAATTGTCTTTGTCTTTCTTTATAAAAGGACCGTATCTGCCGTTCAACACCTGAATACCTTCGCTTTCGAAATTAAGTATCAGGCGCGCAGCATCCTTCTCTCTTTTCTCACTAATTAATGTTTGTGCGTCCTCAAAAGTAATCGTATAGGGGTCGAAAGTTTTTGGAATAGAAACAAACAACTTGTCGAGTTGCACATAAGGACCAAAGCGCCCGATACTCACTTTCACATCCTTGCCTTCCAGTTGACCAATGGTGCGCGGCAAACGGAACAACTCCAGTGCTTCTTCAAACGTGATAGTTTCTATAGATTGATTAGCGCGAAGTTTTGCGAAGCGCGCTTTCTTTCCGGTTTCTTCATCGGCTTTTCCAATTTGCGCCATAGGACCAAACTTGCCCATGCGCACAATCAATGGCTCGCCACTCGCAGGGTCGGTGCCCAAAAGTTTTTCTCCTGAAACACGCTCAGCATCTTTCGTAGTGGTCTCTACAGTTTTATGAAACGGCTTGTAGAAATCGCCAATCATTTTGCTCCACACTTTTTTGCCTTCGGCTACTTTATCGAACTGCGCTTCTACATCGGCAGTGAAATTATAATCGAGTACATCAGCAAAATTGGTTACTAAAAAATCAGTTACAAGCAAACCGATATCGGTAGGAAACAATTTGTTTTTCTCGGCACCGGTAATTTCAGTTTTGGTTTCGTTTACAATTTTATTGTCGCGAAGCGTAATCACATTGTATTTGCGCTCCACACCTTCACGCGGCTCTTTCAAAACATAACCTCGTTTTTGAATGGTAGAAATTGTTGGCGCATAAGTAGAAGGACGGCCAATGCCAAGCTCTTCGAGTTTTTTTACCAAGGCAGCTTCGGTATATCTTGCCGATGCTTTCGTGAAACGCTCCGTAGCAATAATTTCTTTAAGCCCGAGTTCCTGTCCTTCTTTCACCGGTGGAATTAATGCTTCTGCTTCTTCATCAACCTCTGCATCTTCATCCACTTCCTGTATATACACTTTCAAAAATCCTTCAAACAAAATTACTTCTGCTTTTGCCTGAAGCGTTTCTTTGTTCTTGTTGTTCTTGATGTCAATGATTGTTTTCTCAATTTTAGCATCAGCCATTTGCGAAGCAATCGTGCGTTTCCAAATTAATTCATACAAACGTTGCTCATCACTTTCGGCATCTACCGTTGGGAACTCAATATGCGATGGACGAATAGCTTCGTGCGCTTCCTGTGCACCGGCACTTTTAGTTTGGTAAGTGCGCTGCTCAAAATATTCTTTGCCGTATTTCTTTTTAATTTCTTTTTCTAAAGCCGTAAGCGCAGTCTCCGAAAGATTCGTAGAATCCGTTCTCATATAAGTAATGTGTCCGTTCTCATACAAACGCTGCGCCACGCGCATTGTGTTCAACACCGAGAAACCTAATTTGCTCGAAGCCTCTTGCTGCAAAGTAGAAGTAGTAAACGGAGCCGAAGGCGAACGCTTGCCGGGTTTCTTTTCAATAGCACTTACATTAAATGTAGCACCAACCACTTCTTTCAAAAATTTTTCGGCATCGGTTTGCGTTTTGAAATTAGAAGCGCGCTCTGCTTTAAACGATGCTTTCTTTCCGTTGCTGTCGGTTACAAAAAAGTAAGCAACTACTTTGAACGATGGAACAGGAGTGAAGTTTCTTATTTCTCTTTCGCGCTCTACAATCAATCGAACCGCAACCGATTGCACTCTTCCTGCCGATAAACTCGGGCGAACCTTCTTCCACAACACCGGAGAAATTTCGTAACCCACTAAACGGTCGAGCACCCTGCGCGCCTGTTGAGCGTTTACCAAATCCATATTTATTAAGCGCGGATTTTGTACCGCGTGAATAATAGCTTCCTTAGTTACCTCGGTATAAGTAATTCGTTTTGCCTTCTTCGGATTCAGCTTCAACACATCGCAAAGGTGCCACGAAATGGCTTCACCCTCGCGGTCTTCATCCGTTGCCAGGTAAATCTCATCGGCTGCTTTCGCTAACTTCTTTAACTCCTTAATTACTTTTTCCTTGTCTTCACTTACTACATAGTTCGGCTCAAAATTATTTTCAATGTCAATGTTCAAACCACTATCCGGTAAGTCGCGGATGTGTCCGTAGCAGGAAGTAACTACGTAGTCATCGCCCAAAAATTTATTGATAGTTTTTGCTTTCGCAGGGGACTCAACGATGATTAAATTTTTACTCATGCGGTATTTTAATGAGGCGCAAATAAAAAACTTTAGAACTCAAAACAAAAGATGTGCAATTAGTGCGATGGAGAAAATTGTGTGTAGAAGTTGTTTGCGCTATTGGTAATTGGTACGTGCTAAACTGTTTGAAAGACCTGAAAAGGAGTTATGCCATGTGGAGCTAAAAGAGTGGCGCATAAAAGTGCGCGAATGCGAAAATACTATTGTAAAGTGAAGTGCTTATATCTGTAACATACAAGAATGCATCGGAGCTGATGAACCTTAAAAACAAATATGTAATCCATTCAATAACCGGCATGGGCGGGTATGGAAATGATCAACACAATTTTAAGTTGATTAATTATCGACCATTTAGTTTTGTGTAATTGTTAGCTTGACTAAGCATCACAACTTCATTCTCAACACCACTGCGTTATGGTCGCTGAGCGATTTATGTTTCTTGTTCCATTGCTGTTCAAAAGCAAAAACACAGCGTTTGGTTTCTTTTGGCAGCCAGCCGTTGCTTTTAAACAGAACGAAATCAATTACACTTCGTTTAGAAGGATTATAGTTACCCATGTCGTTCAAGAGATGGTCGGTAGTAAATTTCAGATCGGTGCAAATTTCACCGTCCTCGCAGCACATTGCTTTAAGTAAGTGCGGATACAAGACAGTATCTACTTTATGTGTATTGAAATCACCGGCAGCAAACTGTGGCACTCCTTTTTCTTCATGGCGTTTTAATAATGTACCCGCTTCTTCATGCTGGCTTTTCTTTATTTCATTTCCGCCACCCGCCTGCATATGTGTGCCGAGTACCTGAAATTTTTGTTTAGGATGTTCTACTTCCACCAGCATAGAACCTTTATGACCAATACAGTCAATGCCTTTGCATTTGCTGTAAGTAATGCTTTCAAGTTCTTTCATTGGATACTTACTGAACATTAACACACCACCTGCGCGTTTATAAGTGATTACTTTTCGGTTTTTCCAACCGGCACAATACGGATACATCGGTTTTAATTTTCTGCGCAACACACGGTTAGCATAACCATCAAAAGCTTCCTGAACAACAATTACATCGGCTGATTCTTTCATTAACACTGCAGGAAGCAATCGCGCACGAATAACTGGATGATGATGAATAAAGACAGCACCGCGCGGTAAAAACTTAACGTTGTAAGTCATAATGCTTAATTCATTGGGTATGGTGTCGTAGTTCATGCCTGTTGGGAAACACATAGCAGTCAACGAAAACAACAAAGCACTAACAAGAAGAAAGTTTTTCATGAATAAATCTTTATGGGCAAAAAAAATGAATCCCCTGTATAAACAGAGGATTCATGCGAAAACATTTTTGGGCACCCAAAATTACCAGTTTACCCTTGCGGTTACAAAGAAATTTCTACCCGGTGCACTAATGCCGGAAGCAAATTGACGATACCGAAAATCCATAAGGTTATCGCATCCTAAATCGAAACCGAAATATTTAGTTGGCTGAAAACCGATGCGCGCATTGAGTGTAAACCATCGAGGCATATCTGTTCCTGTTCCTTGACTAAAATTATCTTCACCCAACATGTTGTAGTCTTTTTCCTTTTTCTTTCCGTTGAACACAGAGAAGAACTCACCACGTACCCATTTATATTTTGCACGAAACCCTGCTCGACCGTAGAGTGGAGAAATGTGGTCCAGCGGATAAGGAGTAGTGTCGGTTAAAATTCTTCCGTATGTATACGTTAGTGAAGCATACACGCTTAACCAATCGGTTACGTCAGCTTCAGCAGTGGCGGTTACCCCCGCTATGTATGCTTTGTTTTTGTTCACTAAAGTAATTACATCACTGGTAGTTCCATCGTAAGTAATTGTATCCTTACCATTAAAAGTTCCTTTATCAGCCGTAATTGCATTCAGAAAATAGGTATAAAAACCTGTAGCACTGATGCGATAACGACCGGCAAAAGTTTTTTCCAAAGTCAATTCCCCATTAAAGGTGTATTCTGGTTTTAGTTTGGGGTTGGGTACGACTAAAAGACCCGGTGTGGATTCAAAAATCTTACTCATATCATCCACATTAGGAGCGCGGAAACCGGTACTGAATAAAGCGGCAATACGAAATCCTTTTCCGGGTAATGCAACTAAACCTAAGTTACCCGATAGTGCATGATAGGTATTCTTTAACTCGTTATAAGGAAACAAAAAAAAGTTTTGACTTTCGCTCGTAAGTGTTGAACGCATGGTAACTAAATTGTAGCGAATACCATCGCTCAGAATTACCTTTGGAGAAATCACGCAATTGTGAGTAAGGTAAAGTGCTACATAGTTCATGTTGTTCTTTCCATCGGGATAGCGGGAGTCTTTTGCCTCGGTTGTATCCACATTAATGTTACGCGCCACAGCCGATGATTTGAGCATGTTGAATTGACCTTCTAAACCAAAGTTGAGCGTATGCGTTTTAATTTTCTTTCTGAAATCGGCATGCACGCCAACGATGTTTACCTTCTCAGTTCTTTCCGTTCTGAAAATTTTTCCAAAAGCACGGTTGTTTCTGCTTTCAACAATGTTCTGATAGTTCAAGCCAATGCTTATCAAATCTAACGCACCTGCATTCTTCCAGTTGAAATCATAAATGGCAAGTAAGCGTTGTTGCGGACCGTAATACCATTCAGCATCTTTTAAAATGGTAGAACCCGAAGTAACCGCTAATCTATCGTAACGCGGAACATTCGAAGAATTTGAGAATTGAATATTAATCACGTGCGAAATATTTTCGCTCTGCTGAAACAGGAACTTCTGCAAAATATCATACTGATAATAGCCACTGCCAGCCTGCACATTATTTGCTTTGTTCAATATGGCCGTATCTTTTTGTCCGGTTACTTTTCCAATAGAATCATACACATTTGTTCTTGCCTGATAGTAATCGCGTGTCCATAACCCTACGGTTTCATTGGTTACATAATTGCCCATGCGCAAATCGCCAAAGCGGGAGAAAGTAGCCGAAGTAAGTGAAGCAAATTTTTTGCCACCCAAACTTATATCTAAATGCCCGGTAATTTCATTGTTCACACTTCCGAAACGAAACATGGCGTTCCCTGCACTCAGAAATTTTTTATCACCGGCCAGCATAGGATTCTTTGTGCGCAAGTGAACCACTCCACCTAAAGCATCGCTGCCATAAACGGTAGATGAAGGACCATAAAGCACTTCTATTCTGTCAAGAATATTGTTGTCAACGGTAATTATATTTTGAAGGTGGCCAGCTCGGTATAAAATATTGTTCATGCGAACTCCATCTACCACCATCAATACACGGCTAGCTTCAAAACCGCGAAGCACTACGCTACCACCGCCCTGCTGACTCATTTGCACAAATGCGGCACCGCTTGTCATGATTGCATCACCTGTTTTTTGTGCGTTGAGGCGTTCTAAATCTTTGTAGGAGAGGATTTGCGCGGTTTGTGCAAGATTACTTTTTAAACTTTCGAACTTGCTTTCGGCTATCACTACCTCGTTAAGGTTTACCTGTTTATCGGTTGAATCTGTTTGACTGAATAGGTGAATTGCAGAAATATAAAATAGAAATAGAAGAGTTGATTTTTTCATGATTACGTTTTGTGAAAATAAATGCACGTCCAACCAACACAATAAATTATTGCACTAAGAAGGTTGACGTTCTTGAAAAGAAGGGATTAACACAAAAGTAAATCGGGCGGAGGAGATTGCCCGTTTAAAATAAAAGAAACATAAGAGAATTCTTTTTCGAAAAATATAACAGAGGAAAGAATAGTAAGGGGAATTTCAAAGGTTGCGTTGAAGGTAAACTCCTGCATAAAATGTTGCAACAGAATTTTAATAGGAGAGGAGTTGTTTTTGTTTTCTGTTTCCGAAGTAAACTGGGTAATAAATTCAAGAATCAATTTCAACTCTTGCGTATCTTCTTCGACATGAATAGCGACTTCGTTATTCTTCATTTCTATACTTTCCACATCATACAGTCTTCCATCAAGGCGAAATTCTTTGTGCTGCTTTAACCACACAATTTTTTCAAATTCTGCTTTGCTTAACAAAAGAATCTGATGATGATTTGCTTTCGATTTGCAAACCATTTCTTTCTGTATTTTATTTTGCTGAATAGTAAACGCAAAATAAAACCCAAACAGGTTCAGCATTAAAACACACAAAAGAAAAATTGAACTAGCTGTGCGCATCGGGTGGCTAATGTATCAATAACCCCTAAATCCCCTAAAGGGGACTTTGAAATACAAATACAAATTTTGTCTTTATGTATTAAAGCCCCCTTTAGGGGGTTGGGGGTGAATAATTCTATTTACATTTCTAAGTTTGTAGAACTTCCGAAATCATATAACCATGAAAGAACAACTCAACCTGTTTGTAGAAACTGCTTCCAAACTAAATTTAAAACGTCCGCTTGCTTTCTTTGATTTAGAAAGCACCGGTGTTGATTTTGTGAAAGACCGCATTGTTGAAATAAGTGTGCTGTGTGTTTATCCCGATGGTAAAAAAACAATTTACACCCAACGTTTAAATCCTACCATTCCTATTCCTATTGAAGCATCGAAGATTCACGGCATTTACGATGAAGATGTAATGACCGCTCCCACGTTCAAAGAAAAAGCAAAAGAAATTTTTGAACTGCTTGACCCTTGCGACCTCGCAGGATTTAATTCCAATAAGTTCGATGTGCCTATGTTGCTCGAAGAATTTATTCGCAACGGTGTGAGTTTTAGCATTGACAATCGTGCGTTGATTGATGTGCATCGCATATACACGCTCTTCGAAAAACGAACACTTGAAGCCGCGTATAAATTTTACTGCGATAAAGATTTAACCAATGCACATAGTGCGGAAGCAGATACGAATGCTACTTACGAAGTTTTGTTAGCGCAATTAGAAAAGTATGGCGAAGAGTTGAAGCCTGATGTTTCTTTCCTGCACGATTTCAGCAATGAAGAAAGGTTCTTAGACAGCGGAAGAAGATTTCTTTTCAGCGGGGGTAAAGCAGTATTCAATTTCGGAAAGTATAAAGGCAAACCTGTGGAAGAAGTTTTAAAAACCGATTCGGGTTATTACAACTGGATGATGCAGGGCGACTTTGCACAACACACTAAACAAAAACTGACCGAGATAAAGGAAAGCTTAAAACGGAATTAAGTATGTTTTCACGCAAACAATTTCTACAGCGTTCTGCCCTAGCCACAGCATCAATGTCGTTGCTGGAATGGATGCAGCCCGCTCAGGCTGCTGAATTGAAATTGCATTTAGAGCGCATTGCTCCGCTCGCTCCAACTGATGCTGCAAAAGATGAAGACTTCTGGAATTTAATTCGCGAGCAATACACGGTTTCATCAACCATTATTAATTTGAACAATGGCGGAGTTAGTCCGCAACCGAAGCCTGTGCAGGATGCACACATACGTTCTTATCAATATTGCAATGAAGCGCCTTCGTATTACATGTGGCGCATTTTAGATCAGGGTCGCGAACCTTTGCGCGCAAAAATTGCTGAACTCGCGGGTTGTTCTCCTGAAGAAATCGCCATTAATCGAAACACAACGGAAGGATTAAACACCATCATCTTCGGTTTGAATTTGAAAGCAGGTGATGAAGTCGTGCTTTCGAAATACGATTACCCGAACATGATGAACGCCTGGAAACAGCGCGAGAAACGTGACGGAATAAAACTCGTTTGGGTGGACTTTGATTTACCGGTGGAGAGTGATGAAGTGTTCGTAGAAAAGTTTTCAAACGCTATAACTTCGAAAACAAAAATCGTTCACATTACACACATGCTCAACTGGACCGGGCAAATTTTACCTGCACTAAAGATTGCAGATATAGCGCACAAAAAAGGTTGCGAAGTAATCGTTGATGCATCGCATTCGTTTGTGCATGTTGATTATAAAATCTCTGATTTGGATTGCGACTACTATGCGACTTCGTGTCATAAGTGGTTATGCGCTCCGTTCGGTACGGGCTTCATGTATATCCGTAAAGGGAAAGTGAAAAATGTGTGGGCGTTGCTCTCGGCTCCCATTCCCGATGCTGATAACATTGGAAAGTTTGAAGCTATAGGCACACGTTCCTTTGCGGCTGAAATGGCAATAGGTAACGCGATTGATTTCCATTATTTAATCGGCAGCAAACGAAAAGAAGAACGGCTCCGTTATTTGAAAAATTATTGGTGCAACAAAGCATTGAAGTTTCCGAAGTTCAAATTATTCACTTCTTTGAAAGATGAATACAGTTGTGCCATTGCTACGTTTACCATTGATGGTTGCACACCGGCAGATATTGCTGCAGAGCTTTTCGAGAAACGAAAAATTCATTGCTCCGCTGTAAATCAGGAGAAGGTTCAGGGAGTAAGAATTACTCCACATGTTTACACTGCGCTGCGCGATTTAGATAAGTTAGTAGAAGGAATTAAAGAACTTGCTGCCTGATGAAATTTCTTATTCTTCGTTTTTCTTCCATTGGCGATATTGTGCTCACCACTCCTGTTGTGCGCTGCCTTAAAAAGAAATTTCCCGATGCTGAAATTTATTACGCGACCAAGAAAGCGTTTCATTCTGTTGTTCAGCACAATCCTTACATCAGCAAAATTCACCTGCTTGATGATTCTGTTTTGGAATTGGTGAATCAATTGATGCAGGAGAAATTCGACTATGTTATTGACCTGCACAACAACCAACGAACGCTGTTGATTAAAACTCTACTCGGTGTAAAATCATTCTCTTTCAGCAAAATCAATTTTGAAAAATGGTTGATGGTGAATTTTAAAATCAATCGCTTACCCAACAAACATAGTGTTGACCGCTATCTTGAAACCTGCACAAGTTTAGGTGTAGTGAATGATGGAGAAGGTTTGGATTATTTTCTTGCCAAAGAAGATATAGTTGACCGAAACACTTTTCCACTCCCATTTCAAAATGAATATGTGGCTTGGGTAATTGGTGCAAAGCATAACACAAAGAAGTTCCCTTCAGGTAAAATTTCTGCTGTGCTTTCGCAATTGCAAATGCCTGTTATTCTTTTAGGCGGCAAAGAAGATTTTGAAGAAGGGGAGAATATTGAGCAACAAGCTAGCGGAGCAAAAAATGTTTTTAATTCCTGCGGAAAGTTTTCATTGAATCAATCTGCATCGCTTGTGCAACAGGCTAAGCTGGTTGTAACAAATGATACCGGACTAATGCATATTGCCGCAGCTTTTAAAAAGCCAACTGTTTCTATATGGGGAAATACCATTCCTGAGTTTGGTATGTATCCGTATTACGGAGCAAAAGAAATAGCGAACGCAAAATTTGAAGTAAAAGGCTTGTCGTGCCGCCCGTGTAGCAAACTTGGTTACAACGCTTGCCCTAAAGGACATTTCAATTGCATGAATCTACAAGTTGAAAAACCACTGGCGGAGAAAATAAATTTAATGCTGCAGTAATGTAGCAGACAAAAACTGTTCAGGAATTGTTTTTGGTATAACCGGTTTCTATTTTCCTAATCTGAACTTTTCAACCTTCCCCCAAAACCAAAGAGCGGCTTTGTTGGTACTTGCGTAGAACAGCACAATGGGTATAAAACAAAACATGCCACGTTTGAATGAACTTTCCATCAATGAAGAAATTGGAGCGCGTTGAATTTTTTCGTCAATTAAATAGAAGAGAATAAAGTATAAAGCAAACGAAACGAAGAAGAACAAAAGCACATTCAACTTGTCGAGCAAAATTTCTTTTACTCCATTTTTATAAATCAAACACAGATTGATAACCAACATCAAAAAGAAAATCCAAAACACGAGACCGTAAAGTTGTCCGCCATCTATCGCTCCTTTTTGTCCGCCAAACAAAAATGCTTTTACATAGCCAAGCATCAAATCCATGCGCGCGGTGTTATAACCAATTCCTAAATCAAATTTATTTCCTGTAGAAGTACCTATCACCATTTTTAAATAAAGCGACCAAAGAATAAATGGTGCTACGGCAATGGCTCCATAAATCAAAGTCTTCTTCCAGTCCTTTGATTTAAAGAAATCAATTCCAACAATAAACAAAGCTGCTGCTGTGAAAACAACCGTATCGGTTCGTATCCAAATTACGAATGCCATCATTATAGCACCGAGCCAAAAATATTTTGCATCGCGTTTATCTAACCAGGTGAAGGTGGCTAATGCGCCTGCGCATACATAAGCAGTGGTAGGCATGTTACCCAGGGATAGTGCCGCGTGGCTGAACATTTCAGGACTTACCATTAAGATAAAGGTGAACAACGAAGCGGCAGTAGAACCCACATAATTTTTTACCAAGCCATAAAAACTGGTGAGCAGAGAAACAAAAAAAAGCGTAGTAACAATCTTCGGAATTTCAGCACCAAAAATATACACGTAAGCGAAACTGGCATGAAACAAAGGTGGATACAAACCACCGGCACCTTCCAAATCGTAGTTATACAAACTGATGTGAAGTCTGCCTTCGGCAGCCATTACTCTTCCCAGTTTATCGAATGAGCCAATAGTGTCGTGCTCTGTTGGAGGCCAAAAAAGATTTTTTACTGTGACCGCATATAGCAGATAAGCCATAAGGCAAAAAATAAAAACCGCCACAAAATTTATTTGCTGAATGTTGAAAGCGGGCATTTTGAATCCATCTTTCAGCAGCAAAAGGTTTTTGTAATTAGCTCCGCAAAAGGCAACGATGGCAAAAACATTGATGCCTATCAAAACAGATGGAGAGTATCGAATGCCAATAATATCGAGAAAGAACATAAAGAATGTTTCTAACCCCATTCCCATTAAAAATGAAAAGCCTAGTAATTCAGCCCATGAATACTTTCTGCTTATCAGCAGTAAAACTGATAACCCGAGTAAATAGCAAAGAAAAATTCCGAGTGTGAGCATTCTTATTTAGTTGGGTTATTGGCAGGTGGATGGTCAATGGGTAAAAGAATTTCAGATGCTCTTTTTTCTAAAGGCACATCATATTTTAATTTTTCATAGCCACGTCCTTCTACAATCAAAACGTGCGTTACACGCTTGGCTAAATCAGGATGCTCATTTTCTCTTCCGTTTGAAACGCAGAGGCGCGGATAAATAAAATACTCTACCCACTCAGGATCGTAAATAAAATTCCACTTGGAAGTATTGGATAAAAGCGAATCACCCGGGGGCAAAAGAATTACGGCATCCTTTGGAGTGTTTTCATTGACATATTTGAGCAACGGATATACGCCCACTTTGTAACCGAGTTTATCTTCTCGTGTTAGTGGTTTCATTTGTCCACTCGCAATTTTTTCATTCATTTCATTTATCTGCTTTAAGTTTCCTAAAGCCAAATCATGAATTGCCCAATGATAACCGCGCGTTAAACTTTTGAAAAACGAAGTGTCGTTTTGAATCGCCATAATTTCGGTGTATAGTTCCTGCAATCGTTCTTGATTGGTTCCGCTTTGTCGTAGTTGTTGAAACTCCTGATAAAGTTCAGGAAGCCGGCTTTGCTTTTCGTTCATTTTATCAATGGAAAGAAAAATAAAACCGAAAGCTATAACAAGCAAAAAATTGCGCAGCAGGTAAGTAAAACTGTTGTTGCTCGAAGAAGATTTCTTCGTTGGCTGTTGAGTTGCCTGCTTATGCTGGTGTTGTTTTGCCATTGCAACAAACCTACACGAAATCTTTAATCTGCAAAACTGTTGAAACGATAACACTTGTTGTGCTTTTTCAAATCAACTATACTTGCAGCAAATAGAAGAACATGAAAAAGTATTTTGTTTCTGCATCACTGGTTTTGTTGTTTGTATTTTTTACGCATGCACAAAAAAGTAAAGGTGTTGTTGTTCAAAGCGCACCTATTGATACTACAAAATTTGTTCTGGTTGAAGGCGGAACATTTAAAATGGGAAGTAATGAACCCGTTGAAGCGTGTGAATCACCTGCGCATGATGTAACCGTAAAGAGTTTTTACATTGGTAGAACGGAAGTGACTTTTGACGATTATGATCGATATTGTAATGCAACTAAACGCGATACAGTTACAGCACGTGGTTTTGGCAGAGGTAATCAACCTGCTATAACTATAAGTTGGAACGATGCTGTGGCGTATTGCAATTGGCTCAGTGGAGAATTTAAACTTTCTAAGTGTTATAGAATTGACAGCACCGGTGTAAAATATCTCGACACAGCTAAAGGTTTTCGCTTACCTACCGAAGCCGAATGGGAATTTGCAGCGCGTGGTGGCAATAAGGGCAAGGGCACACAATATGCAGGTTCTACAGACTTGAATGAAACAAGTTGGTATAGAATAAATTCAAACGGAGAAACTAAGGCTGGGGCGCAATTAAAACCTAATGAATTGGGTTTGTATGATATGACCGGAAATGTGTGGGAATGGGTTTGGGATTTTTACAGCGATTCTTACTATAAAGTATCACCAAGCCATAATCCGAAAGGTCCTGACACAGGTGCATATCGTGTAATGCGTGGCGGTGCCTTTTATAACTATGCAAATTATACGCGGGTTTACACCCGACAAAACTCCTATCCAAGCTTTATGCAGAATAGTGTTGGGTTCCGGGTAGCCAGAACTTATTATTGAAAATGTAGTTTTATTATCTGCCCCGTAATTTGCAGGAAGTGCCACTCAAATTTTGCGGATAGTTTTTATTTACTATTCTTGCCGCATACACGATTTTTTTTTCATTCTTATCTCAATATTACCATGGCACGTAAGCAGTTTCAACTTGAATATGTTATTCGTTCATCTCCTTCTATTTTATATGAATTTTTGGCGCAGCCTACGAACCTTGCTCAATGGTTTTGTGATTTTTGCGATTCGCAAGGCGATATTTTTATTTTCGGATGGACCGGTTCTTATCAGCGGGCAAGACAGGTGGAAACGCATGATGATGAATTTGTGAAATACCATTGGGAAGATAGCGACAAGAACGAATTTTTTTCGTTCCGAGTTTACAAATCGGAAATTTCGAACGATACTGTACTTGAGGTCACCGATTTTGCAGATACAAAAGAAATTAAGGAGCAGAGTTTTCTTTGGGATAAACAAATTGAAGATTTGAAACACGCCATAGGAGCGTAGTACATCCTTAACGCATCTAAGCAACTTCAGTACAAACAGGTTCTTCAATATCGTTAGCAACCGTGGAGGATTGGTAACCTGTATTATTACTATTCCATTATTCCATCTTTCCATTCCCTCTATTACATTCGCACGCGCATGCGTATCAAAAAACTAGATTGGCTTGTTTTTAAAAGTTTCATTGGACCTTTTGTGCTTACTTTTTTTATAGCACAGTTTGTTTTGGTCATGCAATTTTTGTGGAAGTATGTCGATGACCTGGTTGGCAAAGGGTTAAACACTTGGGTTTTGATGGAGTTAATGATGTATGCTTCTGCGCGTTTAGTACCACTTGCGCTTCCACTCGCTGTTTTGCTCGCCTCCATTATGACTTACGGTGCCCTTGGTGAATACTACGAGCTTACTGCCGTAAAATCCACCGGTGTTTCGCTACTGCGATTTATGCGTGCGCTTATCTTCACGGTTATAGGTATAAGCTTCTTCGCTTTTTATTTTTCAAATTATGTAATGCCCGCAACTAATTTAAAATTCGGGGCGCTACTCTATGATATACGACATCAAAAGCCAACTATGGCGCTTAAACCCGGTATTTTTTATAATGGACTAGATGGTTTTTTTATACGAGTGGATGCCAAAGACGATGCAACCAATACGTTGTATAATGTTACGGTATACGACCATACGAGTGGTAAGGGAAACGATCATCTGATAACAGCAGAGAAGGGCAGCATGACTCAAGATGATGCCGCTATGGCACTTACACTAAAACTTGAAAATGGAAAGCAGTATAAAGAAATTGACCCTAAAGATCTGAGCAAGAATAATTACTCTATGGTCTTCACTTCTTTTGGTACTTGGGAAAAACGTTTCGACCTTTCGCAGTTTAAACTTTCGCGCACCGATGAAAATTATTTCAAAGACTTAAAGCAAATGCTTGATCTCAAACAACTTTATGGTGAAATAGATACGCTGCACAGCGATGAAGTTGGAATTATTAAAGGGCTTAAAGATTATAATCGCACTTATTATTCACTAAAAAAGTTTGGCTTAGATACGTTGAATGCTCTGGCAAGTATTCCTAAATCTAATTTTGAGCACACCAATGATTTGATCAATGAATTTGACAAAACAAAAAAGATTCAAGTAATGGAAATTGCCATGAACCGATGCAGAAACATCAAAAACTATTTAGAGGTTACCACTAAACAATTGGAGTATAAAGAGCGCGAATTGGTCATGCATTTTACCGAAGTGTATCGAAAATTTACACTTTCAATAGCTTGTTTGGTCTTGTTTTTCATTGGCGCTCCCTTGGGTTCAATTATTAGAAAGGGCGGCTTAGGTTGGCCACTGTTTTATTCTGTTCTCTTCTTTATTATTTATCATGTAAGTTCTATTATCGGGGAAAAGTTAGCTGAAGGAAACACATTAACCGTTTTTAGCGGCATGTGGCTATCCACATTTATTCTAACGCCTATTGGTTTGTTTCTTACTCTTAAAGCCAACAGCGATTCTAAAATTTACAGTCCTGATTTTTATATGAATGTTTTTAGAAAATTAGTTAAACCAAAATTTAAAACAGTTTGAAGCAGTTTATTGAAACCAATAAAATATTTCTTGGTTTGTATCTTGGGTTTTTGTTGCTCGGTGCATTTGTAATAGCTGCTTACGAAAAAGGAAATGAAATTTTGTATTTCAATTCACTGCACACACCATTCTTCAATTCGTTTTTTACCTACATTACACGTCTTGCTGAGGCGCCCATGTTTTTACTCATCATGGTTATTACTATACTGTTTAGTTATGGTAAAGGCTTAGTGTTGATGGCCAACGCGGGTATCGTTTTTTGCCTTACAGCGTTTTTGAAATTGATGGTGTTTAGTGAACAGGTACGCCCTTCTGTTTTGTTTGAACATACGCATCAACTTAATTTTGTGCAAGGAGTTGAAGTGCTTCGATACAACAGTTTTCCATCCGGGCATACTTCTTCGGCTTTTGGTTTATTTTTTATGCTCAGCCTTTTGCTGAACGACAAACGATGGAGTCTTTTGTTTTTCAGTTTAGCCCTTCTGGTAGGCATTTCGCGCGTGTATTTGCTCGAACATTTTTTCAGAGATGTGTATGCCGGTTCGTTAGTGGGAGTAATGGTATCAGCAATATTTTATTTAACCTTTGTGCGCTCCAAGTTTTATGAAAATATTTCGTGGCGCGATAAGAAGTTGATATAGGAAAATTGTAATTGAACTTAAAAAAAAGGAACATGAAATTTGCGCTGATAGGTTATGGTAAAATGGGACGGGAAATAGAGCAATTGATTTTGGAGCAAAACCAAAACGATGAAATCGTTTTGAAAATTTCGGACGAAAACTTGCACGAATTTACCATAGAGAATTTGAAGAAAGCCGATGTGGCCATTGAGTTCACTCAACCTGATTCTGCTATCAACAATATTTATAAATGTTTTGAAGCAGATGTTCCTGTTGTAGTTGGAACTACTGCATGGTTACATAAATTAGAAGAAGTAAAAAATAAATGTGCTGAAACGAACGGCACACTTTTCTTTTCTCCGAATTATAGCATAGGCGTAAATATTTTTTGGGAAGCAAACCGCAAACTAGCGCAGTTGATGAATCATCAACCTCAGTATGAAATTAGTATAGAAGAAATTCACCACACTGAAAAGAAAGATGCGCCAAGCGGAACCGCGGTAAAAACAGCAGATGTTATTTTGGAAGAGTTGGAAAGAAAAAAGAAATGGGAGTTGGCAGTTACAGCCCTCCCCTTCGGGGAGGATTTAGGTGGGGTGTTGCCAATAATTGCTAAAAGAGAACAAAATGTTCCAGGCACACATATCGTAAGTTACTCCTCATCCGTTGACTATATCGAATTAAAACACGAAGCTAAAAGCCGCAGAGGATTTGCAGAAGGCGCAGTAGTGGCAGCTCGATGGCTTTTTGGGAAACGCGGAGTGTTTGAAATGAAAGACCTGTTATCAACTAGTTGATTGGACTGAAATACTATTTTCGCGAACAATAATTTTCAAAATATGTCAATAGCAGGTTTGCTTTTCTTTGCGTTTTTAATTTCCAACCTCCCACTTCAAATAATTGGATTTTATGGCATTTTCAAAAAAGCGGGAGTTCCCGCATGGAAAGCGCTTATTCCTGTCTATAACGTATACGTTATATTGGAGATTATCGACCGCCCTAAATGGTGGATTTTCATGCTTTTGATTCCCGGGGTAAACCTGTTTTATGGAGCTGGCATTTGTGTTGAATTAGTTACCTGTTTCGGCAAGTTTTCGTTTAAGCATCATGCTATGTCAGTTCTTATGAACGGATATTATTTTACCTATTTAGGATTTAGCAAGAATGAAAAATTTATTGGTGTTAACGGTGTAAAAGAAGGGCAAACCCCTCCGATAAGATCAACAACTCGTGAGTGGGCGGATGCTATTGTATTTGCTGTTGTAGCTGCAACACTCATCAGAATTTTTGTGGCTGAAGCATACATGATTCCAACTCCATCAATGGAAAAAACGTTAATGGTGGGTGATTTTCTTTTCGTTTCCAAATTTCATTACGGTGCTCGAGTGCCTAATACTCCGCTCGCACTTCCATTTGTTCATCACACAGTTCCTATTTTAAATTGTAAGAGTTATTTGGAGTGGATTAAACTTTCATACAGAACTTTGCCCGGTTTTGAAAAGGTAAAGCGAAACGATATGGTCGTGTTTAATTTTCCTGCAGGTGATACCGTGGTTATAGAAAACCAAGCGCCTTCTTACTACGATATTATTCGCTACACAGCTTACAGCAACAGAGTTGATTATGCAACAGCGCGCCAAATGATGTGGAGCGATGTAAACACGCATATTTCTGCGCGCCCTGTAGACAAACGCGAGAATTACATTAAACGTTGTGTGGCAGTTGCGGGAGATAAGTTAGAAGTGAAGGATGGCGTGCTTTATATAAATGATGCTCTTGCCTATCAGCCAGAAAATTTGTACACACCTTATATGATTGTGTTTAAGGATGGGATGGGTTTAAGTGGCGATAAAATTCAGGAGTTAGAGATGGAAGATATCAGCAATCGATTAGGTGTTTTACCTGCCAATCATTTTGTGGTGTTAATGACAAAACAGCACGTTGAAGAATTGAAAACATTGGATATTACCACTAGCGTTCAACCTTTCTTTTATCAGAAAGACAGATTACAAGAGCCAATCGAAAATATTTTTCCGAACGATACAGCCCGTTACCACTGGAACGTAGATAATTTTGGTCCGGTTACGTTGCCTAAAAAAGGTTGGACAGTTACCCTGACCGACTCCATCTATAAACAATACGAGCGTGCTATTCATGTATATGAAGGCAATGCCGTTGAACAACGCGATGGTAAGTTTTTTATTAACGGAGCAGAGGCATCTACCTATACTTTTAAAATGGATTATTACTGGATGATGGGAGACAACCGTCACAATAGCCAGGATAGCCGCTACTGGGGATTTGTTCCCGAAGATCATATTGTGGGTAAGGCTTGGTTTATTTGGATGAGTTATGCGAAAGAAGCTAGTGGCTTAAACAAAATACGATGGAGTAGATTGTTCTCTTCTATTCATGGAAGATGGGCACCGGATGACAAGAAGTTTACGGAGTAAATCCTCGTGTCATTCTGAACGAGGTTCCGAAATGTGGAATCTTGTATTTTATTGGATAGTCAATACAATAAGTCTCGTTTCGCAAAACTTCACTCGACATGACAGTTCCTTTGAAGCTGATTAAATAAAAAAAGGCTTACCGAATCGGCAAGCCTTTTTTATTTATCGTGTAATGATTTTAGAAATCATCTACACTAGTATTTTTCTTGTAATCTTCACTTGCCTGCCAGCTGCTTTCAATAGTTAACTCAAAGCGAGCCTTAGCAATTTCTTTTAGCGTAAAGGTTACGTCTTTTACTAACCATTGCATGATATGCGTATCGTCAATAAAACTTTCATTGCGAAAATCACCAAACTTGTAATTAAGAATGAATTTCATTTGCTCTGTTTGATCCATGGTACCTTGAAGAAACACTTTTTGAAAACGATTCTCTTCATTGAAAATATAAAGCACCTTGTCCAATTTCACGGCTCCGATAGTTAAATCATCGCCATTCAATTGATAGGCGTTTTTAATTAACGAGTTCTTGTCTTTTATAAAGTCAAGTTTTTTTCCATCACGAATGACAGAGTCTTTTGGTGTTCCCCAGAAAATATTTCTGAAATCTAATACGGCTTCGCTTTCGGCACTGAAACCTGAATAAGCCATACCGAGCAGAGAAAATGCTAAGAATAATTTTTTCATTGTTCTAAAATTTGGTTTTGATTTTGATGAACGCGAATATGCACTTTTTTCTTTTTCGCCCAACAAAAGTTGAAGGGGTCAAAAAAACTGTTGATAAATGGAAGCGGAATCTTATTCAACAATAGCTGAATTGATTTGCCGATGTGCAGTTATGTTAGAGTAGGTGAAAAATATGACACAAACCACAAATAATGTTGCAGATATTCCAATAACGAAGTTAAACCAGTTGATATACCAGAAGTAGTAGAAGGTATTTAGAGCAAGCATCACTAAAACAAGTCGTGCATATTCTGCATAAATCATCCACTTTTTGTTTTCGTAAATAGAACCAATAATGAGCATGGTAGTGATAAGTAGCAAAAAGAAAACAAGTCGATAAAATGAATCCATTGTTTTAAAGTTTATCATATACAACGTGCCTGCTCCAAGCATTACAAAGTATTGCACCACTGAATAAATTTTCAAATAAATGTTGGTATCGGCATTGTACTTCGTGATATTGGCTTCGGCTGGTTCACCGGCATATTGCTGCCCACCTAGGTAATCGGGCATCCAACCCGGTTCTGCAAAAAGCATTCGTAGTTTATCAACCATTTTCATAGCTCGCGATTTTTGAAACATCTCAACGAAGTAATGAACGTTAGCCCATGCCGGATTCCAGCTTTTTAGTTGTGTGGTTATACCGTAATAAATTTTTTCGTTTTCTTCTTCGGCTTTAAACGTACCGAATAGTCTATCCCAAATCATTAACACGCCTGCGTGATTTTTATCTAAATATTTTGGATTGATGGCATGATGAACACGGTGATGAGAAGGTGTGTTGAACCAATACTCAATCCACGGATGAAGTTTGCCTACTGCTTTCGTGTGAATAGGAAACTGCAAAAGGGTTTGCAAAACAGCTGCACCACCAAATATAGTTGGATCGAAACCCATCATGGGAATGGGAAGAAAAATTGGAAAAGCTAACGCACTATGAAACCACGATTGACGTAGTGCTACACTCAAATTATATTCTTCGCTTTGATGATGCACTAAATGTGCTGCCCAAAAAATATTCATTTCGTGTCCCCAACGGTGTGCCCAGTAGAAAAAGAAATCGAAGATGATAAAGCATAGAATGAAACTCCACCAGGTAGCCGGAATATGAAAGAAGGAGTAATTGTTGTAAAGCCACACGTACATTCCTAACAACATGCCTTTAAAGACCAAACTAAAAACCTGCTGACCTAAACCAACGGTAAGATTATTAACTGAATCGTTAAGGCGATAAACGTCTTTCTTTTTTATATAGCCCCAAAGCCATTCAATACCCATGGCAAGAAAAAAAAGCGGAATGGCAAGTAAGGTATAAGCAGGATGCATAACGAGTTGAATTTAATTTCGAACTAAAGTAAAGTATGCTTTAGTCTTTATGCAGGATTAATTCAATAAAAATTTGAAACGGTTGAAGTAGAAACTGGAGCGAACTAATCATTCAATAAAAAACTTAACGATTCAAAACTAATCTCTTCACCACTACATTTTCGCGTGACGAAACTTTTGCAAAATAAATTCCTGCGCTGAATGAAGATAAATTGATAGATGCAAACGAACTAAAGTTTTGCGATGCAATTACTGTTTCGCCTATGGCATTGTAAACTTCGAAATTCAAATCCTCTTTTCCTTTTGCAGTAAGTTTAAAAATACCTGTTGATGGATTTGGAGAAATTTCAATTCCTTCAAGCGCTGAAATATTTTTTATTGCTGTGGCTTCACCCGTGACATAAGCTATTCCATTGCGCGAAGTAGCCAACATAGCACGCATAACACCTATCTGCTCTTGTGTAAACACGTTTAGGCAGCGATCATCGGAATAGTCCATATAGTTTTCAATCATATCCGGAAAATCAACAGGAGTATCCACGCAGGAATTAATGGTTGTGTCACAAGTTTGTTGTGAGGCATCAGCTGCAAAAGGTGTGTCAGAAAATCCATCATCTACTACGCAATCGGTGCTATCGCCCCAAATGTGGCGTAAGCCGAAGTAATGACCAATTTCATGTACTGCACTTCTGCCCCCCGAAACGGTTGGGTCTATTGGTGCAGAAAAATTTGAACCTACTGCTGCATAATGTAACACAACTCCTTGATGTGCCGAATCTGTAGCAGAACCTGCAGGCCAGTTAGGTGCATTATCGGGAGGAAAAGCATAACCAAGCACTATCCCAAAGAAAATATTACCTACCCATATGTTCAAATAGCGGTCAGTAGGCCACGGTGTTTTTCCGGTAGTTGCATTTTTAATTTCATCGCTGGCCGGATTAAATCCTAAAAAGGCTATTTGCGGATGCCCTAGCGTACGAGTAATACCATTGGTAGGATTTCCATCCGGGTCCGTGTTTGCAAGGTAAAATTCAATTCCGGCATCGGCAGCTACAGGTAGAAAACAGGCCCGCGTTTGAACGGTGTCAGCATTTTTTCTTCTGTAATCGCGATTAAGAATTTCAATTTGATTATAGATAACTGAATCAGGAATATTTTCAGCCGCACTGGTATGCACCACATGTACCACCACTTGTACATGATAAATACTATCGGTTAAAGAGCGGTTGCTTCTATTTTGTTCAGCTATTTGTTTTGCATTTTCAAAAACTGAATTCACTTGTTGCAAATAACCGGGTGCTTGGTTTTCTTTTTGCAACATTAACTCGTGTGTGTAACAGCGTTTGAATTGCGCGTTGCAAAACAAGAGGAGGAACGCAGAAAAGGAGAGGAGGGAAAGTTTTTTCATTTCAGTTTGTTGAGTTACACAAATAAAATAAATCAAATGAACTAGTTCAGGAAGTAACGAATTTCTCTATCGCTAATTTTGAATTTAGATTTTGCCTGAAGACTTTTGACTGTTATTTGAATTCTGCTTCGCCAAAATTGCCTTGTACTTTTCTAAAAGTTCTTCATTCGAAAGTTCAGGTAAGGTACTGGTGAGTTTATATTTTCCTTGAACAAATTTTTCAGCACCTGTCATTGCTCTTGTAAAACCCTCTTTATAAAATTCAAAACCTTCATCGTAACTAACTTTGGTAACTGCTTCCTTCAACCAAAAATTTACTCTACACCGCCATATACCTATGGGTTGAACTGGTTGTTTAATAACGTGTAAACTGAAATCTATATGCACTCTTCCGCTTACACAAATGTTATGGTAACTGCTTTTAAAAAAGAACGATGTTTTGTCAGGAATATTAGGTGAAGTGGCATCGCAATAAATTTCCTGGACGGTGGCATTAAGTGGTTCAATCATTTATCGAATGTAAATAAAAAGAGCCCTCGATTGGAGAGCTCTTTTTGGGGTAACGATAAATTCTTAGCGTATCAAAGTAACCGTGCCCTTGTAATTGTTATCGGCATGGTTATTAAGCCAAACAAATTTAGCAGTGTAAGTATATACCGCAGGAGGAGCTAACTCTCCTTGATATTTTCCATTCCAACCAAAGTTGATGTCGTTGCTTTCAAAAACTTTTTCGCCCCAACGATTAAACACTGCAACGTTTAATTGTTTAACAGCTTTCATGTTTCCAAATATTTGCCATTCCTCGTTTACTCCATCTCCATTGGGTGTAAAAACATTTGGAATAAACACATCATACTTTGGAACCACTGTTATTGTAATAGTGCTTGTTCCAAAGCAACCTGAATCGGTACTCATAACTACTGTATAAACTTGTGAATAATTACCGCTGAAAAGTGGAGCCGCACAATCGTAACAAGATAAGCCAAAAGCCGGCTGCCAGTTGTAAGTAATGTTACCCGTTTGGTTATTGCTGGTTTGCAATTGTAAACTCTCTCCTAAGCTAACTTCAACAGGGTCAGGAGTTACAGTTATCTGAACCGAATCAGGTTCTGTAATAGTTGCTATATCAGTAATAGTGCAATTATTTGCATCGGTAATGGTTATGGCATAACTGCCTGCTGCAAGTGCAGTAAATAAACCATTGCTATTTTGTGATCCATCAGAAAGTGTGAAGTTGTAACCTGGTATTCCACCACCTGCAAGGATGTTTAGCTCGCCATTTGTATAGTTGTAACATGTAACATCCTTTACTAAAACTAGATCGGTAATTTGAGCAGGTTCATTCACTATTGAAGTCGTTGAATCCACACAAGCATTTGCATCAGTTACGTAAACTGTGTATACGGCAGCGGCTAATCCGGTAAACTGTCCGCTTAATAAATTCACGAAATTAATTCCATCATTAGTAATAGAAAAGTTATAAGGATTAGTTCCACCGGTTGCAGTAGTAATAATAGTTCCGTTTAAATCGCCAAAGCATAAGGCATTGGTGGCTATAGTACTAACATCTAACACTGCTGGTGAAAGCACGGTTACGTTTTGGGTTACAGTGCAAGCATTGTTATCAGTAACGGTGAAAGAATAATTACCGGCTACTAAGTTTAAGGCAGAATCAGTTACGCTAACAGCAGGATTCCATTGATAAGTATAAACAGGTGTTCCACCGCTTGCGTTCACAGCAATTACCGCATTGGTATTTCCAAAACAAAAATTATCGGTATGCGCAGGATTGCTCACCAATTGTGTTGGCTCAGTTAAGGTAACTGAAACCGATGCGGTGCATGAACTATTATCAGTAACGGTGATGTTGTAATTACCTGCTGCCAAAGCCGAAGCTGTATTAGCGCTGCTCACATTCGGATTCCAAGTGTAAGTATAATTAGGTGTGCCGCCATTAGCGTTTACAGTTGCCACACCTGTGTTTACCTGATAGCAAAGCAAATCGGTTTGTGAAGTAGTTAAAACAATTTGCGTTGGTTCGGTAACTGTTGCGCTGGCTGAAGTTGTGCAAGCATTTGCATCAGTTACAGTAACGGAATAAGTATTTGCACCTAGCGCGTTTGCAACATTTGTTACGCTCACATTCGGATTCCAGCTATAAGTATAATTCGTAGTTCCTCCTGTGGTAGTTACCGTTACATTGCCATCTAACAAACCGAAGCAAGAAATATTTTGTGCAACCGCAATAGCGGCAAGTGGTGCTACCGGTTGTGCTACTACAACTATAATACTCGCAGTACAAGCCACTTGGTCAGTTACTGTAATTGAATAATTAGCTGCTGAAATTAATGTTGCTGTATTTGTTGCAGAAACGTTTGGACTCCACACGTACGTATAATTTGGACCTGTGCCGCCAGTGGTTGTTAGGGTAACTGAACCTGTTGAATTTCCAAAGCAAGCAACATCTACATGCGTTTCGGTAATTGAAACAGCGGTTGGAGAATTTATAATTCCCGAAGCTGTTTGCTGACAAGTGTTTGCATCGGTAGAAGTAACTGTAAAGTTTCCGGAAACCAAAATAGCTGTATTAATAGTTGAAGCAGAACCACTCCACACATAACTAAATGGTGCTGTTCCTCCGTTAGGTGTTGCAGTGGCGCTTCCGTTTCCTCCAAAACAAATCGCGTCAACAGTGGCAACTGTCATTACAACAGCCGCAGGTTGGGTAACTGTGTAAGTTCCTGTAACGGTGCACAAGTTAGCATCCGTACAAGTAACATCATAAACACCGGCAACCAGATTGGTAATGTTTTGTGTGGTTAAACCGCCTGTCCAGCTATAACCAACCACACCTGTTGCATTTACAAAAACGGCTTGTGCTGTTCCTTGAGTGGCACCAAAACACAAATTGTTTGTTCCGGTAACCGTTGCACTTTGTGGACCGGGTTGTATAATAGTTTCAGAAACGGCAACGCTGCAACTATTTGCGTCTACTACATTCCCTGCGTAAGTAGCGGGAGCTAAGTTCGGAATAGTAGTTGTTCCTGTTGGAATAGGATTTCCTAGATAAGAGTATGGTGCTGTTCCTCCGCCAATATTTACGGTTACTGTTCCGTTGTTTGCGCCATTACAAGTTACATCGGTATGTGAAGCAGTAACTGATAAAACCGTAGGCTGTGTAATAATGATACTAGTTGTAACTGTGCAAAGCGCATTGTCGGTTACAGTTACGTTGTATGTTGCAGCACCAAGATTGGTTCTGTTTTGCAACGTGTTTGCATCATTCCACAAGTACGTGTAATTGGGAGTTCCGCCTGCAGGAGTAAGGTTGATTGAGCCTGTTGCAGCAGCGTTACACAAAACATTTACGTGTGTTTCATTTAATGTAAGAACAGCAGGCTGAGTAATTGTAATACTAGCTGAAGCGGTACACAAATTATTATCAGTAAGTGTTACTGTGTAAGTAGCGGCAACAAGGTTAGTTCTGTTTTGTAATGTGCTGGCATCATTCCATAGGTAAGAATAGTTTGGCGTTCCCCCGCCTGGTGTAAGATTAATAGAACCAGTCAATGCACCGTTGCAAAGAACATTCACATGCGTTTCGCTTAGTGTAAGTACTGCCGGTTGAATTATTGTTTCAGATACAGCCACAGTGCAACCTTTTGAATCAATTACATTACCGGCATACGTATTTGGTGGAAGATTAGTAAGCGTAGTTGTTCCAGCCGGAATAGGATTTCCTAAATAAGAATAAGCAGGTGTTCCTCCGGCAACAGTAATAGTAACGGTACCATTGTTTGCGCCATTGCAAGTAACATCTGTGTGCGAGGTAACAGCGGTTAAAGCAGTGGCAGGTTCTCGAAGCGTATCTCCATCTACTATTCGGCATCCATAATTATCTGTTACTGTGTAATTATAAATTCCGGCCTGTAAACCAGATTGATTTGTTCCTGAAAGTGATGAAGGATTCCAAACAAAAGTATATCCCGGAGTTCCACCGGCAGGCGTTACATTGAATGTGCCTGTAGCTCCACCAAAACAGTTGATATCAGTTTTTACATAGGTAGAAGTTAAAGGGGCAATAGGGCCACCTACTACTGCCGAAGACGTAGCAGTGCAACCTCTACTATCAGTAACAGTTACATTGTAGGTTCCGGCAATAAGATTAAGTGCGGCTGTATCCGTTGCAAAATTATTCCAGACGTAACTATAAGGCGGATTTCCACCACTGGTTTGTACCGTAGCACGTCCTCTTCCCGAATGATAACAACTATCAATTACGGTTATCATATTGTTAGTTAACGATGGAACCCCCGAAACGTTTATGGTAGCAGAAGCCGAACAACTGTTAGCATCGCTTACGGTTACGCTTATATTGCCTGGAGCAAGGTTAGAAGCTACCGGATTATTTGGATGACCTCCACTCCAGGTATAAACATAAGGAGTTACTCCACCCGAAAGAACCGATGCAATGGCCTGACCATCGTTAGAACCAGGACAGGAAATTCCTACTTGAGCTAAAGAAATAGCAATTGCAGCGGTTGGTTGTTGAATGATTACGCTACCTGAGAAGGCATGTAAGGGATTTGCATCGGTGTAGTTATAAGTATAGGTACCCGCTATAAGTCCGGTTATTGCCGCTCCTGACATTCCATTGCTCCAACTAATGTTAACTGGTGCAGTACTACCGGTAACGGTTAAAGTAGCAGTGCCGTTGTTTCCACCAAAGCAATTTATATTGGTAGAGGCGATAGTTGAACTTATACCACACGGTAAGGAAAGAATTGTTTGGCTGTATTGAAGCAAGGCAGAGCATCCGTTTGCGTCTTGAAAATCGGCAACAAAAGTTCCGGCACTTAATCCCGATACACTTGTACCAGAATGCCCGGGTCCCCAATTTACTGCTGTTGGAATTGGCGTTCCATAATAAGGACCTGTTCCACCCGAAATAGTAATAGTTGCTGTACCATCGTTAACACCACAGTGTGCATCAGTATGACTTACCACAGCAGTTACTGCTGTAGGTTGATTCAACGTGAATTGACCGGTAGTAGCACATCTTCCATCGGTTACTGTAACCGTATAAGTTCCTGCGGGTCTGCCCGGCCAGTTTTGTTGTGTGTTTACTCCGCCATTCCAGCTATAACTATAGTTTCCAAAGCCACCAGTTGGTGCGAGTGAAATACTACCATTACTGCCTCCATTACAAAGTGGTTGAACAGAAGTAGGATTTAAAACAATTGGATTGCGCACATCCACTTGGTGGCTCGATGTAAAAGAACATCCGTTGAAATCAACAATTGTCATTGTGGCGGTAAACAAACCTGCCGTAGCATAAGTATGTGTTACGTTCACGTTTGCCAGTGTTGGGCTGTTGTTTACAATAGTAGTTCCATCACCAAAAGTCCAGGTTAAGCTTTGGTATTGACCAATGTTTGAAGTAACACAAGCATTCACAAAATCGAAAGCGGCACTTTGTCCCAAACAAATGCCTTGGTCAGGATAAGCAAAATCTGCAAATAAATCGTACTGAAAATTGCTATAGTAACAATCGCGTTGAGAAAGATTATAAAAACCAAAACGACCCGGAAGATAACAGTCTTGCCAGTCGAATTTTAGAACGCCATCTACATAAATAGTAGCTCGTGTGTAAGTAAGATACAAATCAAAATTATGGTTATTGCCTTGCACCCAGCCTGCTCCTCCAAAAGTATTTTGCAAAACGGTGAATTCAGGTGTGTTGGTATGATCCCAGAATACTGTTTGATATTGTCCACCTGGAATCACTCCTTTAACTCTATCAAGCGACATACCACTAGGTGCACCACCTTGTTGCCCCTGTTTCCAGTCAAACAAAAAACAATCGAACGAATCTGTAGCGGCTAATGGATTTAAGAAACTAAACACGAAACCCAAATAATCATCATCATTATCGGTACTTCTAAACTGACCGCTCACGTGAACGTTCATTAAAGCAAATGGAGATAGAAAAAAAGAAGGATTGCCGTTTACACTTTGGTAAACCTGTGTGCCTCCACCTTGCACCGACCAGTTTCCGTTACCAGGTTGACCACCTTGTTGCCAGGTATTGAAGTTTACATTGGTAACGCATTGGGTGTAGGCCAAATTTTGGAACACGATAAATATGGAGAGAAGTAAAACTTTTTTCATGTGCGTAAATTTGCGAGGAGTGATTAATGATTCATCAGTAAATCTAAATTAATACGTTCTACATCTAATTGTCGAGAAAAGAAGGGGAGATGTTGCATGGAAGATTATTTCTTTCTCCACAACTATTTTCAATTAAAGGTTTGTAGCAAACAACAATTCCAAATTACTGCTCTTAATGCCGAACATGGAGGAAAGGTTTTCATTAGTAAGATTTCCTTTGTAGAGATAGATGCCGTTTCTGATTCCTTTGTCTTCGTAAATTAAATTTTTTATTCCGCTGAATTCACCGCAACGTAAAAGAATGGGAGTAATGATATTACTAAACGCATAGGAGGCGGTACGCGAAACACGCGAAGGAATATTGGGAACGCAATAGTGCGTTACATCGTATTTTTTGAAAGTAGGTTCAGCATGTGAAGTAATTTCAGATGTTTCGAAACAACCGCCTTGGTCAATGCTTACATCAATTACCACGCTGCCAGGCTTCATTTTAGCCACCATTTCTTCGGTAACGATAATTGGTGTTCTTCCAAGCTTAGAATGAATGGCACCAATAGCTACATCGGCCGATTGTAATTCCTGTTCAAGAATAACTGGCGAAAGTGTAGAGGTAAAAACGCGCGTGTTTACTTTCTCTTGTAAGCGCTGAAGTTTAAAAACATTGTTGTCAAAAACAGAAATGATAGCACCTAAACCAATAGCCGCGCGGGCGGCAAAAACACCTACCACTCCTGCACCAAGTATAACCACCTTGGCTGGCGGTACTCCTGAAATTCCACCTAATAAAATTCCTTTTCCCTCATTCGCATTGCTGAGAAATTCTGCGGCTAAAAGGATAACACTATTGCCCGCAATTTCGCTCATGGCGCGCACAAAAGGAAAACGACCCGCATCATCGTTGGTATATTCATAAGCAAGCGCAGTTACTTTTTTCTTCATCAGCAACTGGATGTATTCTTTCTTTAAAGTGGGAAGGTGAATAGGAGAGATGAGCGTTTGATTCGTTTGCATCATTTCTATTTCATCTAATTGCATAGGCGCAATTTTGATGATGATGTCTGACTTGAAAACTTCTTCTACACTGTCGGTAATTTCTGCTCCTGCTTCGGAATAATCGTTGTCGGAAAAGTGAGAATCGTTGCCTGCACCGCGCTCAATTAAGATGCGATGACCATTTGCCACTAAAGTGCGGACAGACTCCGGAGTTAAACCAATTCGGTGTTCCTGAAAACTTTTTTCTTTCGGAATACCTATAAACAATTTTGCTTTTCGCATAGCCACCATCGAAGGCGATTCCTGAGGTTGCAGACCTAGTTTGCTTACAATGCCTTCAAAATCTTTTTTCTTTTCAGACATAAGCTTTAGTGTGAATTTTACGTTTAAACTCTTAGCCGTTTAAACGTTTAAACGGCTAAGAGTTTAAACGTAATAACAGGCGTTCTTACTTTATAAAGATAGACAGATTCCGCAAATTTCCATCGGGCTTCATTTCAATCTTCACTACATCCTCGGGCAATATGCGTTCAATTAATTCGGGCCATTCGATAAAGCAATAGTAATCTCCACTAATGTAATCTTCTATTCCCACTTCAATTGCCTCGTCAATTTTCTTCAACCTATAAAGGTCAATGTGATAAATTTTCCCTCGTATTTCACTTCGGACTTCGGACTTCGGACTTCGGACTTCATGTAATAAGTATTCATGCACAATGCTGTAAGTAGGACTGCTGAAATTATCGACAGAGCCAAGTTGCTTGCAAATTTCTTTGATGAGCGTTGTTTTGCCAGCGCCCATATCGCCATACAAGGCAAACACTTTTTTGTCTTCAGCAAATTTTAAAATACTGCGCGCAACGTTTGGCAATTCATCAACCGACAGAACCGATATTTCTAAATTTTTCATTGCTGGTTTAACTGAAAGCATGAAGATAATTTTTTTGTGTCGGATAAAAACAAAAATCCCCGTCTCAATAAACAGAGACAGGGATTTTAGCCGTTGTTGGTGTTTAGTCTCGCAGTTTCTGCGGACGTCACCAACAACAGAATCGAAGCACGTTAGCAAATATCGCTTCTATACAATAGCTTCGGCACATGCAATTCGATCATTACCCGCAGTTCTTCACCGCTACTATTTTAGAATGGAAACCACTATTGTTAAATGATGCTTACAAACAAATAATTATAGACAGTATGAAATTCTTAGTGGATGAAGAGCGGGTTTTTATTTATGCCTTTGTAATTATGCCTAACCATATTCATATCATTTGGCAAATACGTAATGGACATCAAGTAAGTAAAGTGCAACAGAGTTTTTTAAAATATACGGCACAACGAATCAAAGCGCATCTTCAAGAGCATGACAAGGAATTGTTAGGAGAGTTTCGGGTAGATGCTGCCGACCGGCAATATCAGTTTTGGGAAAGGAATCCTTTAAGTGTAGATTTATTTACCGATAAAGTATTTGAACAAAAGCTAAATTACATTCATGAAAACCCGATTCAGAAAAATTGGAAACTATGCACCTATCCCGAACAATACCCTTGGTCAACGGCTGCATACTATTACAAAGGGTTCGACAAATTTGGTTTTATAACACACTGCGATGGAAACCAATAAACTTGCTCTCTGCCTTTCGGTTGTTGCCGCCCTTGTTGGTGTTTTATCCCGATGTTTCATCAGGAGCCACCAACAAGAAAAACATTACTATGGAAACCAATAAACATGCTCTCTGCCTTTCGGTTGTTGGTGACGTTCTGCTCAAAGCAGCAGGAACTAAACACCAACAACGGCTTTGTTGTTTAGCATTGGAACACCAACAAAGGCAAACAACGGCTTTGTTGTTTAGCATTGGAACACCAACAAAGGCAAATGCTGCTGATGTAAACAGCGGAGTTTATTATTACCTCATAAAACTTTATTCTGGTGAATCCATTTCAGGGAAACTGGTGAAAATGTAAATTACTCAAATGAAGTTCATTATTTCTCTATTTCTCTTTTTATTTCCTCAATTCCTTGCTGCACAACAATACACATTTCAAAAGCAGTGGGATAAAAGATTTGGAGGGACCGATTGGGAATCTCTTAACTCATTAGTTAAAACGTTTGGTGGAGGATACTTAACGGGAGGAACTTCACCATCGGGGATTAGTGGAGATAAAACTGAATCTTGTTGGGGCGGGACAGGGGATTACTGGATTGTGAAAGTTGATGAAAATGGCAATAAGCAATGGGATAAAAGATATGGAGGGTTCGGTAATGATGGACTAATTAGTTTAGCTCAAACCCCTGACAGCGGTTTTATATTAGGCGGCAACTCATCTTCAAATATAGGTGGCGATAAAACACAAAATGGAAGAGGAGGTTTTGATTTCTGGATAGTAAAAACTGACAAGAACGGAAATAAGGAATGGGACAGGCGTTATGGTGGAACTTTGGACGATTGGTTTGGAATAGTACAGGTTACGCGTGACAGTGGTTATATTTTATGTGGAAGTTCAAATTCGTCAATTAGCGGTGATAAAACACAGGATGATTGGGACGTGTCTCACTTTACAGGGGATGTTTGGATAGTAAAAACAGATTTAAACGGCAATATACAATGGGATAAAAGATATGGTGGAATATACGAGGATGGTATAGGAGCAATTATACAAACCAAGGATGGGGGATATTTATTAGGGTGTGTATCGTCATCGGATAGTAGTGGAGATAAAACGCAAAACCAATGGGGGGGGGGGGGATTATTGGGTAATAAAAATTGATTCTTTGGGAAATAAACAATGGGATAAAGATTTTGGAGGCACCAGTGTGGAGAATTTTGTTTCATTGGCGGCTGTTTCATCTAACAAATATTTAGTGGGTGGCACATCGTTTTCAGGTGTTAGTGGAAATAAAACATTACCTAATAAGGGAGGTACTGATTTTTGGGTAATACTACTAGACTCTATAGGTAATAAATTGTGGGAAAATGTAATTGGAGGTGTAAATGGTGCGGATTATCTTTATTACATATATCCAATGTCCGATAACGGTTATCTGCTTTCAGGATATTCATATTCTTCAATTAGTGGCGATAAAACAGAAAACAATCTGGGTAACTCTCAAGCATGGATAGTAAAGCTGGATTCAACGGGAGCCAAGCAATGGGATAAAACCATTTTCACTACAGCAAACGATGGCGCGGCAGTTGTAGCTTTTCCGGATGATGGCTGTTATGTAATAGCGGTTTCTACATTGGCTGGTATTGGTGGCTATAAAACACAAGCTAACTGGGACACAACAGAACAAACAAAAGATTACTGGATAATGAAGTTTTGTATGGATACTGTGGTAGGAATAGGTGACGAGGCAATGGATGACGAAGGAGGAATACAAATACAGGTTTACCCAAACCCATTTACAACAGATTTAAGTATTGGCTTAAAAGCCCCCTTCGGGGGTTTGGGGGCTGCTACGTTTACAATAACCAATGCGCTGGGGCAGGTAATTTATAAGAGAGAGGAAAACAACCTGAGTAGTAACTACACGAAGATGCTTGATTTGAGCTACCTGCCAAACGGGTTCTACTTTATTACCGTTACTCAAAACGGTGAGTTGTTTACGAAGAAGGTGGTGAAAGAGTAAATACAACCCCGATACTGTAACACAAGCTTTTTTATTAACGAAAACAAAAATCCCCGTCTCAATAAATTGAGACAGGGATTTGTATTTACTTCCGTCTTCGGTCTTTCGACCTCTAACTTCTCTTACATCATTCCACCCATTCCACCAGGCATTCCTCCGCCCATTCCACTCATATCAGGCATTCCGCCTTTTTCAGATGGCTTATCGGTAATAACAACTTCGGTTGTCAATAACATAGAAGCGATAGAAGCTGCGTTTTCGAGAGCAATGCGCGTAACTTTAGTAGGGTCAATAACTCCGGCTTTTTTCAAGTTAACATACTCATCTGTTCTTGCATTGTAACCGAAATCATCTTTGCCTTCGCGCACTTTTTGAACTACAATAGAACCTTCTAAACCTGAGTTAGAAACAATTTGACGAAGCGGCTCTTCAATCGCTCTGCGCACAATGGCTATACCTGTAGTTTCATCATCGTTATCGCCTTTCAGTTTTTCTAAACTTGCCTGCGCGCGAATGTAAGCTACACCACCACCGGCTACAATACCTTCCTGAACAGCTGCGCGTGTTGCATGCAATGCATCATCAACACGGTCTTTCTTTTCTTTCATTTCAACTTCAGTTGGAGCACCTATGTATAGAACGGCAACACCACCACTCAATTTAGCTAAACGCTCTTGCAATTTTTCGCGATCGTAATCAGAAGTTGTTTTTTCAATTTGTGCTTTAATTTCAGCCACGCGACCTACGATTAATTCTTTTTCGCCTTTACCGTTTACGATAGTCGTATTGTCTTTATCAATGGTGATTTTTTCCGCTTGACCTAAGTAAGAAAGGTCAGCGTTTTCGAGTTTGTAACCCATTTCTTCGCTAATGCATATCCCACCTGTTAGAATAGCAATGTCTTTCAACATTTCTTTTCTGCGGTCGCCAAAGCCCGGAGCTTTAACTGCAGCAACTTTAATAGTGCCACGAAGTTTATTTACAACAAGCGTTGCTAATGCTTCACCATCTACTTCCTCAGATATGATTAAAAGAGGACGACCTGCCTGCGCTGTTTTTTCCAAAATAGGAAGTAACTCACGCATGTTCGAAATCTTCTTTTCGTAAATCAAGATGTAGGCAGCTTCTAATTCCGCTTCCATTGTTTCGGGATTGGTAACGAAGTATGGAGAAAGATAACCACGGTCAAATTGCATGCCTTCTACAGTTTTCACTTCTGTTTCGGTTCCTTTAGCTTCTTCTACTGTAATAACACCTTCGGTTCCCACTTTCTTCATTGCATCGGCAATCATTTTGCCTATTTCGTTATCGTTGTTTGCCGAAATAGATGCTACCTGCTCAATTTTGCTGAAATCTTTTCCAACATTTTCCGATTGTTTCTTCAAACTTTCTACCACCACTTTCACTGCTTTGTCAATACCGCGTTTCAAATCCATTGGGTTTGCACCACTGGCAAGAGCTTTCAAGCCCGGACCAACAATTGCCTGCGCCAAAACCGTTGCAGTAGTAGTTCCGTCACCTGCCTGGTCAGCCGTTTTTGAAGCTACTTCTTTGCACATTTGTGCGCCCATGTTTTCGATTGGGTCTTCGAGTTCAATTTCTTTTGCTACCGATACACCGTCTTTAGTAATAGAAGGAGCACCATATTTTTTGTCAATAATTACGTTACGACCTTTAGGTCCAAGAGTCACTTTTACTGCGTTCGCTAATTTGTCAACGCCATTTTTGAGCTTGTCGCGAGCGTCTTTTTCGAATAGAATGAGTTTTGCCATTGTTATTTTATTTTGAGTTGATTAAGTTAATTAAGTTGATTCAGTTAGCTTGAGTTGATGGAGTTTAACTACTCACTTTATCAACTCAATAAACCTCTCACTATTTATAGAATTGCGAAAATGTCTGACTCTCTCATAATGAGATAATCCTGTCCATCCACGGTTAATTCTGTTCCTGAATATTTTCCGTAAAGGATGGTGTCGCCTACTTTTACAGTTGTTGGTTCGTCTTTTTTGCCGGGACCTGCCGCCACTACTGTTCCGCGTTGTGGTTTTTCTTTTGCACTGTCAGGAATAATAATTCCGCCAGCTGTTTTTGTTTCTGCTTCTGCCGGTTTTACCAATACTCTGTCAGCCAAAGGTTGGATACTTAATTTGTCTTTTGCCATGTTTGATACTTTATTTAGTTAACGAATTTATTTCGAGCCGCGAATGTAACAGAGTTTGTGCCATATAAAACTTAGTGCAGTTTTGGCAGAGAATGGCTGTTTATCAGGGGTTCGAAATGAAAAAATTTCGGTGCGATGTGACAGAAATGTAGTTTACGGTAGGAAAGGCTGACGGTGTTTAGAGGAAAAATTCTTATGTCTTTGAATATTGGTAGTAAGTATCTAGATACTGATGGGAGTAGATCTAAACGCGCGTACCTTTCCTAGAAATACTTTGGCTTCTAAACGGGCAAGCTACGTTTGAAAGTTTTCGAACACAGTATTTGTTTCTCAAATTACCTACTGTGTTTTAAAATTTAGATACGGTGTTTGAACGCATTTTTCCACTATTCCAGTTATACTTACATTTACTTAATTGCCTCGTTAGGCTATCGAAAAAAATATCCTGTTTCGAATGAAAAATATTATAGCCCTATTCTGTTTGTTTAGCTTTACTTCTATTTCACTTTCAGCACAAAACAATTACTACTGGATTAAATTTAAAAACAAAAACAATAATCCTTATTCACTTAGTAATCCTTCCGCGTTTCTTTCATTTCAAGCCATTCAGCGCAGAACCGTACAGCAACTCAGTTTAGATTCCACCGATTTACCTATTACCGAAACTTATATTGATAGTATTCTGCCTTTTGTGGATGAATTGAAACATCGTTTAAAATGGATTAATGCTGTAGTTGTAAAATTGAATACTTTGGAAAATCTCGATTCCATTAAAGAGCTTTCATTTGTAGATAGTATTGGTGGTATTGAATTTTTTCCATCACGGGCACTGCATGATAAGTTTGAAACGGAAGAAGCTTTTACAGTTGACCAACACATTATCTATCCCAATAAATATGGAGCGGCTTATCATCAAATTAATATGCTCAATGCAGATTTGCTTCATCAAATGGGTTACAGCGGCAGCGGAATAACCATTGCTCTTATGGACAATGGGTTTCGTAATGTTGGAACCACACCTGCTTTTGATTTATCACGTGGTAGAATAGTAAGCACCTGGGATTTTGTAAATAACGAAGCCGATGTTTATAATGAAGGTGACCATGGTGCACAAACTTTCTCATGCATTAGCGCAAATTTACCCGATAGATTTATTGGCACAGCAACGGAGGCATCCTATATTTTAAACCATACAGAAGATAATAGTGCAGAGTGGGTAATGGAAGAATATAATTGGGAAGCTGCGGCTGAAGCCAGTGACAGTGCTGGCGCCAATGTGTTTAGCACTTCACTTGGATATACCACTTTTGATGACGGTGTTGGTAGTCACGAGTACAAAGATTTAACCGGTGATAAAACAGTTATTACGCATGCCGGCAACATGGCTTTTAAAAAAGGAATATTGGTTTTGAATAGTGCAGGGAACGAAGGTGCCGGGTCGTGGTTTAGAGTAAATGCACCTGCCGATGGAAATGATGTGCTTGCCGTTGGAGCAGTGGACTCGGTTGAAAATGTTTCTAGCTTTAGTAGTAGAGGTCCAAATTTTGCTGGAAGAACTAAGCCTGATTTTTGTACGCAAGGTTCAAAGAGTGCCGTAGTGGCTTCAAATGGATTTATCAGTACTAGCAGCGGCACTTCGTTTAGTTGCCCTATAGCGGCCGGTTGTGTGGCAAGTTTGTGGAGCGCTTTTCCAGATAAGAAGGCAACCGATATCAGGGACGCCATAATGATTAGCTGCGATAATTTTTGGACTCCTGATAGTTTAGTTGGCTATGGCATTCCTAATTTTTACAATGCCTATTTGTTTCTTAAAACAAACTATAATGACCGAATATTACGTGTTGAAGGCGAGATGATAGTCTATCCAAATCCATTCAACACAGACTTGAATATTTCTATGTATAACACCAACCCGCGCGATGGTGTGGCACACAAAATCGAAATATTCAATTTGCTTGGTCAGCAAATTTTCAGTCGTGAAGTTTATTTGCGCTCTGCTACTTTCGAAATTGTTCAACTTGACATAGTGAAACAATTAGCTGCAGGGGAATATATTCTACGTGTAGATGGCGATAAAAATAACTCGTACCGGGTCGTAAAGGCGAAGTAGAAGTGCTAATCAGTTTTTTCTGAGTAGGGTATCAGCTTTGGCATAAGCATCCATAAATTGCTTTGCAATTCCATTGCCAATATTTTTAAGATTCGGTTCAGAATAAATTAAGAACACCACATCTTTAGATAAGCAGGATTTCACCACATTTATTTGGCTGGTTGGCAAAATAACTCCGTGGTTGTAATAAGCGGTGCTGTTGTAATAGTAATAGGCGCTGCCTGGTTTAAAAAACTTTTCCTGTATGCCGGTGTAAATTATATTCCAATAATAGCTGTCTCCAATGGCTAGTATTGTTGGTGAAAAATTAGTGGTATCCGTTTGCAACATGGTATTTATTTTTCCCAGTGGTCGATTGAGGGGAATGGAGGAATAAAGGTTCAATATATCCAGCATATCTCTTTCGGTTCCTTCGGCCTGAGTGACGGTTTCAATACCTTGCGATTTAATTCTGTTCGTTTGTTTACCGGTAATCTGCCCGATATAGCCCATCAGCGAATCGGCCGCTATAGTGGCTGCGTAATTACTCCAATGTACACCAAGGTTACTATATACAGGATAAGGCAATTTATTTTCGATGGTGGCAAACCAAGTTTGAAAATCGAGTATTGGAATTCCTGTTTTTCTAAAAGCATGTAAGAACTGTGTGTAATTGGTATTTGCCGTTTCTCGTTCTCTAAATTCATCGGGAATTTGTTCAGGATGAAGGCGCGTTTTACTTGGTGCAATCACCACAAAAAAAGCAGTGCCATTTTTGTTTAGTATTTCTTTAAAATGTAAAAAGTTGTTGACTAATACTTTTAATGAATCGTATCCTACAAAATCTTTTCCGTAGTAGCTGTCTATGTACTCCATGCCCATCAAATTATATCCTTTTCCCACCACACAATATTTGCGTTGTTCACCCAATTGGTAATCTAACTCATTAGCCAATCTAACGGCTGCTTTTCTAAAACCCAGGTTATAGGCGAAATAACTATCTCGCTTTTTTTGAAATGAACCATCGAACCAAGTAGCAAGCGTAAAATCGTGCTTAACTACTTTTTCTGAAACGCCATGCAACTCAGTATCATGTACAGGCAAATACCTAACTATAAGAGGCAACCATAACAACGCCAGAAGTAGAAAGAGCAAACCTTTAATTGAAAACATACAGCGTTAAAATTTGAAGTATAAAAAAGGATGTTGACCTACAATTGAAATGTAACTTGCACTTAGGGCTACCAACACGATTGAAAATGCCAGTATCAAGCCATAGTGACGTATACTTTTAAAGGGTGTATATAAGTTGTTCGCTAAACTTTCTAAACGAGGATGAATTGAACCCATGGCTATAAAAATAGAAACAGCAATGGTTAGTTTGGTCTTTACCGAAAAAAATAAAATGGAGGTATGGCTCGTGCTGCTAAACATATAAACGAGGTATTGGAAACCTTCTTTTACGCTGTGGCACTTAAATAAAACTAGTAGCATAACTATAAGTCCTTGTGCCACTACGATGCGAATTACTCGAGGCGCATTTTTTAATAGCTTTTGGAGAAAAATACGTTCACTTACTATCACAAGTCCACAGCAAACTCCCCAAACAATAAAATTCCAATTAGCACCGTGCCATATTCCGGAAATGAAAAACACAGCTAAAATATTTAAGCAGGTTTGCAATTCTGTTCCTCTATTTCCGCCAAGGGGTATGTAAATGTACTCGCGTAACCACCGGTTAAGCGACATATGCCAGCGAAGCCAAAATTCGGTAACACTTTCGGCTATAAGCGGACTGTTGAAGTTTTCGGGGAAGCGAAAACCCATCATTAATGCCAACCCTAGTGCCATGTCGGAATAGGCACTAAAATCAATATAGATATGTAATACATTAAGAAAAGCGCCTAACCAAGCGTGGGTAATATCTGGAATGCCATGGGTTAATGAAAACATTTTATCAACTTGAATGGCCAACACATCGGCCAGCAAAACCTTTTTTGCTAAACCAATAGCAAATCGGAAAAACCCGAGCAAACGGTTTTCAGAAGTTTCGTAGAAATTTCTGTTTTCAATTTGATCGGCAATTTCGTGAAAGCGAATAATTGGACCAACAAGTAATTGCGGAAATAGAAAAATGTAAAGGGCGTAGTTGATGAGGTTATCGAAGGGGGCTTTGGTTTTTCTATAAACATCAGTCAGGTAACTTATTTCATGAAAAGTAAAAAATGAAATGCCAATAGGCAGCAGTACTTGTACAAACGATGAAGACTCCAACCCAAAGAGATTAGTTACCGTTTCAACTAAAAAATTCGTGTACTTGAAATAAGCTAAAATAGATAGGTTAATGCCAATGGCTACCAGCAACCAACGCTTTCTTTTCTTACCTTCCAAGCTAGCTATGTAACGGGCGAGATAGAAATCGCAAATCACGGCAACAGAAAGCACAAAAACAAATTTGGGTGCTCCCCACGCATAAAAAAGTATGCTACCTAAAAGAGCAAATGAATTTTTCCATTTTGGCTTTAATAGAAAATAAAAGGTGAAGAAGACCGGAACAAAAAAAAATATAAAGGTGATACTACTGAATAGCATTTACAGTTTCATTCGTTTAAAAATTCGTTCGGGTATTAATTTTATTACCAGCATGATGTACTTCCAAACAGGCAGTACATAAATTTCATTTCTGTTTTGCGCTACGGCACGCATAATTTCTTCTGCCACTTCTTCAGCAGTTGCGGTAATAAATTTTGGCAATTGCAAATGTGTGGTCATCGCAGTTTTTACATACCCGGGTTTTACAGTAACCACTTGCACGTTATGTATCCGCAATCTATTTCTTAAACCACTTAGGTAAGAAGTTAATGCGGCTTTACTGCTGCCGTAAAAATAATTGGATTGCCTTCCCCTGTCTCCCGCCACCGATGATATTCCCACAATAACTCCTTCGTGTTGTTGTTGAAATTTACCCGCAAATAGTTCGAGTATAGAAACTGCTCCTACATAATTGGTCTCCATAATTTTGAGCATCTCTTCACTATTTTCCTCTGCAAGTTGCTGGCTGCCCAAATAGCCGAAGACGCAAAACACTGCATCAGTATTTTTAGGAATCTGTTGCAAAAAAGAAGCGTGACTTGAATAATTCAATGCATCAAACTCAACAATTGAAACAGAAACGTTGTAAGAAGTTTCTAATTCACTTTTAACTGGGATCAACTCATTTGAATTACGAGCAGCGAGTACTAAATCAACGTGACGCTTTGCTAAACTAACAGCCAACGCTTTAGCTATACCTGATTTTGCTCCAAGAATTATTGCTGTTCTCATTTTATGTATCCAATTCTTTCGGCTTGTGCCGAAATGAATTTTTTAGTGGGATTGAACTTCTTTACTACGTTTTGAAACTCTTTTAATTTTGCATAGCCTTTTTCCATTGTTGTTAAACTCATTCGCGCATCTTTAGCTAAATAAATTCTTCCACCGTATTTTAATACTATTTCATCCAGCTTATTGAGCAAAGCAAATAAAGAAACCGTTCGCTTAAAATCTAATGATACAGTGAATCCTTTTAAAGGAAAACTGAGCAGCGAATGCTCATCACATTCACCAAATTGTTTTATCACAGCCAATAAACATTTATCGTTGGAGGTAAAAAGTTCATCTAAAACCTTTTGTGTTCCTTCTTCGGCAAATGGGTTTGGTAACACAAATTGATATTGCAAAAAACCGTTTCTTCCGTAGATTCGATTCCAATGTAAAATAGAGTCAAGTGGAAAAAAGAAATCGGGATATGAAACCGTAACTTTGTTTTTTACCCTTAGCTGCAAGTCCCATTTTATAAGATTGAAAAATTTAATTAAACGCCAATTCAAGAACCACGAGGGCAAGAAAAACGGAACGCTATATTTTTTTTGGTGTTTTTGTAAAAATGGATTTTGTTTCAATGCTTCGCTTAATTCATCTTGAAGGAGATGCCTTGCAAACGAAACTATACCTCTGTAAGAGTTGTTTTTTGGGTTCAACGTGTCGAGCCAAGTTACTTTGTATTCATACGTATTTTTTTCTTCAAGGACTCTAAAAATTTGCGAAAGGTTTTGGCAAAAAATATTTTCTGTTTGCAGGTAAGCCGTTTGAATTTTGGAAAGTAGGAAAGTTGCTTCGAGAATAAAGCCGGTTAACCCCATACCACCAACGGTTGCCCAAAATAAATCCGGTTCAATCGTCTTTGAACAAACAATAGTATTGCCACAGGCTAAAAGCAATTTTATTTCTGTAACATGTTTCGAAAAACTTCCTTGAGCAATATGGTTTTTTCCATGAACATCACTTGCTATTGCGCCACCAATGGTAATCCATTGAGTGCCGGGTACCACGGGTAAAAAATACCCTTCGTTAACTATCCGTTCTAAAATTTGAGATAACAGTACACCGCTTTCACAAGTAATGCAGCCATCGTTTTTATCAAAGTTCAAAATTTTATTTAAACGCAAACTAGAGAGAAGACAAGTGCCAAGTGCCGAGTCGCCATAGCTTTTTCCATTGCCGCGTGCGGTCAATTGCTCAGCAGTTGAAACATGTTGCTGTATTTTATAGAATCCTTCACTTTCCAACATTGCACCCTGAGAAACAGGATAATTCCCCCAGCCGCTAAATTTATTTTTTTGAACAACCATGTTTCCTCCGTGCTATTGAATTTATATTTCGTGCTTACGCTAAAATCTAATTTTTTTGTAAAGCATTAGCACTTCGGTTGATTCCTAGAACTGTGTAATGTTTTGTGTGGTATAAAAATGTTGCCCCGTTAAGTCAATAGAGTAAAGTTGTAAATACTAGGATACTGTTAAATTGCGCCACTTAATTTCTATATGATTTTTATTCAATGGCTTTATCTCGCCTTGTTTTTTTGCATACCGTTTTCGGTAGAAAATTTGAGTTTAGGTTTTGGCATCAATCTTCCTACTGAACCCATCGAAATGACAATCGTTGTTTGTCTTATGTTTTACTGGCAACAGTGGTTTGTGATGCTAAAAAGCATTTATAAAAATCCACTCTTCGTTTCCATCGCAGCGCTCTCATTTTTTTCCTGGCTCAGTTGCATCAATTCGCAAATGCCCATTGTATCCATCAAATACACCATTATTGAAACCTTGCATTTGGTTGTGTTTGTGTTAGGCATTGTACTGGTGCAAAACGAAACTCCCAAATTTTTCTTCAAATGTATTTTTGCCTACACACTTTCTTTTGTTCCTTTACTTTTACATGCTTGGTGTTTACAAGCACAGTATGATTTTGTTATTGATTTTTCTGCCGCTGCTATGCGTCCTTTTTATAAAGATCATCCACTTTACGGAGCCGCTATTGCTTTCTTAATTCCGTTCTGGGGTTATTTTTTTTTAAGTCAAAAAAAGAATGTGTTGCCTATGCTTGCAAAAAAGGTGGCACCATTTGTTGTGCTCTTTTTGATCATAGGTTTGTTTCTGTCTTTCTCTCGAGCTGCCTGGTTTACTTTTGTTTTGGCTTTCTTTTTTTCAGCTGTGTTTTACTGTTTCAGGAATAAAACGAACACTCTAATTCTTGTTCTTGTAATTTTTACAGCCGGTGTTACCGTGGTAGTAGTGGGCATGTTTAAAATTGCACAAACCACTGAAGCGGTAAAGAGCACCTCCCTAAAAAATCAAATCCTTTCCACCTTTAACTGGACATATGATGTGGCAAATGTGGAACGCCTCAACCGTTATAAATGCGCGCTTCAAATGTTTCTGGAAAAACCATTTACAGGCTTTGGAAACAACATGTATAAGTTCAGCTATTTTAAATATCAAAAAAAGGAGGATTTAACAAGAATAAGTTTGACGCATACTGTGGCTTTTGAAAGGTTAGGCACCGGAGGTAATTCGCACTCCGATTATTTAGCCACTCTCACAGAACTTGGTATAGGAGGATTTTTAGCTTGGTGCGGTGTAGTGTTTTTTGCGTTATGGTTTTCGGTGCGCAAATTTTTGCTCGAGAGGCAAGCAATTTTTGTAGTCATTTTTTTCGCGCTTCTCACGTACGTGTTACATGTAGGAGTAAATAATTTTATGCACGAAGAAAAAATTTCATCCCTTTTTTGGATGTGCTGCGGAGTAATTTTGGCAGCTAGTTTCTCTTCCAAGGAAATAGAACCAGTTCATGTTCTCTAAAATCAAATCGTATTTCAAATCAAAATTTAGAGCTATGCGCTACGCTAGAATGGAACGGGCAAAAATTTTCAGTTCCATTTACAAGGAAAAAACATGGACTGGTAATCGGAGCGATATTCCTATTTCGGGAAGGGGTTCAATGCTCTCAAGCACGCATGTCTTAAGAGCAGGTTTAGGTGAAGTTTTTGAAACGTATGCTATTCATTCAATTGTAGATGTGGGTTGCGGAGATTTTACCTGGATGCAAAAAATGAATTTGAATGAGTTGAAATACGTAGGAACAGAAATTGTTTCTGGACTAGTGCAGGCAAACCAAAAACGATTTGGTTCTCATACGGTTAAATTTATTGAGTTGGATATTTGTAAAGAAAGTTTGCCAAATGCAGATTTGATTTTTTGTCGCGATTGCTTGGTGCATCTGTCGTTCAACGAAGTTTCGGCTGCGCTAAAAAATATTCAACTATCGGATGCTACATATTTACTCGCTACCACTTTCAAAGGACTCCAAGCAAACAAGGAAATTGTAACCGGCTTGTGGCGGCCAATTAATTTGGAAATAGCTCCATTTAATTTAGGGGCACCTCAATTTTATTTAATGGAAGATGATCAAACGGCAAACACGAAGTTTATTGAAAAAACTTTGGGGTTTTGGAAATTAAAATGAATCCATATCTCCCAGAGTAATCCCTATTTTCGACAAAGGGAATTTTGAATTTAAATTGTGATACAAAATTTTCCACGCTCCCACATTAGGATATAAAGAAGCAAAAGAATGGTCGAGTAAAGAGCCTCCGTGCGTTTGAAAATAAATATTGGTTGCTCCTAAACTCTTAGCACGTTGTACTAGTACCTCCATAACTTGTTTCAATTCCAAAGGCGAAGCCTCATCCATATCGCCAATAAAAAGCGAGCCATTTAGCTTGAGCCAAATATTTTTTCCATAAATATTTACCCGTATGCTACCACCAAATTTTTTGTAGTTGAAATATTGAATATCGCGAACAGTAGTGACGTAATCATTTTGGCGTAGGGAGTGCAACGGAAATTTATCAGTAAGTTCTTTCATAAAAAAACTTTCAAGCATCTGTTGCTGATAAAAAAATTGATTCGCTTTGCGCTTAAAAAAAGAAAGGTAACGATTGGCAATAGGTATGCAATACCCATTAATATTTGGTGTGGGTATCCAGTTTAATTTCTTAGTAGCACTTTTAATGGAAGCATCATTTGGGAAACCACAAATGAAGGAGATATTTTCGTTCAGTAAATCTTCATATACATGGTCCATCAAAGTTTTAAAAATTCCTCGTTTCATATGAAGCGGATGGGTCATGCTATCAACCGACTGAACAGCCAGTTCCTTCATGCCTTGATATTCGAGCGCGTAAGGAATCATTCCGGTAAATCCGGCAGCAACATTATTTTCGAAAGCGAAATATCCGTACTTACTTTTGGTTAGATGCGCAGTGTTGTATTTGGAAACGAAATAAGAAACCGGCAATTGCTTTTTGTAGAGACTGTAATAAAGCAACGGTAGATGATGCAGATTGGAATCGGAAAGACGTTCGAAGCGGTAATTCAAAATTTTTATTTGCGATAAACAGAACCTGATTGTAGGCCGAAAGATAGGGATTAGTGCTAAACCGATGAATGATATCGTTTGCTTTAATGTTTCCAGCTACATCCAATTGAGCAAACAGTTGGTGCGAATAGTTTGCCTGACGTGTAAGATGTACTGTTCGTTCATCGTAACCACCAAAAGGAGCAGCGAAAAAGAACACTTTTTTTTCAATTACACTTTCGAGAGTTTGTTTCGAAGAAGTTAACTCGTCTGTAACTTCTTCATTTGAAAGAAACGTCAAATGGGTATGGGTGTAGCCATGCGAACCTATCGTGAATAACGAATTTTGACTGAGCTGCTTTACTTGTGTGGCACTCATCAATTTCCAGTAAGGCGCCATTGATTTTATTTTCATAAAATGAGCGTAGGGTAGAAACGCATCGTATAATTTTTCAATAAAAATTCTATTCTGTTTAGTGATGTGTTTGTTGATTGGCTCTCCGCTGGAATGAAAATATCTCCCCCATCTATCTTTTTTGTATTCTTCATTTCCAACGGTAATGCAAGTAGGTGCGTAAGGGCTTGCATGGTCAATCAAATCGGGCCAGAGTACATTTTTTTCCTGATGCCATAAAGGGCATATGAAAAAAGTGGCAGGTGCCTCATATTTTTCAAGTAGCGGTTTAGCCAATGAGAAATTGTTTTCGAAGCCATCGTCAAAGGTAATGGCCACATTTAGTTTAGTATCATCCACATGGTCATTTACGTAATCGTTCAATGAAATAATGCGGGTGAATTTTTTTAGTAATTGAATTTCTTCTTCAAATTTTTTGACACCAATGAACTTCGTATTGACGGAGGTATCATTTTTAAAATCTACCCATGATAACCGATAACAATTTTCCCACGAGCGTTTTTTAAAATGTCGGATGATAAGTGTAATGCACGCCATATACCTTGCACGTTATATTTTTGAGAACGAAGAGTTTGGTAGAGTACGGCTAAATTCATTAAGCACAAAAGTTGAGTTGAATAGTAAAAAGAAAAGGGAATTCTTTATGTGAAAGAATTCCCTTTTTGTGGTACCGAAGGTGGGAATCGAACCCACACACCTTGCGATACACGATTTTGAGTCGTGCGCGTCTACCAATTCCGCCACTTCGGCAAGTTTAAAACGGGTGGCAAATCTAAATCAAAATTGATTTTTTCAAAGGAAACGGAAAGGAATCTCAATTTGTATTTTTACATAAATACACAGTTATAAATGCTCTTGTTCAAAAAACGGTTTGAACCATTAGTTTACATTTATCAAATCTTATGCAAGCCAATTACCAACCTTATCAGCTAAATTTTACGAAACCTGTACTTACTTCGCGAGGAGAGATGACTGTGAAAAATGGGTATTATTTAACTGTTACAGATGGAAAAAATAAGGGAGTAGGTGAATGCAGTTTTATTGAAGGATTAAGTGCTGATGATTTGTCGAACTATGAAGAAGTGCTGCAAACGATTTGTTCCTACATAGAAAAAGATGAAAAACCCGATTCAACAATTGTAAGTTCTCATCCATCAATAGTGTTTGGTTTAGAATCGGCTTTACTTGATTTGATTAATGGGGGCAAAAAAATATTTTTTGACAGTGCTTTTACACAAGGGAAAAAGCAAATTCCCATCAACGGGTTGGTTTGGATGGGCAAAAAAGATTTTATGCAAAAGCAAATTGAAGAAAAACTGACTTTAGGTTTTAACTGCATTAAAATTAAAGTTGGCGCCATTGATTTTGTGGAAGAGGTGAGCCTGCTCAGAGCTATTCGAAAAAAATTCCCTGTCGATAAAGTTGAAATTCGTTTAGATGCCAACGGAGCTTTCAACGCTGCTGATGTTTTTAAGAAATTAGAAACGCTTGCAGCATTTCAAATTCATTCCATTGAACAACCTGTTCGCAAAGGACAATTAGAATTAATGATGCGGGTGTGTAAACAATCGCCCATTCCTATTGCGCTTGATGAAGAATTGATTGGTGTACACGGCACGGTGCAGGATGATGTGCTATCTTTTATTCGACCGAAATATATTATTCTAAAGCCGAGTTTACTTGGTGGATTTGCCGTGTGCGATGAATGGATTAGAAAAGCGGAGCGACAAAATATTGAATGGTGGGCCACCTCTGCATTAGAATCAAACATTGGCTTAAATGCTATCGCGCAATGGGTGTTTACCAAGAAGAACAAATTGGTGCAAGGTCTTGGCACCGGCTCACTTTATTCTAACAACGTAAATTCTCCGCTTTTTATGGAGAATGGAAATTTGGGTTATAACCCAAAAGCGAAATGGGAAAATGTGTAGCCATGTTTGAGCATAAATAAAGATGTTTCATTTTTTTGAACAAAATGTTTTTTTCGCAACAGCAATTTTTCAATTGGTAGAAGACTTTCTTATTTAATTTGAAACAAATTCTAAGTATTATTTTATTGTTTGTAATTGTATGGTATGAAAAGGATTGTTTTTCTTCTGTTTTTCATTTGCTCATCTTCTTCTGCTTATAGCCTTACCGATACACAACTGTGGTTTGGTTTTGTTCATCAAGCACGGCTTCATAATCATTGGGGATATTGGCTCGATGTTCATCACCGCACTAAAAACAATTTTTCTAATAATCTGCACCTAGAAATTTTTAGAGCAGGGGGCACTTACTTTATAAATGACCAATGGCGTGTTAATTTGGGATATGCCTTTATACCACAGTTTCCTTCGCTTACCAATCAAAGTTTTGTCCGCTTAGAGCACCGACCTTGGCAGCAAGTTTTTCATACGTTTACCAAAAGGAGTTTTCGACTTACCCATTATTTGCGTAACGAACAACGCTTCTTACAAAAAACTTCGGGTGAAACCATTGTTGACGGGTACGTGTTTCGAGAGAGGATACGGTATATGATGATGATGCATTTTCTGTTCAACGAAAGCAAAGCGTTTAAGCAAAATAGTGTGGGCGCGGTAATAGCCAACGAAACATTTGTAAACGCCTACAGCAGCGATAAAGTCAACTCGTACGACCAAAACCGCGCCTTTGGCGGATTGTTTTATCAACTCACCAATGCTGTGCAGCTTCAATTAGGTTACATGAACGTGTTTGCAAAAACACCTAAGGGCGAAGAAGTGATACATGCTATCCGTCTGTTCGCATTTTACTCTTTAGATTTACGCAGGAAAAAGTGAGAATTGTCTCTCTCTAGTTGTAACCAACTTAGCTTATTCAAACTGAATGAGGCAAAGTTTGTTGCGGTCATTGGGACCATTGGTTCCCATGACTGAACTGATAACAAAAGTTTTCGGGTCAAGCCAATCGCCATTTTCGAGTGTGATTAACTGATCGAGTTTTTTACAATCAAACAAGACAGATTTTTTCATTTCACCTGTAGCGTCAACACGCACGCACGACAATACACCGCCATATCCGCCACCAAAAGGAGCGGGAGCCTGATTATTGGAAAGAGCTACATTTTTCGGATTATCCATAAACAAGAAATAGTAATCGTTGTTGTATTCAGTTACTCTGAAACTAAAGCCCATTGTGGAACCACCTTGTTGCGCTTTAGGTATTTTTTTAGACCAAACCAACTCCCCCTCTTTATTTATGTATTGAGCAAAAATATCGTTACGGTAATAAGTGGTACGTGTAACCCAATATTTGCCGTTGTAGTAACTAACGGTAATATAGTACGATTCTTCGCCCATAACCACCAACGAACCATCCTGATTAAAGATTATTCTTCTCAGCTTAAGATTTTGTTCTGTAAGGTTTTCACCTTTTTCTTCTTTCTTCTCTAATTTCTTTTGTGTACGCTCACTTTCAAACTGCTTCAGAATCTCTGAAGGTAATTCGTAATATCCTTTGTGTACGTTCTCGAACGCTGTGCCGCTGTCATTCAAACGCACGAAAAAAGTGCCGTCTACGTTTGCCCCGTTGGCTACTAATTTCCCTTTTTTATCGCGACTGGCGTAATAACCTGAGCACACTAAATGACCGGTAAGATCTTCGAACAAAGAGATTTGTGAAACATATTTATCGGTAAGATTCAGCGGAACTATCGAAGGTTTTTTATTGCCTTTGCCAAACTTCATTATTTCAAAATGGAAGTTAGGACTGTTGTCAATTATTTTTTTGCGCGAGTCATCGTTGTAAACCGAAGCCAGAAATAAAAAGTCTCCGTTCTTATCAACGGTATAATCTTCTACTTCCATTTTCTTTGGCCCGTAAGGCATCGTGTTTTCTTTTTCATTCCACACGGTTTTGAAATCTTTATCGAAAACCCAAAAGCCATATTTCGCATTCTGGTCTGCTTCCTTTCTATCCTGAGCACGATAGTTCACAAACACACTAAGGTTTGATGAATCGTTACTGAACTGCAACTTAAACTTACCGGAAGTGTGAAAGCTATACAACCCATACATGCTTACATCACCGGTTACTTGTGGACAACTGATAAGCTCTTTTGAAGCACCAATCAATGCACCTTTTTGCACATCTATTTCCTGCACGTATAAGCGCTCGGTAGTTTCTTTCTTTGTCCAAGTAGAGTAGAACAAATAATACTTACTGCCCCAGTTTACGCAGTCCTGCAAATCATAATCTTTTGGAAAATTTTTTAACTCTATCGATTTCTCATTCTTTAAACCCAACTTACCTGTAAAAAGTTGTATGGTCAGCATTTTGCCCGGCTGATGACTAATTTGAATAAAACCGGAATTCAAGTTTCCTAAAAAAGCAATCGGAATATGTCTTTTAGGCGCGAAGTATTCCGGACCCCAGGTAACTTTGGGTTTAAGCTCGCCTGCGTTAGCAGCAAAACTTACGAGGATAAGCAAAAGCAGAAATGAAAATTTAGAGGTAATGCGCATAGTGGGTGCGTTTGAAGGTGAATGAAAATTATGGAAAGAGTTAGTAGGTGTATTTAAACCGCCATTGCTTCCTGTTTCACCATCAAATACTTCACCTTTTCCCAGGGCTCGTATTCAAAGTGTTTGCGGTCTTTTACTTTTTCGGGAAAACGAACATGGTATTCAAACTCGTGGCGGAAATGGCGGATAGCGGCAGCCACCGGCCATGCAGCCGCATCACCCAGCGGACAAATAGTATTGCCTTCAATCTTGCGCTGAATATCCCATAACAAATCAATATCTTCTTCTCGACCAAAGCCGTGTTCCAAACGCCATGTTACTTTTTCTAACCATCCTGTTCCTTCACGGCAAGGCGAACACTGTCCGCAACTTTCGTGATGATAGAAACGAGAGAAATTCCAGGTGTTGCGCACAATGCACTGGCGGTCGTCATACACAATAAATCCTCCAGAGCCAATCATACTGCCTGTAGCAAAGCCGCCATCGCTCATGCTTTCGTAGGTCATTAAGCGCTGTTCGCCTTTGGCAGTTTTAAATAATAATTCAGCGGGAAGAATAGGCACCGATGAACCACCCGGCACGCATGCTTTCAATGGTCTGTCGGTTTGCATACCTCCGCAATATTCATCGCTCATTACAAATTCTTCAACCGGCACATTCAATTCAATTTCATACACACCGGGCTTCTTAATATTACCGGATGCAGAAATTAATTTCGTTCCGGTGCTTTTTCCAATACCAATTTTCGCGAACTCTTCTCCGCCATTCATAATAATCCAAGGCACATCCATAATGGTTTCTACATTGTTTACCACCGTTGGGTTTCCATACAAACCCACCACTGCAGGAAAAGGAGGTTTAATGCGCGGGTTACCACGCTTGCCTTCGAGTGATTCAATCAAAGCAGTTTCTTCACCGCAGATATAAGCACCGGCACCGCAGGTTACGTGTAAGTCTAAATCGAAACCGCTTCCCTTAATATTCTTTCCAAGCCATCCGTTGGCATAAGCTTCGTTAATCGCGCGTTCAAGAATGCGATACACCCACATATACTCTCCGCGAATGTAGATGTAAGAAAGATGCGCCTCGAGCGCAATGCTCGAAGTAATCATTCCCTCAATCAACAGGTGAGGAAGTTTCTCCATCAGGTAACGGTCTTTGAAAGTGCCGGGTTCCGATTCATCGGCATTACACACTAAGTGGTGTGTAGGATTGTTCTTGCCAATAAAACTCCATTTCATACCGGTAGGGAAACCCGCGCCTCCGCGACCGCGCAGTCCGCTCTTCTTTACTTCTTCCACTATTTCTGTGGGAGTCATCTTCAATGCTTTTTCTACTGAAGCATAGCCACCTGTTTTGCGATAGACTTCGTAAGTTTCTATACCGGGAACGTTAACGTGTTCTAAGAGAATTTTTTTGCCCATTGATTAATTCATTTATGCGGGCACGAATGTAATTTCGCGCACCAATTTCTCCAAAGAAAATTTCAACAGAAAATCAATACGAACCCGCCATATCGGTGCGGTGTTCTTCTACTTTAATATCGTTCACCCAGTCTTCATCGTTTACCAAAGGTGCAAGCACGATAGGATTACCGAGGTAGTCAATTCTTTTTGCAGGATAAATATGTGTAGCGATGAGATAGGAGAGCAGTGATTTTCTATCCAATGACGGATGAATAAACGGGCGCAGATTCTTTGCATGATACTCAGGATATAAACTCCAGTGCAAGTTCGGTTTCATGTGGTGTGCTCCATGATAACCATTGTTGAACAACATCCAGTTTAAAAAGCTGCCTGTAAAATTACGACTGTGATTATAAGGATGCTCTTCATCGCAGCCATCGTGCTGAAAATAATTGGTGCTTACAATTCCCCATGCAGCATACTGATGCGGAATGAAAATGAAAAGCAGAAAGCATTTCCAGTTCACAAAAGCCAAAGCAATTTTTATTCCGTTTACCAAAATCATTTCCATGGTATATTGACGAAACCAATAAGGACGCTCTTTATACATCTTCTTCGCAAAACGAATTTCGCCTTTCAAAATATCGCCACTCATGATGTAGAAAAAGAAAAGCTGGTTAAGAATATTTAAGCGGTAGCGCGCCTTGCTCGTGCGAATGGCATCCTTTGGCGTTTGAACATATTTGTGATGACTGAAATTATGCCCGGGCACATAAGCACTTGTGGAGTGTCCGTAACAAAGCGAAAGAATTACCTGAAATATTTTGTTGAGCGTGCGACTCTCAAAAATAGGAACGTGAATAGTGTTGTGAACGATTGTAGCGCAGATGAAAGAGAGAACACAATTAGCTGCTACGAAAAGAAAAACCTGAACGGTGCTTAATTCATTCCACAAAAACCACGGAGCAATTGCTACTGTAAAGTAAAGTGCAACGGTAAGTAGTGTGCGAACATCGGCTTTGTAACGGAGCATGAAATGAATTTGTTGTAAGCGTTATTGCAAACAACTTTTATACAGCACTCAACTTTTGAATCTTTCCTGCTCTACAATCTTCAACCAAGGCATCCATTTTTTCGGGAGTAAGAAACTCTTTATAGAAATCGCCTAGCTGCAACATAGGAGCATAACCACAAGCACCAAGACATTCAACACCTTTTACCTGAAATAAACCATCGGAAGTAACTTCGCCCATTCCTACACCTAATTTTTTGCAGGTGTAATCCATTAAATCTTCTGCTCCGCGTGTAACGCAACAACTGGTGCGACAAAACTCAAACACATATTTACCTACAGGTTTCTGATTATACATAGAGTAAAACGAAACCACTTCATACACTTCAATAGGAAGAATGCCAAGCACCTCAGCAACTTTATCCATTGCTTCTACCGAAAGCCAATCGTTGTTTTCATCCTGCACTTCATGCAAAATAGTAAGCAAGGCACTTTTCTTTTTCCCTTCGGGGAAGCGCGATTTCAATAACTCAATTCGAGCGATTGTTTTATCACTCAGCTTTACTTCGGAATTATTTTTTACAACTAAACTCATTTGTATTTTGTATTAAAGTCCCCTTTAGGGGATTTAGGGGTTTTACGCATCCAACTCTCCCGCAATCACATTCAACGAACTCAAAATCACAATCGCATCACTCAGCAATCCGCCTTTAATCATATCGGTGTATGCCTGATAATAAATAAAGCAAGGTCTGCGGAAATGCAAACGATATGGAACACGACTTCCATCGCTCACTAAATAAAAACCAAGTTCACCATTGCCGCCTTCCACACAATTGTAAACTTCTCCTTTCGGTACAGGCACTTCACCCATTACAATTTTAAAATGGTAGATGAGCGCTTCCATACTCGTATAAACATCTTCCTTCGGTGGCAGATAATAATCAGGCACATCGGCATGATAAGGACCTTCAGGAAGTTTATCCAACGCTTGCTGAATAATGCTCATGCTCTGCCATATTTCTTCGTTGCGAACACAATAGCGGTCGTAAGTATCGCCTGTTTTGCCAACAGGAATTTCAAATTGAAAATCTTGATAAGAAGAATATGGAGTTGCAATGCGCACATCGTAATCAACTCCAGCAGCGCGAAGATTTGGTCCAGTGAAACCGTACTGAATTGCTTTCTCTGCTGAGATACTACCCACATCAACACAGCGGTCAATAAAAATACGGTTGCGTGAAACCAACGCTTCAAATTCTTTAAATGCCACCGGAAAATCTTTCATGAATGCACGAAGCTTTCTGAAACCTGTATCGCTTAAATCTCTTTCCAATCCACCAATGCGACCCATGTTAGTGGTTAAACGCGCACCGCACAACTCTTCGTAAATTTCATAAATGCGCTCGCGATATTGCATTACATAGAGGAAGCCAGTGAATGCACCTGTATCAACTGCAAGTATTGAATTGCAAATTAAATGGTCAGAGATACGCGCGAGTTCCATCAGTATTACACGCAGATACTGCGCGCGCTTAGGAACTTCAACACCTAACAATTTTTCTACAGTCATCCACCAGCCAAAGTTATTGATGGGAGAGGAGCAGTAGTTCATTCTATCGGTCAATACATTGATTTGATAGAAAGGTCTGTTCTCAGCAATTTTTTCAAATGCGCGATGGATATAACCAATCGTTGGCTCAGCATCAATAATACGCTCACCATCCATCAGCAACACGTTCTGAAAAATTCCGTGAGTAGCAGGGTGAGTTGGTCCGAGATTGAGAATAGACAATTCACTTCCGTCTTCGTTCTCGCGCTGACGAATCATGTCAGCGTATTTCTCTTCAATAGTAAGTGGTGCAAGTATTTGGCTCATGATTAGTTCGCGTTTGTATTTTGAGGAATGCGACCAAAGTATCTGTCATCTTTATCGGTTCTGTTTCCGTCTTCCAATGGAAATTCTTTTCGCATAGGAAACGAAACCATCTCATCCATGTTGAGAATGCGTTTCAAATCAGGATGTCCGTTGAAAATAATTCCGTAAAAATCGTAAGACTCTCTTTCCATCCAGTTAGCGCAAGGGAATAATCCTGTTACGGATTCTGCTTCGGGGTTTTGTCCGTTTAAAAATATTTTGAAACGAACACGCACATTATCTACCCAGTTGTGCAGTTGATATACAATAGCAAATTGTCTTTCTAAATCATTATCGGGATAGTGTATGGTAAAAAGCGTAGTCAAAAAATTAAAGCCAAGTTCATCGCGCAAAAACTGCACTGCTTCGACATTTTTATTGCTTGTTATTTCAAAAGCTAACATGCCGTAATCGTTGGTGAAATCTTTTACTTCTTCCCCAAACTTTGCTGTAAGCTTTTCTATTACTATTTCGTTTGTCAATCCCATTTCGTTTGTATTTTGTATTAAGTCTCCCCTTCGGGGAGATTTAGAGGGGCTGCTTTTTAATTGATATTGATTCCGTAAGTAGCTAACTGCGCTTTATACTCCGGTGAATCTCTTCTGTTGAACGCTTCGTTCTTCACCAAGTCTTGCAGTTTCATAATACCATCTAAAATTTGTTCAGGGCGCGGAGGGCAACCCGGCACATAAACATCAACCGGAATAACTTTGTCAATGCCTTGCAACACGCTGTAAGTATCAAACACGCCACCAGAACTTGCACAAGCACCAACCGCAATTACCCAACGCGGCTCAGCCATTTGTTCATACACCTGACGAAGAATAGGTCCCATCTTTTTCGCGATTGTTCCCATTACCAAAAGCATATCGGCCTGACGAGGAGAAAAACTCGGACGCTCAGAACCAAAGCGTGCTAAGTCGTAGTGCGAACCCATGGTAGCCATAAACTCAATACCACAGCAAGAGGTTGCAAACGGAAGCGGCCACAAACTTTTTGAACGTGCTAAGCCAACAAACTTGTCCATTGAAGTCAACTGAAAACCAGGACCGTTATAGCCCTGTTCGGTTGGAGTTAATCCTAAATTTTTGTCTGAAGTTAATTCTGCCATAAATGTATTTTGTATTTAAGTCCTCCCCTTTAGGGGAGGATTTAGGTGGGGTCTACTCCCACTCCAACGCTCCTTTCTTAATGATATAATAGAAACCGATTAAAAGCACCGCCATAAACATTACCATCTTCACAAAGCCTGCATAACCAAGTTCACGAAAATTTACTGCCCATGGATACATGAAAATTACTTCCACATCGAACAGCACAAACAAAATAGCTACTAGGAAATATTTTACCGAAAACGGAATGCGCGCGTTGCCGTGTTGTGGAATACCGCATTCGAAACTGGCATCTTTGTTTTTCGAACTTCTTTTGGGACCGATAAAATTTGAAACAACGAGTGTGAACGCCACAAAAACAGCAGCGAAAATCACCTGCATCAATATGGGTAAATAATCAAGGTTTGAACTTTGCATGAAACGTGTTTTTAAGACAGCGCAAAAATAACTTTCCAACGAACTTACACTACCAAATTACCAACAAAAAATAGTGTTGTAAGGAAAGGAACCAATTGTTTATTCTTCACGTAATTGAGTGAAACGATTTTGTTTATAATCGCTTTCGAATTTTATGATTTGCCATGAGTGACGAAAAAAAATGGAGTTACGAGTTTGAGAAAGATAAACCAATAACGGCAGGCAAACTGTTGCTTTCAGAGCCGTTTATGTTCGATGAAAATTTTAAGCGTACCGTTGTGCTGGTATGCGAGCATACCGAAGACAACGGCACAGTTGGTCTTATAATCAACAAACCGATCAATCTTCGGTTGAACGATGTGGTGGAAGGCTTTCCGCCATTCAGAAGTAAAATTTATTTGGGCGGACCGGTAGGAACTGATACGATGCAGTTTCTTCATCGCATAGGTGATAAGATTGAAAACAGTTTGCAGCTTGCGGAGGATTTGTATTGGGGCGGCAATTTTGAACAGGTAAAAATAATGATGAGCAAAGGACAAATTCAGCCTAATGATATTCGCTTCTTTCTCGGTTATTCGGGTTGGTCACCCGGGCAAATGGTTGGGGAATTGAAAGAGAGTTCATGGATAATTGCAGATGGCACTGCTAAATATATTTTCAATTCGGACATTGAAAAGTTGTGGAAAGATGTTATGCGCGATATGCGTGGTGTGTATCAAACCATGGCGGGTTATCCTGAAAGTCCAATTTTGAATTAGAAATTACAAAGTTGAACAACCGAAAAAATCTTTTCCTCTTGCATAAATTCAAACTCAGGTTATTTGTATTGTCTATTGTCTCTTGTCTATCGTCTCTAGTCTATTCACAGGCAATTACTCTCTCCGATTCTTCTCGTGTAACCTTACTTACCGTAGCACCCGGTGATGAATTGTATTCTGCATTTGGGCATACAGGTATTCGCGTTACTGATTTTAAGAATGGGTTTGATGTGGTTTTTAATTACGGCACTTTCGATTTTGACCAGCCTGGTTTCTATACCAACTTTTTGAAAGGCAAAATGCGATACATGATTTCTATCGATAGGTTTAAAGATTTTATGGCTGAATATGTGGAGTCGAAGAGGAGAGTAGATGAACAGGAGTTAAACTTAACCAACGAAGACAAGCAACAGGTTTTTACTTTTCTCTTCAACAACGCACTGCCCGAAAACAGAGAATACTTCTACGACTTCTTTTGGGACAATTGCGCTACGCGACCGCGCGATGTGTTTGAAAAAGTTTTGGGGAAGCGATTGCAATATCATACGGAGCAAGGCGCATTTCCAAAAAACAAAACCATGCACGACATGCTGCGCATGTATGTTTGGAATCGCCCGTGGGTAGACTTTGGTTTTGATTTAATACTCGGTATGCCTTGTGAAGTAGAAGCTAATCCGCGCAGCCAAACTTTTCTACCCGATTATGTGGCGAAGTATTTAGCCTGTGCAACAATAGAGGACAAACCATTTGTGTTGAGCACAACGCCTGTTCTTGATTTACCTCCTGTGAAAATTGAACAGGGCTTTAGACCAATTCATCTTACACTCATTCTTGTCTTCATTGGCATGGCGCTTACTTTTTACGAATTCAAAAAGAAGAAACATTTCTTCGCGTTCGATTTTGTTTTGTTTCTGACTGTTGGTTTGCTAGGCTCGCTGTTTCTATCGCTTTGGGCATTCAGTTCTCATTATTCGGTTCCTAAGAATTTTAATGTGCTTTGGTTATTGCCAACGCATGTAATTGCCGCATTCTTTCTTCTTCGAAAACAAAAAGCAGATTGGCTTAAATATTATTTCGCATTCACGTATCTACTGATGATGGTTATGCTTTTAGCATGGCACTGGTTGCCGCAGCCATTTAATATTGCCTGCATGCCACTGGTGTTTTTGTTGTGTTTGCGCTCAAGTTCTATTGCTGTGTTTATGCATTTTAAAACTACCCCATGATTGAACATCATCTCGAAATAAAGAAGACAGCACGCTATTTCACTTCCGGCAAATTAGATAAGAACACCAAACAAATTTGGTTTGTGTTGCATGGTTGGGGAATGAACCCGAAAGAATTTCTCGCTTCGTTTGAATCTTTGTTCAACGATGAAATATTCTTTGTGGCACCTGAAGCACTGAATCGTTTTTACATTAAAGGAAGTGGCGGTGTAATTGGTGCCACCTGGATGACGCGCGAAGACCGCTTGAATGAAATTAAAGATTACATCGCGTATCTAGATAGTTTATACGCGCAGTTTGATTTAGCTCAGTTTACTGATTTGAAAATTACTGCACTTGGTTTTTCTCAAGGCGCATCAACAGTTACACGATGGGTTGATGCTTCAAAAAATAAATTCGATTCGTTAATTGTTTATGCCGGTGAAGTTGCTCCAGAATTATTTCCTTTAAAATCGGAAGGTGGTTTAAAGAAAACGAATAACACGTTTATCTGCGGTACAAAAGATGAATACTTCACCGCACCTATTGTTGCTACTATGAAACAAACCTATGCTGAAATGAATTTCACCACTATTGATTTTGATGGCAAGCATGTGGTCGTGCCTGAGGTTTTGCAGAAACTTTTGTAACAATAGCCACTAACAAAAAAGCCCCACATCGGGGCTTCTTTATTTTTTATTCTGTATTGAACTCAGTGAATCTCCTTGTTTCTCCGTGTATCTCTGTGTGATTTATTGTTCCGCTGAGTCATCACAGAGATTCGCAGAGAGTTTTAGTATTGAACACTTATACGACTTCTCGAAACTTTATTGTCTGCTTTTATTTCAGCAATATAAACACCTGAATTCAATTGGTTCACATCAACGTTAATGATGTTGGTTGAGTTAAGTTTAGTTGAGTAAACCACTCTTCCTGTCATATCGTAAAGATTCATTTCAACATTAGCAACGGTGTTCAATTCAATTACAAATTTTCCGTTGTTTGGGTTTGGATAAACGCGCGCAACATTGTTTGTTTCTACAAGGTTGATACCACTGTAAACAACACAAGGAGTAATGTTGGTTGGTCCGGTGTGCACACCTAAGTAGAAAGTATCTGTACCAAACACGTTCCATTGAGTAGCACTTACTGCCCATGATTTAGTTCCTGATTTTACTGAGCTGTTACGAACCAACGTATGATTGGCCGTTGTTCCACTTCCTACAGTCCATCCGCTAGCACCAGGGTCGTTACCAATAATACCAACGACATCAATGGTATCTGTGCCGTTTATTAAAGCTACAGCATCGTTACCGTTAAAACCGGTAGCATTATTTGAAAGTGTATCAGCCAGTGGTTTAAGTGTTACTGAATCGGCTTGTGGATTAACGATTGCGTAAGTTCCACCTACCGGCAAAATGCCTGAAAGATTCAAAACATTTCCAGTTGTTTGTCCATTTGCAAATAACTGAATTTTAAAACCATTCAAATTAATGGCTGCGCTAGTTGGGTTATAAATTTCAAGTGCTTTATTGTTGCTCGAACCTTCTACATATTCACTAATGAAAAGAGAACCGCAAGTATCAACTGCAGCGAAAGGAGTTAAGGTAAGTGTGAAAATAGAATCGGCACCTATTTTTAAACCAACACCGGCATTGGTTAGGCGGAAGGTGAGTACGTGTGTCAACTGACCAGTGGTGTCATTCGTAATAATTAAAGGGATAGATTTAAACACCGTGTTTGGACTGAAACTAATGGATTGAGTAGAGTAGTTATTTACAAAAGCTGCATTGCCACTTAATAATTCTACATCAATTGTTAGTGCGTTGGCATGAATTGAGTTAAGTGCCAAATCCATATTTGCAGCACCATTCAAACCTGAAAACGCTGCTGATACAGGAGAGAAAATAACGGTGGTATCATAAGCTGTAGTTGAACAAAGTGTTTGACCGGTAGGTCCAGTATGTGAGCCAAGTCGATTGGAATCAAGCGCTAAAACAGTCCAGGTGGTAGAGCTAAAAGTCCAATTGTTAGTGCCTAAAGAAATGTTTGAATTTCGTATGAGTGTGTGATTTGAAGTACCTGTAGCAAAAGTATCAACCGCCCATCCCGTACCGGGATTAACTCCAACCTCGCCAATTACATCAATAGTATCTATACCTTGAATCAACACAACGGCATCGTTACCTGTAAAAGCAGTTACACCACTCAGGGTATCAGCTAATAATTTCAAAGTAGAATCTGCCTGACTATTTATAATAACGTAAACACCACCGGCAGCTATGCTGCCATTTAATATGAAATTAACCGATGGACTTGTGTTACCATTTGCAAAAAGCAATACACGGTAACCGCTCAAATTAATAGCGTTACTTGTTGGATTGTAAATTTCCAGTGCCTTGTTATTTCCTGAACCTTTCATGTATTCTGAAAAGAAAAGATTAGCACAAACGCTAGCGTATAAAGAGAAAGTAACCGTAGTTAACAATAGTAACGAGTAAAATTTTTTCATGGTGATAATTTTTTTAGAGGCGCAAAGCTATCAGAAAAACTGAAAGCTGAATGAAGTTAAGGTGAAGCAAAGATGATGTTTACAAAAAGCAATTTAGCAGAGAGAAAACGTTAAAAGCAGAGTTGTTGCTTACCGTAGTCTATTCTCATTTTGTGCTTAAACAAAATATCGGAACCCAATATGCCTTGAATTTTTTTCTTGCCTATCGAGGCGTAAGTGAGGTTCACATGACTCAAATCTACAGCCGCAATGGTGTAGTTTTTAACTACAAGTGGACCAATCTTCCATTCTTTTATTTTTCCAAAATGCGATTCGGTGGTTGAACTGTGCAAGCCGGTGGTAGATTGCTTATTGGATTTTAAATTTTTATGGCCAATGTTTTTTTCGAAATACTTTTTGTCAATTACGGAGTGCGATGCACCGGTGTCAATTAAAAATCGGCAAGTTTTGCCATTAAGTTTTGTGTTCAAAAAAATATGATACCCTTGTGCATCTAACTGCTCGGCAGTTATTTTTACTATAACTTCTTTTGTTTTTTCTTTTTTCATTCTTATGATTTACAACGGTGTTTAGTTCTCTCAATTATAAACGGTCGAGGTATTGTAATTTAGCTCAGCTTAGTTACCGGTTTCCTACTCCTCTTCTTGAATAGCCAAAATATATTTAGCTGCTCCAAAAACTAAATTAGAATTTACATTTGCCCTACCAAATAAATTTCAAGCAATGGCAAAAAAAACAGCCCATATCTCTAACCACCAATTCGACTTTTCGCCCCCCTCAAAAATTTTTGCTCGTGCATTTATAGCTCCTTTCAAATTTTATTTTGCTCCGCAATTTTATGGTTTAGAAGAATTGAACGTAAGTAAACCGGCCATGTATGTTTCTAACCATACAATACTCGGGGTATTTGATGGATATCCTTTTGCCATTGAGTTGTATTTACAAAAGGGAATTATTCTACGGGCACTTGCCGATAGTAACCATTGGCTAATTCCCGGTTGGAGAGATATCATTCAAAAGAATTTTGGTGTGGTGGAAGCTTCGCGAAAAAATTGTGAAGCGTTAATGAAACGTGGTGATAGTTTGGTTGTTTTTCCCGGAGGAACGCGAGAGATTTGCAAAAAGAAAGGAGAAGAATACATTTTGAAATGGAGCGACCGAAGAGGTTTTGTGCGCATGGCTATGGAACATGGTTATGATATAATTCCTGTAGCAGCAGTAGGAGCCGAAGAAACTTACACCGTAGTGCGCGATGCAAACGATATTCTTAAATCTCCTTTTGGAAAATTTTTGAAAATGATTGGCGTGGCCGAAAAATATTTTAAGAATGGCGAGTTAATGCCACCGGTGGTGCGCGGCATTGGCGATTCAATTATTCCTCGCCCCGCTAAACTCTATTTCAGTTTTGGAAAACGAATTTCAACCGAACGTTACAAAGCAAAGTTTGACGACACCGATACACAGAATAAAATGAAAAAGAAAGTAGAAGAGGCTTTGCTTGCTGAGTTCGAAAAGCTGTTTGCTATTAGAGACCAGGACACCGATAGAAGCAAATGGCGAAGACTGCTGAACAGAAGAAAAGCTTAGCTATCTGTTCACCTGGCGGTTAGCACCTTGTTTTTTCATTCATGATGATAGGGTTCCTTATTTATAATTGTAAATGCTCTATACAACTGCTCTAAAAAAATGCCGCGAATTATTTGATGCGAGAAAGTCATTTTCGATAAACTGAGTTTTGCATTGGCCCGTTTATAAACTTCCTCACTAAAGCCAAACGCACCTCCTACCACAAAACAAATTTTCTTGTGGCTTTGGTTAAAAATATTTTCGAGATACGCGGCAAACTGAACTGAGGTTTGCTCCATGCCTTTATCATCTAACAGAATTACAAAATCAGTAGCAGAAATTTTTTTCAGAATCAATTCTCCTTCCTTCTGCATCAGTTTTTGCTTGTCGTTTATTTTAAGCGAAGAAGTTTCCACTACAATTTCTTCGGTTTTATGATAGCGGTTAATGCGTTTGAGGTAGTCGCTCGTAATGTTTTTTATTTCGGCAGAAGAAGTTTTGCCAACTACAATGAAATTTATTTGCATAAAGTGAAAATAATTTTTACCAATGAAAACCACCGGTTAAACAGGTCAATTGTCATAGAATTGTCAAAATCAGGTTGTGGAAAATGTGCAAATACTAATCTTAAGATAAGTGCGTTAAGAGCGTAATGTTTGCTCAAAGTGAAGCTAAAATTAAAGTATCCGATTTTTGGAATTCAAAATTTTGAAAAGAGAAAATAAGAAATACTTTTACGCCTCGCTGAAAAAAACACACAATAATTATCATCACTAAAAAACAAAAAACAAAATGAGTAGTCAGTCTAAACAAACTCAGAAAAAAAGCGATTTCCCTTGGGCAATTGTGGTTATTCTATCGTCTTTGGCAGTATCAGAAATTATTTTTCACTTTCTGTTCGGTGCACGGTCGCATTTTATTGATGACCTTCGCAAAGAACCCGTACCAGGCGATTACTTTGGAATCATTTACAAAGGAGGATTTATCGTTCCGTTGTTAATGACCATGCTTTTAACTGTAGCTACTTTCTCTATTGAACGTTTCCTTACTATTCGTAAGGCTCAAGGTAATGGTTCGTTAGAGTCATTCCTTCAAAAAGTAAAAACACTTTTACATAATAACGATGTTAACGGTGCTATAGCTGAATGCAACCGCCAAAAAGGTTCGGTAGCCAATGTGGTGGTAGAAGGTTTACACAAGTATCAGGAAATGGATAAGAATACAGCTTTCACTTTAGAGCAGAAAGTTCAACACATTCAGCAGGAAATTGAAGAATCTACTTCGCTCGAACTTCCAAGTTTAGAGCAGAATCTTCCTATCCTGGCAACCATTGCATCAGTAGCTACCCTAGTTGCTCTTTTAGGAACCGTTATTGGTATGATTAAAGCTTTTGCGGCTTTGGCTACGACAGGTAACCCTGATCCGGGCGCGCTTGCTGCCGGTATCTCAGAGGCGTTGATTAATACAGCCATCGGTATCGGAACTTCAGCCATAGCTATTATCATGTATAACATGTTTACCGGTATGATTGATAAACTTACTTATGGAATTGATGAAATAGGTTATTCTATTGCACAAACTTTTGCTTCTACAAGAAAGTAATCTCGTTTTCATAAAAAAACAGCAAGATGCCTAAAGTTAAAATACCAAGAAAAAGCACCATCGTTGATATGACCGCTATGTGCGATGTATCTTTTTTGTTGCTTACATTCTTTATCCTTACGGCAAAATTCAAACCGCAGTCAATTGTGGCGGTTGATGTGCCTACTGCGCGCAGTACTAAGGCCGTAGATAATGCCATAACAATAACAGTGAACACCGAAGGCAAAGCATTCATTTCTGTCAAGGAAAAATCGGTACGATTTGCAATGCTTGAAAAATTGACTGAATTTACCGGTGATCATTATCCGGGTATAAAGGGTTTAAGTAAAGAACAAATGGAGTTCTTTTCTCTTTGCGATACATGGGGAAGCCCAATTGAAGAAACCAAACGAATTACCAGTATGAATGGTTTGGAATTCAAAAAATATCAAGAGGAACAAATGCCGGGCATACCTTGCGATTCTACCAATAATCAAATTGGCGATTGGGTAATGGCAGCACGTTATGCAACCAATGGGGATATTAAGATTGCCATTAAAGGTGATAAGGATTCAAACGTGGAGTATGTGAAACAGGTAATAAAACGGTTATCGGAAAAAGACATTCATCGTTTTGTGTTAATTACTTCGTTGGCAGCTCCAAGTGGCGCTGGTGAAGTACCTGCTACAGAAACACCGGCAGAGAAATAATTTCAAAAACTTAAAAACAGCGCAACAAAATGGCACAAATGGAAACCGGAGGCGGTGGAGGTGGCAAACACAATGGTGGAGTACGCTCGAAAAAAATGTCAACTCGAGTTGACCTAACTCCCATGGTTGATTTGGCGTTTCTACTAATATCGTTCTTTATGTTAACCACCACTTTGAATAAACCCAAAGCTATGGAGCTAAACATGCCTAAGAAAACCGATAATGAAGAAGAAAAACAAGATGTAGGCGAATGTCAGGTGTTGAATATTATGTTAGATACTTTAGACCAGGTATGGTATTATGATGGGTTGAAGGTTGCTGGATTGCAGAAAACCACTTTCGCTGGTGATGGCGGAATTCGCAAAGAAATTTTGCGTAAACTGAAGGCAGTGCCTACTGAGTGCCCTCCAGGCAAGAAATGGGTAGATGCTAACAAGGACAAAGTAAAACAACCCGAAGAAATCACTATGGGACCTAGAGACGCCATCATTTTAATTAAAATGCTGAAAGGCGCTAGGTATAAGAACATGATTGACATTTTGGATGAAATGGACATTACCGGTTGTAAAATTTATGCCATTCAAGACCCCGACCCGATAGAAATTGAAGCGGTGGGTAACGGTGGTGTAGTTAAAGAGTTTGCGAAAGAAGTAGTGACGAACTAAATTTTGTGGAATAAATTCATTCATGCATCATAACATTAAAGAAGCGTAAAGATGGAAACATCAAAAAATTATTTGAACTGGTCGATGGATGACATCGTTTTTGACAACCGTAATAAAGATTATGGGGCATATCAGCTAAGAATATTACAGAAAAAAAATGTCAGAACCGGCTTGATAGCAGCCATCATTGGATTTTCACTGTTCGTATTAGCCGCATTGGTCGATTGGGGATTTTTGATTCCAGATAAAAAAGCAGAAACGGTAGAAACATCCGTAACACTTGCTGAACCACCGCCATTGGATAAAGCTGCACCACCACCACCACCTCCTCCTCCTCCTCCGCCCCCTACAAGACCTACAGTACGTTTTGTGGAAATGGTTGTTAAGAAACAGGAGGAAGTGAGAGAGGAAGAGCCTATGGAAATTCCGAAAGATGAAAAAGCAGAAATTGCAACTAAAACACAGGAAGGCGATCCTAATGCAAATTTAGAACCGGTAGTTACTGAAGCACCTGTGGTGGAAGAACCAAAAATTTTCACCTTTGTAGAGCAAATGCCCGAGTATCCGGGTGGAGATATGGAGTTGATTAAATACTTACAAAAGAATATTGTGTATCCGCAAATGGAGCGCGATAACGATATTCAGGGAAAAGTAATTGTACAATTCGTGGTATTGGAAGATGGAACGGTTTCGGATGTTGTGGCGAAACGAAACGTTAGCCCGGGATTGGATAAAGAAGCTGTGCGTGTTGTAAAGTCAATGCCTAAATGGAAAGCAGGTAAGCAACAAGGTAAGGCAGTTCGTGTGCAATATATGTTGCCGGTAGTATTCAAATTGCAATAAACATTATCGAAAATAACTTTAGCAAAAATCATAATCGTTCCGTGTGAATGGTTATGATTTTTGCAATTTATAGAACACATGAATCAGATTTTTAAAATCATTTTCTCGAGTCCTTCCTTGCTTTGGAAAGCAGGAGCAGCATTAATTTTTTTATGCTTTGCACTTGCGTTGTTTTTTGTTCCATCGCTTACTGTTGGTTTTACTACGAACTCGCGTTATGCTTTTGCAGGAATAATGCTGTGCTATGCGCTGTTTCGTTTCTACGGCTTTTATTCAGAATACAACAACAGTAATCATGAATAAGAAACGAATTTTCTTTTTCATGTCAGTCTCTTGTCTATTGTCTATCGTCTTTTCCTTTTCATCATGCACGCAAAAAAAATCGGCAGAAGAAGCTAAACAGGATAGCCGTTTCAAAATTTACAAAGGCGTTTTGAATGTAGATGTCGATATGGGTTTAGAACAGATATTAAAACAGCAGGAGGAAGTTTTTGATTTTTTAAACGATAGTGTGCAAAGCAATTTTACTTACAAGAACGAGAAGGAAATGTTTGAAGATTTCAAAAACAAGAAAGCTACGCTGTTGATTCTTTCAAGAGAGTTAGAAAAATCGGAGGTGAATGATTTACGCAATCTTGATACTATTTATGTTCGTCAATTGCCGGTGGCGTATGATGCTGTAGCTTTGATTGGTAGTAATGATTTTGACGATCAGCGTTTGGATTTTGCTTTGCTCCAAAAATATTTTGACCCGAAAAATTCTGCTGCTGCCTATCCTAAACTTGTTTTCGAAAATCAGCATTCAAGCACTGTTCAGTTCGTGTTGAATAAATTAGGATATAAAGAAAAGGTATCGCCAAACGTTTATGCGCTTCAATCGGTTAACGAAGTGATTGATTATGTTTCGCAGAACAAAAATGTGATTGGTTTTATTCCATTCAATACTATAAGCGATAGCGAAGACATGAGGGTGAAAGAGACTTTGAAGAGGATAAAAATTTTAAGTTTGCGCGCCAAAAATAAAGAAGGCGACATAGTAAGGGTAAGTGCTAATCAGTCGGACATTGCAGAAGGAGATTATCCGCTGATAAGAACGCTGAATACTGTTACACGAAGTACTAGTGACGACAATCTTGAATTGCTATTGGTAACTTTTTTATCGAAGGCAAAGGGGGCCAAAATATTTTTGAAAGCCGGTTTAATTCCGGTAACAATTCCTGAACGGGAGATTATTGTTAACGAAAGTGAAGTAAGCGGCAGTAAGTAAACATTGGCATTTGTTTGTTATCAATCAGTACACACCAAATAAACATAGACATGAAGAAGGTATTTTCAATGGTAGCGTTAGTTCTTAGTTTGTATGTTCTTTCTGCACAAACCTTGCAGGATGCGCAACACGAAATTGACAACGAAAATTATTTCCGCGCAAAACAAATTCTCAGCAAGTTAATGAGCGATCCTGCTGCGAACAAAGCCGATGTGGCTTATTACATGGGTAATGCATATCTGAAAAGTGATGATGCAGATTCAGCGCTCGTATTTTATAAGAAGGTTTTTAATCCTGAAACCAAAACGGCTATAGGGCATGTGGCACTTGGTCGAATTGCGTTATTGTCGAAGAACACGACTGAAGCTACTGTAAACTTTACACGGGCCACGCAATTGACTAAACAAAAAAATGCGAATATCTACTACGAAATAGGCGATGCGTATTTTACTCCCAAGGTAGTTAGTTTGAGCGCAGCTATTTCAAATTTCGAATCGGCTTATGCGCTTGATAATAAAAATTGTCAAATCATGATTGCCCTTGGCGATGCATATCTTGAAAACTCTTCTACCGATAACACCATGGGTGGAAAGGCGATGAATAAATACGAAGCCGCGGCTGATGCTTGCAAAACGAATCCTTTGGCTTTGATCAAAATGGGTCGTTTGGCTGTGCGTGGAAGAATTTACGACCAGGCCATAGAATCGTTCAACAAGGCATTGAACATTGACCAGAAGTATCCAATTGTTTACAAGGAGTTAGCAGAGGCTTATTACCTGAGTAAACAATACGATAAGGTGAAACCAAATTACGAAAAGTATATTGCTTTAAGCCCCGGAGATAATCAGGCGAAGACAAGTTTGATTACACTTTATTTCCAAAGCAAAGAGTATGATAAAGCGATTGAAGAATCAACGCGTGGTTTAGCAAATGACCCAAGCAACTATGTATTTCAACGCGTCATTGCGTTTTCAAACTTCGAATTGAAACGTTATAAAGAAGCAGCAGAAACCAGTGCAAAATTTTGGGCTAATCCTGCGAAGAAGGTAAAGGATATTGATTACATCTACTCAGCCCGAATTGCTGCCCAAGCGGGTGATACTTCAGCTGCATTGAACTATTTTAAGGTGGCTTTAGAAAACGATTCTTCAAATTGTGATTTGCTGGGAGAATATGGAAAAGTGTTGTTTCAGGCAAAACATTTTACGGAATCTATTGCGCAGTATGCATTGAAAAAAGACAAGTGTGGTAAGTTGAATTCGGTGGAAGTGTTTTATTTAGGTAGATGTTATTATAGTGTAGGGGATTCTTTGATGGCAGATACTACTTTTGCTGAATTTACGCAACGCAACCCAACTTCGCCCGATGGGTATATGTGGAGAGCTATGACGAATTTAAAAATTGGCAAACCGGAAGATTTCAATGCTTATCCGTACTACTTAAAATACATTGAAGTTGCCGGCAGCGATCCAGTGAAGTATAAAAGAAATTTGCCCGATGCATATTCTTATGTAGGTATTTACAGTTTTGAAAAATTGAAAGACAAGGAAAAAGCGAAAGAATATTTTACTAAATCGCTTGAGATTGACCCAACCAACACAATTGCGGTGGAATACATGAAGCAGTTTTAATTAATCTGGTAGAGATATTTTCAAAAGCCCTTTTCAAATTATTGAAAAGGGTTTTTTGTTTTGTGCAACTCGGAAATATTTCTTTTTATAAATTTATTCATGAATTCAGTTTTGCCTCCTCACATTCTAATCACGCAAGAAATGCTCGATGAAGCTATTCTACTCATTCCGCAAACGAAGGTAGAGCGCACTGTGGCTTCAAAAATTGATACGCTTACTGGGCATTTGGGGGAATTTGCCTTTGCACAATTTATGTTTGGAGATTGGCGCAAAAATTTTGTTGGGAAAAACAAAGGCGAAAATGATTTCGGAGAGTTTGAAATCAAAACATCTGCATTCCCTTTCAACACGAAACTAAATTTGCTGGTGCGCGAAGATTATGCACACAAACGCAAACCAAAATTCTATGTGCAGTTGATAATTGATGTGCCTTCTCATTCGGCCGATTCAATTGTGGCAGGCACTCGCGCTTACCTCTGTGGTTATTCAACTGCCGAAGAACTCGATAAAGCACCGCTGAAAGATTTCGGAAGTAAAACAGGAACGGCCGGAGGATATCGCTGTCACTTTATTCCTATTACAAAATTGAAACCGGTTGAAGAGTTGCGGAACATGAAACCGGTTGAAGAGTTGCGGAACATGAAATAGAAATATACTTACGACACTTGGAGTTAAACATTTTCTCTCCCATTCTTTTCTAACTTTCGCTTGTAGTTATGGTAGTAGAAACAATTCAAAAAAATATTCGGCAGTTCCCCACTCAGTTGATTCTTGTAATCATTGGAGCATTATTGTTTTTGCCCTTCCTGAATCAGGTTCATTTGTTTGATTTGGACGAGATAAATTTTGCAGAAAGTGCGCGCGAAATGTTACTCACGCACAATTTCCGCATGGTACAAATCAACTTTCAACCCTTTTACGAAAAACCACCGCTCTTTATTTGGTTGCAGGCACTCAGCATGACTTATTTCGGTGTGAATGAATTTGCTGCGCGTTTACCCAACGCCATTTGCGGAATAGTTACGTTGCTCGTGGTGTTTAATGTGGGTCGCTATGTTTTTAAATCGCAACTAGGTGTGCTCTGGGCAATGATGTTTTGCTGTTCTATACTCCCGCATATTTATTTCAAGAGCGGAATCATTGACCCTATTTTTAATCTCTTCATTTTTCTTGGCGTGTTTTTCCTTTTTAAACTAAGCGTTCAAAATGATTTCGAAAATTTTAAAATTCAAAAGCGAAACCGTAGGTGGAACTTAGTTCTCTCTGCATTGTTCATAGGGCTTGCGACACTTACTAAAGGACCTGTTGCCATTTTGCTTTCGGTACTTACGGCTTCCACTTATTTTTTTGTGAATCGCGGTAAACTTAAAATTGAATTGAGTGAAATGATTTTGTGGTGGGTGATCGTGGCAGCGGTGGTTATTTTGTGGCTCAGCTTTGCCATTCATGCTAATGGGCTGAAGTTCGTAGACGAGTTTATTACCTATCAAATTCGTTCGTTCGCTTCTAACAATAATGGCAGCTGGTTCTTCTATCACCCATTCCTGCTACTCATAGGTGTTTTTCCGGCTTCTGCTCTTATTTACGATGCGTTTAAAAGGAATGCGAATGACGATACCACACAAGTGTATTTCAAACGATGGATGATTTATTTGCTGTGCGTGGTGTTGATTGTTTTTAGTGTGTTAAAAACAAAAATAGTTCACTACTCCTCATTGTGTTATTTCCCTATCACCTTTCTTGCCGCATACTATCTCAACTATTTGTTTGATGGAAAAATGAAATGGACATGGCGGCAAACGGTGCCGTTGCTCACGCTCGGTGTTTTGATTACCGTGGCATTTACCGGAGGCATATTTCTTATTCAACGTCCCGATGTTTTTGTCAACTACGTTAAAGATGATTTTGTCAAAGAAATTTTGAAAGCAAAAGTGTACTGGAGCAATTATGATATCCGCTTTGGTATTGCATACCTCGTGTGCCTAATTGTTTCTATTTTATTAATGCAAACTAAACATGTAAAATGGGGTGCGTATATTCTTATCATTTGCAGTGCACTTTTCATTAGCACGGTAATCACCTTGGTAGTGCCACGTGTAGAAAAATATTCCCAGGCTGCATTAATTGAGTTTTTAGAATCAAAAGCAGATGAATCTTGCCGTATTGAAACAGAAGGATTCAAAAGCTACGCGCATTATTTTTATGCGAAGAAACCATGTTCCGCTTTTGCTGATACCGCAAAACCATTGTATGTAATTACTAAATGCACGAATGTAGAAGTAGCGAAACCGCATCATTCAAAACTTGTGGAATTGTATCGCAAAAACGGATGGGTGTTTTTTAAGGGAGAGAATTGACATTGTCATTCTCCCAAATTCGAACTCACATCAGCAATCTTCCATTCATCTTTGATAAGCAGGAAACCGAAAAATTTTCGATCGAAGTGCGTGGGTGTAGTGAAGATAACTTCCAGTACAGGTAAATCTCTGCCATCGGGTTGAGGTAAAGCAAACGCACGACCGTATTCACGCGCTTCAACTCCGTTGCTCCATTTATTAAAAACATCGGCTGTAATTTTTACTACGGCTCTGTCGTATTTATTTTTGGAATCAAAAACATCGTACCCCATTTTCTGTTCATTTGGTCCACGGTAAACAATGCATTTTGCGAGTTTGTCGTAATCTTTTTTTGCACTCGCTTCAAAAGCATTATCAATGACAGCAGAGAGCACCGGAATCAACGAAGTATCGGCATGAGGCATGTTGAGCATGTTCTCGGGAATCTGAACATGCGAAGTAGTATCGGCACTCACCTCAGCTTTTGGTTCTTCCTTCTTGCATGACTTGCATGAACTTAAATTAGCACTGAGATAAACGAGAGAAACAGAAAGAGTAAAAACAAAAATTATTTTTTTCATGAAGCTATGTATGAATGAAGCAGTAGAATTTCAAAAACAATGTTTCGCTTACGGAAATTTCGGAAACTTACTCCAGTCAGGTTTGCGTTTTTCAATAAAGGCATTCTTCCCTTCTTTGGCTTCATCACTTAAATAATAAAGCAGTGTTGCATTGCCTGCTAGTTCCTGAATACCTGCCTGGCCATCTAGTTCAGCATTGAATGAAGATTTAAGCATACGAATAGAGAGCGGAGATTTTTCTTGAACTTTTTTACACCACTCAACCGTTACATCTTCTAGCATTTCGAGCGGAACTACTTTGTTGACCAAACCCATACTGAGCGCATCCTGCGCATTGTACTGGTCGCAGAGAAACCAGATTTCTCTTGCCTTCTTTTGACCCACACATCTCGCGAGATAACTTGCACCAAAGCCGCCATCAAAACTGCCCACCTTAGGACCTGTTTGCCCGAAGATGGCGTTCTCACTTGCAATAGATAAATCGCAAACTACGTGCAATACATGTCCGCCTCCAATGGCAAAACCATTTACCATGGCAATTACACATTTAGGAATAGAGCGAATTTGTTTTTGCAGGTCAAGCACATTCAAACGTGGAACGGTATCTTTTCCAATGTATCCGCCATGTCCTCTCACGTTCTGGTCGCCACCGCTGCAAAATGCTTTATCACCTTCACCGGTTAAAACAACTATTTCAATATCCTGACTATCACGACAGGTGTTCATGGCATCAATCATTTCTTTTACGGTAAGCGGTGTAAACCCATTGCGGTAGCGTGGACGATTGATCGTAATTTTTGCAATGCCTTCAAAGAACTCAAACTTAATTTCCTCGTAATCTTTAATGCTTTTCCAGTTTCTCTTTTTCATGTATCGTGGTGATGTGTTAACGTGTTTAAGTGTTTATGTGTATTCCCTAATTTCCCGGTGATCTAAAAAACTAATGTACTAATTCTCTTTTCTCAGAAAATCAAAATACTTCTTGTATGCTTCTGCGCTGTGCATGCTATCGGTTTTTATTTCCAGAATTTTAGCGTGCGTTGACGGCTCGTAAAATGTTTTTAATGTTTCTTCCAATTCATTTTGGAGCGCGCAAAAATAATAAGGCAGCCCATACATTGAAGCCAGGTGTTTAGCGTTGAGTTCATGCCGTGTTTCAAAAAATTTTTCAAACTCATTTACTTTAGAAGGACCATCGAGCAAACGGAAAATACTTCCGCCATTGTTATTGATAATGATGATGCGCAAGTTTGGCGACAGATAATTATTCCACAAGGCGTTCGAGTCATAGAAGAAACTTACATCACCAAGCACACAAACCGTAATTCCTTTTCTGTTAAAAGCTGAACCCGCTGCTGTGCTTAAACAACCATCAATGCCGCTGGTGCCTCTGTTTGCATTTATGGTCAACGAGTTTTTATGCATGAAAAAATTGGCGTAACGAATAGGTGTGGAGTTGCCGTATTGAATGTTCGAATTTTCGGGAAAGGAATTGACAAGTGTTTCCATCACTTTCAAATCATTGTAATCGTTTTTAGAAAAATATTTTTTCGAAAGTTCATTAGTATGCTTACTCAACTGCAACCAATTTTTCTTGTATTTGCTTGCAGTAGTTTCGTTAGTGTCAATTACTGCATTTAGAAATTGTGTTTCGTTGATGGGTTCCACCCCTATAAGTATGTCGCCAAACATATTCCAGTTTCTTCCTACGCTGCTTCCAGGCGGCACATCCCAATGTATAGTTGGCTTTTCATGTAAAAACTGTTTCAGCTTTTTAGAAACAATTTGTTTGCCCAAGGTAACTACCACATCGGGAATAAAATTTTCTTCTGAATCAGTTTCCATGGCGGAAATACAGGCATCTACATTCCAAACAGCTTCAGGTAATTTTACGTTCGAAATATTTTCATAAACAATGATCACATCGTTTCGTTCGCTTAACTTTTGTAATTGTTCATTGAATTCTGCGTCAAACTCTCTCATGCCTACCACAAACATTTTCTTTTCGTTTGTTGAAAAACTTGTTTTTATACGTTGCAAATCTTTGAGCTGAATAAATTCAGTAGAAGAAATTTCATGCTCTTCTTCCCAATTAAAAAAGAAATTTGCATCCGTAGTTTGATAAAGCGGTTCACTGAGATGAACGTTCACCTGCACAGGACCTGTGTAACCATTTCGCGTTTCATCAATGGCATTACTTACTTGCTGTTGCACTTCTTTCAACTCATTTTCCTCCTCCGCATCGCCATCAATAGAAACATCAAAAACTACGTGCGGTCCAAAAATTCCTTCCTGCATAATGGTCTGGTTCTCGCCTTTGCTTACCGCGCCAAAAGGTCTGTCGGCAGTTAGCAACAGCAAAGGAACATTTTGATAATACGCTTCACAAACAGCAGGAGAAAGATTTAACACAGCCGTACCCGAAGTGCAAACCACGGCAACAGTTTCTTGCAATTGTTGTGCAAGACCAAGCGCGAAATATCCTGCCACTCGTTCATCGGGAATAACGAGGCATTCTATTTCATCTATTTGTGAAAACGCAATAACCAAAGGAGCCGAGCGTGAACCCGGTGAGAAAACAACTTTACGAATTCCCTTTCGCAGGCAGGTTTCTGTAAGTAAACGAATTGCTTTTTTTGTGGTATTCATGAAGTGGTAAAGTTGAAATATTTTTGCTCTTGATAAAGTAAAAATCAAGAGATCATCTCCGTAGTCATTTTGATGCAACCACGTAATTTAGTTCCCGCTGTGTCTCCACTTTAAACTGTGAGCTATTTGTATTGCGGAAATAAAACTCAAAACTTGCGCACGGTGTTTCATCCCACTGTTTTTATTTATCCCGATATTTTCGGTAGCGACAGTAGTTAAACACAAAGCCTGCGAGAACAAAAAACATTAATCTTACCCCTTATGATAGATTTATCTCCTTCACTAAATCAGATTCACTGGGTTACAAATTTTCAAGACCTTGTTTCCATGTCTTTTGTTGGAGAAATTAATGCCCTTTGCTGGGCTCGTAAACTAACAGGCGATTTTGCTGAGATTGTGAACAAGGTAAAACTAAACGGAAACATAGCGGTGCTTGAACAGGAGCAACTTCTTGCTCTTGAGTTAAGCGAACAAGGGCAACTTGCCCGCGAAATTCTTTTAAACGACTTTGCGTTGTTAACCGCTCATGGCGCATCGCCAACTCTTAATCTCATCAACTATTATGAGCGCGATGATGCCTACCCGTTTTTTCCCACCGATGTTTATTCATTTCATGTAGATCGCTCGCCTGTGCCTACCGATACTTTTTTGTGCACTTACTATGGCCAGCCGAGCGAAATACTACCGAACATACAAGCCGAACAAAAAGTGTTGCTACCCGAAATACGCGATGCACTCAAAAAACTATATGGCGGAACAGAGGATGGATTTGAAACCTTCTTAACCGAACATTTCTTCGACCTGCACTATCAACCAAAACCTGGGTCACCCCTCATTAACCTAGGCATCGGTAACTTATGGAAGTTGGCAGTTGACCATCCTCAAAGTAAAGTGCTTCCCTGTATTCACCGTGCACCAAAAGAAAAAACCGGAGAAACCCGTTTGTTGATGATTTGTTGAAGGCAAATCATAGCTCCGTGCGTCTCACCTCTTTTTTTACTTTCGCCCCCCTTATGACAGCCACAGAAGAACTCAACCGCAGAAGAACCTTCGGTATTATCTCTCACCCCGATGCCGGTAAAACAACCCTTACCGAAAAGCTTTTGCTTTTTGGCGGGGCTATTCAAACAGCTGGCGCGGTAAAGAGCAATAAAATTAAGAAGACCGCTACTTCCGATTTTATGGAAATAGAAAAACAACGTGGTATTTCCGTGGCTACTTCGGTAATGAGTTTCGAATACAAAGGCAAACTCGTCAATATTCTCGATACACCCGGTCACAAAGATTTTGCGGAAGATACGTATCGCACACTCACTGCCGTTGACTCGGTAATTATGGTGGTTGATTCGGTAAAAGGAGTGGAGGCGCAAACTCGCAAGCTGATGGAAGTTTGCGCCATGCGCAAAACACCGGTCATTGTTTTCATCAACAAACTCGACCGCGAAGGTCGCGACCCTTTTGATTTGCTCGATGAAATTGAAAAGGAATTAAAAATTCGTGTTCGTCCGCTCTCTTGGCCAATAAACCGTGGAAGTATGTTCAAAGGCGTTTACAATTTGCACAAAAAATATTTGAACCTGTTTAAAGCCAGCACTACAAAAATTGCCAACGAAGTTTTGCAGTTGCAGGATATTAACGATGCCCAAATTGATGCTATAGTAGGAGAGAAGGATGCCGCTCAACTGCGCGAAGATGTTGAAGCGGTAGAAATTGTTTACGATAATTTTGATGTAGAAGAATATTTAAAAGGAAATCTGGCTCCTGTGTTTTTTGGTTCCGGTGTAAATAATTTTGGTGTGCAGGAATTGCTCGAAACGTTTTTAGAAATTTCTCCAACACCGCGCGGAAGAGAAACCGATGTGCGTTTTGTAGAGCCCACAGAAAATAAAATGACGGGCTTCATCTTTAAGATTCACGCCAACCTCGACCCTAAGCACCGCGATAGAATTGCCTTCATGCGTATTGTAAGCGGAAAGTTTGAACGCCACACCTATTATCATCATGTGCGTTTGCAAAAAGATTTTCGTTTCAGCACACCAGTAACATTTATGGCGCAGGAAAAAAATATTGTGGAAGAAGCATACCCCGGTGATGTGGTGGGTTTATACGATACAGGCAGTTTTAAAATTGGCGATGTGTTGACAGAAGGAGAAAACTTTCAGATACGCGGCATTCCTTCTTTCAGTCCCGAAATTTTCAAAGAGTTGATTAATACTGACCCTATGAAGAGTAAGCAATTGGAAAAAGGTATTCAGCAATTGACAGATGAAGGCGTAGCACAGTTGTTTACCCAGCAACCCGGCAACCGTAAGTTTGTAGGTACAGTAGGAGAGCTGCAGTTTGAAGTAATACAATATCGTTTGCAACACGAATACAATGCAGGCTGTCGGTTTCAAAACATAAGTATGACACGCGCGTGTTGGTTGCGTTCAAACAATCCACAAAAGCTCGAGGACTTTATACGCTTTAAATCAACCAGCATTGTGCACGATAAAGACGGGCATATTGTGTATCTCGCTCCAAGCGATTGGTTCCTGAAAATGGAACGCGAAAACAATCCTGAAATTGAATTTCATTTCAATTCAGAATTTAAAACTGAAGTGGCGTTATAGTAAGCCACAAAGTTTTTCTTGTTACATATACAAATAATATTTAGGTAACTAAAGTGATTAGCCGTAAATTAGTAATATGAAAATTGTAGGCATCATTCCTTCACGTTACGACTCCACGCGCTTTCCCGGAAAGCCGTTGGTAGATATTGGCGGAAAGACCATGATTAGACGCGTGTATGAGCAGGCGTGCAAAGCCAAATCGCTTTCGCAAGTGATAGTTGCTACCGATGATGAACGCATTTTTAATGAAGTAAAAAGTTTTGGCGGAAATGTAATCATGACTTCTGCCGAACACAAAAACGGAACGGAACGTTGCGCTGAAGTAGTTTCAAATTTAGATGCAGATGTAGTCATCAATATTCAGGGCGATGAACCTTTTATTGAACCGAGTCAAATTGATGCCCTTGCTGAATGTTTTGCTGAACCAGCCACACAAATTGCAACTTTAGTTCGCGTAATTGATTGGGACGATGAGTTGCGAAATCCTTCGCGCATAAAAGTAGTGTTGAATAATTTCAAAGAGGCCATGTATTTCAGCCGAAGTATTATTCCTAATCCAGTTTCCCATTTTCACCGCGATGAATTAGTGTTTTATCTGCACGTAGGTATTTATGGTTTCCGAAAAAATATTTTGCTCGATGTGGTAAAATTGGAACCCACTCTCTTAGAAATTACAGAAAGTTTAGAGCAACTCCGTTGGCTCGAAAACGGCTACAAAATAAAATGTGGTTTCACCGGTCATTCAGGAACCGCCATTGATACGCCCGAAGATTTAGAAAATCTGAATTTGGATTCCTTATCTTAATCTCAATACACTTCGCCTTTATTCTGTAGTAGAACAACGGCATCGTGACTCAATTGCTGCGGTGAAATATGTTTTTCAACTGCTTGTCGTTGCATTAACACTCGCCATTTTTTTAAAGCATTCATTCGCAATTCAAAATCGTAGAAAGATTGGTCGCGTTTGGTACACCAAACAGCAGTTTCATTTACCATTTCATTGGTAGTCTTACCTTGTTTTCGTGCAGCTTCTCTCATAGCTGCAAACCATTCTGCTGAGCTACGAATTGTTTTTTCATAATCAGAAGAAGTAAGTGGTAGAGAAGGCAGAGGAAAATAATTGTTAGCCATTGAATCGGTTAAAACTATTTGTTGATTTCCAACTACGTAATACGCATTGGTAAAGCCTGCCAATACTTCCGGGTTAGTCATTCTTTTAGAACTACTGAAACCCAATAACGAATCGAATATCTCATGCTGATTTTTACTCAGAATTAGCACTACAACGCTATCAGAACAAAAAGAAGAAACCAGGGCGGGCATTCTACGTTCTTCCACGATGTTGGCGTTGTTTAGGCTTAAATAAAATGGTAAACTGGGTGGTGACCATTGACTATTTCCAATAAGTACAGCATCGGTTTTTGGAAATTGTTCATGAACATAGGCGGCAACTTGTTTAGTCACATTTTTGAGTGAGTCAATTTGTGGCAGTGCTATAAACCAAAGCAAAAATTGAAAAGCAATTCCATATCCTACTGTGCTGGCAATCCTATTTTGTTTCTTTTTTATAATGTAAATTGAAATGCCAGTGCTAACTAAAAGCAGAATACCTACAGCGGAAAATACAAAAGCAGTTGAGGGAGGTAAAGAAAGTATAACACTTGCACCAATTATGGCTGAAGCAATAATTAGCTGAATAACGAAATGTAGAACAACAGAAATTTTGTGTGGCGTATTTTTTTTCAGCATAACCTGCGCAATAAAAAATGCCAATGGAACATGAGCAGGTAAAACATACGCAGGTAATTTACTAGGCGATAGTTCGTAAATAAACCAAGCCGCAAAAAACCAAGCCACAAAAATTATTTCATGTTCTATATTTTTTCGAATACCCGAAACCAGGCTTTTGAATAGGGCAGGTAGAAACATGAAATAAGGAAAGAAACTAAGCAACATAACCAGTAAATGTGTACCGGGTAAACCCGTTTGCCCCAACACACTTCCGTTTATTCTTTTTAAAATATACCAATCATACATCCATTTTAAAAAAACACCTCCATCGGTAAGTGTGGTGAGATAGCACCAATAAGCAAAAGGAATTATCGCTATCGGCAAAAAAAACCATGGATGGAGAAGTAAAAGATTTTTTCGGTTTGGATGAAAAATGAAAAGTGTACTTGTAAAAATTATGCTGAAAAGAATAATCGGTGGTCCCTTTGTAAGCAAGGCTAGAGCAAACGAAAGCCAAAAAACAAACACGAATATTTTATTTCGATGCAGCAGAATAAATAGTACGGAGAACGCGCACAGCGTTGTAAAAAATAACAAGGTTGAATCAACTACCGAAACCTTAGCCAGAATTGGAACAAGAATAGAGGTGCTTAAAATTAGTAGAGCGGTTAATGAAAGTTGTTTACCGAAGAGCTTTGTGCCTCCAAAAAAAATTAGCGCATAAGTTAAACAAGTGAAGCAGGCAGCGGGAAGACGAAGCGCAAATTCATTTACACCAAATAGTTTAAAAGCAAGGGCAATATTCCAAAAATGCAAAGGAGGTTTTCGATGAATTTCGCTCCACATCGCTTGTGGTACAAGCCAGTTACCTGTTTGCAGCATGTTTTTAGCAAACGATGCATAAGCACCTTCATCCTGATCCCAAATGCTTACACTATTGTTATGAATGAGAGTAACCAGCACAATGAAAACGAAAAAAGCAACGCCATAAAAGCGTGTTGCGTTCCTGCTTTCATTTGTATTAAAAAGTGTCAAGTTGTCTTCTGTTTGGAATTTGTCAATGAAAAGCCAAACATAATTTTATTCCAACTCTTCAAAACTTTTGCGAATGATGCGCACGCTATCATCCATTTGCTCCTTGGTAATACACAATGGCGGAGCCAGGCGAATGATGTGGTGATGGGTAGGTTTAGCCAACAAACCGTTGCTCATAAAGTTGAGGCATAAATCCCAGCCGCAGTTTTGGTCTTCGGTGTTTAACACAATGGCGTTGAGCAAACCTTTACCGCGTATTTGCTTGATGAGCGGGTGTTTTATTTTTTCTAATTCAGTTCGAAAATATTTGCCGAGGTAAAACGCGTTGTAAACGAGGTTCTCGTCTTTAATAATTTGCAGTGCTGCCATCGCCACTTTGCACGCCAGCGGATTGCCACCATAAGTAGAGCCATGTTCACCGGGTTTAATATTCATCATAATTGGGTCATCGCATAACACAGCCGACACCGGCAACATGCCACCGCTCAATGCTTTTCCCAAAATCAAAATATCGGGGCGAACATCTTCCCAATCGCAGGCGAGCATTTTACCCGTGCGCGCCAAACCTGTTTGCACTTCATCGGCAATAAACAGCACACCCGCTTTTTCGCAAAGAAATTTTGCTTTTGCTAAATAATTTTCGTCAGGTACTACAACGCCTGCCTCGCCCTGAATGGGTTCTACCATAAAAGCGCAAACGTCTTTATCATCCAAAGCCGCAGCCAACGCTTTTAAATCGTTATAAGGCACATGCACAAAATTGGGAACAAAAGGACCAAAACCTTTATAGCTCGATGGGTCAGTAGAAGCCGAAATAGCCATCAGCGTGCGACCGTGAAAATTATTTTCGGGCACAATCACCTTGGCTTTTTTGTCCTTAATGCCTTTTACTTCATAAGCCCATCTGCGCGCTAATTTGATGGCGGTTTCTACTGCTTCTACACCGGTGTTCATGGGCAACACTTTGTCGTAACCAAAATATTCGGTAATGTATTTTTCGTATTCGCCCAACACTGAATTATGAAACGCCCGTGAAGTGAGCGTTAGTTTTTCGGCTTGCTTTTTCATTACGTCAACCAACAACTGATGACAATGCCCTTGGTTAACTGCCGAGTAAGCCGAAAGAAAATCGTAATAACGTTTACCTTCTATATCCCAAAGATAAACTCCGCGTCCGCGGTCGAGCACAACCGGCATTGGATGATAGTTATGCGCTCCGTAGCGTTCTTCCATTTCAATCAACTGTTCTGTTTTGGAGGTCATGGTTTCATTTGTCATGGTAAAATGTTTTTCGTTTCAAAAATAGTAAATCTGCTTAGGTGCTTTCTGCAGGTCAGCATTATGTAAAAGACTGCGGGCAAAACTACTTGGTTGCGCCAAAAAAATATTCTGAAAATATAGTTTGTAAAACATACTAACCGTGTTAAAGAAACGTTGCGGGTTTTTAGTTTCTTAGCACAATGAAAACTTTACAATCGAAAGTAATATGGCTTACGGGTGCCTCATCGGGCATTGGCGAAGCACTTGCAGTGGAGTTATCTAAAGAAGGAGCGAAGCTCGTTTTATCGGCACGAAGAAAAGAGGAGCTCGAACGCGTAGCAACAAAATGTGGTGGCGATTGTTTCATTCTTCCGCTCGATTTAGAAAAGCAAAACGAGTTTGAAGCGAAGAAGAACGAAGTGCTTCAAAAATTCGGAAGACTCGATGTGTTGATTAACAACGGTGGCGTTTCGCAACGCTCATTGGCAAAAGATACTTCGATAGATGTTGACCGAAAACTTTTTGAAATCAATTTTTTCGGCACAGTGGCGTTGACCAAAGTTGTTCTTCCTGAATTTTTAAAACAGAAGAGTGGCATGTTTGTAACGGTAACAAGTGCGGTTGGTAAATTCGGTTCGCCATGGCGCAGCGGTTATTCTGCCAGCAAACATGCTTTGCACGGTTTCTTCGATTCATTGCGTGCCGAAGTGTATGAAGACAAAGTGAAAGTGTTGTTGGTGTGTCCGGGTTTTATTCAAACCAATGTTTCGTTAAACGCATTAACGGGCAGCGGAGCAAAATTGGGAACTATGGATACGGCAACATCAAATGGATTAACAGCCGAACAATGCGCTATTGAAATTGTAGATGCTATTAAAAATGAGAAAGAAGAAATTGTGGTGTCGAAATTTAAAGAAGCATTTGCTGTATGGGCGAAACGTTTTTTTCCGCGATTGTTTTCAATAATGATTACAAGAATGAAAGTGAGGTAATCAGCAGTAGTTTAAAAGCGGCACAAAGCAGTAAATACAAAAAATACAAGAGTCGTTTTAATCAAGAGCCGAAAAATGAAACCCCGCCTTTTGCAAATCGTTCCAAAATGTTGGATACGATTTTTCGACTACTTCGGGGTTTGCAATTTTAACTTCACCCAGCAAAGCAAGCGGTGCAAAACTCATAGCCATGCGATGGTCGTTGTGAGTTTTTATGGCGGAAGACGGCAAAACAAAATCGCCTTTCAGTTGATAGAATTCATACTGCGTTGCAAAATCAAAATTTACATTCATAGTGCGCAGTTCTGTTTGCAATGCGGCAATGCGGTCAGTCTCTTTTATTTTCAAACTGTCAATTCCTGAAATGGTGCAACAAATATTTTTTGCGGCAAACATCGCAGCAAACGTTTGTGCTAAATCCGGGTTCTCTTTAAAATTCATTTTCATAAGCCGCGGATAGTTCACTTCTTTTTTCGTAAGTAATGCACCTTCAGTGGTAAATCTTGTTTCCACTCCAAAGCGTTTCATCCAAGCTTCTATTTCTCTATCACCTTGATTCCAATCATCTTTTAATCCTTCCAAAAATAATTCTGCTTCATCGGCTAAAAATGCAATCGAATACCAATAGGATGCTGACGACCAATCGGCATTAATCGAAATTTGGTCAGTAAGTATTGACAAATGATGAGGTTCAATTAAAACAGAATTTTCTGCCCATACATGTGGAATGCCTAATTGCTCAAGCATGTTCAGCGTCATATCTACATACGGGCGCGAAATAATTTCAGTGGTGAATTTTATTTTTAAACCATTCGGAAGAAATGGTGCAATCATCAACAGTGCGCTGATATATTGACTGCTTATATTTCCTTCAATCCAAACTTCATTTTCCAATTGGTCGAGATTAACCGGATGCATTTCTAGTGGAGGAAAACCTTCTTTGCCTTTATAATGAACATCGAAGCCTATATCAATTAGTGCGTTCACGAGCGGATGAATCGGTCGTTCACACATACGTTCGCTCCCGGTAATTATTTTATGCCTGTTGGTAGCGCAATAAAACGCAGTTAAAAAACGCATACTTGTTCCTGAATCTAAAACATCAACTTGAGTTTCATCGTTTTCAAGAATTGATTTAAGCCTTTGCGTGTCGCGTGCAGTAGAGAGATTTTCAATTTTAATTTGGTTACCACTGAGCGCATTTAGAATAAGCGCGCGATTGCTTTCGCTCTTCGAACCGGGGATTCGAATACGTGCATTTATTTTTTTAGTAGGATGCGAAACGGTGGCAACACTCATGCAACTATGCGGTTGTAATAATTTAATGATTCAATAACCACGTTCTCTTCAACGGAATTATTGATAGAGTAGTTTCCAATTCCTTTCAACAAAGTAAATTGAAATTGGTTTGCGCTGTTCTTCTTATCCTGTTTCATCAGTTGTAAAATTTCGTCAAAAGAAGTTTCCGGAACGTGGAGTAATTGAAAATAGTGAAGCAGTATTTTAGTAATAGAAACAAGTTCAAGGGCTGTAATTAAATTCAGTTTTTCAGAGATAGAACTCTCGCAAATCATTCCTGCGGCAATGGCTTCGCCATGCAAAAGTTTTTTGTCACCACTTTTTAAAAAGTAAGTTTCTATAGCATGACCAACCGTATGGCCAAAGTTCAACGCTTTTCGACTATCACTTTCTTGTGGGTCGTGTTCAACAAAAAAAGACTTGATATTTACATTTCGTTCAACAACAGAATTCCAATCAACAATTTCAGGTTTCAGGTTTGAAATTTCAAGTTTCCTAAAAGCATCTGTATCGGCAATTAGGTAATGTTTAATCACTTCAGCAAAACCCGAAAGCAATTCTCTTTTGTTCAATGTTTTCAAAAACGCGGTGTGAATAAAAACCGCTTCGGGTTGATTGAACAAACCAATTTGATTTTTGAAACCGTTGAAATCAATTCCTGTTTTACCGCCAACACTGGCATCAACCATAGCGAGTAAAGTAGTTGGAATTTGAATGAATGAAACTCCGCGTTTGTAACAACCCGCAGCAAAACCGCCAAGGTCACCAATTACTCCACCACCTAAGTTGATGAGTAAAGTTTTCCTATCGGCATTTTCTTCGGTCAGTTTATTCCAAACCAATTCGCAGGTGCTAAGTGTTTTATTCTCTTCTCCGCTTTTTATTTCAATGGTATGATGTGTAGGCAGAAGAGAAGCGATGAGCGGGTAACAATGATTGTTCGTGTTTTCGTCAACAAGCACAAAGGTTTGGGAGAAAGAATTTGAGGAAAGAAATTCTTGAAGATGTTTCAAAGGTTCGTTGCCTATAAAAATGTGGGATGTTCTATCATTCATTTTTTTGCGGGCAATTCAAATTTTACAGGAACAACAAAATAGGATGACACAGGTTTATCTGTCACAGTAAATGCAGGAACGAACACAAGATTTTTCACAAGGCGCATAGCCTCTCTTTCTAAACCTTTCGAAGTTTGGTTGATTGGTTTTACATCAGCAACTGTTCCCATAGAATCAATCAATGCGCGAATCATTACAGTACCTGTAATATGATTATCAAACTCCATTTGCGGATATTGCATTAGCTTCTTCAACTTCGCTTGCAATTCAATTTCACCTCCGGGGTATTCGGCAAGTCGGGCCACTTCTGTTGCACGATTAAACAAATTGATAGAATCGGTTTCAACTCTTGAATTGAAAACCTGGGCTCGTTTATATGCCTGATAATTTTGTGAAAACAAAAACTGCGTTGTGCTTAGCAGTAACAAAATAAACACATGCTTCATTTTAAAATTTTCTTTCAAAAATGATGGAGCCAATCATAGCATTGCGGGCATCTAATTCAAAAACAGGTTGCTCATTTTCCCCTTCTTCTATTGATTTAATTTTGTAGATGCCTTCATTTTCAATTTTCAATTTACCACGCTCAACTTTTTCTTCATCCGTTAGAAAACGCTCGTAATTTCCTTCTGCAAAAACACCTTTTTGTTTTTCGTGAATCAACAGTTCTTTTTTAGGTATGCTTGAAGTAAGCGGTCTTGGCGAAGGCATACTTGCTTTTTTCTTGGCTTCTGCTTCTGCCTGTTTGCGTTTTACTTCGCGCATAATCTCTTCGAGTGGATTTGCCACAGGTGGAGAAACGGGTTTCGGCTCATCAGGAGTTGATATGGTGTTCTTCTTTTTGTTCTCTTCTACTTTCTTCCCAATAGAGTAAAGAAAATACACGACACCGATAATGAGATAGATGATGAGTTTGCTTTCCACGTGAGCAAGTTATGTTTTTTGTGACAAATGATTTTTTTCGGCTTTCACCATTCTGTCTTTTCCGCTCAAATCTTTTCGTAGTTCAATATTTGTAAAACCAAAATCAGTAAGTATCTCAACCACCTCTTTTCCTTTCGCTTCGTTTATTTCAAGGAATAATTTTCCTTTTGGTTTCAGCGTATGCAAAGACTGTTCTGCAATTTTTCTGTAGAAAATTAAATCATCATCACCTGAAACAAACAATGCAAGATGTGGTTCATAATTCAAAACGTTTGAACACATAGTCTCTTTTTCATCTAAGGAAATATAAGGTGGATTGCTGACGATAACATCGTATTTGTTGGCGGAAAGATTCTCTGTAAGAATATCGTGCTTAAAAAACGTCACACGAGTTTGTAGTAAGCGATTATTCTCTTCTGCAACCAGCAAAGCATCTTCACTTATATCACACCCATCAATCTTAGCTTGTGCAAAATTTTTAGAAAGCGAAATTGGAATACATCCACTTCCTGTTCCAATATCCAGAATCTGTATTTCACTTCGGACTTCTCTTAATATCCAGTCCACTAATTCTTCCGTCTCGGGTCTCGGAATTAAAACGCTTTTGCTCACCTTAAATTTCAATCCATAAAAATCTGCTTCTTCTAAAATGTATTGAAGAGGTTCGTGAGTTAGCAGACGTTTCAAAATTTCGTTGAGTTGCTTTTCCTGCTCTTGTGTTAGAATTCTAAAACGCTCAAAAGCCATTTGATGCGCTTGTAGTTCCAATTTGTTTTCGAAAACAATTTTGGTAATAGACCGCGCTTCGCGCTCTTCATAAATACCGGAAAGTTTCTGCCAAAATATTTTCTGCAACTCAGCCAATGTCATGACCCGAAAATAAACTTATCAGTCATATCGCGTTCTTGCTGCTTTGCTATTTTCGCTCCATGCACATGCACCAACACTACATGCAACGCTGTCTTGACCTGGCCATTCAAGGTTTGGGAAAAGTGGCGCCTAATCCTTTGGTGGGTTCGGTGATTGTGCATGAGAAAAAAATTATTGGTGAAGGATTTCATCTGCAATTTGGCAAAGCACATGCAGAAGTAAATGCAATTCAATCAGTGACAGAAAAGGATTTGTTGAAGGACTCAACGCTCCATGTAAATCTTGAACCCTGTTCTCATTTTGGCAAAACACCGCCTTGTGCCGATTTGATTATTCAACACAAAATTCCTCGTGTGGTTATTGGCAGCTATGACCCAAATCCAAAAGTTGCGGGAAATGGAATTAAGAAGTTGAGAGAAGCTGGAGTGGAGGTGATTACAGGAATTCTGAAAGCGGAATCTGATTTCCTGAATCGTAGATTTATTACAGCTCATACCAAACATCGCCCTTACATCATTTTGAAATTTGCACAAAGTGCCGATGGCTTTATGGCGTTGAATGAACCTAAACAGTTTTGGTTTACCAATGAGCTTTCAAAAAAACTAATGCATAAATGGAGAACCGAAGAGCAAGGAATTTTAGTTGGCAGAAATACGGTGGCTATTGATGATTGTGAATTAACTGCTCGTTTATGGCGAGGCAAAAATCCTATAAGAATTGTAATTGACAGGAAGATTTCTTTATCAAGCGATAAAAAAATTTTCAACGCATTTGCAAAGACATTTGTATTCAATGAAGTTGAAACGAAAACAGGTGGCACTATTGATTTTATCCAAATTGATTTCACGAAAAACGTTTTGGAGCAGATACTTCGGCATTTGCAAGCCAACGAAATTCAATCAGTAATAATTGAAGGAGGTCCCGCAACCTTACAACCTTTCATTGAACAAAACCTGTGGGATGAAGCTAGAATATTCACAACGCCTCATCAATTGAAAGGAGGGAAGCCATCACCAATAATTTCAGGAATTGTTATAGAAGAAACAGAAATTGAAACCGATTTGCTGAAAGTAATTATCAATAGCGCAACATGATTTATTTAATAATATCCATTGTGTGTTCTGCTTTGCTTGTGTTGCTTTTTAAAATATTTGAGCAACGTGCCATTCCTGTTTTTCAGGCAATTGTTTTCAATTACATAGCGGCAACTTTGTGCGGAGTAGTTTTTCTTCCTGATAAAACTTCGCTTATCACAGGTTCTATCTTTACGCATTCCTGGATTCCTTTTGCTTTTTTTCTCGGCACTTTGTTTATTACCGTTTTTAATTTTACGAGTATAACTACAGTGCGCTATGGAGTTTCAACAGCATCGGTGGCAATGAAACTTGGTTTGGTTTTTCCGGTTATGTTGGCGTTTACAGTATATGGCGAGAGTTTTAATTGGATGAAACTGCTTGGAATTTTGTTTGCTTTTGTTGCCGTAATTCTCTCCTCCTTAAAAGAGGATAATCAATCTTCTCAGCATAAATCATCCTTCGCCATTTTACCATTGATCGTTTTTATAGGAAGTGGTGCTTGCGATTCGTTAACTCAATTTGCTAATAAAAAATATGTAGGAGCAAATGGAATGGAAGAGTTTTCGCTGTTTCTTTTTATGGCAGCGGCCATCGTTGGTAGTTTTCTTTTGGCTTTTCAATTCATGCAAGGTAAAGCGAAGTTCAATCTTCAAAGTTTAGCTGGCGGAATCATTCTAGGCATTATCAATTACTTTTCATTCTTGTTTATTCTAAAAGCGCTTTCCGCTGTTTCGTGGGGAAGTTCCGTGGTGTTTCCGGTAAGTAACTTAGGAACGGTACTCTTTGCAACGGTTGTTGGTGTGTTGCTTTTTAAAGAACGCATTTCCAAAATCAATTTGATTGGGTTAGGTTTTGCTGTTCTTTCGATTGTATTGATTATTCTTTCAAACACCATCTAATTTGGAGGTTCATAAAAAGAAATACTCATCACCTCTAATTCGTATTTTTAATTCATGAGAAAACATATTCCCTTTTTCATTTTCATTCTCGTTTTTTTTTCGGTTGCTGCGCAAAAGACTGAAGAAAATTCTTTAGTAGCTTATTATAAAACTTCAGGTTGCAAATCTTCTTTTGCAAAAGTGAAGTTCGAAGGCGAAAACGATTCCACCAATATTCAAAAGTACATACAGCGTAGTTTAGAAAATTTGAAAGACAAGCGCGTTAGTTTGAAGTTGAACTACAGAAACGAAAGTCCGGGTGGTTTCCATTATTCGTTCTCACAGTTGTTTAACGAAGTTGAAGTTTATCAGAGCGAAGTGAAAGTGAATACTGATAAACAGAACACCATTCACACGGTGTTTGATAATTCTGAAAACACTTCACAATGGTATTTGTCAGTAGCCAACGCAAACGAAAATTCGGTGATTGCCATTCATCCTGATACAAAGCAAGTTGTAGTTGCCGATAGAAAAATAGAAAATCATTCTCACGAAATTTTGACTGCAAATGGCGAAATAATTTTCAGCCGCGATATGAATATGTACGCTGCACCACCAGATTCAATAGTTAGTGGAATAGTTTTTAATCCGGACCCTTTGACCACTGCCGGTCAGGTATATGGCGGTTCGTTTGTAGATAACGGTGATGCAAATGCTAGTTGGCTCGATGCACAGGAGCAAACAGTAAATTTTATAACAAATTTCAACGGTTCACAATTCACTTTGCAGAGCGCGTATGTGCGTGTGGTCGATTTTGATTTACCAACTCTAGCTCCTGTTACATCTTCAATTCCGCAATTTTATTTTGATCGTTCACAATCTGGTTTTGAAGATGTGAATGCGTTCTACCACATCAGCACAATGCAAAATCATATTCATGCATTGGGATTTAATGCAGCGGATGGTTTGGTAGAAATTGACCCTCATGCTTTAAGCGGATCTGATAATTCTCTTTTTGCAGCCAATTACAATCCAAAAAGAATTTATTATGGTACGGGAGGAGTAGATGATGCGGAAGATGCTGATGTTTGCGTGCATGAGTACGGACATTTTGTTTCCGATGGTGCTTCACCCGGTACCAATATTGGTTTTGAACGTAATGCTTTGGATGAAGCATTCGGAGATTATTTGGCTGGTTCTTATTCGCGTAGTTTGAATTCGTTCAACGATTTTTGGGTTTTTAATTGGGATGGACATAATGAATTTTGGAACGGTAGAATTCTTAATTCTACTAAAGTCTATCCGCAGGATTTAGACCAGAGTAGCTACTACAAAAACTCTTCTATTTGGTCGGCTGTACTTTGGTGCTTGAATGGTTCAATCGGTCGCGATGCAACTGACAGTTTAATTTTGCAAACTCATTATGCCTATGCGCAAAATATTTTGATGGATGCAGCAGCACAACTTTTAATTGATGCCGATACGTTGCTCACAGGGGGTAAATACTATTGCCCTATTTACAATTGCTTATTTCAGCACGGTTTAAATCCTGTAAATCCATTCAGTCCTTGCAGCGTTGGTGTGAACGAGTTAAACGAATTCCCGGTTAAGTTTTTTAACCACACTAATTCATTCAGTATCATCAATGCAAATTTGTATGAAATGAAAATTGAAGTATTGAGTGTAAATGGACAAGTTGTTGCAATGTTTAATGATTCAAAAGCTATGTTGAATTACGAAAACGAAAACCTTGCTTCGGGAATTTATTTAGTGAATGTGAATCTTAGCATAGGCAGTAACATGCAACTCATCAAAACTTTTAAGTGGAGTAAATTGAATTAAAATGAAAGAGCGCATTGACGAATCTGAATTAGTGTTGAACGAACGCGGAGCCATTTACCATCTTGATTTATTACCGCATGAAATAGCAGAAACTATTATAACCGTAGGCGACCCTAACAGAGTGGCTGATGTAAGCAAGCACTTTGATTCTATTCGGCACAAAGCCAGCCATCGCGAGTTTGTTACACACACGGGTATGCTAAACAATAAACACCTGACTGTAATGTCAACAGGTATGGGAGCGGGTTGTATTGATATTTTTATGAACGAACTTGATGCGCTGGTGAATATTGATTTCGCTACACGTCAACAAAAAAGCGAATTGAGTTCACTTCAAATTATTCGATTGGGAACTTCGGGCTCTGTAAGTGAAGAAGTAGAAATTGATTCTATTCTTATTTCCGAAACATCGATAGGAATGGATGGCTTACTCGATTTTTATGCGCATGAAAATTCGATTCACGAAACAGTTTATCTCGAAGCTTTTAGCAGTTATATAAAACCAAAGTTTAGTGCAGTGCGTCCATACATAGCCAGTGCAGGAGAGGAGTTGATCAAAAAATTTGAAGGGCATTATATAAAAGGAACCACACTTACCGCAGTAGGTTTTTATGCACCGCAGGGTAGGCAACTTCGTTTGCAACCCGAGTTTTCAAATTTCATTAAAACCATTCATCAGTTTCGACACAAGCATTTTCGCATCACAAATTTAGAAATGGAGACCGCGTGTATTTATGGAATGGGAAAATTGTTAGGACATGAATGCCTCTCTGTAAATGCAATTCTTGCCAATAGAATCAACCACACTTTCAGCAGTAATCCGAAAAAGATTATCGAAAAAATGATTGAAGAAGCACTGGAGATAGTTACTGCGTAAACCGTTATACCACTACATTAATAATCTTCCCTTTCACGAAGATGAATTTCTTCGGCTCTGCATCTTGCGTCCATTGTTTTATTTTGTCCAAAGCAAGCACCTGTGCTTTGGCATCCTCTTGAGAAATATCTAATGGCAGATTTATTTCTGCGCGCACTTTGCCGTTAATGCTTACCGCATACGTGTGCGAACTTTCAACCAAATATTTTTCTTCAATAGTTGGATAGGTAGCGGTATGAATACTCTCTTTATTTCTCAAAGCACTCCAAAGTTCTTCGGTAATAAACGGAGCAAAAGGCGCGAGAGCAATCAAGAGTGGTTCAAGAATTTTTTTCTTCGAACAATTCAACGCACCCAATTCATTGGTAGCAATCATAAATGCCGAAACAGAAGTGTTGAAGTTCAACCGCTCAATGTCTTCTGCAATTTTCTTGAGTGTTTTGTGAAGCACTTTATATTCTGCATCGGTCGGTTCTTCGTCTTTTACCTTCCTGCCTTTATCATCATAAAACAAGCGCCAGAACTTGCGCAGGAAGTTTGAAACCCCGCTAATGCCTTTATCATCCCATGGCTTACTCTGCTCAATTGGACCGAGAAACATTTCGAACATTCTAAAACAATCGGCTCCATATTTTTCTATTACATCATCGGGGTTAACCACGTTGTATTTCGACTTGGACATTTTTTCGACAGCACGTTCCACTAATACTTTATCATCTCCATCTGTTTTCAAATAAAAAGAGCCTCCGTCTATTCTGCCTGATATCCAACGTTTAAAATTATCAGTGGTCGTTTTATTGTCTTCATCTACTAAATGCACCGGATAAATAATTGAAGTAAAGCCAATACTTTCAGGTATCGCACTAGTAATCTTTTCAGCTCCAATTTTTTCAATAAACTCTGATGCTGTCCAATTTGCAGAAAGAAAATTATCTCTGATTGTTTTGGAAACATAAACTTCCCATCCTCCGAATACGTCATTTGGGAAAGTATTAACTCTAATAACAAAAGCACTCACCCCCTGTATCATCCCCTGATTCACCAACTTCTTAAACGGCTCTTCTAAAGGAACTAAGCCGAGGTCGTATAAAAACATGTTCCAAAAGCGGCTGTAAAGCAAATGCCCCACGGCATGTTCTGCTCCGCCAAAATAAATGTCCACGTTCTGCCAGTATTCAATCTTGTCTTTTGCAGCAAACTCGTTGTCGTTCTTCGGGTCCATGTAACGCAAAAAATACCACGAGCTTGCAGCATAGCCGGGCATGGTATCGGTTTCGTAATTGTTCGCTATCCATTCGTCATTGTTAGCTAATGGTGCTCGTCCATCACCTGATGGTTTATAAGATGAAACCTCCGGCAGAATCAAAGGAAGTTTATCAGCAGTTAAAGGCACAGGCAAATCATCTGTTTCACCACCTTCAAAAGGCAGGTCAGGTTGTCCTACAACTTTATACTGAATCGGAAACGGCTCACCCCAATATCTTTGACGGCTGTAACCTGCATCGCGCTGTTTGTAGTTCACTTTCTTCTTACCAATGCCGCGCTTTTCAATTTCAGCAATCACGGCTTTAATAGCATCCTTCACTTCCATGCCGTTTACAAAACCCGAGTTAATCATCTTGCCTACCTTGTCTTCAATAGTTGCACCAGGATACATGCTCTTGTCAACTATGTCTACAATCTTCAACCCGAATTTTTCCGCAAATTTTTTATCGCGCTCATCATCTGCCGGCACAGCCATAATAGCTCCGGTTCCGTAACCACCCAACACATACTCTGCAATGTAAACAGGAATGTTTTCATTGGTAAAAGGATTCACCGCATACGAACCGGTAAACACTCCCGTTACTTTTTTCTCCTGTTGGCGCTCCACATCCGTCCTGCTTTTAACATACGCAATGTATTTTTCTACTTCTGCATTTTGTTCAGGTGTAGTCAAGGTATTTACTAACTCATGCTCCGCAGCAATCACCATAAAAGTTGCACCGAAGAGAGTATCGGGACGAGTAGTGAATACTTCAATTCTGAATTCTGAATTCTGAATTTCGAAATGGATAGAGGCTCCTTCGGATCGGCCAATCCAATTCCTTTGCATTTCCTTCATAGCATCGCTCCAATCCAACTTGTCCAAACCATAAAGCAGACGGTCGCTATATTCGGTAATGCGTAAAAACCATTGACGCATTTTCCTGCGCTCAATCGGGTGACCGCCTCGTTCACTCTTGCCGTCTTTTATTTCATCATTCGCTAACACAGTTCCCAATGCAGCGCACCAATTCACTTCACTATAACTTTGAAACGCCAAACGATAATTCATGAGTTCGTTTTGCTTTTCTGCTTCGTTTAATTCAGTCCATGTCTTTTCTGTATTCGTTTGTAATTTGTAATTCGTACTTTGTAATTTCTCAACAAGAGTTTCAATCGGCTCTGCCTTATTCGCCTCTCTGTTATACCAACTGTTGTATAGTTTCAGAAAAATCCACTGTGTCCATTTATAGTAATCGGGTTCGCAGGTTCGCACTTCACGGCTCCAATCATAACTGAAACCAATTTTATCCATCTGCTGGCGGTAGCGCTTAATTGCGTTATCGGTGGTAAGCGCGGGGTGCGTGCCTGTTTCAATCGCATATTGTTCGGCAGGCAAACCAAAAGCATCCCAACCCATAGGGTGCAACACATTAAATCCTTTCAAGCGTTTGTAACGCGCATAAATATCACTCGCCACATAACCCAGCGGATGCCCCACATGCAAGCCCGCACCACTCGGATACGGAAACATATCCAGCACATAATACTTTGGTTTGTTCGGGTCTTCGGTGACTTTATAAACCTCATTCTTCTCCCAAAACTTCTTCCACTTATTTTCTATTTCACTGAACTTGTATTCCATTTTTTCTCTCTGTAAAATTGTTTTTGCGAAGAAAGTTTAATTCCTGGTTACTGCAAACGCGACTGTGTAGCACCGAAACTCTAAATTGCTATTTTCACGCCTCGGTTTTGCGATTGAACAATAAAAGATTTGAATGAAAACAACTCTCCGGATTTTATTTCTCACTGTATTACTCGCTTTGTTTGGCAATTCATTTGCACAACCGAGTTCGGAAACAAAAAGAAAAGTTGACCAAACCGACAAGTTCACCGAACTCATCAACCTCATAAGAACTTACTACACCGACACGGTGAACGATGAGAAATTGGTAGAAGATGCTATTGGCAAAGTGCTCGAAGACCTCGACCCCCACTCTTCATACGTGGCATCGAAAGATGTGAAGCGCAGCGAAGAGGGACTGGTTGGAAATTTTGAAGGTATCGGAATTACTTTTCAAATTTTGAAAGACACTTTGATGGTACTCGAAGTTATTCCGGGCGGTCCATCAGAGAAAGTTGGCTTGTTCGCTGGCGATAAAATTGTTGCAGTAAATGATACCACTATTGCGGGAGTAAAACTCACCAACGAACTGGTGGTTAAAAAACTTCGCGGACCGAAAGGGACAAAAGTGCATGTGAGTATTATGCGCAAAAGTGAACGTAACCTGATTGAATTCACCATTACCCGCGATAAGATTCCTATTTACAGTATCACGGCTTCTTACATGTCTACACCAACGGTTGGTTATGTGCGCCTCGAAAGATTTTCTGCCACTACCATGACAGAATTTATTCAGGCAACCGATAAACTTCGTGCGCAGGGAATGAAAGATTTAATTCTCGATTTACAGGGTAATGTAGGTGGTTACCTTTATACCGCAGTTGATTTATGCAACCAGTTCCTTGGCGATAATCAACTCATTGTTTACACACAAGGATTGCATGCCCCTTACTATCCCTACTATTCTAACAACCACGGCATGTTTAAAGAAGGAAGGGTGGTCGTAATGACCGATGAAGGTTCTGCTTCGGCAGCCGAAATTCTTTCGGGTTGCATTCAGGATAACGACCGCGGATTGATTGTAGGTAGAAGAACTTTCGGAAAGGGGTTAGTGCAAAAACCATTTACGTTACTCGATGGCTCACAAGTAAAACTTACCACCGCTCATTATTATATTCCAAGTGGAAGATGTATTCAAAAACCATACGGACAAGGTAACAAAGACTACCGCGAAGATTACAAAGACCGTTTAGAATCGGGTGAATTGTTTGGTAAAGACACGTTCCATTTTGCCGACTCACTTTTGTTCCATACCAAAAACGGAAGAAACGTTTACGGTGGGGGAGGAGTGTTGCCCGATTTTTTTGTTCCTATTGATACTTCACAAAATTCTCCTTTGTTCAACGTCCTCATTCGCAAAGGAGTCGAAAACAAATTCTGTTTGGAGTATGTTGACAGGCACCGCACCGAACTCAATTCAAAATATAATAGCCAAGATGCATTCTTTAACACTTTTGAAATAGATACCATTTTGATGGCCGAATATTTTGCTGCCGCAGTAACCGACAGCGCGTTGAAGTTAAAAGACGGATTGAACCCTAAAACCTTTTGGCAATATTTCGGAGCTGTCAAAAACGATACACTCATGAACTTTGAGCGCGACCTTACAAAAAGCGACAAGCTTATTAAATCAAGATTAAAAGCAACCATTGGTCGCAATTTGTTTGATACCGGAATGTTCTACCGGGTAATTAATGCTACCATCAATGATGTTTATGCAAAAGCGTTGGAAGTAATTAACGCGCCTGCTAAATTCGAAGTGCTTAAATCAAAAGAGCCGCAAAAAGATGATAGTAAATCAGACAAAAACAAAAAGCAAAAACACATTAAAAAAATAAAAGTAGTTTCAAACACAAAGTAATTATGGCAACTATAGGATTATTTTACGGAACCGATACCGGTAATACCGAGCGCAGCGCAAAAAAAATTAAAGAACTACTCGAGGCAAAAGTGCCTGGGATTAACGTTGAGTTAAATGAAATTTATAAGAAGAAGAAAGAAGACATGGCAAAATATGATTTGCTTATTCTCGGCATGCCCACTTGGTATGATGGAGAACTTCAGGGCGATTGGGAATCTTACATTTCAGAAATGGAACAGATTGATTTCACAAATAAAAAAGTGGCTTTCTTCGGCCTTGGCGACCAATATGGTTACGCTTCTTATTTCTGCGATGCCCTCGGTGTATTTGCTGAAATTGTGGAAAAGAAAGGCGGCAAGCTTTACGGCTTTATGAGTGTGGCAGGTTTCGAACACGATTTCTCCAAAGCACAACGTGGCGACCAGTTCGTTGGTCTTTGCCTTGATGTAGATAATCAAGACTCTCTCACCGAAGAGCGCACCCAAAAATGGGTAGAACAAATTGTTGTTGAGTTTAGTTTGTAACCTTTTAAAAATCTCGGGACACACAGTTATTCTGAACATAAAATGTTATCTAAGAAGAAGAAATTACACCGCGAATAAAGCCACTCGCCAAGTAAAATGTTGCTGGAATGTAGACCACGGGTTGTTCTAATATAATACAGTAATAATTCGAACGATTAATTTTAAGAACAAAAAATTTGAAATTGAAACTGTTCTTCTAGCTATGGTCACCAACTTGAAAGTTGATTGTATAAACGCCACCGTGCTTTCAATAAAATGGTGCTTTAATATCCTAAACAAAAAACCGCCTCAAAATTGCTTTTGAGACGGTTTTGTTTTTTTTGATTTATTGAGGAGTTTTAAACCTATCACCTTTTTTCTTGGTATCTTCTGGGGTTACAGTTTTCGGAGCATTTGGGTCTTTAAATCGATCACCTTTTGCATCAGTCTGTTCCTTGGTTACAGTTTTAGCCCCATCGGGGTTGTCGAATCTATCTTGCTTAGGATTCTTTGGATCAACCTTTGTAGTTTCCTTTGGTTTAGGTGCTGGCTTAGGTGTTGGCTTCTTTCCTTTATGTGCTTTAGCCTCCTCTGCTTGCCATGCGTCAAAAGCTATGGTAGCTAAAGAATCAACTGTGGCAGCGCACGCTGTATTTACTTCTTCATTTAAGCCATTGAGTTGTTCATCAACTGCACTTTGAATTTTTGCGTTTTGTTCTTCAACTTGCTTTTTTACCTGCTCGGCATTGTTGCAAGAAGTCAATATGATAGCTGCTGAAAAAGTAGCAACTGCCGTAAATGTCATGAATATTTTTTTCATTGTCTTTTTAGTTTTATTGGTTCACAAATTATTTTGCAGCGGTTTCAGACACAGCAGCTTTCTTAGCTTCAACGGCTGCATTCACTTGTGCTTCCAATCCGATTTGACAAGCAGCTTGTAACTCAGCTAATTTGGCCTCCTTTTGTGCATTGAATAATGAATCAACTTGCGCGTTGATTTGTTCCTGACTTAGCGGGGCAAATTTCTCGCCACATGCCGCAAAGGTGAGGGAGAAGAAAACTCCCGTCACGAATGTCAGATGTTTTACTTTTTTCATGATAATTTTTGTTTTTGTTATTTAATGAGGCGAAAATAAATTTTGCAACGGAATTATCGCTAACACCTTTCTCACAAAATAATTTAAAGGTGTTGAAATAATAAAGGCATCAATCTTTTGAAGATAGATGCCTTTACCAAAAAGAAAATAGTTTTTACTTAGTAGGAGGGGTAGTATTGCCTCCTGAAGGAATACCATTAAATGGCTTTTGATTTTGCATTTGTTCAATTTCAGATTTTTGAACGGACTCTTTTTTTGCGGTTTTGCCTTTTTCAACAAAGAATGAAGTAGAAAGGCAGAACACTAAAAGTGCTAAGGCGAAACCCCACGTAAGTTTTTCAATTACATCGGTGGAACGTCTGGCACCCAACAACTGCTGACCCACCCCGCTCATAGAGGCATTTAAGCCACCACCTTTAGGATTTTGAATTAATACTACAGCTCCAAGGAGCACACAAACAATGATCACTAGAATGGTAACGAAAGCGTACATGATTATAAAATGTTTTTCAGTTGAATAATTCGGGCGGCAAAGAAATCATTTTTTTCGGGATATTTTAACGCCAGCACTTCATAGGCACGAATTGCTTTCTGATACTTCTTTTGACCTTCATAAAGTTTGGCCAAGGTTTCGGTAACCATATCGTCACTCATTTCATTTTCGTTATGGCTTGTTTTGATTTCAAGCAGCTTATGTTTCTGTTTTTGTTCTTCAATAAATGCATTTAATCCTTTGGAGTAATTCGATTCGCCTTCTACTAATTCGTGCAAACGAACAGCCGTGTTCTGCAAAATAATTTTATCAAGTTCTTCATCCTGCTTCTCGGGTTCGGTAGGAATTTCTTCCTGAATAAATTCAATCTTAATGGTGTCCTTTTGACCAAATGCTTTCAGCCATTCATCAAAAGTATGCGGCTCGCTTAAATTGAATTCTTCTACCACTATAAATTCTTCTTCAATTTTTGTATCAATTGTTTCTGGTGTTTCTACTATTCCAGATTGCGATTCCAAAAGAATTTCATCAGCCTTCAATTGTTCCAACTCTTCAAGTGCTTCTTCAACGGAGGAAATTTCGATTATAGATTCAGGGATTGAGGTTTCTGCCTGAATAGTTAAATCTTGCTTTTCTAAAACCACTTCCTCAACTGAAATTGATTGAACAATAGGAGATGAGATAGTTGTTTCGTTGAAAATTGCGAAGAACAAATCTCTATCCTGTGTATAAAGCGCAGCTAATTGAAGTTGCTCATCAAACTTAGCACAACTTTCCTGCTGATATTTTTTTGCAAGTAGCAAATGTGCCTGATGGAAATACGGAAACTTCTGAATCAGGTTCTCTAGCTCGGGAGTAGAAAACCTGTTTAAGGTTTGATAAAAATTTTCTCTGTTGATATTCTGTAGCACTGTGTAAAATTAATACAAATCACTTTTCAAAATTCCCCATTTACACAAACGATGTAGCACTGAAACCTGCAAACAACCTAAGCCATACGTTACACTGCGGTTGAAATTGATTGAACTAGCGCCTTCAAAATATTTAGTTGGGCACGTGACTTCACCAATTTCAAACTTCTTGTAAAAAATCTGCGATACCATTTGATTATCGAAAACAAAATCATCGCTGTTGTTCGTGAACTTGATGGATGTAAGCACTTCGCGATTGAAGGCCCGGTAACCTGTGTGATATTCAGAGAGTTTTTCACCAATCAAAATATTTTGTGTGAGTGTAAGAAAGCGATTGAAAATATATTTATACATGGGCATTCCGCCTTTGAGTGCGCCACCGCCTAAAATACGCGAACCAAAAACAACAGGGTAAACTTCATTGCCTATTATCGAAATCATGGCTGTTAAAAGTTTAGGAGTGTATTGATAATCGGGATGAAGCATCACCACAATATCGGCACCTATTTCCAATGCTTTGGTGTAACAGGTTTTTTGATTGCCTCCATAACCTTTGTTTTGTTCGTGCTTTATTACATGATGAACGCCAAGTTGTTTTGCCTTGCCAAAAGTATCGTCTATGCTGGCATCATCTACCAAAATCAATTCATCTACCACATCCATGGGCACTTCGCGCAAAGTTTGCTCTAAAGTTTTTTCTGCATTGTAAGCGGGCAGAACTACCACTACTTTTTTGTTGTTATACATCTTTAATAATTACAAAGTACAAGTTACGAAGTGAAAACAAAAAATAACTCAATCACCAAGCGAATGTAGTTTGCCTACTCATGCGGGCATTTTCTACATTCGCGCGCAAATCTAAAAGAAGAAATGACTGTTTCTGTCTCGGGCAAACTTCGTGTTTTGATATTGTTGAATAGAATTCCTTTCCCCTTGAATGATGGAGGAGCCATTGGAACATTCAATTTTATAAAGGGATATGCTGAAAGTGGGGCGGATGTAACTGTACTTGCCATGAACACTTCTAAACATTTTGTTGAGCGGAATCTTCTTCAGGATTCTATTTTGAAATATGCAACGCTGCAGGAGGTATATGTAGATAATAGAATCAAGCCCTTTCATGCGCTTCTCAATCTTTTTAAATCAGAGTCGTATGTAATTGAAAGATTTAAATCGAAAGTTTATGAGAGGAGTTTGCAAGAACTTCTCGAACAGCATAATTTTGATGTAGTGCATGTTGATGGATTACCACCCGCCCTTTATATTTCTACGGTTCGAAAACTTTCAAATGCTTTTGTTTCTATGCGGGCACATAACGTAGAGCATGTGGTGTGGCAGCGTGTTGCAGCCAACGCGAAAAACTTGTTTAAAAAATGGTATGTAAACCTTCAAGCCAAACGACTCAGCAGATTTGAGTATACAGCACTTGTGAATGCCGATGTAACTATGGCCATTAGTCCAGATGACGAACAAATGCTCAAGAATTTTTGTGTCCAGGCAAAAGTAATTACAGTGCCGGCAAGTATGGATATAGCTGATGAACGACCGATAGGAAACAGTGAAGTGAATCCTTTATTCTTCATTGGTTCGTTCGATTGGATGCCCAATGAACAAGGAGTAGATTGGTTTATTGCAGAGGTATGGCATAAACTTTCATCCAACTTTCCTGAATTGAAATTTGTAATTGCAGGAAAGAAGATGAACAGTACAATGAAGCAGCTAAAAACCGAGAAACTTTTACCAATAGGCGAAGTGCGTGATGCAAAGGAATTTATTCTTGATGGCGGACTGATGATTGTTCCAATAATTTCGGGTAGTGGAATCAGAATTAAAATATTGGAGGGTATGGCTTTGGGGAAATGTATTGTTGCCACTACCATTGCAGCTGAAGGTTTGGGATTGACTGACGGAGAAAATATTTTGATTGCAGATAATGCAGATGAATTTATTGCCAAAATTGGTAAATGTTTAAGCGATGCCGGTTACCGCGATAGAATTGCAAGGAATGCACATTCATTCGCTCACGAAAATTTTCAAAACAAAAAAGTGTTTGACAAGCTGACTGCTTTCTATCGTCAACAAATATGATTTCAGCAATCCTTTTTTGGTTTTGTGTATTCGCGATGTTTCATTCATACGTGCTGTTTCCGCTATTGCTCAATGTTTTTTCAAGAGGAAAAAAATTAAACTCAATAATTTTTTCTTCTACTGATGCTGATTTACCCAATGTGTATTTGCTTATGGCCGTCTATAATGAAGAAAAAGTGATTAGACAAAAATTAGAGAGTGTTTTTTCTACCTCTTATCCTTTGAATAAAATTCATGTTTACGTTGGCTCCGATAATTCTATAGATGAAACAAATAACATTGTTCAAGAGTTTTCAACTGTAAATTTCTTTAACTACCGAGGTAGAAATGGCAAACCAACTATTTTGAACCAACTAATGCTCGAGTTAGAAGACCGAATGAACCCATTAACTGATGTGCTGATGTTTACCGATGCTAATGTTTTTTTTGAAACCAATACCATTTATGAAATGGTAAAACATTTTAAGAACAAAAGCATTGCCTTGGTTGGTGCAAACATCCTAAATAAAGGTGTTAGAGCAGATGGTATCTCCTATCAGGAAACCAGTTACATACAACGCGAAAACGGCATTAAATATCTCGAAGGTTTAAACTGGGGGACAATGATGGGTGCATTTGGTGGGGGCTATGCATTGCAAGCTAATTGCTGGCGACCTATTCCACCAACATTTATTGTGGACGATTTTTATTTAAGCATGAATGTACTTGCCAAAAAACAAAGTGCCATTCTCGAGTTAAATTCAGTTTGCTACGAAGATGTTTCGAACGAAATGGAGAATGAGTTCAATCGTAAAACACGAATGCAGGCCGGTAATTTTCAAAACCTGTCTGTGTATTGGAAACAACTTTTTCGTTTCGATATGGTTTCGTTTTGTTTTCTTTCGCATAAAGTCATTCGGTGGTGCGGACCTCTATTTTTGCTACTTGCTTTTATCTCTAATTTATTTCTACTCCAAGTGAACACATTTTATCAGTTAACATTTTTATTGCAATGTTTTTTACTGCTTTCTCCTATAGTTGATTCTGCTTTTAAAAAAATAAATCTGCATTTATCGCTTCTGCGTTTTGCTTCCTACTTTATTATCATGAATCTTGCACTCGCAAAAGGATTTTTAGTTTTTGTAAAAGGAATTGAAAGCAATGCATGGAATAGAACTGAAAGAAATGTTTGAAACACAAAAAATAAATTTTAAACCCGCAGTTTACAACCCGAAACTTATAGCACAACAATGAAACTTAACACCATACCCGAAGCAATAAAAGAGATTAAGAACGGCAAACTTGTAATCGTAGTGGATGATGAAGACCGCGAGAATGAGGGCGACTTTATCACTGCAGCTCATCATGTAACTCCACAAACCATCAACTTCATGGCTACCGTTGGTCGAGGATTAATCTGTATGCCAATGAGTGAAGACCTTTGCGATAAGCTTGACTTACATCCCATGGTGCAAAAAAATTCTTCCAATCACGAAACAGCTTTCACTGTTTCAGTTGATTTGTTGGGTCACGGATGCACGACAGGTATCTCAGCAACAGACCGTGCAAAAACAGTTCAACAGTTAGTTCACAAAAATGCAAAGGCAGAAGACTTTGCGCGACCAGGACATATTTTTCCGCTGCGGGCAAAAACCGGAGGTGTTTTGCGCAGAGCAGGACATACTGAAGCTACCATTGATTTAGCACGAATGGCAGGTTTTGAAGAAGCGGGAGTTTTGGTTGAAGTAATGAATGAAGATGGTTCTATGGCGCGACTGCCCGAATTGTTCGCCATTGCTAAAAAGCATAAACTCAAAATTATTTCCATTAAAGATTTGATTGAATACCGTATGAAACACGATAGCTTAATCAAACGAGAAGTGGAAGTGGATATGCCTTCAAAGTACGGAAAGTTTAAAGTTCGAGCCTACTCGCAAGTAGGAGCTAACGAACCACATCTTGCAATTATAAAAGGCACTTGGAAAAAGAATGAGCCGGTATTAGTGCGAGTTCACTCTTCTTGCTTAACCGGTGATATCATGGGTTCTTTGCGTTGCGATTGTGGCGACCAGCTCGCTGCTGCTCTCAAAACTATTGAGAAACAGGGTAAGGGTGTTGTGTTGTACATGCAGCAGGAGGGTAGGGGTATTGGTTTATTAAATAAATTGAGAGCATACCAGTTACAAGAACAAGGTTACGATACGTATGAAGCTAACCTGCACCTTGGCTTACCTATGGATGCACGCGATTACGGTGTAGGTGCGCAAATTTTGCGCGACTTGGGTATCACAAAAATGAAGCTAATGACCAACAATCCGAAAAAGCGAGTGGGCTTAATAGGTTATGGTTTAGAAATTGTAGAAAATGTTTCTGTGGAAACAGAACCTAACAAATACAACAAGAAATATCTTGAAACCAAAAAGAAAAAGGGCGGTCACGATATTTTAAAAAAGAAAAAATAAAAGGAGGTAAGATTGTTTTGAAGGTTGCTACCATCGCTTTCCGAAATGCACAGATAGATAAAGAGCAATTTGATAGAAGCGGTTATTGTTGTTGATCATTATTGGTAAACGCTTATAATACATATCCAACAAAACTCCTGCTTCAAGCGATTTTACTGCGGCATCTTTCGTTCCCCAATCAAAATTTAAACTGGCTCTAATGTTTACACCGGGCACAGGTTCCATTTGACCCAGCCCATAACGAATTGGTGATGCACCTGCAATTGAATCGCGATTAAGAAACAAATTTTCGGTGGAAGAAGAATAACGTTCATGCGTAATTATTGGTCCCGCGTCAGTGCTGTGTTTTATATCCAGGTAATAAGGTTTAAGCAAACCAAGTGAAAACCCTCCGAAGAAAACAAAACTCAAACGCACACCATTCCTGTTTGCTTTGTCAGCTATGTTTTGCATTACACCTGCCGAAACGCGTATTACATGAAACTTATTTTGAAAACCGAAAATATAATTACGGCTGGTTGAAGACTCTGCTTTAATTTGTTTTTGACGATAGTCAATGTAATACGAATAGTCTAGTTGAAGTAAACGGGTACGGTAAATATCTTTTATCCAACCAAATTGACCATAGATGGTTATGCCATTGGTTTGCAAACGAAGCCCGCCCGATGCTTCGTGTTTGTATTGATAATCCTGAGGATCTATTTGATGTAGTTTGTTTTGTGCAATGGCACCTGTTACCAGCAACCATAACAAAAACGAGAATGAAAATTTGCGAAGCATCGTGAACCAATATTACAAAGTATATTTGAGAATCTCTTACAATTGTAAGGTAACCTAAATCAAATAGCATGACTGCAAAAATTATTTACGAAGGAAACTTGCGCACTCGTATGACGCACCTCTACTCAGGAACTGAGGTGCTAACCGATGCACCTCTCGATAATCAGGGATTAGCACAAGCATTTTCACCTACCGATTTAGTAGCAACTGCCTTGGGTAGTTGTATGATTTCGATTATGGGAATTAAGGCGCGCGATATGCGAATCGATTTAAAAGGAACCGAAGCAGAAGTTGCCAAAGTTATGGCTAGTGACCCACGCAGAATTTCTGAAATACATGTCACAGTTAATTTTCCTCCCAATAATTTTTCAGAGAAAGAGAAAACTATTCTGGAAAATGCAGCGCGTACTTGCCCGGTTGCAAAATCAATTCACACTGATATAAAGCAGGAGGTGAAATTCGTATGGGGAAAATAAAATTGAAGACAAAAAAAATACCACTGCCATTTCTGACAGCGGTATCTTAAAAATCTTACATTAAGTCTTTAATACATATCCCACCATAATTTTGTATCCTGAGCATCGGCTCCTTGTGCACCTACTGCTGCACCATAACTGATACCGTTTAAGGTTTGTTCTTCAAGAGGGTACTTCATTCTCATTGGAATTCCAGATCCGTCCAAAATTCCATCAGCCGGTAATTGAAGAATTCCAAAATCAAGTCTTCTCCATTCTGTCCATCCTTCAATTCCTTGCATGTAAAGAGCGAGCCATTTTTGCTTTCCAATCTTTTCCTTCCATGTACCGGCTGCAGTTGAATAATCTACACTTGGTTGCGCAAGATAGGTGGCAACATCACCGCTGCTCACCCCCCAAAATTCCATGGATGCAGTAATTCCTGCGGCATAATCTGCGCTAGCGCTACCCACACCAAAACCTCTTTCAGCAGCTTCAGCTAAAATGAATTTTACTTCTGCGTAGGTCATAAACACACCCGGAGCATCAGCGGCTAAAATTGCAGCCCCGCGTTGCGAAATGTCTCCATCGTCAGTGCCGGCACCATTCGCCTCGCTTAATCCATAAACTTCGCCTACAAAGGAAGCTGAATTGGCCGCAGGATCGTAATAGATTGGCATTCTCGGATCGTTTAAACCAGTCATAACGTCAATCATAGTATTACTTGCGCAAAAATCATTTCTGCCTTCATCTGCATAATCGTAATAATGTAAGTTAGTACTTGGTGCGCTAGCGAGATAACTAAAAATAGCGTTCTCACTGTTGTCAGCGAAGGCACCGGGTGCAGCTTCTTGTATGGCAGCAGCAGCAACGGCAGGTTTTCTATCAGCGATACGAATAGCTACTCGTAGTTTTAAAGAGTTGCCAAATTTTTCCCATAACGACATATCACCTCCATAAATCATATCTCCTACCGGTCCATCTTCAGAAACCTGCATGGTTGATAATGCGTTGTTTAATTCTGCCAATAAACCGGTATAAATATCTTCTTGACGGTCGTATTTAGGTTGTGTGTTTTTTATTCCTAAGAGTGCCTCGCTATACGGCACATCTCCCCAGGTATCCGTTATCATTTGTAGTTGCCATACTTTTAAAATAGTAGCAACTGCAATTTGATTTTCGGGAAAACCATAAACAGAATATTTGGAAGGATTTTCTTTACAAAGGTTAATAATAGTTTGAAGTTCTTCTAAACCTCCCACTGCTGTAAGGGCAACGTTGTTTCCACCTGCATAAAACAATCTCCAATATGAGTTGGTAATGCCGGTTCTAAACTGATAACGACTTTCTGAAGTATATTGATTGGATGACCAATATTGAGCAAGTTGATTTCCTACTGAACCATCCCACCAGTGGTCCCAATTGTTGTCCATTAATCCTTTTTGTGCACCTGTTAAATAATAACTGGTAGGCACATCTTTCGGGTTGTTAGGGTCGTTGTTTATTTCTTCAAATCCCTTTTTGCAGGAAGAAAAAGAAAGGGCAATTACCAAAGCTGCGGCAACTGCGAACGTTTTATTACGTATTATGTTTTTCATTTTGTTTCTTTTTATTGATGATTAGAAGCGTATGGAGAAGTTGAAACCAATTGAGCGTTCCGAAGGAAGTTGACCTCCTTCTAAACCTTGAACATTGCTCGTGCTAACTGCAGATTCTGGATCTATGTTTGGAACATTCTTTTTGAGGATAGCAAGATTTCTGCCCGTTACCCCAAAAGTAATACCGCGAATAGGCGACTTAGCTAAATATTTAGCAGGTAAATCGTATAACAATCTGAACTCTCTGAATTTTACAAACGAAGCATCATAAACATCGGCAGCAGCTATTACATATCCTTGATTATTGAAGTAATGGTCAACTGCAGCTATACTAACTGTGTTTTTCAGTCCTGTACTTACCCAATTGCCATCTGGATCCTGAGTAGCAGCAACTCCATCTACAATCAAACCATTTTCACGAATGTCTCCCTCCGCGGTCTCTTTTAAAGTCCCTGAATATTTACCCCAGGTGTTAGAAAGTGAGAATAAGTGACCTCCTTTTTGGAAGTCAAAAAGAAAATAGGCACTAAGACCTTTCCATGATAATGTGGTAGAAACACCACCGGTAAAATCTGCCAATACCGATCCTAATGGCTTTACTTCTGAGGTTGGAATATAAAAACCAAACTCATCTACCAACTTGTTTCCCTGTGCATCGCGCTGGAAATCTGTACCCATTATCATACCATAAGATTCTCCTTTTCTGGCTTCCAACGTAACCGCAAATGGAGCTTGTTCTAATTGAATACTGGTCACCTCATTTCCCGCTTCATCACTATAAAGTTCAGTAACTTTATTCCAATTTTTGGCAATGTTGAAACCAATTTCCCATTCGAAACCACCTTTAAGTTTTACAGGTTTAAATGTTGAAGCAAATTCAACTCCACTATTGGCAACTGTACCTGCGTTAACGAAACGTGAAGTGTACCCTGTAGAACCGCTCTGGTCAACATTAAAAATATTATCCTTAGTCATAGAGCTATAATAGCTCAAGTCCCACCGAATACGATCTTTCCATAAGGCCATTTCTGTTCCAATTTCCCAGCTATAAATACTCTCAGGTTTCAGATTTGGATTTTTGAGTGAGCCGGGTTGCACAAAGTTTGCGTTAGATCCAAAATTCTGACCTGACGTTGGTCGTGTTTCTAACTGATAAGGGTCGGTGTCGTTACCAACTTTGGACCAATTACCTCTAATTTTTCCGTAGCTAAACCAATCTGACTTAACTAATTCAGAATAAACAAAACTTAAGGCAACTGATGGATAGAAGTAAGAATTGTTCGAACTTGGTAAAGTACTTGACCAATCGTTTCTTCCTGTAAAGTTGAAGAAAATCATTCCGGCATATCCAAAAGAGGCATCAAAGAAAACAGAATTTTGAACCTTTCTTCTTGAACTGTTATCTACCTTAATACCGCTAACTGCGTTTTCTAATGAATAATATTCCGGAACATTTAACCCACCTTGTGTTTCTGCAGTATTCCAAACTCTTCTCGCATCGCGTCTGTTAACACCTATCAAACCAGAGATGTCAAATTTTTCTTTGAAAATTTTATGAACCATAGCCATCAATTCATAGTTGTTCTCGTTGAAGGTAATGTTGTCTTCCGTATATTTAGAAGCCTTTACGCTCCCAATAGCAATGCGCTCTTGTCTTCTATCTGAGTAGTAATCGGCATTCACGGTACCTTTAATAGTTAACCAATCTGTTGGTTTTGCACCTAATACAACGTTACCAAATACGCGGTCACGCTGATCGGTTTCAAAGTTTTCGTAAACTACCCAAAACGGGTTATCCCAATAAAGTGGATCTGGATTTGATTCGCTACCTCTGTTCCAAGAACGTTGAGTGCCATCAGGGTTTTTATAATTTCTCAATTCTTCCATGGCCAGTTGACGTTGGAACCACTGTGTAAAATTACTCATGTGGTTTTCGTAACCTGTTTGTGCCCTTCCTTTACCCTCTGATTTTACATAGTTAACACCTATGCTACTGAAAATATATTTTCCAAAGTTGTAACCACCATTAAAACCAACCGTTGAGCGGTTGATATGCGAATTTTCGATGGTTCCCTTTTGATATAAGTTAGAAAAAGACAACCGGAAATTTCCGTTTTCGTTGGCTCCATCCATCGACACATTCGTGTTAGATAACACACCCGTTTTGAAGAAAGATTTTACGTTATTAGGATGTGCAGCCCAAGGCGTTGCTACACCGTAACGGGCTGAGTCGTATTCGTAGTAAGCGTAGTATTGCATTACCGGCTGATTCTCTATCTTTGGTCCCCAACTTCCATCGTAGCTGAACTGTGGTCTTTTGTTGCCCGGGAACCTGGTACTGTTTCTAAAGGTATCTAAGGTTCCGCCACCATATTTATTTTGGTACTCGGGCAAAACTGAAACCTGATTAAACATTAGATTTTGTGAAACGGTTACTCCAATAGGCATTTTTCCTTTACCTAGTTGTTTAGTACCTCTTTTAGTGGTTACTAAAATTACTCCGTTTGCCCCTCTTGAACCATACAAAGCAGAAGCTGCGGCTCCCTTTAACACATTGATAGATTCAACATCATCGGTGTTAATATCTTGTGCTCCGTTTCCATAATCGTATCCTAGGGCACCTCTGGCTTGGTCGATTGTGCCATAATTAGAATTATCAAGTGGAACGCCATCTACCACGAATAGAGGTTGATTATTTCCTGTTAACGATTTTGCTCCTCTAATAAGGATACGGGAGGAACCACCTAAATTACTAGAGCCCGTAATTTGCACTCCTGCAACTTTACCTTGCAGCTGATTCACCACATTGGCTTCTTTAGCTGTGCTAACGTTTGCTCCCGAAACCACCTGTGACGAATAGCCCAATGATTTTGATTCACGCTTAACACCCAAGGCGGTTACGACAACTTGATTCATTTCACGGGTATCATCATCAAGTGCTATGTTCAGAATACCGTTTTCAGGCACTGCAACTTCTTGTGCCTTTTTTCCAACGTAAGTAATAGTGAGTGTTTTTGCTGATGCAGGAACTCCTAGAACAAAATGTCCATTGACATCAGTAGCTGTTCCAATCTTGGTTCCTTTTACAAAAACGTTTGCCCCTATGACGGGTGATTTGTCACCAGCATCGGTAATTGTTCCTTCTACCTGCTTGTCTTGCGCATATGCGAAGATCAAGGCCAGGGAGAAGATGACAGAGAGTAGTCTTTTCTTCATACTTGTAGATTTAGGTTAATGAATTAAGTTATCGCGGTAGCAATACTCACAATTTTATTTAATTAACAGTAACCTTTCTGTTAATTAATTGTGGATATAAAATCACCTAAAAGTTGCTGGTTATAAGTTTTCTTTTTATCGAAGCACAAAGGGCAACTTGTAACAAATGCAGGACTTTCTGAAACATTGAGTTTTGATTTGGTGTATGATTACATAAATCATTTATCAACAAAAACCATACGTATGAAAAACGATTCTTTGTCAACCGATTTGCTTTTCTATGATATTACTATACGCGCCTTAGCCATTGTGGCCACTGTTCTTTTTTCTTTGCTGTTTTTTCAAGGTGCCGAGGCATCTAAACAAACGGAGTGGAAGAAAGAGACAAAAGCCAAAACAAGCGTTGAACTAGTTGCGTATAAAAAATAAATATTGAATTCGAAAGGGTCAATAGGGGTGGGGCAGGGAGAGCCTGTTCACCCCATTTTTTATTTAAGGAAGTCCTGTAGAAAACATTTGATGGTTGTCTCGGCACGACAATTCAGTAGAACATTTTTCCGCCATCTCACTCGACTCTCGGTACGATAAATCCCACAGCATTTTCATTCTTGAAACGGTATTATACTTTAGCGCACCGAATGAAAAAGTGTTTACTCTCCGTTTTTCTTTTTGTTGTTCATCTTAGTTATGCTCAAAATAATTTTTGGAGTAATACCGGTTTAGTGTCTCTTAAAAGTGGAGCTTATATTTCTGTTATTGGTGATTGTTACAATCAGCAGCACGGCATTTACGATAACAGCGATTCTATTTTCTTAACCGGCAACTGGACACACGATGCCAACAACCGTTGTTTCGATTCCATCAACACCGGTTGGGTTTATCTTTATGCAGCCGACCAACGCATTAAAGGAACGCAGTCAACACACTTCTATAATTTGATTTTAAAAAATCAGGGAACAAAGTTTGGTGACCTTGATGTATATGTAGATGGTAATCTTGAATTGACAGACAGAGAATTCAGTTTAGATACAAACACTGTTTTGGTTTTGAATCCGCAATTGACTTCGGTAAAAAGAACAAGCGGTTTTGTTTCGAGTTTAAAAGATGGAGGATTATTGCGCAGAACAAATCAATCGCAAGCGTATCTTTTTCCGGTTGGTTCAAATGCAGGAACACCGCGCTATCGCCCCGTTGAATTTTTTCCGGTGGCAGCAAACGTAAATCATTACAAAGCGCGCTTTGCAAATGTTGATGCTACAACTGAAGGATTTGACCGGAGTATAAAATACAATCGCGTATGTGTGGTTAATCCGAATTGGTATCACCGTTTGTTTCATGCTTACGGAAACGATTCTGCCGACCTAACTATAATGTATGATGAACTTGCCGACAACACCTGGAACGATATTGTGCATTGGCAAAATCTTCCTGAGTGGGAAACAATTAACCGCGATGCAAATGTTCCCGGCTTGCCTTTCAATCGCATAACCAAATTCCGCTGGAACAATTATGTGTATTCTCCTTTTGCTCTCGCCATTACTTCTCCACTTACTTTCACGGGCGATTCAAGCAACGTAACCTGCTTTCAAGCATCCAATGGATTTATTCTACTCACCGTAAATAATGCTGACACTACTTACACATTCAATTGGTCGAACGCAGACACCACAGAAGATATTTACAATTTAGGCCCGGGTTCTTACACGGTTACTTTAACCGAAGCGAACCGTTGTGTAAGCACGGCTACCTACATTATTACAGAACCCACACAACTTACTTCATCGGTTATCGGCACCGAAGATTCCTGTTATCGTTCAACAAACGGCACAGCCACACTTACTGTGGCTGGTGGCACTCCGCAATATTCTTTTGCATGGAGCAATGGCGACACCACACAAAACATTGCGAACCTCGGTGGCGGAACTTACACCGTGCTCATCAGCGACTCGTTTCATTGCACGCGTTTAGATTCTGTCTTTATATATGAGCCGCCACCGATTCCTTACGCAGTGGCAGGCGTAGATACAATGATTTGGAGAACCGATACGATTCAGTTGAATGGATTTCAGGCACCATACTATAACTGGTATCCGAATCACAATTTGAGCTGTAACGATTGCAGCAATCCGGAAGCTTGGCCCGACTCGAATATTGTTTACCATTTAACCATGATGGACGACCGCGGTTGTCATTATTATGATAGCGTAAGAATTTTTGTTCGTGATAAGCCATTCACTTTATTTTTTATACCGAATGCAATTACACCAAACGGTGATGGCTATAACGACTACTGGAACATTCGCGATTTAGAACGTTACCCCGATAATGAAGTGCGCATCATTAACCGTTGGGGCGATGAAATATTTTTTGCAGCGCCTTATCAAAACAACTGGCGCGGAACATGGAAGGAAGAAGATTTGCCCGGGGCTACTTATTACTACCTAATTAAAATTCGCTACAATGGCGAGGACGTGAAGTTCAACGGGCCATTGACGGTGATACGATAAAACCCCTAAATCCCCTAAAGGGGACTTTGAAATGCAATGAGAAAAATTCTCTTAAGTCTATTGTCTATTGTCTATTGTCTCTCGTCTGTTGCACAGCAGGTGGAAGAGTTTTCTCTTATTCGGGAGAATGCGTTTACCTTAAATCCTGCTCTTGCGGGAATGGAAGGATACATACACGGTGTCGCCACTTTCCGTAAACAGTTTACACGCATTGACGCTTCGCCATACACAGCCATGCTAGCCATGGATGGAGAAATAAAAGACAAGCACATAGGCATTGGCGGCTATATTCTTCATGATGTTACAGGGCCTACGGGAAAAACTTCGGGGACAATTTCTGTGGCTTATAATATTCCGCTTTACAAAAAGTTTTCTGCACGTTTATCAAACGGCAGAGCGAATCATGTGTTGAGTGTGGGTATTTCGTTGAGTGTGGTGCAGTATCGTTTAGATGCTACAAAACTTTTGCTCGACAATGCCGGTGACCCGGAATTATATACAACGAAAGGAACAAGAATTTTTCCTGATGCTTCTTTTGGAGTTTACTATAGGTACAAAGAAATTTTTTACGCAGGCATTTCTGTTCCGCAGATAATGGGATTGAATGTTAATTACCATGGACAAGACGGCTTGGCGAAAATTAAAACTGCGCAGCATTTGAATTTCTTAGTAGGAGGCAAGTATGAGTGGGCGCGCGGAAATTTCAGCATTAATCCGGTGGCGGGTTTGCGTTGGGTGAAAGGTGCACCACCGCAAGGCGATATAGGGTTGCGCTTTATGATTTACAAAGTGTTCTGGCTTGGCTGCAATTACCGCAGTATGAATTACATGGTGTTTGAAGCGGGCTTCAATGTGAAAGAGTATTTCAAATTTGCTTACGCTTACGATTTCAATTTTTCGAAATACAGAAAAGATGTGGGCTCTACACACGAAATTTCGGTGCTGTTTAATATTCCTGAAAGAGGAAGAGTGTGGAGAGGAGCAGGACCGGTGCTTCGTTTCTAACAACATTTTATTGTTTGATAACTCTCTGAATTCACAAACGCAACATTCTGAAGTGTATTGATTAGCGATTGAGGATTAACGATTTTCGATTAGCGATTTAACAGCCATAAAAACCAGAACCGATTTTGACTTTTGTTTCATTCCGCTTCATAAGCGGAAGTATTCACTTCTGCAATTGTTTCATCCCATCTGTTTCAGCGGGACTGCAATCGTTAATCTTCAATCGCAAATCGAATTGGGATTTAGGAATTTACCACTTCACCAGCGCCTTCTGAAAAATATCATCGGCTAACTGTGCGCTGATGGTGTTGATTAAACCTTCTTCCACAGCCGATAAACTTTCTGAAGCAGAGTATTGCGCGTACCGCGAAAAGTCTTGAGTCCATTTATCTTTTTCGTTTTTGGTGTTTACGAAAGTGATTTGAACAGTAATGGTGAGTTTGTTCAATGCACTTGTTGCTCCTGCTATAGGTGCATCGCTGGTGAAGGTGTATCCTGTAACAGAACCTGTAAACTGCAAATCACCATCATTACTTGCCTGACGAAGATTGGCTTCTGTTTGAAATTTGTATTTGAGTTTATCGGTAAAAATTTGTGGCAAAGAAGCAGGTCCGTTGCCCGAACGGTTTTGAATTAGTTCGGTTGAAAAGGAATGAATGTCGGCAGGAATATTTGCCCCACTGAAAGAATAAACCTTACAACCCTGTGTGGCAACTAGGCAACACAACACTACAAACTGAAGTGAGCGAACTGCAACCTGTTTCATTACATATCAATATTGTACTCCTTAATCTTACGGTAAAGAGTGCGTTCAGAAATTCCTAAATCGTGTGCGGCATCTTTGCGCTTGTTCCTGTATTTTTTCAATGCTTTAATAATCAACTCGCGTTCTTTATCGGCAATGGAAAGTGACTCTTCCACCGTTTCAGAATCGTCAAAACTCTTTTGGTCAATCACCACAGCTTGCTTGTTGGCTGGTTGCGAAATAATAATCGGTTGGTCTGGATTCTGACCTCTGAAATCGGAATTCTGAATTTGGTTCTGACGAATGGGTTCGTTTCCGTTTTGATTACTGATGCCGTAAACAAATTGTTTAAGGTCGTTGAAGTCGTTCTTCAAATCAAAGATGAGCTTGTAAAGAATTTCGCGCTCCGTAAAACTGCCACCACCACTATTGTAACGCGCTTCGGCAAGAGCCGGCAAACGGTTATCGGTAATGTCGGGAACAATTTGTGAAAGCTCCTGTGCGGTTACATCTTTGTCTATTGCAAGTATAGAAACCTGCTCAGCTACATTCTTCAACTGACGCACGTTACCAGGCCAGGTATATTTTAAAACCAATTGCTTCGCATCTTCTGTTAAACGTATCGAAGGAATTTTATTCTTCTCCGAAAAGTCTGTTGAAAATTTACGGAAGAGCAAATAAATATCATCACCTCTTTCGCGCAATGGCGGAATGGTGATAGGCACGGTAGAAAGACGATAGTATAAGTCTTCACGAAATTTTCCTGCACGAACAGCTTCCTGTAAATTGACATTAGTGGCTGCCACTACACGCACATCGGTCTTCATTACTTTACTTGAACCCACACGAATGTATTCGCCTGCTTCGAGCACACGCAGCAAACGCGCCTGTGTGCCGTGAGGCAATTCGCCAACTTCATCTAAGAAAATAGTTCCGCCATTAACCGATTCGAAATAACCTTTGCGTGCATCGCTTGCACCGGTGAACGAACCTTTTTCGTGACCGAATAATTCTGAATCAATAGTGCCTTCGGGAATTGCACCGCAGTTAACTGCAATAAATGGATTATGTTTTCTGACACCAAGCTGATGAATAATTTGCGAGAATACTTCTTTACCTACTCCGCTTTCTCCTGTAATTAATATGGTGAGCTCAGTAGAAGCAACGCGTTCGGCAATGCTGATAGCGTGGTTAAGCGCGGGCGAATTGCCTATGATTCCGAATCTGTTTTTAATTGTTTGAATTTCCATAACCCCTAAATCCCCTAAAGGGGACTTTGATTTGCCTTTAGTTTTTTAAATAATCTTCACCCGCCTTTAGTTCCTCCCCTTCTGCTTCATCCCGCTTATGCGGGAAGGGGAGATTTAGAGGGGTTCCAATCAATGTTCCTGATGTGCAGCGAATAACTTTTACGGTAACGTAATCACCGGGTTTAAAGTTTGCTTTGTCAAACACAATAACTTTATTCTGTGTGTTGCGGCCATAAACATCTTCATCGTTGCGCGCAGAAATTCCTTCTACCAATACTTCGAAAGTTTTGCCTACATCTTCTTTATTTCTTTCGAGCGAATGAACGCGGTGAAGGTCAACTACTTCCTGCAATCTGCGTTTCTTCACTTCTTCGGGAATATCATCTATATGATTTTTCGCAGCCACTGTACCGGGTCGTTCGTTGTAGGCAAACATGTAAGCCATTTCGTAACGCACGTGTTGCATCATGCTCAACGTGTCCTGATGTTCTTCTTCGGTTTCGCTGCAATAGCCGGTAATTACATCGGTAGAAATTGCTGCTTCAGGAACAATTCTGCGGATAGCCGCAATACGCTCCATATACCATTCGCGGGTATAAGTGCGATTCATCATTTCAAGTATGCGCGAGTTGCCCGATTGCACAGGCAGGTGAATGTACTTACAAATGTTAGGATACTTCGCCATCATGTGCAACACATCATCGGTCATATCTTTGGGATGCGAAGTAGAAAAACGAACGCGAAGGTCTGGAGCAACTTGTGCTACCATTTCCATAAGTTCTGCAAAGTTGACTACGCGTTCTTCGTATTTGGCTTCTACTAGTTTTTTACCTACAAGTTTAGGGTCGTGACTGAAACGATAGGAGTCAACGTTCTGCCCAAGTAGTGTTACATCGCGATATCCTTTTTCGTATAAATCTTTTGCTTCGGCTACAATGCTTATGTAATCTCTGCTGCGCTCTCTGCCTCTGGTCATTGGCACCACACAAAACGAACACATGTTATCGCAACCGCGCATGATGCTAATGAAGGCAGTAATACCATTGGTGTTTAAACGAACGGGGCTAATCTCAGCATAAGTTTCTTCGCGGCTCAAAAGAACGTTTACTGCTTTCTGTCCGGTTTCTGCTTCTTCAATTAATGATGGTAACGAGCGATAAGCATCGGGACCAACAACCATGTCCACAATCTTTTCTTCTTCGAGAAACTTTTCTTTGAGGCGTTCTGCCATACAGCCTAACACTCCGATAACCGCACCGCGTTTCTTTTTCTTCACTGCCGAAAGGTGCATTAAACGATGGCGCACTCGCTGCTCGGCATTGTCGCGAATGGCGCAGGTGTTAATCAGAATTACATCGGCATCGAGAAACTGTTCTGTAGAATTGTAGCCCGCATTGTTGAGGATAGAAGCTACTACTTCGCTATCGGCAAAGTTCATTTGGCAGCCGTAGCTTTCGATGTAATACAGCCCAGCCCCTCCCAACCTCCCCGAAGGGGAGGAGTTAACAGCCTTCACCTCCTCTAAATCTCCTCCGAAGGAGGAGACTTTAACAGCCGCCTCTTTTGAGAATACTTCCCCTTGGCGGGTTTCATCAATTACTTTAGCAACAGCCACCTCCTCTAAATCTCCTCCGAAGGAGGAGACTTTAACAGCCGTCTCTTTCACCGGTTGTTGGCTGTTTAAGCCATCCCCTTCTGTTTCATCCCGCGTTTCTTCGCGGGAGGAGAGGGTTGGGGAGAGGTTTTCAAAAGCTGTTTCGTTATTGTATAAATCTGTCTTCATAAAAGCGGGCGCAAAGATAAATTTTTGAATGATATGTTTAGACAAATTGTCATAGACAAAAATCAAAAGGAAGTGTCATTTCGAGTTTTGGCTTTGTAAAACGAGGAATCCTGTATTTCTCAAGACACAATACAAGTTCCCTCGCTTCGCAGAGCTTCACTCGGGATGACAGCCAGATAGTCATACACACTTTTTTCTTCGGTCTTTAAGAATTATTATTTTCAAATTTCAAATTACCTCTATGAAATTTTACAAAAGCAAAGCGTTCATTATTACAGTAAGTGTTTTAGCGGTGTGGATTGGAGCCAATGTAATTTTATATGAACCCGATATTCCGGTGCATGAACTAGTCGCAAAATACACGAATGAAAATTCGAAGTTTGTGGAGATTGACGGCATGCAGGTTCATTATCGCATAGAGGGAGAGGGGGAACCTCTTGTGCTTATTCATGGCACGGGCGCTATGCTGCAAACCTGGGATAAGTGGACGAATCTTTTAAAACCACACTATAAAATCATACGCATGGATATACCGGCTTTTGGTTTAACGGGACCGCGGGCAGATGGCATTTACAACGACAGTATGTATGTGAATTTTATAGAGCAGTTTGTGCAGGCAGTGGGAGTGGACTCGTTTAGTTTGGCAGGCAATTCATTAGGTGGATTGATTGCCTGGAAGTATGCCGCGGCATACCCGCAGAAGGTGAAGAAACTGATACTGGTTGACCCAGGTGGTTTTCATGAAGTGAATGACAAAGGCGGCTCGTTTATTTTTACGCTGGCGCGCAATTATCCTGCGCTTACCGATTTGGTTTCGAAAATAGGCACACACTTTTTTGTAGAAAAAACTTTGCACGAAGTCTATTATGATGATTCGAAAATTACGGAGGATGAAAAGAAGATGTATGCCGAGCTGAATCAACGCGCTGGCAACCGCCATGCGTTTGTGGAGCGTGCTCGTTATGTCCATCAATGCAACGAAGGCGAATTGAAACCAATTACCGCTCCTACTTTAATAATGTGGGGCACAGAAGATGTGCTGATAGATGTGCGCGAAGCCGAACATTTTACGAAGATTGGAAACTCGCAACTGGTTACTTACGATAAAGTGGGGCATTGCCCGCAAGAGGAAGTGGCGGAACAGTCGGCTGCTGATGTGATGAGGTTTTTATTAGCCCCAACCCCCTAAAGGGGGCTTAGCAGCCGAAAGACCAAAACAAAAAGAGCGAAGATTTTTCTTCGCTCTTTTTTGTTTTCTATAATCCGTGCAAACAGTTCTTTGAGCCGCTGTTGGTGTTAAGTCTCGCAGTTTCTGCGGACCTCACCAACAACAGAATCGAAACACAATAGCAAATATCGCTTCTATACAATAGCTTCGGCACATGCAATTCGATCACTACCCGCAGTTCTTCACCGCTACTATTTTTCCGCCCTTGTTGGTGTTTTATCCCGATGTTTCATCGGGAGCCACCAACAAGAAAAGCATTACTATGGAAACCAATAAACATGCTCTCTGCCTTTCGGTTGTTGGTGACGTTCCGCTCAAAGCAGCAGGA
>CANJZE010000012.1 GCA_947479455.1 Bacteroidota bacterium
AATGCCGTCTTTACCCTCTAACTTTTTGCCTGAACGTAATTGTTCAATGGCATCTGATTCAAACTTCTTGAAGTCGAATCCTTCTTTGTTTTTTTCTTCCATGCTGTATCAAATTTAATTTTTGACACAGTTTGTTGAACAGACTCCTAATGGTATCCTGAAAAACGTGCAAGCTCAAGTTCGTTGCACTCATCACCGCATTACAAGTCGTATCCATCTGCCACCCTACTGCATTATTTCCCTGCAAGCAAGCTGAATAACCATTTGTATTTAACCATGTTCCAAAATTACTATCCGGTATACTCACCCACTGCGCCTTGCAATTGCTAATTGAAAATTGAAGTAGTAATATTGAAATGCAAATGCGGAGGAGATGTTTCTTCATGGTGAATGAATGTGTAGTAAAAGTAAATGCTTAATTGAAAAGAAGAAAAATAAGTTTTTGCAGCAGCAATTGAATTTCTCATTCTGTTTTAAAATTGTTTTACTTTGTAAAATAAAACCAGAAAACATGAAAGGCGTTGACGTAGTTACGGACGAAAAGAAAAACAAAAAATATTTGCAAATTGATATTGCAAAAGTGCAGAAATACAGCGATGCCATGTGGGAAGACCTCTATGATGTGCTTATAGCCAGTTTAAGAAAAGGACAGCCATCGAGCAGTTTAGCGGCTGTAGAAAAACGCCTCATTAAAGCAGGCAAATTATAAACCATGTTTGTCGTTCGCATTCTGCGCGATGCTGAAAAAGATTTAGCTAAAATTCCTTCTTCGGCTTTAAAGAAAATATTTCCTGCTATTAAAGCGCTTGCTGTTAATCCCCGTCCGCATGGTTGCAAAAAACTAAAAGGTATGGATGAATACCTCTGGCGCATTCGCATTGGCGATTACCGCGTTGTTTATTCTATTGATGATGAGATTAAACTCGTAGAGGTGCGGAAAGCGGGACATAGAAAAGATATTTACGAATAGCCAACTACGACTTTCTCCCTCGCATCTCATACATCCCCACCACCTTGAACACATCCGGCAGGTTTCCTGCAATGTAGTTGTCTTCGTTGTGTTGTGTGGCGGTATGAAAGCCCGAAACCTTTTCAAAATTATCGTGCGTGTAGCTAACGGACTGAATCATTTCGGTTTCAAAACCCGCTTTACTCAGCAAAGCACGCATACCCGTTGGTGAATTTTGCTGCGTGGTGAATTTGAATTTGTAGAACTGATTGATGTTCTCCAGAATTTCGGCAAAACGATTTTCTGCGAAACCGTTCAACGATTCATTCACTAAATAATCTTTGATATAAATAAAGCCACCCGGCTTTAAGACTTTATGCGCTTCGCGCAAAACCTTTTCGTAATCGTAAGCATGGCAGAAGGATTCGAAAAAATAAATGCCATCATAAGTTTGAGCAGGAAAGTATTTCGATAGAAAATGAAAATCTCCTTGGCGCACCGTAACTTTTTGCGAAAGATTTTGTTCCGCAATCTTCGTTTGTGTAATCGCGCGCTGCTCTTCATTAATCGTAAGCGCATCAATATTTACACCATAGTTCTCCGCAAAAAACAAAGCCGGTCCACCGAAACCGCTGCCGGCATCAATCAATTTTTGCCCGGGCTTTAATTGCATGCTTTGCGCGAGATAGTTCAGCAAATCTTTTTCATCTACCGTGCGCGAACCCTGAATTACATCGCCCAAATGGGTTTGGTAAGTCTTATTATAAGTATCGTAATGCGCACTCACTTTGCTGGTGTGCCGCCCAATAAAATAGTTGCGAAGGAAGTTTGGCAGCTTCATAATTTCTGAAGCAGGGTGTTATAACATTGTGTAACCGGAAAGTCGGGCACCGTAAAATTGAAATTTTTAATCGCGCTGTTCGCCACTTCTACATTTGCATTGCTCGAACGGTAATCATCTGTACTAATAGAAGGCAGTTTTATCAGTTTCAACTGAAAGCCGATGCTTTCGCAAAGCTTGATGTATTCATGCAAAGCGAGGTGAGTGAAAATGCGCATACTGTCGGTTTCGCTTTGCAGCGTTTTCTTAAACGCCTCTTCGCGACCTTCGGCATTCTTCCACAACACAAAATGATATTTAATGAAAAGAAAACCACCGGGTTTTAAAATATCAAAAGCATCGCGCAATACTTTCTCTTTATCATACACATGCTCAAACGATTCCAGAAACATTACCATATCGAATGTCTCATTCGAAAAAATATTTTTCATGAAATGAAAATCTGCCTGCTGATAATGCAGATTTCCTTTGGTTGATTTCTCTCCGTATGTTTTTTGTGCTGTGGCAAATTCAGTTTCGCTGAAAGTAATTGCCGTTACATCGCAATTCTTTTTCTGTGCGAGATAAGCCGCAAAGGCACCGAGTCCGCAACCAGAATCGAGAACCTTCATATTATCACCTACCGAAGAATCACGAATAATGTCTTCATACGTTTCTGCAATATCTGTAGCGCGATAACTCTGCACCGAGTTATCAGGAAAGGTAATTACCTGATGCACGCGATTGTAAAAATCCGCTACCTCTTTCGATATGCTTTTCAATTTATCTGTTTCGTTCATTGTATTTTTTGCAGTAACGATTCTAAAACCGGTTTTAAAATTCCCGGCATCAGCACCGGAATTAAATTCTCTTTCCCTTCCGAAATTTTCAGTGTAATCAGTTTGTCAATTTTGAGCAACACTTTCTTTTCACCCACAAACCTAAAGTTTACGGCATACATTTTTTCGTTGAGCAAATTGGCAGGCACAATAAATTCAATTCTGTATTTGCCTTGCTCAATGGTGGTTGAAATAGTTGCCTGTTGCAGAGTAGACGAAGTAAAAGCAATCACTCCCGTTATATCACAAACCTGCACACTAAAACTTCCATTGATTGACTTTGGAATTTCTGCTTCGCAAAAAATGCGGAACGCTTTTTTGTTGCTGATGCCTTCTGCTTCTTCGGCATAATCTGCCAAACCGTAATTCAGTATTTTAATTTCTTCGGTAGATGAAACCTCTTCCTTCTTCTTCAAATGAAAATGTTTGCCACCATCAAACGAAAAATATTCGGGAATAGCAATCGTGTAATATTTCTGAATGGCATCGCTGCTGCCCGTGTCGAGAATCTTTCCGTTTTCCATCAACACAATTCTATTGCACAAAGAAGAAATCTCATTCAGATTATGACTCGCAATTAAAAGCGTTTTGCCCTGCGCAATCAACTCTTCAATTTTGGTTTTGCACTTCATTTGAAAGTTCGCATCGCCCACATTGATGACTTCATCAATCAAATAGATGTCGGCTTCTAAACAAGTAATAATCGAAAACGCCAAACGCAGATACATGCCCGCGCTGTAGTTCTTTACTGGCTCATCAATAAAATTCTCCACCCCGCTGAAATCAACAATCTCCTGATAATTTTCTACAATCTTCTCTTTGGTAAAATTGTAAAGCGAAGCAGAAAGAAAAATATTTTCTCTGCCCGAAAGCTCGGGATGAAAACCCGCGCCCACATCCAAAATGGAAACGGGCTTGCCGTAGAAATTTATTTCACCGCTGTCGGGCTGCATAATGCCGCTGAGTATTCTGAGCAATGTAGATTTACCCGCTCCGTTTCTTCCGATAATGCCGACCGCTTCTCCTCTCCTAACTTCAATTGAAACATCATCGAGTGCCTGAAAAACCGCAGCAGAGTTTTTCTTTGATGAAAACAAACCCGCCATGTTTTCTTTCAAACTATCGGCACGGTTCTCATGAATCTGAAAACTCTTCGAAACATTTTTTATTTCTAATGCTAACTCGCTCATGGTGCTTTATAAATGGTCGGCAATAAATTTTTCATTCCTCACAAAAAACACCAGACCGCTCACAAACAAAACAGACGCCAAAGCTAACGAAACAATTACCTGCATTTCGTTCACCGCAGTTCCTATGAATATCCAGCGATACAGCGCAATCACATTTGCCACGGGATGGAAATAATAAATGAAGTTGAACTCCTGAGGCACTACTGTAGTCGGATAAAAAACAGGTGTGAGCCATATTCCAAAACCCACTAAAAAAGGAATGATATGATGCAAATCGCGGAAGCGCACCGTAAGCCCACTCAACCATATTCCTCCCGATAAACCTGTAATTACATTCGCCAGCACCACCAACGGAAGAAAAAGAATGCGCCACGAAAACGGACAACCCATAATCAGCATTAGTATTACGAGCAACACAATTGAAATACTAAACTCAATTAAACCCGTGAGCGCTTTTGACAGCGGCAACACCAAACGAGGAAACTGAATTTTCTTAATCAACTGTTGATTATTCATGAGCACGGTTCCCGCCTGACCTATGAGCGAGGTAAAATAAAACCAACCTATAATTCCGGTAAAAGCAAATACAGAATAAGGCACATCAAGATGCAGCGGCATAACGCGCTGAAAAAAGAAACTGAAAATAATTAAGCCCGTTAGTGGCTGTATGACCGACCACAAAAGTCCCAGATAGGTTTGCGCATACTGCACTTTCAAATCGCGCTTGGCAAAAGTGTAAATCAAATGCCGCACTTGCCACACTTCGCGCAAGTATGTAACAAGAGAAATTTGTCCGCCCTGAATAGTTTTATAAATGCGTTGTTCCACTTAGTATGTAAGAGTAACGAAAAAAATGTGGCGATGTATAAAACGCAACACCATGCCAAGGCGAAGACAAACATTTTTAAAATAACTGCTTAGGCATTTTGCATCACCTTTGGTGCAGCATCTAAAATTTCTTTTTCGGCTTTGGCCGCAAACCGTTCGAAATTTTTGTTGAACGCCACCGCTAGTTCATTAGCCTTAGCATCGTAAGCTTCTTTATTGCTCCAGGTATTGCGCGGGTTCAAAATTTCTGCAGGAACATTTGGACAACTTGTTGGCATAGCCACACCAAATACCGGGTGTATTTCGTATTCCACTTTATCTAAATTTCCATTGAGGGCTTCGGTAATCAATGCGCGTGTATGAGGCAGACTCATTCTTTTGCCCACACCATAAACACCGCCTGTGTAACCGGTGTTCAAGAGCCAAACACGAATGTTGGAGTTGCGCAATTTTTCTCCGAGTAACGAAGCATACTTGGTAGGATGCAGCGGCAGAAAGGGTGCACCAAAACAAGTGCTGAAAGTAGTTTGCGGTTCAGTTACTCCCGCTTCGGTTCCCGCAACTTTAGAAGTGAAACCCGAAAGAAAAAAATACATGGCTTGCCCAACACTCAATTTTGAAATGGGCGGCAACACACCAAATGCATCGTAGGTTAAAAAGAAAATATTTTTGGGTTCGCCACCAACTGATTTAGGAAGCGCGTTATCAATGTAGTTGATAGGATAGCTAACGCGTGTGTTTTCTGTTTTAGCTTTGTATGCAAAATCAACGGTGTTGGTTCCCTCCACAAAACCAACGTTCTCGAGAATAGCACCCGGACGAATAGCGCGATAAATATCCGGCTCCTTTTCGGCCGAAAGGTCAATTACTTTTGCATAACAGCCACCTTCGAAATTGAAAACAGAATTTTTTGTCCAGCCATGTTCATCGTCACCAATCAATGGGCGATTAGGGTCGGCACTCAACGTTGTTTTTCCGGTTCCACTCAAACCAAAAAACAAAGCCACATCGCCATCTTTACCACTATTAGCCGAGCAATGCATAGCCAACACATTTTTTTCGTGCGGCAAAACATAATTCAACACCGTAAAAATCCCTTTCTTGATTTCGCCTGTGTAAGCTGAGCCACCAATAATGGCAATCTTCTTCGTAAAATTCAGAATAGAAAAATTGTGTTGACGAACACCATCAGCAACACCATCGCATTTTAAACCCGGTGCTTGCAACACTAACCAATCGGGTTCTATAGCATTCAATTCTTCTGCTTCGGGGCGAAGGAACATATTGTAAGCAAAAAGATTTGCCCAAGGGTATTCTGTCACCACACGCACATTTAAACGATAAGCATCATCGGCACAGGCGTAGCAATCGCGCACAAAAATATCTTTGCCCGCAAAGTAGTTTACTACTTTGTTATAGAGGTTTTCAAAAACTTCCGATGAAACAGGATTGTTGAAGCCACCCCAATCTACACTGTGTTCAGTGTTGGCATCCTTTACAATAAATTTATCTTTTGGTGCGCGGCCGGTAAATTCTCCGGTATCAACAGCAAGAGCTCCTGTATCGTTCAGCACACCTTGCTTTCTGCTCAGCGTTTCCTCCACTAATTTTTCAGGAGAAAGATTCCAATACTGCGTTCCGGTATTTTTAATGCCAATAGTTTCTAGATCTGCATTAGGATTCTTGGGACCAACAACATTCATAATTCGCAATTTTTTGTTCTGAAAATTTTGGGAGCGCAAACCTAAATTATTCCGCTTTAAAACAAAGGGCATTAAATAGGTTCTGTTTTTGAACCGATAAGATAATCGATCGGTCTAAAACAAAAAAAGTCCTCTGCACTCTTTCCCTTAAAAATTTACTTTTACTCAAAATCTATTTACATGAAATACATTCTTCTACTTCTGTTTTCTGCCACCATCATTTTTGGTGATGCTGCAAATTTAAATTCATCGCAATTAATCGGCTCTTGGAAAATGACTGATGTAAAAATTACCAAGCGTGGTAAAACCGCTACCGCCAAAGCAAAAACCGATTGCGATTTATGCGACCTTTACATTGACAAATTGGGCTTAACTTTTTCGGCCGATGGCAAAGTCAACTACAGCAATTTCGGCAACTCCGGTGATGTAAATTTTGAAATCAACGGAAACGTGGTTTCACTTTATACCTTGGTTAACGGTGTTCGTAACGCATTCGATTTTTCTGCCGTTTTAAAAAATGAAACCCTTACGCTCACTCATATTTCTCCTGAATCTGTTGAAACCTATACCCTCACTAAATAATTTTTCCTTTATGAAAAAGCTCTACTTTTTAATTGCGCTATTCTGCTGCACATCGCTCCTTTCATTGGCACAAAATGTAAACCTGCAAGTAGTGGTTACCAAATTGGAACGCACTGCTTACGTTGATTGCGGTCTTTGCGGAGATCCTGATCCTACCTGGAAAATTCAAGGAACACACAATGGGGTAGGCGCACTTACTTACGGTCCTTACTGCTGGCATTATGCCGATATGAATCCTACTGTTTGGGATATTGCCGATAACACCATCATGAATATTGTAAACACCAACGCCACTACTTTCACACTTGGTTTCAACGATGCGTTTGAAAAAAGTTGCAGCAACAACAACTGTACGTATGAGTCGTATAATTTTTTCACCTGCTTTCCTTCGGTAAATGGCGATAGCAGAAGATGCCAGAATACTTCGCTTGTTAATTCAAATTTCAGAACTACTGCGCCTTGCCAATGGCATACACAAAACTCTGCTTTCTGTGGCGACTACCGTTTCGAATATTCTTATTTCTGGTCGTTCAATTACGCGCCTTCGTTAGTCATTCAGCCCGCTCCAAGTGCGCTTCTTTGTCTAGGAACTACAACCACACTTACCGTAGTTGCAGCAACTGATATTAACGGGTGGAACACAGGCGTAAATTACCAATGGCAAATGTCAACCAGTACCGCTTGCCCCGGCACCGGATGGACAGATATACTAGGAGCTACATCAAATATTTTTACGCCTTCCGAAATTCCGGGCACGCGATTGTATCGCTGCAAAGTAACGTCTAATTGTAATCCCGATTTTTCAAGCAACACCACTATCTCAAATTGTTCGGTAGTCACATATAATCCCATTGGTTCACCCGGAGATTTAGTGCCTGATATTGTTTCGGGTATTTGCGGCTCTACCGTTTTGCCCGGCTCGGTACATCAATTAGGAATTCTTACACCGCCAAATGCCGGTGCTGTTTTAGGTGCTACTGATTATGCCTGGTCGGCCGATGGCGGTTCACCCTTATCTTTCAACGGACAAAATTTTACATGGACAGCGCCAACCAATCCCGGCACTTACACCATCAACTTAACTTACATTGATAACTGTCCGCAGCCCGATGCCCAAGCAAATGCCTGTGTAGTGAATGTAGGTTCTGCCACTTGCGATTTTGCTTATGTGGCTATCTACGGTCAAGATTCTGTTTATCGTGGCGGGCCCGATAATCCATACAAAACGTTGGAGTATACATTGACTCAACTCAACGGCAGAAAATACATACGCATGGCTACAGGCGTTTATAACGAAACCAATGCTTTGCACTTGCAAAACGATTTAGTTATTGAAGGCGGATATAAAGTAGTTGGAAATATTTGGTCGAAAAACAATTCAGATTCTACAACCATCATTGGAAACGGATTAGAAACTATTAGTGGCGATGTAGCACACCGCGTTTGTTTTATTTCTGATGCAAACACCAATTGGCGTTTGCAGGACTTAGTCATCCAAACTTCCGATGTTTCGTTTACTACTACCAACGGAAAAGGATATTCCAATTACGCCTTGCTCGCAATAAATAGTTCTTCGGGCTTCGAAATTGTTCGTTGTAAAATTACTTCGGGCAATTCGGCCAAAGGAGTAAATGGAACAACTCCCGGTGGTGCAGGTGGTGCAGGTGGCGCAGGAACAGGAGGTAGTGGTGGTGGTGGTAGCACACAAGCGTGTAATGGAAGTGGCAATAACGGAGTAGGAGGAACTGTTGGAAACGGTGGGGCATCGGCAGGTGGTGCAGGAAGCGCCTGCGGTGGAAGCGGTTGCAATTTTTTTGGATGTAACGCAAGTGGATGTAACGCAGGTGGCGGAAGCGGTGGTGGTAACGGAGCGGCTGGTGCTGGATACGCGGCAGGGGTTCGACCTTTAACTCCGGCTGTAGCTTCGCCTTATTATATTCCGGCTGGTCAATCGCCATCGGGTTCGAATGGTTTTGGCGGTGGCGGTGGCGGTGGCGGTGGTGGTGGTGATGTAGGTACATGTTGCACTTGCGGTTGCGGCTCTGGCGCACCCAATGGAGGCGGTGGTGGAAATGGCGGTGCAGGTGGACTGCCGGGTAGCGGAGGATTTGGTGGTGGTGGTACATTCGGAATTTTTGCCTCAGGTGGTTCTGCAGGAACATTAACCACAACTTTAGTTACTGCAGGTAATTTTGGACTAGGTGGTGATGGTGCGGCTGGCCAATCAGGTGCAGGCGGACAGCCCGGTGCTAACGGAGTGAACCACGGTGGTTGCGATGGCGGTGTAGGAGGTAATGGTGGTGCAGGAGGTACTGGCGGCAATGGCGGAAGAGGACAAGATGGTGCCAATGGGTTGAGTCAAAATATTGCCACAGCAGGCGGTGCGGTTATCACCGGTTCTTCAACAGGAGTGCCGAATACTTTTGTAATAGGCATCAATTATCAAAACGCAAAAGCTTGTATCAATTCAGAAATTGAATTAACAAAATCTTCAGGCGTATGGACCCTCCCCGGTGGAATGAATTTCGTGAACGACATGCGCGATAATCCTGCGGGCTTTCCTATTTCAAGTTACAATGCTTCCAGCAGTCCGCTCTTGGTTTATGTAACTACGCCTTCGGTTACTTACGATTTAACTATCAACGGAAACGTGTATGCAAAATATATTTCTATCGCAAGTGATAACCGCGCATTGCCTGCTATTTCAAATTCTTCATCTATCATTTGTTTAGACGGAACTGATTCGCTCACTGCTACACATTGGGGAACCGAGGTGGAATACGATTGGAGAATTTATCAGGGAACCAACGTCAACTCTCCGCTTTATCAATCTTCATTGCCGGGCCCTGTAATTAATTTTTATGGTTTTGCTGCGGGACTTTATACCATTCGCTATCGCGTGCGCGAAAGCTGTTGCGGTTGGAGCAAACCTGTTTTTGATACCCTTCGCATTATGCCGTTGCCTACTTTGTATAATGTTTATGGTGGAGGATATTATTGCCCGGGTTCAACAGGTGCAGTAGTAAATCTCAGCGGCTCGGAGCCGGGAGTAAAATATATTTTGTTGTATAACGGCAATGCAGTTGACTCACTTATTGGCAGCGGTGGACCATTAGCTTTTGCTGCGCAAACGGGCATTGGAAATTACACCGTTGTTGCGGTTCGCTTTACGGGTTGCGCGGCAGATATGTTCGGCACAGCAAGTATTGGAATGTATCCGGCACCGCAGGCATTTAATGTCTCGGGTAATGATACACTTTGCATACAGGGAGCTAATCTTTCAGCTACGGTTACACTCGATGGTTCTGAATTAGGAACCAATTATCAATTAATTAGAAACGGAATTATTCCGGTGGGTGCGCCAATACCCGGAAGCGGTTTGGCTTTACAATTCACCAACATAACTTCCATAGGAGTTTATACAGTCTTTGCTTCGAACCCAACTACCGGTTGCACAGCATCAATGAACGACAGTGCAGTAATTGATTATGCTCCGCCTATTACTGCTGCAAATGTAGTGGGTGGTGGTGCATATTGCGCGGGCGATTCAGGTGTGGTGATAGGATTAGATGCTTCGGAATTAGGAACAGTTTATCAATTGTTGCAAGGTGGGGTATTGCCTTCTGCCACTCCTATTTTTGGAACGGGTAGCGCAATCAATTTTAATCGCGTAACCGTTGCAGGATATTACAAAGTGAAAGCAACAAGCGCATTTGGTTGCGAAAGCTGGATGACCGATTCGGCATGGGTAAAAGTGTTGACCTTGCCAACGATTACTTCGGTGAGCGCTAACGATGTGGTGTGTGCAGGAAATTCAAACGGAGTAATTACCGTTGGTGCAGTAACCCAAAATGGTTCGCTTGTTTATTCCATTGACAGTACCACTTCTTATTCTGCCAATAATGTTTTTGTTGGTCTTGCTGTTTCTTCTTACAACGTATTTGTAAAAGATGATAGCGGATGTGTGGCGCGTTATGTGGTTAATCCGGTACAGGTAAAAAATCCAATCACGGTACCGCTGGTCATTACTTCGGTTATCGTTAGCGATTTAAAATGCGCTGGCGATTCAAGCGGCACTATTACCATTCATGCCCTTACACCAAACGGTTCTATCATTTACTCAATTGACAGCGCCTTGAATTATTCAGCCAATAATGTTTTCACTTCGCTTCCTGCTGCTTACTACAATGTAGTGGTAAAAGACGATAGTGGATGTATAGCGCGTTATGTTGGCAATCCGGTGGAGTTAGCGAGCCCTTCGGCACTCGTGCTTTCGATGCACGGTGTTAGCCCCGATTGTTTTGGTAACCGCACTGGTTCGGCAACGGTGGTGGCAAGTGGAGGAACTCCCGGTTATTCTTATACATGGAACACTTCGCCTTCCGACATTGATTTTACCATTGATAATTTAGGTGGTAATTCTACCTACTCGGTTACCGTTATGGACAGAAATAATTGCACTGCCGAAAAATCGGTAACACTTACTGAACCGAGTGAGGTAGTAGTAAATGTTTTTCCGAGCAACGTAAAATGTTTTGAAGGAAACAACGGCTCAGTCATTATTAGTGCTACCGGAGGTTTATCGCCTTACGATTATTACCTCAATGGCATTTATCAGTTCGATAGTGTTTACACAGGATTGACAGCAGGAAATTATTTAGCTACTGCGCAAGATGCCAACCATTGTGTGGGCTCAGCAACTTTCTCTATTACCCAACCTCAAGCATTCACGGTTTTTGCTGGCGTTGATATTCTTTCATCGCATGGGCAAACCGTGCAGTTGCTTGGTACGGCTTTTTCGCTCAATGGAATTAGTAGCTATCATTGGTCACCAAACTTCCACATTGATTGCGACACCTGCGCGCAACCAATGGTTAGTCCCGATACTACCACTACTTATATTCTTACAGTTATGGATGGTGATAGTTGTGTGGGTTACGATTCGGTAATTGTTTTTGTAAAACACAACGGCCCCTATTTTATTCCTACAGCCTTTACACCAAACGATGATAAGTTGAACGACTATTTTGAATTTAATATTCTAGGTGCAGAAGTAGTAGAGGTGAGCATTTTTAATCGTTGGGGCGAGCAAGAATATTTCAATGCCAACCAACACAACGGTATTGAGAATAATGGCGATGCCTGGGACGGAAAAAAGAACAACAAGTTCATGCCGTTTGATACATATACCTATCAACTTAAGATTCATTACTACGATGGCACCGATGATATGATTAGCGGAACGGTGACGTTGATGAAGTAATGCGGAATGCAGAATTAAAAATAAAAGCCCTTCGCATTTGCGAGGGGCTTTTGTTTTTGCACAACAATAGATTTATGTTTGGATTAAAATTGAAGCACTATGGAAACGCTGTTATTGCAAAGCAAATCGAAAAAAGACATGGTCATGTTTGCCGAGTTGGCAAAGAAAGTAGGTTTAGCTGCCAAGTTTATTGATAACGAATATATAGAGGATATATCGCTGGCAAACGCTATGAAGACAGGGCGCACTGGAGAACATGTTGACACTAAAGCTTATCTCGCCAAACTGAAAAAGGCATGAATCTTTTAGTAGATAAAAGCTTTGAAAAAGATACCGATAAAATCAAAGACAAAAAACTTCTTGATAAAGTAGCTGCCTGTATCGAACAGGTAATGGCTGCAAAAAATAGCAGCGAAATTTAAAACATAAAAAAACTCCAGGGGTTCAAAAATCATTATCGTATTCGAATAGGGGAATACCGTGTTGGTTTAAGAATTGAAAAAGGGCAAGTAATCTTCGAGAGGTTTCTCAATCGAAAAGACATTTACAAATTCTATCCTCGATAAAAAAGAGTAAAATACATAGCCCTTCGCATTTGCGAGAAGCTATGTATTTTACTCAACCAAAAATTTTTACTCCTTCATATTTTTCTCAGCACTTCCATTTCTCAAAAAGTGAAACAACAAAAGTGCCCAGCCGACAATAAAAAACATTCCACCCAATGGAGTAACAGGACCAATAAGGGCAGTAGAGATTTGGGTTAACTCACGAGTGGCTAATAAATAAAGCGAACCTGAAAAACAAAATATACCCAGCATAAAAAATAGAGCTGCGCTGCGAACACGAACCGATTGTTGCTGTTGCAAATACAGCGCGCAAAAAAGCAAAACAAGCGTGTGATAGAATTGGTACTGAATTCCCTTTTCCCAAATCAAAATTGAATCGGCTGAAACCACGGTGCGCAAAGTGTGCGCGCCAAAAGCCCCGAGCGCAACTGCCAGTAGCCCTGATACCGATGCGGACACTATAATTGTTTTGTTCATGAAATAATTTTAAGAAGCGCATAAATAAAAAATTGTTCATGGCTGAAGGAGCAAATGAACCCGAACTGTTACTTAAGGTTTTTTATTTTAGCGTTAACGAACATAGCAGATATGCCAACTATAGAAAGCCTGATAAAACAATCGAAGTTTAAAGACGAGCAGCAGAAGGCTATGATTAGTGTGATTTACACGGCAAACGCTCTGGCTAATTTTCATGAAAATTATTTTAGCCAGCATAAACTTACCTTACAACAATTTAATGCCCTGCGTATTTTAAGAGGGCAGCATCCTAAACCCGCTACAGTTAACCTCATTCGCGAAAGGCTGATGGATAAAATGAGCGATGCTTCGCGCATTGTAGAACGGTTGCGCAAAGGAGGTTTTGTAGAACGATTGGCAAGCAAGGTTGATAGAAGGGCTGTAGATGTAATTATTACACAGAAAGGATTGGATGTACTTGCTCTTGTAGATTTGGATTCCGAAAAAATGGAAATACCTACTAAATATCTCAATGAAGAAGAGGCCAAAGAATTAAGCCGGTTGGTGGGTAAAATGATAGATGCTTTAGTGGAGCCGTAATAGCCTACTTAATTTTAGCCAACCTTACAAAAGCTCCCAACGGAAGTTTCTTTTTGAAATTATCTTCCAGGTATAACTCTCCAATTTCTAAATTTTCAGGTTTAAATTTTTGACGAACCAGATTTTCTAAAATCATAGAAGAAAAGCCGAGTGAGTACGCATTGAGAATTAAGAAATGCTCTTCGTCATTCAACAATTGCAAAACGAGTTGCATCATTTCGTTGATGTTGTCTTCCAGTTTCCACTTTTCACCATCAGGTCCATGCCCAAATGCAGGTGGGTCGAGTATGATACCGTGATATTTGTTGCCACGTTTTACTTCGCGCCTCACAAACTTCAGTGCATCTTCTATTACCCATCTAATATTTTCCTGTTTGCTCAACTCCATATTTTCCTTAGCCCAGGTAACTACTTGTTTAATGGAATCGAGGTGCCAAGTATCGGCACCGGCTGCACGTGCAGCAAGTGATGCGCCACCTGTATAAGCAAACAGATTCAGAAATTTAGGAACTGGAGATTTTAACTTTTTGGTGCTGCTAAAAATGTAATTCCAGTTAACCGCCTGCTCTGGAAAAATGCCCACATGCTTGAAAGAAGTAAGCCCTAGGCGAAATTTAATTTCCTGTTTCGTGTTTCGCAATTCGTATTTAATCTGCCATTGGTCGGGCATTTGTTTTAGTTTTTTCCAATCGCCACTCGAAGAAGATTTAGGAACGAACTGAACATGTGCACGCTTTTCCCATTCGTTCATGTTCATGCTGCTATCCCACACGGCTTGCGGCTCTGGTCGAATGGTGATGAAGTTTCCGAAACGTTCCAATTTCAAAAAGTTACCGCAGTCAATGAGTTCGTAATCGGAAAAATTTTCAGGGGTAAGCGAAAGAATCATGCAGCGAAGTAAGTTCTAATTTTTCGATTGGTTATCGACTATCACAAAAACATCTTCGTTATCTTTTTTCATCCAATAATGTTCGCGTGCAAATTTTTCTTGCGATTGGGGATTGGAAGTAAGTTCTGAATACGCTTTGTTTGTGGTAGCTATTTGTTGCAGGTAGAACGATTTCTTTTCGTGCAAATCTCTAAGTTGAGCATGCAAACGATATTGATTCATCACATTGTCTTCGTCAAAAAAAATCATCCAGGCGGCAAACAAAGTAGCAGCAATGAAATACGGATCTTTAAAAAGTGCAGGAATGTTTTTGAAATTTTTCTTGGTCGCTTTCCACATCATAAAGCTAAGGTGAAACTATTGTTTTGTGGTTTCAAGTTTCGCAAAGAAAGAATGTAAACAGCAGTATGGTAAAAAAGACAACGCTTATCCCTTGCGTAGCAGGAAATCTAAACTCACCGGAATGTATTTTGGATTAACACGAACAATAAATGCAAACAGGAAGAGCACAAGCAAAGGTGCTTTATAGCGAACAAGATTGCCTAGAACCGGTGTGCATACTCCTATAATGGCAAAGTAGGCGAGAGAAACTGTCAGTAAAAAAAAGAAGAGATTAAGATGGGTGTATTGCTTTCGATTTCTAAAAGCGATACACATGATTAAGAAAGGAATGATGAAAAAATTTTCAGCGGCACTTGCCATCATCATTATGTTTTTTGCTTCCCAGATATAAGGACGAGTAATGGTGTTCCAAACTCCCACACAGGAAGTTTTAAAAATATTTAAAGCATCATCTTTCAATTCAGGAATTTCAATTCTGCTGCCTGCTTTAAAATATTCCGCCTCTTTAACCGAGTGCGTTTGCTTATTAATCAGCATTTGCTGCAAATTTATTTTGGGAACGATGTAGCGAATGTTGAATGCCAAGAGCAACAAAACCAAATTGACGAACACGTATTTCACCAGAATAAATGTGGGTGTTTCTCTTTTTCTAAAAAGCAGAAAGGCGATAGTTGCAGGAAGCAAACAGGCGAGAACGAAAAATTTGGTAAAGAGAATGAGCAGCGCGCCTGCAAAGAGTGCAGCTAATGAACTACGCGTTCTATAATTTGTAACGCCATAAACGAAAAGACCAAGCCCTAAAATTAAAACCGGCTCTTTCATAACTCCGCTTGTCCAGAATAAAACAGATGGGAGAACCAAGACAGGAATAGCGAGAAGAGAATTTTTGACATCGGTAAAACTCAAAATGGCGTTAGTGATGAGAATGAAACCAAAAAGCGAAATGAAACACATGAACAGAATGTGCACGAAATAAGTTTTGAATGAAACAAACATCAACAGCACGTTGATTCGAATAATAGTTTTGTTTTCATTCACGGGTGCTTCATCAAAATTGCGCTCCCAGTTTTTCATTTGCGAAGTGAAGGGCACGGTGGTTTCGTCTTCCTTTCCTATCAGCAATTGAAAAAATGCTTTCGGGTTTTCATTAGCTGTGTGGCGAAGTATTAAAGCATCGTTATAAAATTTATGCACGTCATTGTTTTGGACATCCTTATAGTAGAAAGTATAGATGAACCAGATAAAAATACCCACTACAAATTTCAGATTGAATAAAACGTGCGTAACGAGCGGTTTGTAATTTTTGAATTGAAAAATTTTAAACCGAAAAATGAGCAGGTTGAAAAGCACGAAATAAAATGCGGTAAGAAAAATTTCTTTAGCAGCCATTACATCGAAAGTAAAAAATAAGGGAGTTTTAAAGCAGCAAAGAGTTTTTTTTAAATTGCAGTATGTGGCGTTGGCTAGAAACATACTTCACTTTTACAAGTAGCGAAAAGGCGGGAATCATTTTTCTGGTTCTTGCATCTTTGCTTGCTTTTATTGTTCCCGCAACTTATCTTTATTACAAACCAATTGAACATATCGATAATTCTCCTTACCTAGTGGAAGTTGATTCCTTTATCGTTGAATTCAACGAAAAGAAACAACTTGCTTTGTTGGCCGATAGCATTCGTAAAGACAGTCTTCTTTTTGCCCGCAGAGATTCAACTTCAGATTCAAGTTTAACTTTCACAAACAAAACACTTCGTCAGATTGCTTATTTCGAATTTGACCCGAACAAAATTGGAATGGCTGAATGGATGAAACTTGGTTTTAGCGAAAAACAAGCAGCTAGCATTGAAAAATTAAAACAGAAAGGGTATAAATTTCGCAAGCCCGAAGATTTGAAGAGCGTTTTTGTAGTGGGGGCAGAAAATTACAATCGTCTTGCCGCTTACATAAAAATTGACCAGAACGATTTTCCTAAAAAGGAATTTCCAAAAACAGTTTATCCCGAAAAGCTGAAAGAAAAATATGTGGTAGATATCAACGCAGCTGATTCATCTTTGTTTGAAAGACAGAGAGGAATTGGGCCATCATTGGCAAGTCGTATCATTAAATACCGCGAGCGTTTAGGTGGTTTCGTTTCAGCCGAACAGATTAGAGAAGTTTGGAATTTTCCTGACAGCACCTATCAAAGTTTGAAAGACAAATTTGTAGTGAATGAAATTGTGGTGAAGAAATTGAAACTTAATACCGATGATTTTGAAACGCTGCGTAAGCATCCTTATATCAATTACTCTTTTGCAAAAGTTTTTATGGCTTACAAAAAGGAGCACGGTAATTTTAAAACCATAGAAGACCTCAGAAAAATTTCGGTAATAAACGACAGCATTTTCAGAAAAATGCAGCCGTATCTTTCAGCCGAGTAGGTCTATTGGCCCCATGCAAAAGCATCGGCATTGGCTTCATCAAACAAATGTGGGTAGTGCACTTTCAATTCCGCCACAAACAAATCGTAAGGAAAATCATCGAACTGCCCGTACTCATGCAGGTAGTTCATGTATTTTTTGCCTCCATTAAACTCTTGAAAAATGGAATCGCTATGTCCATCAAAATCAAGTGCGTTTGTTCCAAATTTTTCGCACAAACTTTTATTGAAGGCAGGTGTGCATTTCACCCATTTGCCATCGAGCCAAAATTCGTTGTAGCCGTGAAAAACAAACTTGTCGGTGCGAAGCATTTCCACAAATTTTTTAGTAGAAAGGTGGTTCTGCACAATAGAAAAACCCAAGCGCGAAGGAATATTGTGAACTCGTCCAACGGCACACAACAACAATGATTTTTCTATACAATAACCCTCACCACGCGCCAAAGTTTTAGACGCAGAAATTTCTTCCGGAATTAAAATGAGGTTATATGGATTGTATAGAATTTCATCGCGCACAGCCACATAGAGGTCTACGACTTTTTGATTATCTGTTTTACTAGCAGCGGTTTTCTTGTGCGCGTATTCAATTACTTTGGAGTGATCGCTATCAATAAACTTTGTAGGACGGAGATAGATTTCAAAATCATTTGTTGCCACAGATTTCACCGATTTGTTTTGTATTTCATTTTCGATTTTCGATGTTTCTACATTTTCTTCTTGCAACACTCTTTCTTTTCACCGTCACATTTTTTTGCGCATTGCGGTTCTGTTTTTTCGGCACAACAAGGTTTGCCCGCTGCGTGACACATACTCATGCATTCTTCTTTGCTCATAATGCAACGACCGCGTTCCTTGCACATCGCTTCGCATTTTTCCGCACCCATCATCTTGCTACACATTTCTTTATCCATTACTACACTGTCGCCTTCCATTTTGCAACCGCCCATAGTACAAGTGGTCGAACTTTCTTTTGTGCAATGCCCCATGCCATCCTCTTTAATAATAATTTCCTTTTCAATTTTGCATTTCCGTTTACTTTCGCAATGATTGAAACAATAACGCTGACAAGCACGAGTGCCAATCAAGCCAATATTTACCAGCGAAAGCCCTATTACCAACCAGGCAAGCACCGTAAAAAGCGTGCCCATAAATTCGCGTTGAACTTTAATTAATAAATATACACCGGCTGCTAAAGCCAGAATAGAAAGTGGTAGTGCTATCATTATTTTTGTTTTTTGTTGAAGCGAATATAATCGCCTTTTGTCAATAGCGTTTTGCGATTACATTCGCCCCCGTTTCGTAATTAAAATTAATGCTATGCTCCCGCTGGAAGAAGAAAAACTTAAATTTCGTTTTAAGATGAAACTTGATATACGCTGGAGCGATATGGATGAAATGCGGCACGTGAACAACGCGGTTTATCATACTTATACTGAGCAGGCAAGAATTTATTACTTCCACGATACTTTGCAGTTAGATTGGACTAAGGCGAGTTTTATTCTTGCCAGTGCTCATATCGATTATTTGAAATCTCTCGTTTTCCCATGTGAAGCGTATGTGTATTTACGATGCACAAAGTTTGGAACCAAAAGTTTTGAGTTGCAATATTTAATTACCATGGTTGAAAAGGGGGTTGAGACCCTTTGTGCCGCTGTGTCAACAACGCTCGTGATGTTCGATTACAAAACAAATACAACCATGGTTATGCCGGAAAGTATTAAGGAGATTATAAGGAATTACGAAACGATAAAACCTTAATCGTGCTTCTAAGAATAAATCCCGATAACATTGATGACCGCCTCATTTTTCAGGTGGTAAATTGTTTACGGAAAGGCGGAGTAATTATTTATCCCACCGATACGGTTTATACGCTCGGTTGCGATTTGACTCATCGCGATGCTTACGAAAAGGTTTGCAAACTGAAAGACATTAAATCGAACAAGGCCAATTTTTCTATTGTGTGCTACGACCTTAGCCACATCACTGATTTTACAATGAACGTGCCTACGCCTGTTTACAAGATGATGAAAAAATGTTTGCCCGGACCATACACTTTTATTCTCAACGGCAACAATAACCTCTCAAAAATTTACGGCTACAATAAAAAGACGGTGGGCATTCGTGTGCCAGACAACACGATTGCGCGAGCCATTGTTGATGAATTGGGTGCGCCTATTCTTTCAGCTTCCATAAAAAACACCGATACTATTCTTGAATACATTACCGACCCAGAAGAATTGTATGAAGCCTACGAAAGCATGGTTGATATTGTAATTGATGGCGGTGTTGGTGGCAATATTGCTTCCACCGTAATCGATTATACAAGTAATGAGCCTTTGCTGGTGCGCGAAGGTGCGGGAGAATTTCCCCTTTAAGTTTTAAAACTTCTGTTCGCTTAAATTTTATAGAAGCTATATTCACATTGCTTGAAAAGCTTATTACCCATATTATTTCTCTCCTTCCTTTTTCAGAATGTTTCTGCTCAAAACACTTTTCGGGCAATTGTAAAAAGTGAAGGAGAAGAAGCTGAATTACTTGCGGGAACAACTGTTCATGTCGTAGATACCACAATTGCGGCAGTTGCCGATTCAAATGGATTGATAGTTCTTGAAAATATTCCGAATGGAGAAAAAACAATTGAGTTTTCCATTCTCGGATATTTTAAAAAGAGAATTAAAATAAGTTTTCCTCAACCAAAAAATTCTGCTCTTACTGAAATAAAATTGCAAACACAAGCAGAAGAAATTGATGAAGTGGTTGTTACATCCACACGCAATTATCAGAAACCTGAATACCTCCCTACCAGAGTAGAAGTGGTAGCGGAAGAAGAAGTAGAAGAGCGTTCGCACGATAAACCTTCCGATGTTTCACATGTGGTGCGTGAGCAACCGGGTGTACAAGTACAACGCACATCGGCCACCGCAGGCACTATGAGCATTCGCTTACAGGGTTTGAACAGTCGCTACGTGCAAATTTTAAAAGATGGATTTCCGCTCTTTGGTGGTTTCTCGAATGTAATTGGCATTACTCAAATTCCACCACTAGATTTGAAGCAAGTGGAAATTATCAAGGGTCCGTCATCAACACTTTATGGTGGTGATGCAATTGCAGGAGTCATCAATTTGATTTCGAAAGAGCCATCAGAAAACCCGATTTACGATATTATGTTTAATGGTGAAAGTTCCTTTGCCTTCGATGGCGGTTTATATGCCAGCCAAAAAATAAAATGGTTTGCATTTTCACTCACCGGCATTTATCGTTATCAAAAAGAAAAAGATTGGAGCGGTTATGGGTTTTCAGAAACACCTCGATTGAGTCGTTATAATATTTCGCCTCAATTGTTTTTCGATTTATCAAAACATGCGAAACTGAATATTGGCGGAACCTATACTTATGAAAATCGTTTTGGTGGAGCCATGAAATACTTAAGAAACGAAGTTGACAGTAACTATAACTATTTCGAAAAAAATATTTCTACTCACGCTTCTTCTAACTTCAAATTTGATTACGATTTTGAAAAGAACGGAAAGTTAACGGCAAAAACTTCGTTCAATTATTTCATTCGCGATTTAAAAATTCCTTACTATTTTTTTAAAGGGACGCAGTTGGCTTCGGCTTCGGAAATTAATTACCACCTCACCCGCAAAAAGCATGATGCCGTTATTGGTGTTGATTTTCGCACCGATAGATTTACCGAAGACGATGATTCTGCTTTGGTAAAACGCAGTTATAGTTTTTATACGGTTGGTTGGTTTGCGCAATACCTTTACAACTTCAATGAAAAAACAACTATTGAAGGTGGTGTGCGAATTGACTACAACAACATTTACAAAGTAAATGTGCTGCCGCATCTCGCGCTTCGTCAAAAATGGAATGAAGCTTTTTCAACGCGGTTAAATTTTGGAATGGGTTACAAACTGCCCACCGTTTTTCAGGATGAAAGTGAAGAGGCACGGTTCATTAATGTGCAACCAATTGCGGTTGGTGTAAAACCTGAACTTTCATTGGGCGGAACGGTAGATTTGCAAATTAAACTTCCCAATTTCAACGGCTTGAATATTACTCTTCATCAACTTTATTTCTACACGCATATCCTTCATCCGCTCCTGCCTCTGGAAACTGCTGACCCGCTAAATCATTCCCTTGATTCCATCAATATCAGCTATACCAATGGAAACGGTTTTATTAGAAGTGGCGGAGTAGAAACGGGAATCAAAATCAGTTATCGTGGTATAGGTGCATCCTTGGTTTATTCTTACACCGATAACAACAGACAGATTAACAATGTAAGAAGTATAGCCCCGCTAACTTCAAAACATATTGTTTCCATTCTTGCTGGCTACGAAATCAAAAATTTTTTTGCCGGCATTGATGTGTATTACTATAGCCCAGTGAAATTGAGCGATGGCAGAGTTGGTAAATCAATTTGGGAAATCGGACTGAATCTTCAGTATGCTTTCAAATACTTAATTCTGTTTTCAAATTTTGAAAACATAGCAAACATCCGTCAAACATCTTATGGTCCTGTGGTGTATCCTAACCCGGGTTATTCTCATCCGCGGTTTTCTGAAATCTATGCTCCTCTTGAGGGCCGTTTGATTAATGTTGGTTTTAAACTGCGCCTAGGTGCTTTTTCTAAAAAGAGTAAGGACGATGACGGCTTGGAGCGTTTGAAGAAAAAAGACAACAATTGATTTTTGTTAGAACAACCTGTTTTACATAATTCCTGTCTTCCAAAGGCGGGAATTATTGTTTCCTCCAAAAATGTATCTTCGACCCCGTTTTTACCAATGAAAAAAATATTCCCGTTCTCATTTATTTTTCTCTTCTGTTTAGTAGCACTTCAATCGTATTCTCAAATTTGGAATTACTATGGAAACACGATTCAGCAAAGTTGCCAGTGTTATCAATTGACAGATAATGTAGGAAGTCAATCAGGTTCAATGTGGAATCTGAATCAATTGAATTTGAATAATCCTTTCGATTTTACTTTCGATGTTTTTTTAGGAACGCATGATGATGGTGCTGATGGAATTGTTTTTGTTCTTCAAAACACAAACAACACGGCTCCGCCTTCTATGGGTGGTGGTTTAGGTTATTCGGGTTTCCCTAATCAATCGATAGGTGTGGAGTTAGATACTTACGATAACAGTGGTGCAGGTGAAATTTCGCAAGATCATCTCGCGCTGGACCTAAATGGAAATACCGTTACGCCCACCGCAGGTCCTGTGCAAATGAGTGGTACTTCGGCCGATGTAGAAGACGGTGCATGGCACACGGTTCGTTTTGTGTGGAATCCAACGACTCAAACTTTGTCGGTTTACTTTGACGGGGTCTTCCGTTTTCAATACACTTTCCCCGGTGGTTTAGCAAATTCCGTTTTTGCAGGTAACCCGAATGTTTACTGGGGTTGGACTGGTGCAACCGGTGGCTCCTTCAACACACAATCGGTTTGTGTTCACTTCACTTCCGATTTTTTAGCCGGAACAAATTATAGTGCATGTGGGGTAGACACCGTTCACTTTCAAAGCACTGCAACTTCGGGTTTGAGTAACATAGTTGATTATGCCTGGGATTTTGGTGATGGTACTCCTGTGGTTCATGCACAAAATCCAATTCACACTTTTCCGAACATTGGAACGTTTGATGTATTGCTTACCATCACCGACCAAAGTTTGTGCACAGCTACGCAAACACGTCAAGTAGTTATTTATCCTGTGCCTGTGATTACGCCTACGCACACAAACGTAGCTTGCAATGGCGGGTTAACAGGGAATGCAACGGCAACAGCTTCTATTGGAACACAGCCATATACTGCTTTGTGGAGTTCAGTGCCATCGGCAGTCAATCCAAACGGACCAACTCTTTTTACCAATACAAATTTAAGTGCGGGAAATTACACCGTAACAATTACTGATTTCAATTCGTGTTCCACTTCGGCTAGTTATAACATTACCCAACCTGCAACTGCCTTAAGCGCAACAGCAACTTCAACTAACGTTACCTGCTTTGGTGCTAACGATGGAACTGCTGCAATTACAATTGGTGGCGGAACAACGCCATATACTTATCTCGGTATTGGAATTTCTGCAGGGGTCACAAACCTAACTGCACTTGCTCCGAATAATTATGGAGGAACTGTGTTGGATGCAAATGGATGTAGTCAGGCAATTGCCTTTGTAATTACAGAGCCTACAGATATTGTAATCAATCAAACACACACGAACATTGCTTGCTTTGGCAATGCAACAGGTGACATAACTTTAAACGTGAGCGGTGGAGTAGGACCAATGTATTCTTACAATTGGAATCCGAACGTGAGTTTGTCGAACATTGCGACTTCGCTTGCAGCAAATACTTACAACGTTACTGTGATTGACCAAACTAATTGTCAGAAAACAATTTCGGTTACACTTACACAACCTGCACAGCCACTTACCATCAATGTTTCTTCTACCAACGTAAGTTGTTTTGGTTTTAATAACGGCACTATCACTATTGCAACTTCGGGTGGTACACCAAATTATACTTACACATGGAATCCAAATGTAAGCACCACAAATTCTGCAACAGGGTTGACACCAAATTCATATTCAATAACCGTTGCTGATGCCAACAATTGCAGTGTAGTTCCTAACGTTGTAATTTCTCAACCTAACCAGCCGCTTACACTCGATACTGTTGCTACTGACTTAACTTGTTTTCAAAGTAGCGATGGAACGGTGGCTACCAACGCAACTGGAGGAACTTTTCCTTATACCTACAACTGGAATCCGAATATTGGTTTAGTTGGATCTGCTTCGTCATTGCCTATTGGAACTTATCTGGTTACGGTAACTGATAACAACGGATGCAGTGGCACTGCCAGTTTTGGATTAACACAACCCCCATTACTTACCAGTTCTGAAACGCATGTAGATGTATTGTGTAATGGCAATAGCACGGGCTCAATAGACATTACGGTAAATGGTGGCACGCCAATTTATTCTTACGCTTGGAATCCGAATGTATCCGCTACAAATACTGTTGCAAATATTCCTGCTGCTTTGTATAACGTAACTATTACCGATGCGCATGGTTGCTCGTTGATTCAAACAGCAAATGTTACCGAGCCACCTGCTATAATTTTATTTACAACTGAAACCGATGTGCTTTGCAATGGCGATAACACCGGAACAATTACTGCAACAGGTTCGGGTGGAGTATTACCTTATAATTTTTCTGCAACGCCCGATGGTGTAAATATTCTCAACGCGGCATCTGGACAATTTCAAAATCTTTTTGCAGGAAATTATTCGGTGAGTGTTACCGACCAACATGCTTGCGTTACTACAGGAACAATTATGGTGAACGAGCCACCTATTTTAACTGATATTACAACACCAACTCCAACTACTTGTTATCATTATTCCGATGGTAGAGTTAGTGTAGCTGTTGCAGGCGGAGTGCCGCAATATTCATTCGAATTTTCTACTGGCTTGATAGGAGACACAGGATTGCTCACCGGATTAATTGCCGGAACATATTCGGTTACCGTTACCGATGCGAATGGCTGCACCATTACAGATTCTGCAATTGTAACTCAACCCGATTCGGTTTTAATTGATATTACACCTAACCCAACAGAAGTGAAACTGGGAGATGAATTGCAACTTGCTTCAACTACAAACCAAAGCGGCAATGTTTATTTTGATTGGAGTCCGAAATTTGGTTTGACTTGTTACGATTGCAATGCACCTCTTTTCAGCGGAGTTTATTCGCAAGATTATTTGGTAATAGCAACGAATGACGCAGGCTGCATTGGCACTTTTAATTTTACGGCAAAAGTGATTCCCATCTACGATGTATTTTTACCAAACGCCTTTACACCAAACGGTGATGGCGTAAACGATTTCTGGCAAATGTTCGGGAGGTTTAAAGGAATGAAACAAGTGGAAGTAGCGGTGTTTAATCGCATTGGCGAAAAAGTTTTTCAGAGCAACGAACTCGATTTTAAATGGGACGGAAATTATAAAGGAGTGCATTCGCCACCCGGAGTTTATACCTACTACGCAAAATTTGTGTGGATGAACAACCACAGCGATTCAGATTATAAAGGAACAATTACGCTGTTGCAATAAAAACAAAACTGTCATACTGAGCTTGTCGAAGCATCTTCTCTTTCAAAACCCTTCGACAAGCTCAGCGTGACAATCCCTAAAACAACAATCACATGGAAGAATATACCGAACAAGAGAAAAAAGATTTTGCGACCATTCAGTTAAAGCCGCGCGGGCCTGTAACTATTACAGGAAATTTTGAAATAATTTTAGAAGACGGAACTGTTTTAGAAAAACGTGAAAAGGTTTCGATTTGTCGCTGTGGTATGAGCCAAAAAATGCCGATTTGTGATGGTGCGCACAAAGCACTGGCAAGCATCATTTAGAAAAACTTAAAGCGCTCCGGCTTTAATCAGTTCCACTACCCCCGGGTCGAGCAACGTAGTTGTATCGCCAAGATTTGAAGTATCTCCCTCTGCAATTTTCCGAAGTATTCTGCGCATAATTTTTCCGCTTCGCGTTTTAGGTAAGCCGGCAACAATTTGAATTTTATCGGGTCGTGCAAAAGCACCAATGCGTTCGGTTACGTGTTTTTTAATTTCAGTTCGAAGGGTTTCTTCATCCTCAATTTTTTTACTGCAAATAACAAAAGCATAAATGCCTTGTCCTTTTATATCGTGAGGGAAACCCACCACTGCTGTTTCAATTACATGTTCATGCACGTCAATGGCATCTTCCACTTCACCCGTTCCAATTCGATGTCCCGAAACATTGATAACATCATCTACTCTTCCCGTAATTCTATAGTAACCGTTTTCATCTCTTCGGCAACCGTCACCTGTAAAGTAATAACCGTGATAAGTAGAAAAATAAGTTTGACGAAATCGTTCATGCGCACCGTAAAGTGTTCGTGCCATTCCGGGCCAGGGAAATTTGATGCAGAGATTTCCTTCAACATTATTCCCATCAATCTCCTCTCCTTTTTCGTTTAGCAAAACAGGTTGAATACCCGGAAGCGGCAATGTTGCAAAAGCAGGTTTGAGTGGAGTAACATTAGCAATTGGCGAGATGAGCACTCCGCCAGTTTCTGTTTGCCACCAGGTATCAACAATGTCGCAATTTTCTTTGCCCACATTTTTGTGATACCAATGCCATGCTTCTTCGTTGATAGGCTCACCCACGGTGCCCAACACGCGCAGCGATGAAAGACTTTTTGTTTTAAAAATTTCTTCGCCATATGTTTGAAGCGAACGAATAGCGGTAGGGGCGGTATAAAAAATATTCACGCGGTGCTTGTCTATAATATCCCAAAATCTTCCGTGGTCAGGATGTGTGGGAACACCTTCGAACATAACTGTTGTTGCCCCATTTAACAGCGGTCCGTAAACAATGTATGAATGCCCTGTTACCCAGCCCACATCAGCGGTGCAGAAAAAGATTTCTTTCTCCTTGTAATTAAAAACGTTCAGAAAAGTGTAAGCCGAATAAACCATGTAGCCCGCAGTGGTATGTAATACGCCTTTGGGTTTTCCGGTAGAGCCCGAAGTGTAAAGAATGAAAAGCGAGTCTTCGGCATTCATGCTCTCCGCATCGTTTTGGTTCGAAACATTTTCAACCGCATCACTCCAAAAAATATCTCTTCCGCCTTTCATCTCAATGTCGGAGTTGCGATGATTCAGCACTACACATTTTTCAATGCACGGGGTTTGCAGCATGGCATCGTCAGCAATTTTTTTCAAATCAATTTTCTTTTCTCCACGATAAACTGCATCGGCTGTAAGTAAAACTTTACAGGCACTATCATTAATTCTATCAGCAAGTGAGGAAGAAGAAAAACCGGCAAACACCACCGAATGCACTGCACCAACGCGCGCGCAGGCGAGCATGGCAATAGCCGCCTCGGGAACCATAGGCAGATAAATGCAAACGCGGTCGCCACGATTTACGCCTAATCTTTTAAGCGCGTTTGCAAACTGGCAAACTTCTGCATGTAACTCTTTGTAAGTAAGTGTTCTGAAATTTTCGTTCGGGTGATTTGGTTCCCAGATAATGGCGATTTGATTTCCGCGGGTTTCTAAATGGCGGTCTAAACAATTCTCGGTGATGTTGCATTCACCTCCATCAAACCATTTTACTTTCGGCTCAGTGAAATTCCAATCAAGAACCTTGTTCCATTTTTTTCGCCAAAAAAAACTGTCAGCTACTTCGCTCCAAAACGTTTCGGGTTGTTGAACGCTGCGTGCATATTCTTTTTTGTATTGTTCGAAAGAGGTGATTTGAAGCATACAAGCTTTATTTAAAAACTTGCATGAAAGATATCGTTCACCGGAAAAATCAAATCCCAGTTTTTGCCCCAAACTATATTGCCATTTTCAACTGAGAATTTCTTGAAATGTTTTGCTTGACTGTATAAACTGTAATCGCCTTTTGCAAATTTTTTAATTGCCTGCGAAAAATCAATCACCTTCATTCGGTCGTTGCTAAACAGAACCAATATTTCATAACCACGCAAATGAACCGCGGCAGTTATTTTAATATTTTCTTGTTTACTTTTTCGCAGCTTACTTTTTGATGCTGTATGAATACTTGTTGCCATTTTTTTAAAATTTCCGGGTGATACTTTTCTATAAACGCACCTGCTTCTAATTTTTCTTTACCTACTAACTCCGGTTTTCCTTTTACCTTTTTCCATTGTAGTTCTAATTTCCCTTCATTAAATATCAACTCACATTTCGATTCAAATTCGCCTCTGTTTACATACACATGAACAGGTAAATGGTCATTGGTGTAAAAGAAAAAAAAAAAACCAAGGTATTCGTAAATTTTAGGCATGCTGCTTTTGCTAAGCGAATATAAATGTTTCTGTAACTGAGATAAGCATGAAACTAAAACACTGCTCTTATCTCTGCTCTTCCTGTGTGAATCGGTTTCATAGTTGATTTATCACCAGCTGTAAAACCTGTCATGCGTCCATCGTAACTAATCGTGAGTTGAATATTGTTGAGTAAGGTTTGCGAGTAGCTCAAGTTCCAAACTAAATTATTTCCATTTCGCAAACCTTCGAGCATAGCGTATTCCAATTGCTGGTTCGGAAAGTTTTTGTCGTTGTATTTTATGGAAGCGTAAGAAAGATTTGCCTCCACTGCATTTTTGCCCTGACGATTGTATCTTCCATGCAAGGTGAGTTTGTGTTGTTGTGCTGTTTGTTTGCCAACAGTATCAGTTGGATTTACCTTCATGCTGAAATCGTATTTCAAACCAATGCGCAAAAATGTTTTGAGCTGATAAGTCAAATCTAAATTAGCATCGTTGTATGTGAAGCGGTATTTAAGGTCCCTGTAAAAATCAGATTGATTCGATTTCATACCGTTGGTATAAGTGCTTTGAATGTTGAACGATTTAAACGCATTCCAACGAACCGTAACTCCCTGCGATTGTATCACACGATTCTCATAACCCGAAGTAAGCAGTGTTCGATTGCGCGCGTAATTAAAATCAAATTGAAATCCATACTTAGGATCAAGGCGATTAAAGAAAAGTGAATTGCGGCTGCTGACAGCAGTAGAAACCAACTGGTCGTTTTCCTTTTTCAACGGAATTGGATTGAAGTAATCACCCACTTTTTTATTCTTATCGGCAAAGGTTTTTTTGGTGATAGAAATACTCCCAAACAAACTGAATCTGGCTACAAAGCCGCGCACCCCGCCTTTGTTCTTCCACACCGCAGCGGGATTTATGTTGAGCACTTCGTTGAATTGATTGGTATTTACTGACACAAATTCAGGAGTAACAATAAAAGTTCGAAAGTAAGACGAGTCATAGGTAAATCCTGATGGCCGAAGAACAAACTCCGAAATATCCTTTACGCTATTTCCATTTTTATCCCCATCGGTCGGATAAATAAAATCTCCTTGATTAGTTGGAGAGGCGATATAAATAACCTGTGTTTTCTGCTGCCGTCCTGTGCCTATTTCATATAAAGTTGTCGAGCGAATCACTCCTTTAAGAATAGTGAAGTTGTAATCTACCCTTCCCAAATAAAAATGCTCGGGCTGTTGTGTGTTGAGCGAATCAAGATTTTTTGCGTGGCGATAAGTAAAACTGTAATTGAGCGTTTGGTTTTTTAGTGAATTGATTTGTCCGTTTACATTGATAGACTGTGCGCCATAAAATGCCTTTGCAAAACTGTTACCTAATGCACGATGCTCATAACGCATGGTAAATTCAATGCCGAATTTATTCACCGATGAATCGGCATTGTTCGCGTACACTTTATAATTCTGCCATAGGTAACTGTTCGAAGAAAGCGTATCGGCATTTTTGTTTTTGAGCATGTTTATTTCGTGGTCATATAGCACACCCACGCGCCAGCCTTTCATTTTTTGCGAAGCATAAAACAAATCAACTTTCGGGCGTATGTAGTTTGATTTGTTGGTAGTGGAAGAAGAATTCAAGTAAGAATTCACGAAGGAAATATTGAAACCGTTCTTCGAAAAATTTCCGTTGAAGCCGTTTTCGAAACCGCGATAAACAGAATCCTGAATAAAGGTTTTGAAACGATAATTAATACTGCCCAAACCATTCCACAAATAACCAACTGATGCTGTGCCGAGATGTTCGTTGTATCGTTTTTCCTGTGTTGTCAAATTCCAATCGCGGTTAAACTCTACGTTTCGAAAGCGTTCAATGGTGTTAAATTTATTTTGGATGAACTCGTAATTCAAATCATAAATGATGCTTTGATTTTTTCTTAGCACCGAATCATTTTTAGTAACCACCGCACCGTGATAATTAGCACGTGCTGCAAAACCGAGATGCGAGTTATTGTCCTTAGTCGAAAACATATTTGGGTCGGTGTTGCTCATGGCTACTGAAGTTGAGAGCGTATTCGATTTATTGATTCTGAAATCGGCACCCACTTCATACATCTGCTGATATTTTGGAGTAACCAGAAAAATTACGGGCTCATAAGAACCCTGCAAATATTTTTTTCCGGTACTGTCAATGTAAGGTGCTACCCATTGGTAAACTCTTCCGTTAGCAGTAGAAGAAGAGAGATAATAATTTCCGTTTCCATCGCCTTTGTAAGTAAAGTTGACCGAGTATTTTGCTTTAGTGGTATCGGTGCTGTAAATAAAAACAGTGTACAGCGAATCGAGTAGTGTATCTTTCTTTTCATACAAAACGCGGTTCGCATCATACGTTACGCTATCCCAACCCTGGTAAAAAGCATTTTGAATACTGTCGCCCAGAGTGGAGAGAAAAAGTTTTTTATCGGCATTCAAACTTTGTTGCACGCTTTGATTTTTGCTGTCCTGCTCGCTGTAAAGACTAAAATGCACATCGGCATATTTGGTTAACAACTGTGTATTTGCAAAAGCGGCAGAGCGCAAATAATTTCTTTCACTGTACTCAAACTCCGTCACAATGCGAAGGTCTTTTGAAATTACCCTACGTGGCATAAAAGTGATTTCGCCAAGGTTGTAGTCGATAATGTAATCGCGATTAGCACCGCGTTCCATTTTTGCTCCGTTAATAAAAACCTCTTCGCTGTTTGCCAAAATCACAATAAAGGTTTCGCCATTCGCGCCTGATAATTTGTAGGGTCCCTGATTGCCTTCTTTTACCACGAGCGTATTGCGCGCAAATTTTCCTTTTGAAATTCCCCCCGCAACTGCTGTTTTTACCACACCAACTTTCTTTATATCAAACGAGCCGCTGTAACTTCCGCCCTGATATTTTTTAGAAAACTTCATGAAGTAATCTTTGTCGGGATTGAACAAATCAAAATCGCCTACAATTACTTTGTGCTGGTCTTTACGTATCTGAATAAAAATTTTGTCGAATTCCTGAATTTGTTGCGTGTTACCTTCAGGTTGAATGGGAATATTGCTATCGGTGATTGCGGCAGTAATTTCCAAATCCTTGGTGAGCATGCCACTCAACTGCAAATTAAAAAGCGAGTTAAGCACCACATTCTGATTGCTGCCAAAAGCAATACTGCGAGCAAAACTTCCGTTGTAGTCGAGGTTTCCGAAGTCAATCAATTTGATTCCTACTTCATCGGGATTGTAGACAAAGGGACGAACGATTGAGTTTGAGTTCGCATCTAAATATTTTTGATAACTCTTGTTATAGGTTTCGTGTGCCAGCGCAAACGGATAAACACGAAAAAATATTTTCACCGAATCGGAAGCAGGTTTCTTCTTCCAAATCAATTTCGATTCAAACGCTTTAATGACATACGTTGAAGAGTCCAGAATTTCATTGCCGCTACTGCGAACTGCGATTGTACTAGGCACTACGCTCAAGCTATCAAGCAGTAGCGTATCGCTTTGGGTAGAAAAGCTTTTGAAGCGAATGTTAGAAAGAGATTGTGCATTAACCGCTGACCATTGGCTCTGGATAAGGAGCAATGCAAGAAATAACCGCGTAACTATCTTGAAACGATTCACCGTTGTAAAGAAAGTATAATGACCGAAGGGGGAAAATATTGTGGAAGAAGTGGGATATGTACAAAATAATAAGAGCCGGGCCCTGACCCCCGACTCTTATAAACTTAAGCACTATGGTATCTTCTTTTACGGCAGGTTTCCGGAAAAGGTTACACAGTTTCGAAAAAAAGTTTTTGGGACTAAAAACTACGATGATCTTTCACCCAGTTTTGAATGTATCCTGCTATTTGAGCGGTAGGTGTGCCAGGAGGAAAAAGCTCTCCGCAACCTTTGGCGCGAAGTTGTTGCATATCGTCATCGGGAATAATGCCGCCACCTGTAAGCAGCACATCGTTCATGCCTTTTTGTTTCATGAGTGTAAGCACTTTCGGGAAAACGGTATTGTGCGCTCCGCTTAAAATAGAAATGCCAATAGCATCTACATCTTCCTGCAATGCAGCGGTCACCACCATTTCGGGCGTTTGACGCAAGCCGGTATAAATTACTTCCATACCTGCATCGCGCAAAGCCGAAGCAATCACTTTTGCTCCACGGTCGTGGCCGTCAAGTCCCACTTTTGCCACAAGAATTCTAATTGGTCTTTTCATAATTATTTAGTAAAAATAAAAATGCGGAATGAACTTACGTTTCATTCCGCATTCTGAATTCTTAATACCGCATTTTAATAGTCGTCATCTAAAGGACTAGTCTTACCGAAGTCATCTTCATCATCTTCACCAAAGTCATCAAAATCTTCAAAGTCTTCATCGTCATACTCATCCTGCTTAGAGGCTTTTCTCCCCTTGCCGGAAGATTTCTTTTCAATGATATCTTCAAACTCTTCCATGCCCTCCATGCTCGCAATGTCATCTTCCGATGGCTCAACTTCCGGCTCTTCATCAGTTGCTGCTACTTCTTCTTCCAATTCCAAATCGTCATCGTCATCTTCATCTTCATTCGATTTTTTCTTTGAAGCTTTAACGGGAATATCATCGTCATCATCATCGTCAACAACTTTTTTTGCTGCCGATTTTTTTAGCGGCTTGTCCTCTTCTTCATCGTTCTTTTTTTTGCGTGCCATAGTTTTCGGTTTTTAAAAGGGTTAAAAGATTTTATGGTAAATGTAATTTGACTTTAAACTAGCTGAGATTTTTCTGGAAATTTTATTTCAATAGGAAAGGTAAAACCAATTTTATAATGAATCAAAATAATTGAACGATTTTTTTAAGCGCGCCACCGATTTTTCTTTGCCCAGCAAATTCATCATGTCGAACACCGGAGGCCCTTGCATGGTTCCTGCCAATGCCAAACGCAACACGGGCATAATTTCCCCAATCTTAATTGCATTTGTGGTAGCAAAATCCTTTATCGTCTTTTCAATTTCAGTTGTTCTAAAATCGGAAACAGAATTAACAACCTCTATCACCGAATCAAAACGCGTACGATTTTCTTTACTGTATTTCTTTTTAATTGTTTCAGTATCGTAAACTTTTATGTCTTCGAAAAAGTAATAACCCATTTCGAGCAAGTCGTTGGTGAACGTAGCGCGCTCTTTCATTAAACGGCAAAATTCTTTTGCGTAATCGAAATTGAATTCGTAGCCCTTCGAAATAATTTGCTCTTTAATAATGGTAGCTAATTCTTCATCGCCCTTTGCTTTCAAATAATGATGATTGAACCATTTTGCCTTTTCGTAATCGTAACGCGCTCCGGCTTTGTGTACTTTCTCCAAAGTGAAAAGCTGAATCATTTCCTCCATGCTCAACACTTCTCCGTTATCACCGGGGTTCCATCCTAGCAACACCAAGAAGTTCATAAACGCTTCAGGAAAAAATCCTTTTTCGCGGTAGCCTTCATTTATTTCTCCTGTTTCAGGGCTCTTCCAATTAATAGCGTAAAACGGAAATCCCAAGCGGTCGCCATCACGCTTGCTTAGTTTTCCATTTCCATCAGGTTTCAATAACAAAGGCAAGTGTGCGAACTTCGGCATCACATCTTCAATACCGAGTGCGCGATACAACAACACATGTAATGGCGCAGAGCTCAACCACTCTTCTCCTCGAATAACGTGTGTTATCTGCATCATGTAATCGTCACTCACGTTGGCTAAATGATAAGTGGGCATTCCATCGCTCTTCAGCAAAACGGCATCGGCTAATTGTGAAGTATTGAACGAAACCCACTCGCGTATTTCGTCATAAAATTTCACCTCTTCATTGCGCGGCATTTTAAAACGAATAACGTAAGGCGCACCACTTGCCAATCGTTTTTCCACTTCATCTTGCGGAAGCGAAAGCGAGTTCTTCATATACTGCCGTGTAATCGAATTGTAAGAAGGACTCGGATTGCCTTGCGCCTGCAAATCGGTTCTCATTTTCTCAATGTCTTCTTCGGTATCAAAAGCGTAGTATGCATTTCCGCTTGCTAAAAGTTTATCGGCATACTCGCGATACAAATGCTTGCGCTCACTTTGACGGTAAGGCGCATGAGGTCCGTCACCAAAACCAACACCTTCATTTGGTTCAATGCCGCACCACTTCAATGCGCTAATGATAAATTCTTCGGCACCCGGAACAAAACGATTTTGGTCAGTGTCTTCCACACGCAAAATAAAATCGCCTCCCAATTGTTTAGCCAATAAATAATTATACAAGGCGGTGCGAATTCCTCCAGGATGTAAAGGGCCTGTAGGTGATGGTGCAAATCGAACTCTTACTCTTCTGCTCATAATATTTCTGTGTGGTGGCGAAAATATAAATAGTTGCAAGTTACAGGTTACGAGTTGCGAGTTGATTACAATTTTGCTACTTCGCTAAATGTTAGATGCGTTGTTATTTACTAAAACATCTCCGCTGCTCAGTGCGGTTTATCGCGACTGTTTATGGCGAGTAAATACGAAAGAAAAAATCCTCTATCTAACTTTTGATGATGGACCAATTGCTGAAATAACTCCCTTTGTTTTAGATGAACTGAAAAGATGGAAGGCTAAGGCGACTTTCTTTTGTATTGGAAAAAACGTTGAAGCCAATTCTGAAATTTTTCAACGAATAATAAATGAAGGACACAGCATTGGCAATCACACTTACGATCATTTGAACGGATGGAATTATAGTGACAAAGAATATTTTGAAAACATAGAGAAATGTGCGGCTGTTCTCAATCTTCAATCTTCTCCCGTTGATAGGAACGGGATGAAACAAATCTTCAATCTTCAATTGTTTCGTCCTCCTTATGGGAAATTGAAACCTTCTCAATACGCAAAACTTAAACTGCAATACAAGTTAGTTATGTGGGACGTGCTAAGTTTTGATTTCGATTTAAAAATGGAAGAAGAAAAAATGTTGCAGAATGTTTTGAAAAATACTGAAACAGGTAGCATTATAGTAATGCACGATAGCTTGAAAGCAAAACCAAAAGTTGAATATGCACTTCCGAAAATCTTGGAATATTTTTCGGAGAAAGGATTTGTGTTTAATGCGCTGTAAAGAAATCTATTTCTCGTTTTTCAAATGCCAATCGAGCAATCGGTAAACAGGATTTTTATCTACCACTCCTAATTCGCAACCAAACTTGTCAGCTACTTTTTGTAATTCATTCTTAAAATGAAAAGCAATAGAGCCAACAAAGTGAACAGGATAATTTTTGTATTCCTTATAACAACAAACATGGTGGCTGAAAAAATCGGTGAATCCTTCAGCAGCCAATTGATCCATGAATTCTTTGTCGGGGGAATCAGTTAATGCCTTTGCAAATGAAGCGAGGTAAACATTAGCATGTGGCTTTTTATATACCGCATCAAAGATATTTTCTCTCTCTAATCCGTAATCGTCTCGCAATAATTTCATAGTTGCTTCAGGCAATTCATGATAAAGAAATTTCGCCAACAGCTTTTTGCCGAAGTAAGCTCCGCTGCCTTCATCGCCCAACACATAACCCAGCGCAGGAACTTCTTCGTAAACTTCTTTGCCATCGTATAAACAAGAATTACTTCCTGTGCCGAGAATACAAGCAATACTCGGTCGTCCATCATAAGTGGCAAGTGCAGCAGCTTTTAAATCGTGGTCAACTTTTATTTCAGAAGCATTTTCAAAAAATCTTTTCATAGCCACCACCACAATGTTATTGCGTTCATCGCTTGAGCAACTTGCTCCATAGAAAAAAACCTTTTTCACTTTTCCGCGCATCGCACAAAGCGGTTCATGTTTCAGCATTTCAGCATAAATATCTTGCGATGAAAAAAACAAAGGATTGAACCCAATGGTCTCAAATAATTCTTTGTTTTCTGTTAACCAGTTAGTTTTGGTAGACCCGCTTTCGGCAATAATGAGCATGTGTAATCTATTTAAGAATTGATTTAAGCGAATATAATTTCATTTAGAAAAGATGTGTTTTCAGTTTACATTCGAATCCAAAAATATTTCAAGCCATGAAAAAAAGTTTACTCTTTCTACTTCTATTTTCTTCCTCATTTCTCTTTTCTCAAAATCACAATTCGCCTTCGCGTTCGCAAGTAGATGCAGCTCTTGCTCCATTCTATCATGGTGTAGCTTCGGGCGATCCACTAAGCGACCGGGTAATACTTTGGACCAGAATAACTACCGATAATGCCAGTGAAACAATAGGCTGGCAAATTGCTACTGATACTACTTTTTCTACGATTATAAATTCGGGAACCACCACCACCGACTCTACAAAAGATTTTACAGTTAAAGTAGATGCTACAGGGTTACAACAGAACACTTGGTATTACTATCGTTTCAGTAACAACGGAATTTATTCCATCATGGGTAGAACTAAAACTTCACCTACAGGAAATGTTTCTGATTTGCGTTTTGCAGTTGTGGCCTGTTCTAATTATCAGGACGGATTTTTTAATGCCTACAACGACATTGCTACAAAAAACGATGTAGATGCTGTTATACATTTGGGCGATTATTACTATGAATACGGTCCCGATGATTTCACACCAGGGGTAGATTCATCGCGCTTACAGGAGCCATTCAAAGAAGTGTGGACACTTGCCGATTACCGTCAGCGTCATTCGTTTTACAAACTTGACCCAGATTTGCGAATGGTGCATCAACAATATCCGTTTATAACTGTTTGGGATGATCATGAAACAGCAAACGATAGTTGGAAAGGCGGTGCGCAAAATCATACAGACAGCGTTGAAGGTTATTGGGTAGACCGTGAGGCTTTTTCGCACAAAGCATATTTTGAGTGGATGCCTATTCGCGATACGCATAATAGTGTGGATACGATTCACCGGGTAATACCAATGGGAAATTTGGCTGATTTAATTATGGTTGAAACGCGAACAGAAGGAAGAGAAATACAAGCGGGCACAACAGGCGCTGTTGTTACTGATACGAATAGAACCATGATGGGACATAATGAGTTAGAGTGGTACAAGCAACAACTTTCTGCTTCAACTGCTAAGTGGAAAATAGTCGGTAATCAGGTAATGTTTGCTCCACTTAAAGTTTTTGGCACTGCATTAAATCAAGACCAATGGGATGGTTATCCGGCAGAGCGCGATAAAATTATTCGTCACATCACTTCGAACCATATTAATAACGTGGCTATTCTCACTGGTGATATTCATACCTCTTGGGCAAACGACATTCCTGACCCTGATGCAACTTATAACGGAAGTACAGGCGCGGGTTCAGCCATGGTAGAGTTTGTTTGTACTAGTGTTACGAGCGGCAGCTTTATCACTTTCCCGGTTCCTGCTAACATCATCACAGCGTTGATTCCTCATATAAAATATGCTGAGTTGTCGAAACGCGGTTATTTACTTTTTGATGTTACCGAACCAAAAGTACAGGGCGATTGGATTTATGTAAACACGATTACCTCGCGTACGTTTACTTCTTCTGTTGGTGCATCGTGGTGCGATTTAGATGGCGCCAAGCACATGACGCAATGTGGCAGTGCACTTAGTCCGCGCGGAACAAATCCGACTCTGGCACCCATGTTTACAGGAATTAAGAATTTAGCAAACGATGATATGGTGATGATTTCATGTTATCCGAACCCAACAGAAAATGAAGTGCGCATTCAATATTACATCTACAAACCTACCGATGTAAATATCCAAATGACCGACATGAGCGGAAAGGTTATTTACACACACAAAACCAAACACAGCGACTACGGTTTATTTAATGACGAAGCCGATATGAGTTCACTCGCTAAAGGAATTTATCTGATGAGTGTAACTGCCGGTGGAAAGATTTATAGCAAGAGAGTAGTGAAGAATTAAAGTTTGAAATTGAAAAAGACAAAAGGAAACTGCAGTAAAACCTACTGCAGTTTTTTTATGCCAATATTTTATCAGTTTTCATTCTTTTTTCGTGTGCTTTAATCAAACCATAATACCACACTACGCCAACAATGTAAAGTGCTACGGTTATGAAAATAATATTGGAGTAAGCCACATCAGCCTCGCGCAACACCGAAAATATTTTAGCACTCACAAACCAACAGCCACTCCAAATACTCGCATTGATAGCCGACATCATTTCGCGATTGCGTTCGCCTACATAATTTAAAGTGAGTTCGCTTGTGAGTGGTCCAGCCATGTTCATAAAAGGTTGGCGCAAAGTAAAGGCAGTGGCTGCAATAATAAGTCCGTATGAAGTATGACTATACCATTCCGTAGTTGCCATAATAAAAAGCAACACAATAGCAATGGATTGCATAAACGTAATGGCGAACTGATAGCCCATTCTTCTTTTAATTTCAGGAATAGCCAAGGCGGTTATCACCACCAGCGTAAACGCTACAGAATTCATCATAGAAAATGCAGGTGCTTCCATTCCATGCACATCGTGAAAAAAAAGATTGATTACCGGAATTGTAAATCCTGCACCTAACGCAATTAAAAAAGAAGGAACCACTGCCTGTGCTATCAAACGCCAATCATAATCGGAATGAATATTAGCCAATGGAATTTTCGATCCCACATTTTCGTTATTGGGCAATTGTTGAACAAAATAAACTCCCAAGAAACCAAGTGCTGAATAGAAAATCAATAAAAACTCGGTGGTGAAAAAATTACTTATGAACGGCAGAAAAAAACCAAGCATACCAACAAATATGGTAGTAAAATTCCCTGCTGAAAAGAACAACGCAATACTTTCGGTTTCGTGTTCTTTACTTCCATTCAACAAAATATATGGCATCACTAAAATTTGCAACAGCGAAAAACTAATGCCCCAAAGCGACATGAGTATGCGAATGAGTTCAGTGTTATGGGTATGAATTCCGAAGATTAAAAGCAACGCAACAACAGGAGATGATATTGCTCCGGCCATCATAAAAGGTTTCAACCTTTTTCCTTTTACTAACAATGCAAGGGGAACAGAACAAAGCAACACCGTGAGATACCGGTTGCCAATCATACTTGCAATTTGAAAATCTTTAAAGCCATGATCAAGCATCAAATAATTCAAGAGCAAGGTGAATGCTGAATTGATGAGTTGTAGAAATACATCAGCCAACATCAAATTGATGATTACGCTGGGGATGGAGAAGTATTTATTTATAGCATGCTTCACAAGACGAAAATGAATTACTATTTACAGAATTACTAATTACTATTTAATACCGCCAGAACGGAAAGTGCGTCAAGTAGTAATTAGCAACTAGTCAATTTGCAATTTTAGAACCGATTAAAGCTGCTATTTCATCATACTGATTAGGTTGAAACCATTGAACGCCATCATCCTTTTTAAACCAAGTCATTTGTCGTTTGGCGTAATTGCGAGTGTTTTGTTTGATAAGTGCAACAGCATCTTCGAAAGAAATTTTGTCTTCTATAAAATTAAACAACTCGGTATATCCAACCGTTTCCAGTGCCTGCAATTTCTTGTTGATGTAAAGTTCTTTAACTTCTTCAAGCAATCCTTGCCCGAACATTTCATCCACTCTGTTATTGATTCGCCCATTGAGAATTTCTCTCGGCAAATTCAAACCAATCTTGATGATGTTGAAGGGTCGTTCCGTTTTTTTTCCAATACGCTGTTCAGAATACTTTTTGCCAGTGGTGTAGATTATTTCGAGCGCACGTTTCAGGCGAACAGGGTTTTTTTTGTCCACCTTTTCGAAATATTCAGGATCGAGTCGTTCTACTTCTTGTTGTAACCAATCCAAGTTTTTCTCATTTAGAAATTTGCGGGTAACATAAAGTTGATTGTCATCTTCCTTTTCAAATTTATCGAAGCCACTGCAAACTGCATTGATAAATAATCCTGAGCCACCGACCATAACTGCAATATTTTTTTCTTGAAAATATTTTTCGAGAAACTCTAACACTTCAAATTCATACTTGCCTGCGCTGTAATGTTTGGTGTGAATAGAAATGTTGTTGATGAAGTGATGAGGCACTTCTGCCACCTGTTCTTCAGTTGGTTTTGCAGTGCCTATCTTCATCTCTTTATAGAACTGTCTTGAGTCAGCGGAGATAATTTCAGCATTATATTGCTTGGCAATTTCAATAGCCAAAGAAGTTTTACCAATGGCTGTGGGGCCACAAATTACAATTAGTTGTTTCGAGTTACGTGATACGGGTTGCGAGTTTGAATCCATTGCCTATTTACTATTGCCTATTGCCTTTAATCCTAATTTCTCTCCTAACTGCACCATCATCTTAAACGCTTCTTCGTAATCGTTTCTGATTTTCCCTTCGAGAATTGCTTCCTTAATTTCTTCCTTTATCACTCCTATTTCTCGCGAGGGACCGATGCCAAAAGTTTCCATAATCAACTCGCCAGTAACAGGCGGTTGAAAATTTCTCACTTGGTCTTTCTCTTCTACTTCTTTCAACTTTTCGCGCACCACTTCAAAACGTGTGAGATAGCGTTTTACTTTCTCGCGGTTCTTCGAAGTAATATCTGCTTCGCAAAGCGAAAGCAAATTTTCAATGTCGTCACCGGCTTCAAACAATAATCTTCGCAAAGCCGAATCAGTAATTTCTTCTTTGGTCAATGCAATAGGTCGCAAGTGCAGGTAAACCATTTTGCGAACAAATTTCATTTCGTTACCCATCGGCAACTTCATTCGTCCGAAAATTTTCGGCACCCATTTACTACCCAGAACTTCATGTCCATGAAAGGTCCATCCTGTTCCGTCTACAAATTTTTTTGTTGGCGGCTTGGCGATATCGTGCAACACTGCCGCCCAGCGTAACCACAAATCACTTGTTGCTTTAGTAATATTATCCAGCACTTGCAGTGTGTGATAGAAATTGTCTTTGTGTCCTTTGCCCTCGTAGTTTTCTACACCTTTCAATTTTTGAAATTCAGGAAAAATAATTTCAAGCAAACCACATTCTTCCAATAGAATAAAACCAATGCTCGGAGTTTTAGCGAGAATAATTTTGTTCAGCTCGTCTGTAATTCTCTCCTGCGAAATTATTTTGATGCGCTCTTTGTTTCGTTTAATCGCATCAAATGTTTCGGGAAGAATTTTAAAATCTAATTGAGTGGCGAAACGAATTGCACGCATCATGCGCAAAGGGTCATCGTTGAAAGTAATATCAGGGTCGAGTGGTGTGCGAATCAGTTTCTCTTCTAAATCTTTTACTCCGTTAAACGGGTCAACCAACTCACCCAAAGAATTCTTGTTGAGCGAAATTGCCATGGCATTGATCGTAAAATCTCTGCGGTTCTGGTCGTCTTCTAAAGTTCCGTCTTCCACAACAGGTTTACGAGAATTTCTATCGTAGCTTTCTTTGCGCGCACCTACAAATTCAAAATCAAATTCATTCCAACGAAATTGTGCGGTGCCAAAATTTTTGAAATAACTAACGTGTGGTTTGTCAGAAATCTTTTCCGCGGTTCTTTGCGCTAACTCAATTCCGCTTCCCACACAAACAAAATCAATGTCCTTGCAATTTCTCCCAAGCAATTGGTCGCGCACAAAACCGCCAACTGTATAGGTTTCGAAACTCAATTCGCCTGCGGCTTCGGAAATAATTTTAAAAATAGGATGAGCTAAATCGAATTGTTTGTTCACGTGCCAAACCTAGTCCAAAAACAAAAAAGAAAAAGTGATGATTAAATAAAAAATAGTGCACTTATCTTCTGTGTCGGATGGAAGCATCCGCCACCACCTCCGCTTAAATCAGAATTTTGATTATCGAAAAATAATCATGGCAGGTTTTCGCGCATCAACGGGGCGCAAACTTTGTAAGTGTTGGGCAGAAACAAAATTCAAATTAGGTGTAACACGCAATTTTGATTGTAGCGATGTTTTAATTTTCTGCTCTGCGGTATCTAAACTACCCGCAAGTGCTATATGAATTTGAATTTCATCCGTATTTAAATCGTTCTTGGTTATTTCAACAACGTAATCTTTCACTTCTGCCACCGCGCTTAGCGCATCATAAATTGATGGTGGGAAAATAGTAGTGCCTTTATACTTTATCATTTGGTTTTTTCTGCCAACAACAGGCGATAGACGAATAGTATTTCTTCCGCAAGCGCATGGCTCATCGAAATAACAACAAACATCACCGGTGCGATAACGCAGTAACGGCATTCCTTCAATCCCCAAACTTGTAATAGTTACTTCGCCAAACTCTCCTGACTTCAACTGCTTTCCTTCATCATCCAAAATTTCGACAATCAACAATTCGGGGTTGTGATGTCCCCCTTTTCCGTGTTCGCATTCAGTGAAAGCCGTTTGCATTTCGGTTGAAGCGTAAGTAGAAAACAGTTTCAAATTCCATTTCTCCTGAATTCTTTTTGCCAAAGTATTCGCAGATAAATCTGCATGGCGAACGGGTTCGCCAATACAAATAGCGCGTTCTATTCCCGATTTGTTTACATCAATGTTGTTTGCTTCTGCGTAATCAATCAACTTTAAAATAAATGAAGGCACAGCAACAATTGCATTTGGTTTAAAGCGGTGAATGTTTTCCCATTGCATTTGCGGAGAGATAGGACCAACACGAACAGCAGCGGCACCCAATTTTCTTATACCAAGGTAATACGCCATCCCCGCCATAAATTGGCGATCAAGAGTTAGCATTAACTGATAAACATCCGTTGGTTTTCCATTGGCAGAGATGAACGATTGCTCTTCATTATAAGCTAAACGTTGCAAATCATTTTCGGTTAAAGCAATTGTAACCGGAGAACCAGTTGTGCCCGAAGTAGTGGAGTAATCAATGATTTTATTTTTCGGCACACAGAGGAAATCATAATTGTGGTTACTGAAATCATCTTTGGTTGTAGTTGGCAGCTGAGCTAAATCTTCAAACGTGTTTATGTTTTCGAATTCAATTTTGTTTTCTGCAAACAGCTTTTTGTAGTAAAGAGAATTAGCTTGTAGATAAGCTAATTGCTCTTTCAGCTTTTCTTCTTGAAAAATTTTTATGGCTGAAAGAGAATGCGTTTCTGATTTCATTTAGTTTCAATTATTACAAATGCTATGGCTGTTTCATTAATGTGCGAAAGAGAAACGTGAATTAGTCCTCCGCCTTTTTGTTCAAATAATTTTAATGTTTCTCCGCTAAGTTCAATGAATGGTTTTCCTAATTCATCATTCAGAATTTCTACTTCATTGATATTCATTTTATCTCTCCATCCGGTACCGAGTGCTTTGAAAAAAGCTTCTTTACCTGCTGCACGCACTGCAAAACTTTGACACGATTTATCTTTATCGCAATATTCTATTTCGCGTTTTGAAAATGCTTTTTCTTTCAACGAAACATTTTCAATTGCCTTTTTAACTCGAGCTACTTCTATTATGTCTGTGCCTGTTCCCAATATCATTGCAACACTTTTATTTCTTCTCGCATTTTATCGGCTTCATGTGTGTCATTAATCTCTTTGGTAAGTGCCATTTCATAATACTTTCTTGAATTACCTTTATTTTTTCTGTATTTAAAATAATCGCCAAGCAATTTATAAGTTTCCCAAAATTCAGGATTAGCATCAACAAAAATTGCCTGAAACGCATACTCGTTATCAAATGGTTGATCGTTTTTTATTGCATTAATCAAATGCTTTTTACAGTCTCTCCAGCGTTGAAAATCTTTCCACTGAAAAGAAAATAAAAATGTATCGGCAGGAATAGTTAAACCGATTTCTTTCAACTCACGATTATCCTTTAAGTTCGGTGCTTCCGCAAACACTTTCTTCAAATCGTAACAAACAAACTCTCCTAATTGGTATGGATTTGCTGTTACCCAAAAACGCAACTTCTCCGGCTGAAAAATAATGGCGTGATGAGAGATTAATTGATTCAATGCTTTCTCGTTTCCAATTCCTATGTTTTTATCGTGCAATCCTTTTTGGTCGCGAAGAATTGAAGCTACGTTTTTATAATTGAGTTTGCCGTTGCGATTCATCAGTTCCCCCAAGCGATGAAAGCGATACATGGATGCGCTCGTTTCAATATTTTCAATGTTGTTCTTATCGTTTTTGAAACTGTCGCTTTGATAATGATTTGCACAAAGAATAAAGTCAGTATCGCTGTTAAATAGAACAGTTTTAGTGATGCTCTTTTCTATCAATGCTGTTTTATGGTCGGGTGCAGAGCCAATCATCAAAGTTTCGCAGACAAATGTTTTCCGCTTTTTTGCAATGGCAAATGCTTCATCAATATTGTTAGCGTATTGCAAAACTTCTCTGGCAAGAATTGAAATAGGCATTGTAGCTCCATTCGGAATATCACTCTTAGCCGCATTGATAGTAACGGTAATTCCTTTTTCGTTCATACCCGAAACACAACCCATAAAACCCGCCCAAGTTATCATCGCGAATTTGTTTCCCTGTTTCGGATTGCAGAAGTAAACGATTTTGTTTTCAGCAAATTTATCGCCCAAATAAAAATCAAGATTGCGACCTATAATCATAGATGAATCAGTACTTCGCTCATTCCATGCCGCAAATGAAGTGCAACCAACCAGCGCCAAACTTTGCAGTGCATGGCCAATGTCATGCGCGGCATGATAGTTCAACATTCTATCGTAAGCGGGATTGATAAAATCAAATTCGTGCGGAGCAGAAAATGATTCACCGTAAATCTCGAGCTTATTTTCCTCCGGAAAATTTTCATCTAAATGGCGGTTGAATACACGCGTAAACCAGCCAAGAAATTTTAAGTAAGAATTATTGAGAACGAGATTGTGAATCTGGTCAACGAAGGCAACTTCCTGAGAGTAGAGCAATTCCTTTTCGAGTTTGCCGGTAATTACTCCACGCTCAAAAGGTTCGCCTTCTACATATTCTTCCCACAAACCACTTTCGCTTTTACGCAACCAATTATTGCCAATGCGATAAAAATTGTCTCCAACTTTTTCGCGCTGTAAATTCAAACATGATTTATCTTTTACCTCTGGAATATGCGGAGCTAAACCGTATTGAATATATAGCCCGCCCAAAAGCAAAAGCAGCAGAACAAAACCAAATAAGTATGCAATTGCTTTAAGCAGTTTGCGCATTCGCTTCTAAAATTTTATTCAACAAATATTCTTTACCAACAATTGCACCGCAAGTTACCAAGGCACTTTCCGTAACGCCTAACACGCCATGCAAATTTACATTCTGCCCTGTCAACAACAGATTGGGCACTTTTGTTTTTACTGAAATCATTGTCTTCACGGGTTCGTTAAAGTCTTTCACAATGCCATACATATTGCCATCATCTGTTCCCATATAATCGCGATAAGAAAGAGGCGAAGAAGTATAATACGACTGAACGCATTCGCGAATATTCGGAAACTTAATTGCGATTGTATCCAAAAGTTTTTCCGCTTTCTGTTTTTTAAATACCTGATACTCTTCGTTGCGATTATTTTCTTCTAACGTTGTGTGAAAAGTATCTTTCCATTTTTCAACTTCTTCAAAACGCATGTAAGTCATCACTGTAATTGCTTCGGCAAATTCATTTTGCTTTTCGGGAACTTCTTCGAACATAGCATACATCATAGGCCAGTTGTCGTTGGTATGATTCGCACTCTCCCAAACATTCTCTTGATTGAAGTAATAATAATTGCGATTGCGAAACGGAATGGTGTTTGGCTTTAAAATTAAATACAAAACAAAAGTGGAAATTGAATTCTCTAATGAATTAATCCGATTACGATAAGCGGGGCGAATAGCATCCGTCTCCGTCAACTCTAAAGTTTTTGCCGGATGAATGTTAGAGATAAAAAGTTCTGCCTCTATCTTTTCCCTATTGCTTAGTGTTACAGATTTTGCAATTCCGTTTTCTACATCAATGCTTTTTACTTCGTTTTTGCGAAGAATCTCTCCGCCATTTTCTTTGATGATACGCGCCATCAGTTTCACAATTTGGTCGCCACCGTTTTTAATTTTGTAAGCGCTTTCGATATAACTGTTTACTACTAAAGCATGAACATAGAGCGGAGTTTTTTCTGTTCCAGCATACAAGAGATTCGTTCCTGCTAAAACATTTTGCAATTTTTTGTTCGCTGTCAATTTTTCGAAATAATCTTTCGCACCAATTGTAAGCGGACTCATATCCTCCGGTTCTCCTTCTCGAAGATTGTATAATGGAATGCTATCGCAAATACGTTGCATATCCATGCAATATTTTTCAATTGCAATTTCTTCTTCAGGAAATTTTGAAATCAGAATACGTTTAAAATTTTCGTAGCCCATTCCATAGGCGTATTCTTCTGCATCTTCTTTAAAAAATACCATATCAAATCCTTCTTCATCCATGCGCACAGTTTCTAATCGTTCCATGATGCCGAGATAGTTGAAGATCTTATAGAGAGAATTTTCTTTCGACAAACCACCGATGTAGTGAACACCGGTATCGAAGGTCACGCCTTCGCGTCTGAATGTTTGAAGCGAACCGCCTATCTGCTCGTTTTTTTCAATAATGCAAACACGCTTACCTTCTTTGCTCAGGATAGTGCCGCACACCATTCCGCCTAAACCACTGCCGATGATGACAACATCAAAATGTTTTTTGCTGATTTCCATTAGATGGAAGGATGAAAAAAGCCCGGTTAATTTACTGCTTTAATGTAGCCACGTATTGAACTACTGCATTTAAATCTGCATCGGTCAAAACATCTTCCTTAAAGCCAGGCATAGCGTTTTTGCCCGAGCGTATGAAAAGTCTTTGTTCTGTATCGGTCAGTTTTGAGAGCGACAAATCTTTAGCCCCACTAATACCCCCATTACCTATTTGCCCGTGGCATTGTGCGCACTTGTTCGTGTAAATTAATTTGCCCGCAATTATCGGGTCTTCGATAGCAGAGGTGTCAACCTTAGCACCTGTCTTCGCTTTCTTGTTCATTTCAGCCAAACCATAACTCATCACAATCAGGAACACCGCAACAAAAGCGAGAATTTTATTTCCCTTCTTAAAACCAATTATTGCCAATGGAATAGAAGCGACAACGCAAATTACTTTTACCGTAAGCAATGTAGAAAGTGCCGCTCCGCCAACCAACATGCCGATTCCTGTAGCTAAAAATCCGAAACTCAAAATCATTTCCGGAACCTTAGTAATTTTTGAATACTTAGCCAACAGTTCGTTGCGGTTCAAAATCAAGAGAACCAATTTAACAACGTAGTGAAGCAAAAAGAGAAGGACAAAAAGTTTGTGGCTGTGGAGTAGACCTGTATACATAGTTTATTTTTTGTGCTGCGAATATAGAGGGAAAAGCGAAGCGATTACAAATACTCAATCTTCACTTTAAGGTCGGCAAATTTTTTAATCATGGCGCTTACACCGCAATATTTTTCTTGTGAAAGATTGACCGCTTTCTCCATTTTGCTTTTGTCTTCCTCTTTTAAGTTGATGAAGTAAGTAAGATGAATAGTGTGATACGTTTTCGGATGCGCTTCGGTCAGTTCACCTTCTACATCAATTTTAAAATCAGAAAACTCAACGCGCATTTTCCGCAGCAGGTCAACCACATCAATGGCGGTGCAGCCGGCAAGTGATGAAAGAATCAATGCTTTGGGTCTTACGCCTGTCGAAATGCTTTCTTCAGCTGCATCAATACGAATTGTCTTTCCGTTTTGAAGTGCATCGAATTTTTCTTCGCCAAGATGTGTCAATGAAATTTTGTGGCTCATAGATTTGTTTCTTTCTGTTTACCCTTCGAGAAGCTCAGGGGGACAACTTGCGTTGTCATGCTGAGCTTGTCGAAGCATCTTACATTAATTTCTTCACTTCAATATACATCAGGTCTTCATTCACTTTAAAGTCAGTTTCCTTTTTCAGTTTGACCGTAGTGGTTTGAAATTCATTGGTGCCTTTTAAAACCTGTTTCGGATTTTCTATTGTAGAAACAAACACTGGCATTTTGAAATCTTTTGCATCAACCGCCCAGCGATAGCTCAATTCAAATTCGCCTTTCTTCAACTTCTTCAGCTTGTATTCAAACACCGGAATTTTCGGGAACTTTAAATACTGTTCAAAAACAGGCAGTAAATCTTTTCCGGTTTTTCGGCAGAAATACATCGCTACATTTTCATAACTCACATTCTTCATTTTGAAACTCGTGTCACACATGCCTTTGATAATGCTCCACCATTTTTCATCATCATTTACAATAGAGCGAAGTGTATTGATAAACAGCGCGCCTTTGCTATACATATCACCATCGCCCTCTTCGTTTACACCGTAAACACCTACCATGGGTTTTTTATTGCCGATGTGATTTTTCTTTTTGTTGATGTATTGAATAGCCGTATCGTGACCGAACATGCACTCCACATAAATTGATTCGGTGTAAGTGCCGAAGCTTTCGTGAATCCACATGTCGGCAATGTCTTTACAACTCACACTGTTGCCCCACCACTCGTGTGCGCTTTCGTGAATAATGATGTAATCGAAATCGAGACCCATGCCCGAGTAATCGTTACCCGCATAACCCGTTAGATATTTATTGCCGTAAGCAATAGCACTCTGATGCTCCATGCCGAGATAAGGAGTTTCCACGAGCGCATATCCATCTTTCCAGAAAGGATATTTGCCGAGATATTTTTCGTAGCACTTCAACATCGGTTTTACCTGCGTGAACTGCAATTTCGCTTTGTCGAGATTGTAGCGCATGACATAATAATCGAGAGCGAGTTTTGAATTATCATCTGCTACATACTCTTCACTGAACTGAACGTAGTCACCAATGCTAAGCGTAACGTTGTAGTTGTTGATGGGATAGTGAACGAACCAGTGAAACGAAGTGGTGGTATCTTTTTCTTCGCGACTTTCCATTTCAGTGCCGTTCGAAATGCAACGCAAACCATCGGGCACATCACACCAAATGCTCATGCTGTCGGGTTCGTCACCCAAATAATCTTTGCAGGGCCACCAGCAACTTGCACCCATGCCTTCGCACGAAACGGCAATCCATGGCTTACCGTTTTTGTCTTGTGTCCAGGTGAAGCCGCCATCCCATGGTGCGCGTTTTGCAATGATTGGTTTTCCATTGTAGCGCACTTCTATCTCGCCATTCAAACCGCGCTTCATAAAATCATTCAAATCCACAAACACCGCGTTGAACTCTCTTCGGTATTTAACCGCTTCGCCATTTTGTTTTATAGAAACAATATTCAGGTTAGCGAACAAATCAATCTGCATGGTTTTAAAATCCTCAATGGCTTTAAACACAATGCGGTTGGTGCCTGAAATTGATTGTGTGGCGGTGTCAATCTTCACTTTCAAATCATAGAAGGTAACATCGTAACAAGTTCGCGCGTGACATAATCCTCCGCGTAAACTATCGGCACGGGTGTATTCTTTCTTTTGGTCAACGAGGGATTGAGCAAGTGATGATTGAAAATTGAAAATTGAAAAGTAAATACAGAGAGAAATAATCTTTATTGAGTTTGTTTTCATCGGGTTCAAATTTGCTACGCAACCTACTAACTTCCTAAAGGAAGAACCGCCACGCGTGAACAGCCGAGTTTGCGTAGTAGTTCTGTTTTGAAATTCGCAATTGCTAATTTGTTATTACAGTTTCGAAATTGAAATAAATTGCCGACTTATTCGTGTTCACTAAAATGATTTAAAAAATGTTACAGTCAATAATCTTTTTCTCCATTGTATTTTCGGTGTATGGCGCTTTTGAATATTATGGATGGCAGGCGGTAAGAACTGCTTTTCAACCGCAAAATATTAAACAGGCGAAATGGATTTATTGGGGACTTTCGGCTGCACTGTTTATTCTGTTCGCTTCGTATCGTCCTTTGCTCTACAAGTATTTACCCAAAACAATTGCCACTTATTTTGCTTTGGTGTTTGTTTTGCTTTTGCTTTGCAAACTAATTGTGTTTTTATTTCTGTTTCCCGAAGATGTGGTTCGTTTCTTCAAATTTATTGTTTCTAAATTTTCTTCTTCATCTCAAGCTGTGCCCGGTGGAATTTCGCGCAGCGAATTCCTCAGCAGGTTTGCCTTGTTTGCCGCTGCAATTCCAGCGGCTACTTTGGTTTATGGTGTGGTGGTGAATGCCTACAATTATCGTTTTCGAAAAGAGGCTATCAAGTTCCCGAATTTGCCCGAAGCGTTTAACGGATTTAAAATTATTCAGCTCAGCGATATTCACTCGGGAAGTTTTACAAAGACAGAACCATTAGTAAAAGTGATTGAGAAAATAAATTCGCTCAATGCCGATGTAATTTTGTTCACCGGTGATTTAGTGAATAATGTGTCGAGCGAAATGGAGCCCTTTATGGAAGTGTTCAACAAACTAAAGGCAAAACACGGTGTATTTTCAATTACAGGGAATCACGATTATGGCGATTATGTTTCGTGGGATACCGAAGCCGAGAAGCGGACCAACTTTGAAACCTTCAAATTCATTCATAAAAATCTAGGTTGGGATTTGTTGCTGAACGAAAACAGAATTCTGGAACGCAACGGGGAAAAAATAGCGATTATAGGAGTAGAAAACTGGGGCGGTGGTCACTTTGCCAAATACGGAAAGTTTGATGTGGCGTATAAAGGCACAGAGGAAATTCCATTTAAGATTTTGATGAGTCACGACCCTTCGAGTTGGGATAACCGCGTTCGACCGGAATTTCCAGAAACAGATTTGACTGTAAGTGGGCACACCCATGGTGCGCAGTTTGGTGTAGAAAACAAATGGCTGCGTTGGAGCCCTTCGCAATACATTTATAAGCAGTGGGCAGGTTTGTATAATGAAGGCAAACAGTTTTTGTATGTGAACCGAGGTTTCGGATTTTTGTTTTACCCGGGCAGAGTGGGTATTTTGCCAGAGGTTACAGAGATTACGCTTTTAAGAGCTTGACCTAATTGACTCTATGAAAGTCAACCAAACTAGTCCTTGATTAATTTTCTAGATGCTGTTCCATCGGCTGCTTCCAAGCGCATAAAATAGATTCCTGCGCTTAGCGTTGCCGTTTCGATAGTTATTGTATTACCCGAAACAACGCAGGTTTCGTGCACACACGCTCCGTTTATATTAAGTAATTTGATGGATTTTATCGAAGCAGTTTCAATTCCTTCAACCGTAATGTAAGAACTGAAGTGGGCAGGAAACACTCTAATGTTTTCGTTTGCAGCTTCATTAATTCCTGTGCCGCAAACACCTGTGTAAGTAGCTAAGTAACGCGGGCGCACAACCGTACCGGCACTATCCGATTTAAGCCACATGGTTAACTCAATCATACCATCTCCCGCAGCACAATTTGGGGTGCAAAGGAAATGCAGCAGATCCTGCCCATGAGATGCAATATCAAACTTGTGTAACTCTCCAGTTTGATAAATAATATAGCAACTCACTTTGTCGCAAACGCTCATTTCCCAATCAACGGGGTGGTTGATATCACTTACGTACCAAAAAATACTGTCGGCTGAGTTGGTGTTGTTTATTACAAAACCCTCTTCTGTTACTTGGTCCATAAAATTAACCAAAGGCAAATTGCTTACGAAAGTATCGTTAGGTGTTACTAAAATAGCTTGAGAAAAAGCAGCACAAACAAAAAATGCAAAAAATAACGAGAGAAGAATTTTTTTCATGATGTGACAATTAAATTTAGTTCCGAAAATATTATTTATAGCCGTAGTTTAAAAAGACTAGTACCCAATAAACTTTCCCGATTTCGAGTTTCCGTGTTCATCTTCTGCTCTCCAAAAAAAATAAGAAGTTTCGAAACAAGATAAATCAACGGAGAATAGCTTAGTAAATTGATTTTTGAATAGCAACCTTCCGCTCATATCAAACAATTTAAACTCGGTGCTTGAAAACTTTTCGGGCGACATAATTTCCACCTTCAATTCTTCCTTCGATGCTTTAAAAACCTTTACTTCAAAAGCATCAGCGGTTAAAGTTGAAACATCAGAAACCAAATCATGCTCAATAAAATTACTGTTATATCCCGAGTCGTTAGTGAGCACCATGTAAAAATTGCTGCCCGAGGTTCCCGCTAAAACAAAAGTGGAATCGTTAAGTAGAATTTCATCGTAACAAATGGTCAGGTCGGGTTGCGGATAATATTTTAAGCCAAGCGGGTGAAAGGCACTATCTAATTTAAGCAGATAAGCGGTATACGGTGCTCCGTTGTAAATTGAACTGGAATAGCCGGTAATAAAATACTGATGGTTGAGATTTTCGGTGATTGCAAAACCTGCATCGCTCCCATTTCCTCCCATATAACGGCTCCATAAAAAATTTCCTTGCGCACCAAAAGCCGCTAAATAAATATCAAATTCAAAACCTCCAGCAGTAGTGGACTCACCACATAAAATAAAATCACCCGCATGGTTTATTAAAACGGTTTGATTTCCGTTGTCATAAACATCCCCTGCCACTCGATTCCAAATTTCATTTCCAACCGAATCAATGAGCAAAAGATAAGTATCCATATCATGCCCATTATGTATGTCCCCCGAAACGATGTAGTTGCCGTTGCTTGTTCTTCGAAGCATTTGCGCATAGTCATTGTGGTTAGAGCCATAAGTTTTTTGCCATAATATGCTGCCACTGCTGTCGAACCGTACCACCAAAAAATCATTGGCCGCAAGATTTGTCTGTGTAGTATATCCGCAGCCTATAAATCCTTTGTCTGTGGTGGACTCAATATATTTCAACGATTCGTTTTTAGATGCTGTACCATAACTGCGATTCCAAATCATGTTTCCGGAAGTATCAATCAATGTAATCTCATAATCAGTATTACTACCGCTTAATTTCTGTCCGGTTACTATTAATTCATTAGTAGCAGTCAGGTTTATGAAGGGCGAAACATGAATAGTTGAATCACCGTAGCTGTTCCACCAAACCACATTCCCGTCCTTATCCAATTTGGTGAGTATTGTTTTGGTGTTTCCTAAACTGTCATCGGCATTACCAATAAAATAAAAAGAGCCATTTAAGGCTTTTACCGAGCGCCCTTCGGCATTTTGCAATGAATCATTAAACAAAAATTGCAAATCGTTTGATTGAACAAGCAAACACAAGTGCAAAAAAGTAAGCGTGGCATAATGTTTTATCATAGCAAAAAAAAGCAGCAACTTTTCGGTTGCTGCTTTCATTTTTATTAATGATTTAGGTTAGCGAACAATATTAAACTGTTTCACAGCGCGGCTGCCGTTGATAGTCAACTGCAGCACATAGCTGCCTTGTGCTAACTGCGAAGTATTAATAGCCACAGGATTTAAACCTGAGTTCATTTCGCTGTTCATACTAATTAGTTTTTGTCCCATCGTATTGAACACTTCTAAAGAAACTTCTGAAGTAGAGCTCAACGCAATTTGCGTATTTAAAACATCGGTAGCAGGGTTTGGATAAACAGATATTAATTGTGCAGCAACCTCTTCAATACCTGAAACAACGGCACCGTATTGATAGATATTGATGTTATCGATAAACAGGTTGTTGCCAAAATCAGAAAGTCCTTTAAAACGAATCAACACATCACCATTATTAGCCACTGAAGTAAGAGAGGCAGAATCTGCTCTCCATTGGTTTGCAGTTGGTGAGAAAACAGCCTTCGTTGTGTCTGCAGTTTTTAAAGCAGATCCATTTTTGCTATAAATCAATTGCCAAGTAGAACCGCAATTGGAGGAAACTTCAATATCGAGCTGGTCAACAGAAAAAACTGTTCCAGAATAAGGATATTGCGCATGTGCTCGGTCAAACGTTATTTTAGCGTTGTTGTAACCACTCAAATTTACTCTTGGCACATAAAGATTATCTACTTGTGACGCTGCTGAATTATAGAAATCCATTTTATAACTCTTCGAAGACCCGCTTCCTACTGATGCAATAGTCCAGGTAAATGTGTTATCTTGATTTTCTATCAACCAACCATTAGGACTGCCTGCTTCAAAACCTTCTACAATAGGCGCTACCGTTGGTGTTGTTCCTATCGCAAAGGCTGCTTTAGCAGTATCGTTACCATGATTCATATCGGGAGCACCGTTAGGATCGCGAACGATAATTTTCAAGGTGTGAGTACCTCCACTTATTCCTGAAAGAGCCGCGATAGTAATATTTGCTGAAGAACCCATAGCTAAAGCACCTACCCATGGATATGTAAATGAGAAAACGTTATCTACATAAATATCTAAGTTGGCATTCACCAACATTTGTGTTCCGTTATTGGTTAAAACAACTGACGGTGCAAAATTTCCGGTGCAACTAATATAGCTGTTTGTAATTTGGGCAGGCTTTATATCATAAGTCAAACTCATTGGATTGCTTATTGCGGCTTGTTGTACCACTTTATTGCCATCATCTTGAATGAACACTACAAAACGAACTTTTGTTTTGTCGTAAATATATGCTGGAATTGGTCCGGAGAAATTAAAAGTCTGCGTACTGGTTCCTGTCCAAGAATCTGCTAATTGAGTTCCTAAAGCATTAGGATACATTTTACGCATCACGTGATGAAATTCAGTTTCGCCATTGTTTCCGGGAGGAGAAGCAAAATTTAAATCCTCAATCATGGCTACGCGTAATTTTAATTTTGTGGTAGCCGAAACTGTGAAATTGGTAGCCCCAGCAATAGTAACTGTTGCATAAAATGAATCTGCATCAGCAGAAAATACAGGAGTAACATCTAAAGTAAACGGAGAAGAAACAGCAGTGCGATTAGTTAAGTATGACTGGTCATTAACCCAGTAGTAAGGGTGTGTATCACCAGCGGTATTGCTGTTTACACCATCTTGTTCGCCCCATGGAGCGCTGTTGACACTATAATAACTTTTTCGTGCACCTGCATCGGTTGAGTTTTGATACCAGAGCGGCCCTGCAGAGGGTATGTTTACTTGGTATTTCAACAGCACTACATCATTGGGATATTGAGCAAGCATGTCATTTACATCCGGATTAATAGCCGCACATGGACCACAATTTTCGCCTGAAAATTCTTCGTAAAGTACAAGCCTGGTAGCTTGAGAAAACGATACTAAACTTAGGAAAGCAAGCAGAGAAATGAGTAAAAACTTTTTCATGAGTATTTTGTTTTAGAATATTTTAATACCCGAAATTAGGAAGTATAAGGAGAAAATGAAATGCCTTAACAATAAAATTAAAGCAACCCTTCATCAGCAAAACTCAGATAGTTTTTGTCTCCAATAATCAAGTGGTCAATTAAGGCAATGTCCATCAAGCTTGCGGCATCCTTTATGTTTCTCGTAAGTTTCTTGTCAGCTTCACTAGGTTGCAAATTTCCGGAAGGATGATTATGAACTGCAACTATGCCGGTTGCTAATAATTCCAATGCATGTTTCAGAATTATTTTGGTGTCGGCAACAGTGCCTGTTACTCCACCCGAACTGATATTTTTAGAGCCAATAACCTGGTTTCGTCTGTTTAAATAGAGAACAAAAAACTCTTCGTGTTTTAAATCAGCAATTTCGAGATAGATGTAATCAAAGGAATCGCGACTGGTGCGAATAATTGGTTTTTCGCGTACCTCACTCGATTGCCTTCTTCTTCCTAATTCTAAAGCCGCTACGATGGTAATTGATTTGGTATCGCCCAAACCTCTTTCCATTTTTTTTAATTCAGCCACCGATAACTTTCCTAGTTCATTTAAATCACCATTTACGTGGTGAAGAATTTTTTTGGCAATATCTAAAGCTGAACTACCCACTACACCGGTTCGAAGTAGAATAGCAATCAATTCAGCATCACTCAAAGTAGATTTACCTTTTAGCAATAGCTTTTCGCGCGGGCGGTCTTCTTCTGCCCAACTTTTTATTGATAGAAAGTCCTTTTCTTCCATACACCGAAAATAAAAAAGCCACCTCAATCAAGAGATGGCTTTGTAAATTATTTTTTGGGGAATTACTTCTTTAACGAAGCAACCTTCTTGGCTAAACCTGATTTCAGGTTACCCGCTTTATTCTTATGAATAAAACCACGTTTTGCTAATTTGTCAATAAGGGCAGCCACTTTAGGCAATGCTTTTTTTGCCTCACCCTCTGCTTTTTCAGCGCGTATATCACGAATTGAATTACGGGTTGTTTTTGCCCAATATCTGTTGAACAATCTGCGCTTTGCGTTCTGACGGCTGCGTTTTTCTGCCGATTTGTGATTTGCCATTGTATTATTTTTTAAAAAGGGAGTGCAAATATAGCCGCGCAAATCATATTTCCAAACGGTTTTGCTTATTGCTACTTATCAGTTAGGTTCGCACCCCAATTTCAGCACTCATGACCAGTTATAGTTTCCTATCCAATGCTACTCCCGAATACATAGAAAACTTGTATCGCGATTTTAAATCGAATCCCGATTCAGTAGATATTGAATTTAAAAAGTTCTTCGAAGGATTCGATTTTGCTTCTACTAACACCAATGGAAAAGCCGTAGGTGTTTCGCTCGATGAAATTAAAGTGTTTCGTTTGATTGAAGCGTATCGTGTAAAAGGACATTTAATTGCTCATACCAATCCCCTAAAGCCACGTAAAGACCGCCACGCAAATCTCGCACTAGAAAATTTCGGATTGAACGAAAAGGATTTAGAAAAAAAGTTTTTAATAGGAAGCGAAATAGGTTTGCCCAATGCAACGCTGAACGAAATTCTTACAAAACTGCATGCCGTTTATTGCGGTTCGCTTGGCTTTGAAATAGGTTATGTGCGCGATAAAACAGAAGCTGATTTTTTTAGAAGCAAGATTGAATCTGTTGAAAAAGTAGTTGACTATTCTATTGAGAAGAAGGAGCAAATTTTGCGCTCGTTGAATAGGGCTGTAGTTTTTGAAAAATTCCTAGGCACAAAATATATTGGTGAAAAAAGATTTTCGTTGGAAGGTGGGGAAACCACTATACCTGCGCTTGACGCTATCATAAGAACCGCAGCAGGTTTGTCGGTTGAAGAGGTGGTGATAGGCATGGCGCATCGCGGAAGGTTAAATGTATTGGCCAACATTATGGGCAAAACCTATGAGGAAATTTTCAATGAGTTTGAGGGAAACGTGCAAGTTGATTTGACGATGGGCGATGGCGATGTAAAATATCATCTCGGGTTTTCATCGCAATATCCTATTGACGAAAAAAAATCTGTCTATCTCCAGCTCATGCCCAATCCTTCGCATCTCGAAGCTGTGAATCCAATTGTTTCGGGATTTGCTAGAGCTAAGGCGGATGCTATTTACAAAAGCGATTTCGATAAAATTTTACCGGTACTTATTCATGGCGATGCAGCAGTTGCAGGTCAAGGAATTGTTTATGAAGTTTTACAAATGGCAAAGCTTGATGGTTATTATTCAGGAGGCACCATTCATTTTGTAATCAATAATCAAATTGGTTTTACTACAGATTTTGATGAGGCGCGCTCTTCTGATTATTCCACTTCAATAGCTGCTACTATTGAAGCTCCGGTTATTCATGTGAATGGTGACGATATTGAAGCGACCGTTTTTGCCGCTGAGTTAGCAGCTGAATACAGACAAAAATTCAACAAGGATATTTTTATTGACATGGTATGTTACCGCAGATGGGGTCACAACGAAAGTGACGACCCGAAGTTTACCCAACCGGTGATGTATAAACTGATTGAGAAGCATGCGAACCCGCGCGATGTTTATTCACAGAAATTAGAGAGCGAGGGAAGTGTTCACGCAGAAATGGTGAAGCGTTTAGAAAAAGAATTCTGGGGCGATTTGCAAGGAAGGTTAGATGCTGTGAAACAACATCCGTTGCCGTATAAAGCACAGAAAACAGAATTAGCTTGGCAAAAGTTGCATCAGGCAAGCATTGATGAATTTTTCGATTCCCCCGAAACTTTTGTGCCAAAAGAAAAAGTAGAAACGCTAATCGAAGGACTTAATAAAATTCCCGATGGTTTTGTGCCATTGAAAAAAGTAGCGAAATATTTAGGCGAGCGCAATAAGTTGATGCGTGAAGAAAGAAAGATTGACTGGGCGGCTGCGGAGTTGATGGCGTATGGTTCTATTCTTTTGGATGGAAAGGATATACGCTTAAGCGGTGAAGATGTTAAACGCGGAACATTCACACATCGCCATGCAGTTATCAGCGATGAAAATACAGATAAAGAATATTGCCGCCTATGCAATCTTGCAAAGAAGCAAGGACGTTTCTTCATTTACAATTCGCATTTGAGTGAGTATGGTGTGCTTGGTTTTGAATATGGTTATTCATTACCTTCACCTGAACCACTCGTAATTTGGGAAGCACAGTTTGGTGATTTTGTCAATGGTGCGCAGATTATCATTGACCAGTTTATTTCTTCTGGCGAAAGCAAATGGCAACGCAGTTCAGGTATTGTTTTGTTGCTACCACACGGTTATGAAGGTCAGGGACCCGAGCATTCATCTGCCCGCTTGGAAAGATTTTTACAACAATGTGCCGAAATGAATATGGTGGTAGTCAACATTACCGACCCGGCAAATTATTTTCACGCATTGCGCAGACAACTTGCCTGGAATTTTAGAAAGCCATTGGTGGTTATGAGCCCGAAAAGTTTGTTACGCCATCCGTGCTGTGTTTCTCCAATAGAAAATGTAACCAAAGGAAAGTTTGAAGAATTAATTGTAGATGAGGTGAAAAGCAAATCGGTTCGCAAAATCATTTTCTGCTCGGGCAAAATTTATTTCGATTTGCTTGAACGTAAAGAGCGCGATAAGCATGATGACGTAATCTTAGCGCGTGTTGAACAGTTATATCCCACCCCGCAAGACAAAATGATTTCGCTCACAAAAAAATATCCGAAGGCAGAATTATTATGGGTGCAGGAAGAATCGGAGAATATGGGAGCATGGTATTTTATCCATGCGCGTTTGCATGAGAAACTGCATATCCGCGGTATTGCGCGAAAGAATTCTGCATCGCCTGCTACAGGATTTAAGAAAGTGCATTTGGAAGAACAGGAGATAATTTTACAACGCGCATTTGCATAATAGCCCCATCTAAATCTTCCCCGAAGAGGAAGACTTTAAGAAACACTTAATTATGGAAAAGAGAAATTTTAAATTTTATCACTACCCAAGTTCCTCCCCTTCGGGGAAGTTAGGAGGGGCTAATATTATTTTATGACCGAACTTAAAGTGCCCTCAGTAGCCGAATCAATAACCGAAGTAACACTATCGCGTTTCTTAGTAAAGGATGGCGATTATGTGGAACTCGACCAGCCCATTTGTGAATTAGAAACAGATAAAGCATCGCAGGAAATTCCAGCAAACGTTGCCGGAGTGGTTAAGTTTGTGGCGAAGGAAGGCGATGATTTGAAGGTGGGTGCAGTGATTTGCAACATTGACGAGAAAGCAACCCCTCCTAACCTCCCCGAAGGGGAGGAAAAAATACAGCCTCCGATTAACAAGAAAACTGAAATAAAAAAAGAACAAACTCAAGCCCCCTTCGGGGGTCTGGGGGCGGTTACTCCTATCGCTAAAAAAATTTTAGAAGAAGGCGCGGTGAAGATTACCGAAGTAAAAGGAAGTGGGGCAGGAGGAAAGATTACCAAGGATGATGCGCTAAAAGCGGTTCGTGCAAAAGCGGGTTTGCCAGCGCGTGAAGCATTTGGCAGAGGTGAACGCAGAGAAAAGATGAGCCGTCTGCGCAAAACGATTGCCGAGCGATTGGTTTACTCGAAGAACTCCACCGCCATGCTCACTACGTTCAACGAAGTGGATATGACTGCTATCAATAAAATTCGCGAGAAGTATGGCGATACCTTCAAAAAGAAGAATGAAGTATCGCTCGGTATGATGAGCTTTTTTGCGAAAGCGGTTTGCAATGCCTTGGAAAAATTTCCTGCGGTGAATTCTTCGATTGAAGAGAACGAAATTATTTATCACGACTATGCCGATATTTCTATTGCGGTTTCTACACCAAAAGGTTTGGTGGTGCCAGTGATTAGAAATGCAGAATCGCTTTCGTTAGTTGATATTGAAAAGAAAGTAAAAGAACTCGCCATTAAAGGCCGCGATGGTTTGCTGACGATGGAAGATATGACCGGTGGAACGTTTACTATTTCAAACGGTGGTGTGTTTGGCTCGCTGATGTCAACACCTATTATCAATCCTCCGCAAACGGCAATTCTTGGTATGCATAAAGTACAAGACAGACCAGTGGTGATTGACGGAAACATAGTTGCCCGCCCTATGATGTATGTGGCGCTTTCTTACGACCACCGCATTATTGATGGTAAAGAATCGGTAAGTTTCTTAGTTGCCGTTAAGGACTTCTTAGAAAATCCGCACAAACTTTTATTGGGTGCTGACCCGGTGGAGTTGTTGTTGGGCTAAGAAAAATTAGGCAGCTTCTACCAACTCTGCTATAGCTTCTACTTCATCCTTATCGAAACGAAGATTTTCGATAATGAACTTTTGGCGGTCTTCGGTATTTTTACCCATGTAGTATTCGAGCAGCTTTTCAATTTTTATTTTGTCTTCCATTATCACCGGGCTCACGCGCATATCTTCTCCAATAAAACCATCAAACTCTTCGGGCGAAATTTCACCCAATCCTTTGAAGCGAGTTATCTCCGGATTTCCTTTCAACTCTTTTACAGCTGCGCGTTTCTCCTCTTCGTTGTAGCAGTAAATTGTTTTCTGTTTGTTGCGCACACGGAAGAGAGGAGTTTCTAAAATTTTTACGTGACCGTTACGAACTGTATCAGGAAAAAACTGTAAGAAAAAAGTAAGCAACAGCAAACGAATGTGCATACCATCCACATCGGCATCCGTAGCTATTACAATGTTGTGATAACGCAAATCGTCCATTGAATCTTCAATGTTAAGCGCGTGTTGCAGCAGGTTGAATTCTTCGTTTTCGTAAACGACTTTCTTGGTCATGCCAAAACTATTCAACGGTTTACCGCGCAGTGAAAACACTGCCTGCAAATCAGGATTACGCGATTTTGTCAATGAGCCGCTGGCAGAATCTCCTTCGGTAATGAATAGGGTAGTGCGCAACTTTTGTTCGTCTTCTATTTTGCCACCATCGTTTAAATGGTGACGACAATCGCGCAGTTTTTTATTGTGAATGTTTGCCTTCTTGGCGCGTTCGTTGGCCAATTTCTTGATGCCCGCAATTTCTTTTCGCTCGCGCTCGCTTTGCAAAATTCTTTTGAGCAATGCTTCGGCAGTGGCTGAATTTTTATGCAAAAAATTATCCAAATGCTCTTTTACAAAATCTCCTACAAACTGTTTCATGGTGCGTTCTTCGCCATGAAGTTTATCGGTTCCTAATCGCGTTTTAGTTTGCGATTCAAAAACGGGTTCCTGAATACGAACCGAAATAGCGGCAGCAATAGCTTCGCGAATATCTACGGTGTCAAAATCTTTTTTATAAAACTCGCGTACCGTTTTTACCACCGACTCACGAAAAGCCTGCAAGTGTGTTCCACCTAAAATGGTGTACTGACCATTCACAAAACTGTAATACTCCTCACCATAATGGTGATTGTGTGTCATTGCAATTTCAAGGTCTTCACCCATCAAGTGAATGATAGGGTAGCAAAGGTTCTCTACATCTTTTTTGCGCGAGAGCAAATCGTGCAAACCGTTTTGCGAAATATATTTTTGGCCGTTGTAATAAAACGCAAGACCGGTGTTGAGGTAAGTATAATTCTGCACCATCTGCTCCACATACTCATGCAAGTAGTGGTAGTTTTTAAAAATTTTATTGTCGGGCAAAAACTCAATGTAAGTTCCGTTTGGCTCATCGGTTTTTTCGAGCTTGTGGTCTTTCATCAATTTACCACACTCAAAATCGGCAGTTTTCTTTTGCCCTTCGCGAACGGCCGATGCTTTGAAAAACGCAGATAACGCATTCACTGCTTTTGTACCCACACCATTCAATCCGACAGACTTCTTAAACGCCTTCGAATCAAACTTTGCTCCGGTGTTTACCTGCGAAACACAATCCACTAATTTGCCGAGGGGAATTCCCCGGCCGTAATCGCGCACGGTAACTTTTTCTTTGGTAACCGTGATGTCCACTTTTTTTCCGTAACCCATTTGGTATTCGTCAATGCAGTTATCAATGACCTCTTTTAGCAAAATATAAATACCATCATCCATTGACGAGCCATCGCCCGTTTTACCTATGTACATTCCCGGTCGAATGCGGATGTGCTCTAACCAGTCGAGGGTTTTTACTTCGTCTTCGGTATAGCGCGCTTCTACTATTTCTTTTGCCATTATGTGGTGTATTTTGTATTTAAGTCCCCTTCGGGGATTTAGGGGCTGAATTTAGCGAGGCGCGAATGTAGAATTGCGTTACTAATCAACAAGTGAACTTTGTTGATAAAAAAGAGGACAATAGGAAAATACAATAGAGTAAAAAAGCAAACATTAATTTGCAAGTAACTGCAATACTTCTCCAGTTAATTCGCGCACATATTGCGAATTGTCTTCACTAGTTTTGGGCAAATCTTTAGTGCCAAGTCGCACTATCACCAAATTATATTCCGGAACAGTAATGATGTACTGACCGCAAAAGCCCCATTGGTAAAAAACTTTTGTTCCCATCGAGTTTTCGAGCCAGAATGAATAGCCGTAGATAGGCGCTAGGGCGGGTGAAGTTGCCAATTGCACAAATGTAGAATCAAGAATTTGTGCTCCGTTAAAATTACCTTGATGCAACATCAGTTTTCCGAAGTGCGCAAAATCGCGAGCATTCGAATTGAAACAGCAATAGGCCAATTCCGTTCCATCATCATCGGTATGCCAGGTAGCTCCGTGCTTGGTTTGCATTGGTTTCCAAAGCCATTCTGAAGCAAGTTCAGCAAGTGATTTTCCGGTGGCTTGCATCAAGCACATGGCAAGCAGTTCAGTCGAACCACTTTGATAAATAAACTTCTTTCCCGGTTCATCTTTTATAGGAAGCGTGAGCATGACATTGCGCACGTGATTGCCATAATATGTTTTTGCAGTAATGGTCCAGGGATTAGCGTAATCCTCATTCCAATCTAAACCCGAACTCATGGTACTGAGATGCCAAAGTTCCAATTCATCGGCATATTTGCCTGTAAGTTCCGGCAAAATAGTTTTTACCTTTTGATGCCAGCCGCTGAATACATTTTTTTGAACAGCAACTTGAGCCAGCATGGTCGTAATACTTTTTGCCATTGAAAAAGAATTAGTTCCGGCATCTTCTGCGTTTCGATCAACATAATGTTCGTGAAGAACACTGTCGTTATGAATTACTAAAAAAGCAACGGTGCCCGTTTCGTCTAACACCTTTTGTAATTTTTCGGGCAACAATTGCTTATTGAAATCAGCACTTGCCGGAAAATCCCAAGGCGTGCTTGATGGTTCAATTCGATGCGTTTTAAAATGTTTTGCATCGTCAATAGTGGCTGAAGTTTCTCCGTGCAGATAAGTTGCCCAAAGCGCTTTGAATAAATATTCATCGCCCCTAATTTTAGTGATTACAAAAAGCGCAATCACAATTACTGCAATACCAATAAAAAATTTTGAAGATTTTTTCATTTGTGTAAATTGATGAACAAATCAAATCAAATGCTTTTTACCTAATCTTTTGCTGAATAGTAAGCTACAGCAGCAATACCAATCCAAACCAATCCTTTGATGAGGAAGAAAAAAAAGCCGGCAACTCCCATCCGCTTCAACCAAAGTTTTACTTTACTTTCCCCTGATGTTTGTTCGTTGTTCATCGTGATAAAACGTTGTAAGTTTTAAATGATGACTTCATCGGAGCTTCTTTACCTTCAGCTTTTGCTTTGGCTAAATCAGCAAAGCCACGCTTGTGTCCTTCCAAAAATTCAGAAGAACCTGTCCACGCTTTAAACTGCTCTTCACTTTCCCAAAAACTTATAATCAGGTAACTGCTTTCACCGTCTTTAGGTTTTAGCACCTGCATATTTTTAAAGCCGGGCATTCGGTCAATGGCGTGCGCACGACTTGCAAAAAGCTCTTCGAATCTTGGCTTATAATCAACCGAACAATCGATGTAATTAATGGCAACGAAATTATGTTCTGCATTCATGTTGCATGATTTATTGTTGGTGTAATTTAATATGTATTGAATTTATCTTCTTTTATTTTTTCATTCAGTTTAATACCTAAAGTAAAATAGAATATAAGTGGTTCACTCGGAATAATTCCCGGACCGGGGTAACTCACCGCTCTTCGGGTGTAATAAATATTGTTGGTGAAGTTGTTGACTCCTGCCTGAAACTGCAAACACTTAATAGAATACTTCGCGCTCCAGTCCATTACATAATAGGCGGGTATTAAACCGTTCACCGCAGTAGGTGTAAACTTGGCATTGGTCGCATCGGTAAACTGCTCACCGGTATACGATGCGTTGATGGTGGTAGAAAACTTTTTATACCGGTAAGTAACTCCTCCGCGAAAAGTAATCTGAGGAGCGAACTCCAGAAACTTTCCTTCTACATTGTTGTAATTAGATTTTACATAAACCGCATTGGTGTATCCAACTGAAGTGAACAGCACAAAATTTCCTGCCTTGTTTGAAATATTAGCGGCATTGAAAAGGTCTGCTTCCAGATATACTTCTGCGCCTAAACTTCGGGTAGTTCCTATGTTAGTTGTGTAGCGATAAATGTTGTAAGCACTATCTGCCACTTGAATTTGACCTATGCGGTTGTTGTATTGGAGCCAGAAACCGCTCACATCAAAGTTGAACCAGGTATTTATATCTCCGCGATAACCGAGGTCGAGGTTGTAACCCGTTTCATCGCGTAGGTTCGGGTCGACTAATTGACTGATGCGAACCACACGCATATCGGTAAACGTGATGCCACGATAGTTCTGCGAAAAGTTGGCGTAGAGTTCGGTGTTTTTAAAAACGCGATAACTGAAACCCAAACCGAGCAGCACAAAATTTCTTTTGAAAGAACGTTCTTCGTTTCGCAAAACACTGTCTACAACATCGTTTACGGTTTGGCGGTAATTTCCATTTGCCTTTGTACTAATATGCTCGAAGCGAATGCCCGGAATAATTTTCACTTTGTTTGAAATATTGAAAACGTTTTCAGCAAACAGGGCAATGTTCATTCCAGGAAAATTATAATCAGAACTCTTCAAACTATCATTGACAAAACTGAAGTCAGCATCATAACCGTTGTCCCCAAAGCCCTGCGCCTTTTTTGTTTCGCCTTTATAAAAACGTCCGCCAACTAACAAAGATGAAAGACTCTTTTTGATGTAATACTTCCAAACGTAACGAGCCTCTACACCAATATTGCGGTAGGTATCTTTTATTAAATCTCTGTTTTTAGAAAGATCATCGGTGCGGTTAGCCGGTCCTAAATAACCCACTGCATTTCGAGAGCCAAGAAAGCCCCACACACGCACATTCACCTGATGAAATGCATTGTGTTTGTAGTTCATGCTCAGCGCAAGAATGTTCCAGTTGGTAGCAAACCAATTGCGATTACGCAACGATTGTTTGGCATTGTTATTAAACTGTGCATCGGTCAAACCACCGGACTGCTGCGTTACATATTTTGAGAAAGTATATTCCGTATTAATGGATAATCGTTCACTGCATTGATAGCCGATACTTGCAAATGCGTTATGCAATTTGTATCCGGCATTCGGTCGCCAGCTTTCGCCTTGTTTGTAGTTATAGTATCCGTAGTAATGAAAACACTTTGCGCTTCCGCCAATGCTATTGAATGTACTGACTAATTTATACGCACCGGCTGTGGTGTAGCTCGTCCATTCAATTTTTTTATCGCTCGGTGCGCGCTGCAAAACATAATTCAACATGCCGCCAAACTGAGGGCCGTATTGCAACGATGCCGCACCGCGCACTACTTCAATACGCTCAATGGCTTCTGCCGGTGGTACATAATAACTTTCGGGATAACCAAGTGCATCGGCACTCATGTCATACCCGTTTTGCCGCGTGTTGAAATTAGAAGTGCGGTTTGGGTCCAAGCCGCGTGTAGCAACTCCTAACTGCAAACCTGCAGCATCGCTCTCCCAAATATTGATGCCCGGTACTTTCGAAAAAATTTGTCGCGATGAGTTAGTGGCGAGCGACACGTTCATGTCTTTCATCACAATCACTTCATTTTTCTTGCCGTCATATATGGCAGTGCCTTCCACTGCTTTTAATCGCGTAACACCAAAGCTGCCTTGATTGCCTTCAATAGTAACGGTGGAGAGTTCATTGATAAACGGCTTGAGAAAGATAGTTCCCAACTGAAGATGAGAATCGGCAACAATTGCGTCTACACTTTTTTTTTCAAATAGAGAATTGCGAAAAGAGATTTTGTATTGGCCTGAATAAAGATTGTTGAAAGCAAAGTTGCCAAGTGAATCTGTCAATGTTTTTGTTCCCGTTTTTTCAAGAACGACTACAACTCCTGAAACCGGCTCATTGGTGACTTCATTTTTTACAAAGCCGCTGATGGTGTAATATTTTGCATGTACCAAGCCTGTGATAAAAACAAATAAGATACAGGTAAAACATTTCTTCATTATCTAACTGCCTGAGCCAGTATCCATTTTTTGTGAGAGAAATCGTCCTGCAAGGTTGCCAAATTTATTTTCGGATCAAGAAAGAGATTGCTGCCTTTTCCATTTACGGTTACATACGCTTCGGCATAAACTTCATTGGTATTAAACTGCTCTTTCAGGAACTGCGCGAATTGTAAAATCATATCGGGCTGTGTACTCATTTGCTTTTCCTGTTGAGCCGTAAGAAAATCGTGATTGTTGATTTCATGCAATTTTCCATTCTTATCTTTTACATGGTAGAAAACCAATCCCGCTTTTTCCATAAGCATTACACGCCAGCTAAACCGATAACCTTGTTCGGTGTAAAAAAGATTGTTTGGATAGAGGTGACTTCTTAGTGGAAGGATAATTTGAATTGTGAAGTGTAGAATGAGAATTGGAATAATTAAAAATTGAAGATTGAACTGTTGTCCAATGTGCGATGTCCGTTGTTCGATGCCTGTCTTACTTAGGAGTTTCTCGTGAAAAGAAGTTGGCAGAAAAACACTCGCACAAACAATCATAATAAACGGAAACATTCCAATGCCGGGAAACAAAATGGCGGTTAGCACATGAAAAACTATCACTACCGCATATGCATACCAAACCGTTCTGCGGTTGAAAAGAAAGAATGCAATGCTTACATCAAACAACATTCCGCACCAACTAAAAATGTAAGCAACAATGTTTTCATCAAAGAGAAAACCGAAAGGAATATTGGTTCTTGTCGGCAACCAAACTTTTAAAGGCATAGCGTTCAACAGCCAGTCAGCATTTATCTTTGCTATGCCTGCAAAGAAGTAAACGATTGCCATTTGTAATTGCAGTGTGAGGATTGCCCAACGCGGAACAACTTTCTTAGTAGCAGGCAACACACACATCAACAAACTGATGATGCTGATAAAATAATAGTGATTGAGATAATTGGTTTTGTCGAGCAACTCAACATAAGTAAAGAGCAGAAAGAAAATAACCGCACTAAAACGATAAAGATAACCTGCCGCTATACACAGCGCGGCAAGCATCATTAAACCAAACACGATATACATGCCCGTTTCGTTCAATGGCTTTATCCATTCAAAACCATAATAAGTAAAAAAGAATTTCGGTTGCACATAGAGTGAATCAATCCAACCGTTTGCAGCAAAGCGGATGAGCGATAAAAACATCATTACACCAAAAGCAATTCTGAAAACAATCAGCGGAGCAGCGCTCACTTCTTTAAATAAAAAAGCGAGCTTGTATTTAAGTCTCCCCTGTAGGGGGAGATTTAAAGGGGGCTTTTTAATCTCCGTCATTATCGCTGTAGTTGATGATTACTCCTAACTGCGAACTCATATCTACTTTCAGCATTACGGTCAGTTTCTTTAATTCAAGAAACAGCGATTCCATATCAGGTCGGTTAGTGGTTAGGGCTGTTGAATAATCCACCGGTATTATTTCTGCCATCTGAATGACCAAATCAAATTGATTTGAAACAGCAGAAGCGAGCGGCTGGCCGTTGAATTCTGCATTCAGATAAACCAAGTAATCATCGAAACCACTACCCGCGCCTCCTTCATACAAAATTTTTAACTCGCGTAGATTGGCTGCCAATAACTCTTTCGAATGCCGTGAATGATATGCTTCAAGTAAATGCGCGTCAACATTTCCTGATGAAACAAAGCCAATGTAACCTAATGAATTCCCAACTCTCTCCTTTCTGCATCGCTCAATTTCGAATGCTAAATCATTCATCAGCATACCAACTGAACTTCCGATGTCAGTTCCTGATGCACTTATAAATTGAGTAAGATAACTGTTCCATGAAGTTGAAGCATTTGCAGAAACAGTTTCAATTTCGTTGGTGATATCGTTTAAGTATTGGATTCGTTTTGTTGCGTTTAGATCTGTGGTAAAAAGGTTTATTATCTCAGTGCTACTCCTACTGAACAGCAAATAATCTATGGCCGGATAACCCTTGGCCTGAATATTATTAGCAGCACTCAAATTATAGACACCGCTAGAAATATTGGCATTGATTTGTGTGGTGTCAGTTACAAAAACGTTCAGGTTACGCGTTTCATTATTGGGAGAAAGACTATACGCCTCCACTTTCATAAAAGCTGTATAAGCAGTTAAAAATGCAACCTTCAACGAATCGAGTTTAGCGGTAGAAGGATTCCCGGCAAAGTAATTCTCCCTTGTCTTTAAAGCTGTAGCAGTAGAGCTTAACTGTTGGTGTGCAGGCACAATTACATTGTTGCCTAAGTTCGTAAGCATGCCAGCCCGGTCGAACTTATCGCCCCCGTCTTTGGGCTTACAGCCATTCAGCAAAATCAATAAAGCCGCAGCGGCACATATATATTTGAGCATGTGCAATTATAGTTGGTCTTTAACGGCATCAAAACCATAAATAGTACTCAATAGATTTTTAGCTGCCTGCAAATCGGTCGTGCTGGTAGTCCAGAAATTGGTTCCGAAGTAACCAAGCAGGGTTGCTATTTGCGCATCAGTAACTTTCTTAGTCGGATTGTATTTGAGCGACTTTACTAAAAAGTAACCTTCAGAAAGTGTATGACTGCGAACTGCATTATCGCCAACGTTAGCTAACGCTTCATTGATGTAGTGAACCGCAGTTCCGGCAATACCACGTTCTACATTATCGCGAATGATGGCGATTTGCTCAGTAACCGTTTCGTTATCATCATTATCAATTGCTGCGCGGCCTTTCAAAAAGGCGTTCATCACTGCTGTGCCGTTTCCAAGCAACGCATTTCTGTCGTTTCCATACTCACCCAGGTGTAACACACCGGCAGTGTTTGTCGGATAATCAACCGGTACTCCGTAGTAACCGAAAGCCTCATCCCAATGGTGCTGACGGTCTGCAATGGCTACCTGTGCACCTACCTGGTCTTCGCTTAAATAAATTGCTGTAATCTGATAATAGATGAGCGCGCCCTGTAAATGCTTCTCTACTCCCTCTTTTAAATCAAAACCATTCGCATCTAATAAATACGATTTTGTTCCGTTGGTAACAATGCCCGAAGTTCCGTTAGAAGCGGTACCGCCTGCTGCACTGGCAGTGGCTGCATTGTCAATCCAGGTTTCAACTGTTGCCTGGTCTGCTAAAAAAGTTTTATTCTTTAATTGTTTGCCCGAAGTATCAAGCGCGGCAATGCTAAAGGGGTTGCCAGTGTTGCTGTACATATTCTTTAAGTCTGTAGCATCGAGTACTGTGCCGGTGTTTCCTGCTTTTACAGCATCTACGAGTGCGTCAATCATACTTAAACGGATAGTTTGACCGCTGTAATTAACGTTGCTGAAGTTGTAAGTGTTGGGAACGGTGTAATTTTTCTTGGGTTCTTTACAGGATTGAAAACTGAAAATAAAAGCAAAGGCTATGAGAGAAATTGTAAGCTTTTTCATTGTGCAATTTAAAGTTGTTTAGATTAGTTCTAAATAATGTGCGATGCAAATTTAGAAGCAGGATACAATTATCCAAATTATTTAGATTGAATCTAAATGAGTTTAGTCATGCAAGTTAAATATATCGGGGAGTTGGTTTTTCCGTAGTTCAAAAATAAATTTTAGATTTGTCTAAAATTTATTCAAGGTGTATCGAAAATATTTTTTATTGATTATTTTTCTGCTGACTAGTCTGCTAAGCCCAGCACAGGAAATTACTATAAAGGGAAATGTGAAAGATGCAACGAGCGGAGAAGGGGTTTCTTTTGCAAATATTCATGTAATCGGAACAGGCAACGGAACAACTACAAATGAGTTCGGAAATTTTACGCTAAATGTAAATTCCGCTTCTGCCCTTAAAGTTTCTGCGGTTGGTTATAAAACAGATACCGTTCAGCTTAAGCCAGTAAAAAGTTCTGTCTCTATCGTTTTGAAATCGTCTGAGACTAATTTGAATGAAGTAGTAATTAGTGGAACTATGCGAGATGCAGTGGAATAAAAGTTTCCGCGGCACCGATTCGGTTTATGGAGAAAGTATTTACACCCAGCGGGTAGAACTTATTGGTGTTTATCAATTACCTACCGGTAAGGAAAATCTGTTTCTTGATTACAGTTACAATTTCCATTATCAGGACAGCTACTACGGTACGATAAAGTATCTGGCAAAACAGCATGTAGTGTTTGCACAATTGCGCTGGAGTAAAAACTGGAAACGCATTTCGCTGCTTGCCGGTGCGCCCTTCCGGTTTATACATTACGATGATAATACTCCTGCTACCGCCAACGATTTACTGACTGCCACTAAACCTTCGGTGACCATTCTGCCCGGAGTATTTGTACAAACCGAATGGAAACCGATAGAGCAGTTTACCGTGCTTGCTGGTATTCGTTACGAGTATCACAACGAGCACAAAAGTATTTTCTCACCTAGGTTGTCATTCAAAATAACTCAATATAAAGACCACACGATACGTTTAAGTGCAGGCAACGGATTTCGCGTAGTAAACCTTTTTACCGAAGACCATGCCGCCCTTACCGGTGCACGTAAAGTGATGATTGCCGAGAAACTAAAGCCTGAACAAAGCTGGAATGGTAATGTTAACTATACCACAATGGTTCAGCATAAGTTGGGATTTGTGGGCATTGATGTAAGCGGTTTCTACACTTACTTTACCAATAAGATTGTAGCAGATTTTATAACCGACCCTCAAAAGATAATCTACGATAACTTGAATGGTTATGCGGTTAGTGCCGGTGCTTCAGCTAATCTTGATTTCAATTTTACCAATGGGCTTAAGATTCTGATTGGAGGAACCTATATGCAGGTGTATCAGGTAGAGAATAAAATACGCACCCCGCAGTTTCATGCCCCAAATTTTTCGGCAACGTATGCTATTAGTTATACTTTTAATAAAATTGGTTTGAGCATTGACTACACCGGTAAAATGAACAGCCCGATGTTTTTACCTGTGGTGCCGAACGATTTCCGTCCTTCTAAATCACCCTGGTTCTGCATTATGAATATTCAGTTTACCCAAAAAATTCAGAATGGTTTGGAGTTGTTTGCAGGCGTAAAAAACTTCCTGAATTTTATTCCTAAGAATCCTATTCTACGTCCCGATGACCCTTTCAACAAACAGGTTTCTGTAGATAATCCTAACAACTACACCTTCGACCCCAGTTATAATTATGCACCTATTCAGGGGGCAAAGGGATATGTTGGGTTGAGGTATACATTGAAGTAATTGATTTAAAAAATCTGAGTTTTTGATTTTTACATTTGCTCGACAAAATCATTCACGTGGCTTTATTGAAAAGCTATTCTCCCTTGTATAAAACCGCTTTTTTCCTAAGCATTTTTACCATCGTCTACAACATTGGCGAAGGACTTATCTCCACTTATTTCGGATTTGAAAACGATACGCTCGCGCTCTTTGGATTTGGTTTAGATAGTTTTATAGAAGCAATTTCAGCCGTAGGAATTGCGCACATGGTTATTCGGATTATGAAAAATTCGGGAAGCCTGCAGGATGAGTTTGAAATAACTGCACTTAAAATTACCGGCTATTCATTTTATGCGCTGTGTTTTGTGTTAGCCATTATGTGTGTTCAAAAAATAATTGCACATGAAAATCCAACCACCTCTTTTTGGGGCATTGTGATTTCTTCTTTCTCTATTGTAATTATGCTCGGGACTATCTACTGGAAAACTTCGCTGGGTAAAAAATTAAACTCAGCAGCGCTTATTGCCGATGCCAACTGTGCTAAGGTCTGCGTATACATGAGTTTGGTTTTACTCGCTTCAAGTTTGTTGTATGAATTTTTTCATATTCCATACATTGACATTGCAGGAACTATAGGCATCATTTATTTTTCGTACAAGGAAGGAAAAGAATGTTTCGACAAAGCGAAAGGTATTCACTGCTGTGCGCATCCGCATTAAATGAAAGAGTACCTAAGTTTTAAAAACTTAGTTACTCTTTCATGAACAGGAAATTTTACAATTCAAACAATCCTTCAATAGAAAGATAACGCTCCCCTGTATCGTAATTGAATCCAAGAATTGTTTTGCCCGCTGGAATTTCTGAAAGCTTTTTTGCAATGGCGGCCAAGGTTGCTCCAGATGAAACACCACCAAATAGTGCTTCTTCTTTTGCAGCACGAATAGTATATTCATAGGCTTCTTCTTTTGTAACTTGAATTACTCCGTCTAAAATTTTAGTGTCAAGATTGTTGGGAATAAAACCTGCACCAATTCCCTGAATTGGGTGTGGTGAGGGTTGCCCGCCACTAATTACAGGTGAAGCAGAAGGCTCTACAGCAAAAACTTTTGTGTTCGGAAATTTCTCTTTCAAAATTCTTCCAACACCTGTAATGTGTCCGCCTGTTCCTACTCCCGTAATTAAATAATCAACCCCGTTTGGAAAATCTTTTAGAATTTCCTGTGCTGTTGTGCGCACATGCACATCAATGTTTGCAGGATTATCGAACTGTTGCGGAATCCAACTGTTCGGAGTGACAGCCGCCAATTCATTTGCCTTTTCAATAGCCCCTTTCATTCCTTTTTCGCGCGGTGTCAATTCGAAACTTGCACCGTAAGCTTTCATCAATCTTCTTCTTTCTAAACTCATGCTTTCGGGCATTACCAAAATGAGTTTGTACCCTTTTACTGCGGCAACAATGGCTAATCCAATTCCTGTGTTGCCCGAAGTAGGTTCAATAATTACGCTTCCTTTTTTGAGTAACCCTTTTTGCTCTGCATCTTCTATCATAGAAAGGGCGATGCGGTCTTTAATACTTCCTCCGGGGTTTTGACGTTCGAGTTTTATCCAGACATCATGTGTGGTTCCGAATAATTTGTTGATGTGTAAATGTGGTGTGTTGCCAATGGTTTCAAGAATGTTGTTTGCTTTCATTTTATTTTTGGTTTTGTTTTATGTTTAAATTATAAAGTCAATTACCTCGTTCATTTCGCTCTTGTCTCTTATGTGAACATCGCTCTTGTGGTAAACGATGGATAGTGGCGGCACACCTGAAGTTAGCCAAACATTTCCTCCAATTACACTACTGTGACCAATCGTAGTTTCTCCGCCAAGAATACAACTACCTGCGTAAATGAGTACATCATCTTCGATAGTAGGATGGCGTTTTACTCCTTTTGTTTCTTTACGAACTGCCAACGCACCAAGTGTAACTCCCTGATAAATTTTCACACGGTTGCCAATGATAGTTGTCTGTCCAACTACCACACCCGTTCCATGGTCAATAAAAAACGGGTTTCCTATTTGTGCACCGGGATGAATATCAATTCCTGTTTTGTTGTGCGCATATTCACTGATAACGCGCGGTACAATAGGAACATTCAGTTTTGATAACTCATGCGCCAAACGATAAACTGTTATGGCGTAAAAGCCCGGATAAGCAATTATCACTTCCTCAATTCCTTCGGCAGCCGGGTCAGATTGAATAAAAAATTCGGCATCCACAATCAGTTTGTTGTAGATAGCGGGAAGAGAGGCGAAAAATTTCTCAATGATTTCTTCAGCTGAAAAAGTAAGCCTATCTGCCAGCGGCTTCAGAATATCATTTAAGTGACGAGCCAAACGCTCCTGTGTTTCTTCAGCTACTTCATAGCGAAAGGTAAAGGTTGATTCAATCGGAAAAATCAAATCAATCAGTTCATCGGTGAACTTGTGAATGAAAGCACGCGATGGAATGGTGCTGAAATCAATTTTCTCGGATGGTTGAACTTGCATGTTTTAAATTTTTAGAATAAAAAACCCTTCGTGGTGACGAAGGGTTCAGAAATATTTTTTTGAAATCGTTTACTAATTACAAAATGTATTTACAGCCCCTGTAAGGAGAACAACAGCAACACATATTTTGGAAACGAATCATGCGGCTAAAATAGAAATTTCCTTTTACCGCAAAATTATTTTCGAAAATTCACCCTGTAATTATTGTTATTCTTGTTCAACAAACCATTTGAATGACCTATCACTGTTTTGAATTTTTTACGCGCAATGAAGTGGAACGCGACTGGCTCATTTCTATTTTAAGCGATTTTCATTTTGAGGGATTTGAAGAAACTTCCGATTCGCTGAAAGGGTTTGTGTATGCCGATAAAATAACCAACGATAAGGTAGCCGAGATTCTGACCGACAATGAATTCACTCACATTGAATTTTCTTCTGCCGCTATTGAAAACAAAAACTGGAATGAAGAATGGGAAAAAAATTTTGAGCCTGTTCTTATTGCTAAAAGAGTAGCTATTCGCGCACCTTTTCATCCTTCTACCAGTACAGAATTTGAAATTATTATCGAGCCAAAAATGAGTTTCGGCACGGGGCATCATGCTACAACAGCAGGAGTTATCGAATTAATGCTTGCTGAAAATTTCGAAAACAAAAGCGTGCTTGACTTTGGTAGTGGCACAGGTGTATTGGCGATTCTTGCCGAAAAATTAAAAGCTAAATCGGTTATTGCCATTGACAATGAAGAATGGGCTTACCACAATTGCATGGAGAATGTGCAACGCAATAATTGCCAACTCATAAAAACTGTTCATGGAGATACCCTATATGTCTTCACCGAAAAATTTGATGCTATTTTAGCCAATATCAATCGCAACGTAATTCTCAGCAACATTCACAAGTGGAAAAGTTTGCTGAACGAGAACGGAATATTGCTCGTTAGCGGAATATTATTGAACGATGAAATGGGCGTAGTAACAGAAGCCAAAAAAAACAATCTAGCGCAAAAATCAATTATCCGAAGCAACGGGTGGTTAGCCATTTCATTTCAACTTTTTTAAGCAAAAATATTTTCAGTATGAAAAAAATTTCATTCGCTTTTCTTCTTTTATTTTTTGTTGGCGCGCAGGCGCAACAAGTAACTATGACCTTTTCGAAAGACCAGGGACAGTTTATCAAAGATCTTAGCTCGTTCATGACTGCCAATAAAATGGAACAGTCTTTAAATACGATGAACGCCATTGAAAAAGTAGCCAAGGACGGAAAAATTCCTGCTACATGGTTTGAAAAAATGTCGAAAACCTGCAACCTGATGACTGAGAGAAACATGAGTGCGTACACACATTTTATTCCGTATCTGAACGCAGTTATGGGGGCTGCAAAAAACGGAATCAGCGATGCGGAGTTTGCTTCTTGGTCCAATTTTTTAGGTGATGTAATTGAGGCGCAGAAAAAAGGAGATAATAGTGGTTTCTTAAAAACAATTGATTTCTCTGCAGGTTTTTTTGAACAAGGTGCGCTTGATGTTACACCGGCAAAAACATGGAAAGTAGATACCAGAAATTGCACATTTAATTCAGAGGGTCTTCGACCGTATGTGAGCTTCGGTGCAACCACACTTGTGGGTGCAGTAAAAGGCGATTCAGTCATGATTAAACAAACATCGGGTGATTACTTTCCACTCGAAAATAAATGGGAAGGAAAATCAGGACGGGTAGATTGGGCGCGTGGCTCACTTGACCCCAATAAAGTTTATTGCACTTTCAAAAACTACACGGTCAACTGCACTAACTTTAATTATGCAGTGGACACAGTTACCTTTTACCACACCGATTATTTTAAAACGGCACTCACCGGTAAACTGCTCGACAAAATGGTTTCCAGTGCCGATTCTGCTACAATGAGTTACCCGCGTTTTGAATCGTATGATATGGGCATTACCGTAAAAGATATTGCACCGAATGTTTCTTACACCGGTGGTTTTAGTTTGTATGGCGGAAAAGTTTTAGGCTATGGTACACCGGAGGAAAAAGCAATGCTTACCTTTTTTGCACGCGATGGAAAAACGAGAGTACTTTCTGCAAAATCTTCTTCCATTTCGGTTAAGAAAGGCGAAGAGTTAGGTGCAGATAAAGCGGAGGTGAGCATCTACTTCGGAACCGATTCTATTTATCACCCACAGTTGAGTGTGGTATATAAAATTAAGAAGCGCGAAATTCGTTTGCTACGCGGTGAAACCGGAATGGGTAAAGCAAAATTTATGGACTCGTATCACAATCACGAGTTTCAAACCGATGCTATTTTCTGGAATTTAGATTCATCTGTTTTGAACTTGAAAATACTTTCAGGGGCAGGGCAGAAGCCGGGAATTTTTGAATCGGTAAATTATTTTCAAAAAGAATTGATTCGCAAAACCCAAGGCTTTGCATCGTATGAACCACTTTCGGTTTTGAAAAAATTATATGAAAAATATGGCTCGCGCGATTTGAATGCTACCGATGTTGCCCGATCTCTTGACGCCAGTTTAAAAGAAGGTGAGTTAAAATCGTTGTTATACAGTTTAGTCGAAAATGGTTTTGTACTTTACAATGAAGGCACCGGAGTTATTACTGTAAAAGACAAAACGCTTAATTATGTTTTGGCGAATGCAAAAAAAATTGATTATGACATTATTCGTATCAAATCGGCCCCCGCATCGGGGAACGATTACATTGATTTGAAGAGCAGCAATATTGATTTGAAGGGCGTACAAGAAGTACCCATCAGCGATTCAAGCTTCGTGTATTTTCGCCCAAAGAACAATGCCATAAGTTTGCAAAAAGACCGCAATATGGAATTCAACGGATTGATTTACGCGGGCAGAATGGATTTGTATGGCGAGAAATATAAATTTCAGTATGCGCCTTTTACCGTAGACTTATTGAAAGTGGATACCATGCGCATTAACGTGCAGGACAGTGGTAAAGTTGACGGCTATGGAAATCCGATTTTAAAAATGCTGAAATCGAAAGTAGAAGGCATGAAAGGATTGCTGGAAATTGATGCACCCATCAACAAATCGGGCAGAACAAAACTGCCGCAGTTCCCCCGTCTATACAGCCGCGAAAAATCGTACATCTACTACGATGATTCTACAGTGGCAAAAGGAGCATACAACCGAAAAAATTTTTATTTTGAGTTAGATCCTTTTCGGTTAGATAGTTTAAATAATTTCAGTGGCGATATCATCAACTGGAAAGGAAAATTTTCTTCGGGCGGCATTTTGCCCGACCTGCGCGATAGTGTAAAAATTCAAGCCGATGGTTCGCTCGGTTTTAAATCTGAAACACCAAAAGAGGGTTACGATTTATACAAAGGCAAAGGAAAATACTATGGCAAATTCGAATTGAAATATGCCGGACTTGAAGGTGATGGAAGAGTAACCCACTCCACCGCAGATTTTATAACGCATGATGTGCGCTTCTATCCTGATTCCATGTTAGGCACTACAGATAGTTTTACGATTGCCAAAACATTTGAAGGTGTAAAAACACCGGCAGTGAGAGGGCACAACGATCGAATTTTTTGGAAACCGAATTCGGATAGCATGCACATTTACATGACGAATAAGGAAGAACCTTTTGCCATGTATGACGATGGCTTTACTTCTTTTAAAGGCGATTTATTGTTGACCGGGAAAGGACTGCGTGGAAACGGCTCGCTAGATTGGGATGAAGCAACGCTTGCTTCCAAAGATTTCAGTTTTCAAACTATGAATCTTTCGGCCGATACTTCGGCTTTGAATATTAAATCGACTGGCGATAAAGTAACTTTCAAAACGCCAAACGTAAACGCGAAGGTTGATTTCAAAACACGCATTGGCGATTTTGTTTCGAACCAAAAAAATATTCCTACCGAGTTTTCTTATAACCAATACACCACTGCCATCAACCAGTTCAAATGGTTTATGGACGAAAAAATTCTTGACTTTAAAGCACCACCTCAAGGGCCAGGAGAATATTTCATTTCTACCAGACCTGACCAAAAAGGTTTGAAATTTTTAGGCAAGCGTGCAACGTACAGTTTGATTACTTCTATCATTCGCTGCGAAGGAGTGCCTGAAATTAAAGTGGCAGACGCAAGCGTGGTACCCGATAGCGGAGTGGTAATTATTCAACCGGAAGCAAAAATGGAGCAGTTGCATAACGCAACCATTGTTGCTGACACGATTAAGAAATGGCACAAGATTGAACACGCCACCGTTGATATTTACAGCAAACAAGAGTTGAAAGCTGTTGGCGAATATCATTACAACACCAAAGATATTAAACAGATAATTAACCTCACCGATATTTCGTGCAAGAAAGATGTTGAAGGTGCACGCAAGCGCAAACAAGTAGAAATTTGGACTTTGCTTGCAAAAGCAAACATACCTGCCACCCAAAATTTTGTGCTTTATCCAACTGTAAAATTCAATGGCGATGTGACATTGAAATCACTCAATCAGTATTTGAATTTTAAAGGCTACGCAAAAATCGATTTGACTTATCCTAAGGCAACTACTTCCGATTTCTTTATTTCTCAGGATGTAAACCCCGATAAACTAGAATTGAAATACGATAGCACGAGAAGCAGCGATGGCAACATGTTGAGCGCGGGTATTCATTTGCATCCTGCCGATGATGCGCCTGCTATTTACACCACGCTCATGGCGCCAAAGGGCGAAGTGAATGACATTACCTTGTTCAAGTCAACAGGAATTGTTACGCAAAATACGGCAGGAGAATATCTATTCGGGAACGAGAAAAAAATAAAAGACAATGCCACAAGAGGAAATGTGATTCGGTATGATGATAAGAAGGGAATTGCAAAAGCAGAAGGAAGATTTAATCTGGGAACTAACTTCGGAATTATAAAAACGAAAGCTGCAGGCAGTGCCGAAGTAATGCTGGACAGTGCGAAGTATAAATTCAATCTCACCTTTGGCATTGATGCTAAGATGGATGATAAAATGCAGGAGAAGTTTGAGTTTTATATGGCAGGCGATAATGCCGATGCAAACGACATTAGCTACGAAAGCGAGAAACAGAAAAAAGCCATTTACGATTTGTGTGGCGATAAAGAAGACAAAAAACTGTTGCAAGATTTTGATGCAAGCCCGGTGTTCAACAAACGTCCGAAAGATTTCAATTACAACATGGTGTTCAGCGATGTTAATTTTGTTTACGACCCCGAGGATATAGCATTACGCAGCGTGGGTAAAATTGGTGTGGCTATGCTCGGCAAAAAAATCATCAACAAAAAAATTGATGGCTATATCGAAATTCAGTACAAAGGCGGAGCAGATTTGTTTACTATCTATCTGCAAACCGGAACTAAAGACTGGTTCTATTTTGAATATCGCCCGGGCACGCTCGGCATTTTGTCTTCGTATGATGTCATCAATACAATGATAGGCAGCACTGATCCGCAAAAGCGAAAAATCAAAGGTGATAAAGACCGCTTCTATCTTTACACGCTCGGCTCGAGCATGAACAAAGTTGATTTTTGCGATTACATGAAAGACAAATCAAACGGCATTAACCGTCCGCGCTTTGAACCAAAGTTGGATATTCCAATTCCAGGCGATTCTGCTTTGCTGAACGATACGCTTAGCACAATCGATTTCCAAAAAGATAATCAACCGAACTTAGATTATGAGGAACAATTAAAAATGGAAGAACAACAGGAAAAACAACAACAGCAACAGGAGATTGATGCTTTGGAGCAAATGAAAATGAACAACGAAAGTATTTTCAGCGCACCGCCACCGGGTAGAGAGCCTAAGAAGGAAGAACCAATTAAGGAAGAGCCAAAACAGGAAATTGTTCCTTTAGAAACTCCGAAAGAAGAACCTAAATTAGAAACTCCACCTGTGCAGGAACCGCCAAAAGAAGAACCGAAGGTAGAGACTCCACCAGTGCAGGAAGCGCCAAAGGAAACTCCAAAGGAAGAGCCGAAAGTGGAAATACCTCCTGTGCAAGAGGCACCTAAAGAAGTTCCGAAAGAAGAACCGAAAGTGGAAGAACCGAATCCCGTAACCACACCGCAGGATTCAATTCCAAAATAAAAACAGAGAGCCGAAGTTTTCAAACTTCGGCTCTCTGTTTTTTAAAGCAGTTTAATTTTACGATTTGAGTTTTGAAGCCAAACTTCCAGTTAGTGCACCCAAACCGCTTACCAAACCACCAATCAATCCGGTCAACAAATAAAGTGTAATAACGCTTCCCTTAGTCAATTGCTGCAAGAGTTCTACAACTTTTGTTGCAAGGATATTTTCGTTAGCAGTACTCAGCAAATATGCATACATAACCCACAATAAAAACACCGCAACAAATGCTGAAAGAAAAGCTGGAAATGAGTTTTGCTTTACAAAGTATGCCACAACAAATGCAGCTAAAGCAATCGTCCACCAAGGAAGAAATAGTTGAAGAATGCAGGATGCAGCGGCTGTAAGCAGGAGAGAAATAAAAAAATTCTTCATAGTATTTCGATTTTGTATTGGAATTAAATTTTCAAATTTCCGAATTCTCGAATTTTCACATTCCTGTTTTCTATTTCGGTTTATAAGTTGATGTAAACAATTTCTTTGCTCCAAGTTCCTCTCCATTCGCAATAAAGTTGGCTTCAAAGTATTCTCCCTTACTCCACGGTTTTACTCCATTGTCGTAAAACTTACTACCGGGGTTTCCTGATTGCCCGCCCGGATAAACCACAAATGCCTTCATTGTTCCCTCATCAACAATCATTCGCCATGAAGGACCATTGCTGTTGTTAGTGGCATTAATTATTCCTCTGTTCCCCCCGTTGTAAACGTTCAACGAACTGAACGCATCTAAGCGCGCCAAGTGTTCAACCTTAGTGGCTTTATAAGAACCCCAATCGTGAGGTTTAGAATCTTTATTTGTAAACTTTTCATCGGTTCCTTCAGGTTCGCCAACTTCCGTAAAACTTTTTGCGTCAAGCGTATCTTTAACTCGATGAAATGATTGCAAGACCAATTCGTTTCGTGTTTCTTGTGCGTTGGTAGAAATATTATCGTAAAAAATGGATGTGCTATCATTCATTAACAGTTGAACCGTTACATAAAAACTCGGTTGCTTCATAGGAATACTTGGATTCGACATTTCATCCCAAAGCAAAGCGCGCAATTCATTCCACCAAATTTCAAAATACACTGGAGCAATCTCATTGGCGTTGTTGTAGAAATCCCATTTGCCAATAGCATCGACCATAATCTGTTCTTCTTTGCTTAAATTCTTTTTATCAAGCAATGAAAGCAAAACAGGAACTGCTTCACTTGCGTGCAAGTTGAAATTGTCGTTCAACATTTTCTTCATAAAATCAGCATCAATATTTTTTCCTTCGGTTAGTAGTTTATTGATTCTTCGATTGCGATAATTTTCGTAAACACCTACACCCGAATAGTAATAGGGATAAGTAGAATCTGTAGGATGCTGATTGGCACTACTCACAAAACCACGCTCAGGATTTTTTGATGTCGGGTTTCCTTCACTCGGAATAAAAGTTTTCCATTCGTCTTTATCGGTAGTGCCATCGCTTAAATATTTTCCTTGCTCAGAAGCTTTATCGCGAATAGGAAACAAACCTTGTTCTTTAATTGCAATATCGCCACTACGAGAAGCAAAAACAAAATTCTGCGCTGGACATTGATAGGTCTTTAACGCGTTGATATAGTCCTCGTAATTTTTCCCTCGGTTGAATTGATAGAATGTTTTGAATTCGTTCGAAGGCAAGTGAGCAGTCCAGCGCATCGCCAAATTTTTCTTTGAATCAACTCTACCAAAATTTTCATCAAAAACTACAATGCCAAGTTTAGTATAGATAACCGTATCATCCACTTCTCCCTTTCCGCGTACGAAATATTTTTCAATTTTCTTTTCAGCTTTTACCCATTGACCATTGTATTCGTATTCATTACGCGCAGCGTCTTTGAATTTAATGGTGTACCAGTCGCGCACATCGCGCCCGCCATTGGTAACTCCCCATGAAATAGAATCGTTGAAACCGATGATCACTGCCGGTGAACCGGGCAGTGTAGCACCATACACATTCATGTTAGGTGAAACCAAATGCATTTCGTACCAAATAGAAGGAAGCGATAATTTCAAATGCGGGTCGTTGCACAAAATAGGTTTGCCGCTTTTTGTTTTGCTGCCGCTTACTGCCCAATTGTTGGAGCCGGTTATTTCATCTGGCTTTTGAATTACTGTTGAATACAAGTCCGATGTCCGATGTCCGATGTCCGATGTAGTACTCCCTTTTAGCTTTTCACTTCGCACTTCAAACTTCGTTCCGATAGGAACAATCGGGTCTTCGTCTTTTATATAATCAGGATAAAGCTTTCTGAATTCTTCGTTTCCGTATTTGGCTACAAAGTTTGAGTTCTCGATATCAAATTCAAAAACCGAAAGCATATTCGCCATGTTCTTCAACAACAAAGCGACTTTAATGGGTGTCCATTCTTCGGGTTTGTAATCAAGTAACTTGTATTCAATTGGATAATTTTTCGGAGCGAGTGTGCTGATGTAAGCATTCACACCTTTGCAATAAGCGTCAATCAATTTTTTGCTGGCCGAATCTTTTGAAATATACTCCTGTGCAGCTTCGGCACCGTAACCCATTCCTATTCTTCGTTGCATGCGGTCAACATCAAGCGCTTTCTCTCCTACTATTTCACTTATTCTTCCTGCAGCATTGGCAGTTTGTATTTCCATTTGCCATAAGCGATACTTAGCGGTAATGTATCCCTGCATATAATAAAGGTCTTCATCGTTCTTCGCAAAAACGTGCGGCACTAAACGCTCATCGAAAAATACTTTCACTTCTTCTTTCAATCCCGCAAGATTTGCTTCTTCATCTTTCCATCCAGTTACATTTTCGGCATTCTGCCAAAAGCCCATGAACGGATTTAAAAATTTTCCGAAGGCGGGAGCCACTCCCATTTTGCTATTCAGAATATAAATAAGCCCAAGAGTGGCAACGAAGGAGAGTAGGAGTTTAAAATATTTCATGCAGTAAAATTTGTAGTAGTTATTACTGCCTGCTAATTTATTTATTCATTTAAGAAAGTATGTCACGTTGAGCTTGTCGAAGCGTTTTCCTAAAATCATCCTTCGACAAGCTCACATTTAACAACCACCCCATTAAACCTTTCTATCTTTATTCCATCTATCAGGCATAACCAAAAACTTAAATCATGAAAAAGAAATTATTCCAATTGTCGCTTTTACTAGCGGCATTCGCAGTGCTCACATTGGGTTCGTGCAAAAAAACAGACGATGCTGACGATAGCATAAGTGCAGAAGATGCCAGCAATGTATCTTCTACTTTGAACTCAGCTACCGATGATGCTACCAATGCGGCTTCGGGTATTCAATCGTTTTCGGGAAAAACAGAAGGAGCTATGCAACTTTGCGGAGCTACGGTTGATACGACTAATTTACATACCGATGGCTCGGTACTGATTACCTTCAACGGACAAGATTGCAGCGGAAGAATTTCGCGCACAGGAACTATTACAGCTACTATAGCTAATTATACTTCTGGCACTCGTTGGAAAGATGCAGGTGCGGTATTGACTTTAGTTTTTAATGCGGTTACCGTTACTAATTTAAACACAAATAAAACCGTAGTGCTGAATGGCACGCATGTTCATACAAATGTTTCAGGTGGTTTGGCTTGGAAAATTATGAACAACATGGAAACGGGAACTGTAACACATCATCACACTGCTTCTAATTTCTCATTAACTTTTGATGATGGAACTTCAAGAATATGGAGTGTTGACAGAACCAGAACATTTTCAAATGTTGGAGGTGTGCAATCAGTAACTATTAGTTCTGACCATTCAGAAGGTGGAGTTAGCAATGTAGATGCCTGGGGAACTAATCGTTTGGGTACTGCTTTCACCAATCAAATAACAACACCAATTGTTGCCAGCACCACTTGTGGATTGAATAAACCTACACAAGGTGAAGTAACCCATCATGTAGGTAGTAAAAACATAGCTGTTGTACTTGGAGTGAATGCATCAGGCACAGCTTATGATGGAAATTGTAGCAATCTTTATGGCTTCAAAGTAACCCATACTCGCAACGGTCATGAGCGTTCTCGCGTAGTTTCTTATTGGTTTTAATCTCTAAATATTCAGAATAAAAAAATCCTGCTCCGTTACGAGCAGGATTTTTTATTTATTTCGATTGATGGCAGAAGAGAAAATGAGTTTTACGAAAAGTTTGGTAGCGGTGTTTGGGTTGGTAGCGGTGTTGTGGATTGTTTTTCTTCTTCAATACTTCGGCATCATAAATACAGATGCTTACGGAAACTGGCCTCATCATATCGAAGGATTAAAAGGAATTATTTTCTCTCCCTTCATTCACGGAAGTTTCGAGCATCTTATTTCGAACACACTTCCTATTTTAGTTTTGCTAACCGTTTTATTGAATGCATATCCTTCCACCGCTTTGTATGTGTTGGTTTTCATTCACATTGTAAGTGGAAGTTTGGTTTGGTTATTAGCACCGACAACCGGAGTTCACATTGGCATAAGCGGAATTATTTATGGCATTGCCGGATTTTTAGTGGCGTCAGGTTTGTTTCGAAAAGACAGAACGTCCATAACCATTGCACTTTTTGTGGCACTTTCTTACGGCAGTATGATAGTAGGTTTTATTCCCGAAAAAGGAGTGAGTTGGCAATCGCATTTGTATGGAGCAATAAGCGGAGTGCTAATTGCTTTTGTGTTTCGTAAAAAAGATTTGCCGCCACCACATGAATTTCAATTGGAAAAAACAGAAGAGGAAAAACATTTTTTCGATAACACTGAACAAACGATTTAATTATGCATTTGCATTCATTTTCAAATTTCCGAATTTTCAAATTTTCAAATTCGCCATGTATATCAATGTTCCCGAAGTAAAAGTTCCGCGCGTAGTTATTATAGGTTGTGGCTTTGGCGGGTTAGAGTTAGCCAAGCAATTGCGCAAAGCCGAAGTGCAGCTAGTGCTGCTCGACAAAAACAATTACCACACGTTTCAGCCTTTGTTGTATCAGGTTTCTACTGCTGGTTTAGAAGCCGATTCCATTGCCTACCCTATCCGCAAAATATTTAAAGGGCAAAAGAACTTTCACTTCCGCATGGGCGAAGTGCAAAAAATTGTTTCAGAAGAAAATAAACTCATCACCAGCATTGGCGAACTGAAATACAATTACTTAGTTATTGCCACCGGTTCCACCACCAATTACTTTGGCATAAAAGATTTTGAGCAGAACGCTATGCCCATGAAGAGCGTAACCGAAGCCCTCGACCTGCGCAGTTTAATTCTGCAGAATTTTGAAAAGGCTTTACTCACTAAAGATTTACCCGAACAAGAAGCACTAATGACTTTTGTAGTTGTAGGTGGAGGACCAACCGGTGTGGAATTAGCCGGTGCTTTATGCGAATTAAAGAAACACGTTCTTCCAAACGATTATCCCGAACTTGATTTTAGAAAGATGCGCGTGATACTGATTGAAAACGGTGGCGAGCTTCTGCAAGCCATGAACGAAACCAACCGCAAGCGCGCCAGCACTTATTTAGAAGAACTGGGTTGTGAAGTTTGGCTCAACACCGGTGTTACAAAGTATGATGGAACTACAGTTGAAACTAAAACTGGTAAGCAGTTGCTTACCTCCGGTTTGATTTGGGCTGCGGGTATTAAAGCAGTATTGATTGATGGATTGAATAAAGATTCAATCAACGCACGCGGCAGAATAATTATTGATGACTACTGCAAAGTAAAAAGCTACGAAAACATTTTCGCCATTGGCGATGTGGCTTGTATGGTGCAGGAAAAATATCCTAACGGACATCCGCAAATTGCACCGGTGGCAATTCAGCAGGCGCAGTTGGTAGCAAGCAATCTTAAAAAGACCTTCAAGCAATGGACGCTCAATAAGTTCAGCTACTTCGATAAAGGAACAATGGCAACAGTTGGAAGAAACCGCGCAGTGGTAGAAGTGGGTAGTATTACTTTCGGAAGATTGTTTGGTTGGCTCGCGTGGATGGCTTTACATTTAATGTTGCTTGTTGGTTTCCGTAACAGAGTTGTAGTGTTTATTAACTGGGTGTGGAGTTACATTAACTACGACAGAAACATGCGCTTGATTATTCGTCCGTTTAAGAAGAAATCTTCTGAATAGGTTTTTAATTTCACCTTGTGCCCGAAATCAATTTCACTCTCCTTAAAAAAAGAATTACACCGCTGTATCAATTAGCAGTGGCGGTAATAATTGGTTGGGCGGGTATGCTTGTTTGCCGTTTCGTTCATCATGAACCTGCCGCAGAATATTTTGCAGCTATGCTCGCAATTATTTTTTACGTCATCATGAACACCATAGTATCACTGGCGTATACAAGTTTTTTGCGCTACACCATGCCCTCGTTTTATATTTACATTCTTTTAGTAGCGGTTCTTTTTTTTACTGCCAAACAATCATCGGGCATCAGCATCTGGACTTTGAGTATCTACAAAATGATGCTCGTTTCGGTTTCCATATTTTACTTTATGGTGGGAGTAATGGTGCGTGTGATACGCGTTATTTACGAAGCGGCCGAAAGCGGTTTCTGAACCAGCGCACGATTTATATCGTGAATCAACTGAGGTCCCGAATAAATAAATCCTGAATAGAGTTGAATTAAATCGGCTCCTGCCGAAAATTTATCAAGGGCATCTTGCACGTTCATAATTCCGCCAACACCAATAATTTTAATTGATGATTGATGATTGATGATTGATGATTGAAGCAGCTGAATCACCTCCGTAGAAAGGTGTGTGAGCGGTTCTCCACTTAAACCACCTGCTCCGTAATTTTCAATTTCGGCAGCAGAGTAGTTCAATCCTTCGCGGGAGATAGTTGTATTGGTGGCAACGATTCCCTGAATTTTTGTTTGCTGCACCACGTTCACCACATCGGTAATTTGTTCGTTGGTTAAATCGGGAGCAATTTTTAAAAGAATAGGTTTTGGTTTTTGCTGCGCATGATTATAATCCTGCAAAGCATTAAGAATAGCAGTGAGCGAATCTTTATCTTGCAAGGCGCGCAAGCCGGGCGTGTTGGGCGAACTTACATTCACCACAAAATAATGCGCGTGCTCAAAAAGCTTTTTAAAACAATATTCGTAATCGCGAATCGCGTTTTCGTTACTCGTTATTTTGTTCTTGCCTATGTTGGCTCCTACAATTATGTTCGTCTTTCTGCGCTTCAATTTTTCTGCTGCTACTTCTGCACCAATATTATTAAAGCCCATTCGGTTAATAAGCGCGCCATTCTTTACTAAACGAAACAACCGTGGCTTACCGTTACCGGGTTGTGGTTGCGGAGTTACAGTTCCTATTTCTACAAAACCAAAACCCAGCATTCCCATTTCGTCAATCACCTCTCCATTTTTATCTAAACCCGCTGCAAGCCCGACCGGATTCCGAAAATCAAGTCCCCACAAATTGCGATGAAGCGAAGCATGTTCAACTTTATTTCCTGCAATAAGATTCAGCAGCGGTGGAAACTTACCTGCCAGTTGCAAATTATGAACTGTAAAATGATGCGCCTCTTCGGGGTCCAACTGAAACAGAAATTTTTTAGCAAGGGGATACAAATTCATGGGCGCGAATATATAGGGTAATTCCAAACCCGGAATGGATTGGAAGTGTTCAACTTATTAGGAAAGCCATACTAACATGCTCATACGCATTGCCTATCTAACTACTCTTGCCAAACAGGTTTCGAACAATTTGCAAACTTCATTTTGAAAATTGCCTTTTCCATCTATTTTCGCACCGCATTTTAAAAAACAACTCAATAAAATATAGATGGCTAACGTTGGAAAAGTAAAACAAATCATTGGTCCAGTAGTGGACGTGAGTTTTGAAGGGGCTACACTGCCTCAGATTATGAGCGCGTTGGAAATAACCCGCGATAACGGACAAAAAGTAATTCTAGAAGTTCAGCAACATTTAGGTGAAGATGCTGTGCGCACAGTAGCCATGGATTCTACCGATGGTTTGCGCAGAGGAATGGATGCTGTTGACCAAGGTCTTCCAATCACGATGCCTGTGGGAGAATCTATCAAAGGAAGATTGTTTAATGTAATTGGCGAAGCTATTGATGGTATCAATGTTCCCGTGAGCAAAGTGGGTGGATATCCTATTCATCGTATGCCTCCGGCTTATGAAGACCTTTCAACCGATGCCGAAGTTCTTTTCACTGGTATCAAAGTAATTGACTTGATAGCTCCTTATACAAAGGGAGGAAAGATTGGTTTGTTCGGTGGTGCGGGTGTAGGAAAAACCGTTTTGATTATGGAACTCATCAATAACATTGCGAAGGCTTATGCAGGTCTTTCGGTGTTTGCAGGCGTGGGTGAAAGAACACGTGAAGGAAACGATTTGTTGCGTGAGATGATTGAATCGAACGTTATTAAATATGGTGATGAATTTAAACACAGCATGGAGAAAGGCGGATGGGATGTAACGAAAGTTGACCCTAAGTCGTTAGCGCAATCACAAGCTACGCTTGTGTTTGGACAAATGAACGAACCACCGGGAGCACGTGCACGTGTGGCGCTTTCAGGATTGACAATTGCCGAATATTTCCGCGATGGAGATAAGAATGATGCCAAAGGCGGAAGAGATATTCTCTTCTTCATTGATAATATCTTCCGTTTCACACAGGCAGGTTCTGAGGTATCGGCTTTGTTAGGTCGTATGCCTTCTGCGGTGGGTTACCAACCAACGCTTGCTACCGAGATGGGTGTGATGCAAGAGCGTATTACTTCTACTAAACGTGGTTCCATTACTTCTATTCAAGCGGTATATGTACCGGCCGATGATTATACCGACCCCGCTCCCGCAACAACTTTTGCGCACTTAGATGCAACCACTGAGTTGAGCCGTCCGCTTTCAGCTTTAGGTATTTACCCAGCGGTTGACCCGTTGACTTCTTCTTCAAGAATTCTTTCGGCAGCGGCTTTGGGCGAAGCACATTACAATTGTGCCATGCGTGTAAAGGAAACTTTACAGCGTTATAAGGAGTTGCAGGATATCATCAATATCCTTGGTATGGATGAGTTGAGCGATGACGATAAATTAATTGTTCACCGCGCAAGACGTGTGCAGCGTTTCTTATCGCAGCCGTTTACTGTAGCGGAACAGTTTACCGGTTTGAAAGGTGTGTTGGTTCCTATTGAAGAAACTATCAAAGGATTCAACATGATTTTAAACGGTGAAGTAGATAAGTATCCTGAGGCAGCGTTTAACCTCGTAGGTTCTATTGAAACTGCCATCGAGAAAGGAGAGAAATTAATTGCAGAAGCAGGAAAATAATACCCCATCCTAAATCCTTCCCCTAAAGGGGGAAGGACTTAAATACAAGAAAATGACACTCGATATATTAACTCCTGAAAAAAAACTCTACAGCGGTGATGCAACACTGGCGCAATTGCCAGGGGTGGATGGTTTGTTCGAAATTTTAAATAATCACGCGCCAATTATTTCTGCTTTGGGAAATGGTGTGCTGAAATTTAAAAGCACCACAGGTGAAACCAACATTAAGATTAGCGGAGGATTTGTAGAATGCCTCAACAATAAAGTAATTGTTTGTGCTGAGAACGGAAGCGTGATATAAGCGCCTTTTCTTTTGCATAAAAAAGCCTTTCGAAAAAAAATCGAGAGGCTTTTTTTGTTTTAAGGAACTGCCTTACAATCCGTTTTATTTGAAGGCAGAAATTTTTACTGCCTTTATTTTGTTGAGATAAAAAACTAAACACTTCTTTAGTATTGTAGCAATATTATTTTCGATGTTATGGATGATGAAATTAAAATCCTGCAAACGCAACTCAGTTTACTGAAAGAAATTTCGGTAGAAAAAATTGACATGATGAATCGTTTGACTTCCCTACTTCAATCACCACAACCTAAAGAAGCAGATGAAATTGCGCAGCGCGCAATTATGGAAGCGCGCGCTATTGATTACGAAAAAGGCGAAGCTGTTGCACTTTTAAACGCAGGAATAAATGCATCTGCGCTACGTAAATTTTCCGCTGCCAGCGATTTTTACAAACGCGCATTAAAATTTTTGAAACAGAAACCGATGAAACACAAATCGCAAACGTTCTCGCTAAACTGGGCAACGTAAATTTGTTTGAAGGCAAATATGCCGATGCACTTGATTACTACAATCGTGCAATTCCCATTCGCGAAAAACTTAAAGATGAATTAGGTGTGGCGGATTTGTATGCTAATTCAGCAACCATTCTTGGACTACAAGGCAGCTATTCCCTGGCGTTGCAATCGCATTTAAAAGCACTTAAAATTTTTGAAAAGAAAAATGAAGCTACGCGGATAGCAAGTTGCTCTACCAATATCGGGCTCATTCATAAAGAACAACATCATTATGAGGAAGCGTTAAAGATGTTTCATCACGCTTTACAAATACGTGAAGAGAAAAGTGATTTGAAGTCTGTAAGCGATTTGCTGAATAACATCGGCAACGTCTATCAGGAGCTAAAAGATTACCCAGAAGCATTACGCTATCATGGATTGGCTTTAGAAATTCGTGAGCAATTGCAGGAAAAAGAAAAGGTAGCGATGAGTTTTAGCAATCTGGGCAATATTTATCAAGCAAAAGGTGAACAGAAAAAAGCATTGGAGTATTATTTAAAATCCTTAGTTCTGTTTCAAGAAACTAATGAGAAACGTGGAATAGTGCAGACCTATAATAATCTCGGTGAATTATATTTTGAGTTGCAAAATTACGAAGAGGCACATCGCTACCTAAATCTTGCTGTTCAATTAGCTGAGGAAACCGGTTTGAAAAATCAGTTGCGGAAAGCTGTTGAGTTTTCAAGTGAAACTTTTGCTCGCGAAGAAAATTTTGAGCAGGCCTATAAAACTCATATTCGGTTTATTCAACTCGATAAGGAAATTTCGAACCTGGAAACGCAAAAGCAGGTAGCGCAAATGACCATGCGGCATGAGATTGAACAAAAAGAACAGGCGGCTGAAATTGAGCGCGAAAAAAATGCAGAACTCACCAAGGCATACAATGCTCTTGATTCAGAAAAGCAACGGTCCGAAAATTTGTTGCTTAATATTTTACCCGTTGAAGTGGCGGAAGAGTTAAAACAAAAGGGCAAGGCAACGGCAAAGCATTTTGAAAATGTAACCGTGTTTTTCTCAGACTTCGTTGGGTTCACAAAAGTAAGTATGTTACTTTCCCCTCAGGAACTTGTTGATGAATTGCACGAATGTTTTAAGGGATTCGATGAAATTATTTCCAAGTATTCAATTGAGAAAATAAAAACTGTAGGTGATGCTTATTTGGCTGCGTCAGGTCTTCCAATTGCAAACGAAAGTCACGCGCTTGATGTAGTGAATGCCGCAACAGAAATCAAAAATTTTATGCTGAACAGAAAAAAATTGCTGGGCGAAAAAACTTTTGAAGTGCGCATAGGAATTCATAGTGGTAGTGTAGTAGCAGGAATTGTTGGAGTGAAAAAATTCGCCTACGATATTTGGGGCGATACGGTAAACACCGCAGCACGCATGGAACAAAATTCTGTGCCGGGCAAAATCAATGTATCGGAAAGCACTTATGAATTGCTGAATAGAAGTTCCACTTCTTTAAGAAGTGGAACTTGTCCTTCTTTCCAATACCGCGGGGAGATTGAAGCTAAGAACAAAGGAAAATTGAAAATGTATTTTGTTGAGTAATCAACCGGTAAAAATAAAGTTTAGCAAAATTGTGTTTTTTTTGCAGGATAGTGTAGCAAAGGATTTTTTTTACTCATCGTCAAACTGAACAGAACTAAAACTAACCCTATGAAAACGAAACTACTTCTCCTTTCTGCAATATTTTTTTTGCAGCGGTTCTTTGTTCAGTCAATCGCGAAGCACGGAAAATGTAGGACTAGACGCAATAAGTGTCATCGAATTTGCAAAGAATGGTGATATATGGATCGGCTCCAACGGACAGGGAATTAGTTTCTACCGGGCTGCAGACCAATCCTTGTCGTATTTCAACAACGACACCACTAAACTCAAAAGTGATTCCATCAACGCCATCGGGCTCATGCCTGTTAGTAATAAACTATACTCGTTTATTGGTACCGAAAACGGAGTTTCTGTAACTACTTCTGCAACTTCTAACTGGTCATTCCTCAGTAATGTGGCAAACAATTCCATTAAAGGACTTTACGTTGACTCCCCTTCTTTGTGGGTTTTAACGGCAACCAATGGTGCATTCGTTTACAATGTTGATACAACGGCAGCAAGCTTCGTAGCAAATCCTCCTAATTCACATTACCAGTTTTCATGCGTGCAACATGGCACCAGCGATTGTGATTCGGCTGGTTTCACCGCAGGCACAGTAAACAGTGGAGTGGTTTATACCAAAGATGGTGCGGGGTACGATACCATAAACATGCAACCTCCTCACCAGAAACTTATTGATAACCGCGTGAACGTGGTTATTTGGGATGATAGCTGTAGAGCAAGAATTGTAGGAACTAAATCAGGTTTCTCGATTTGTCCTGCAAGACAAGGACATGTTGGCGCACCAGCCGACACTTGTCACAATTTTATGGCAGGTTATGATGTTACATCCATAGTAAACGGATGTGATGGTAAAAAATGGATTGGCACCACAGTTGGGCTTTTTACCATAGACCTTTCTGCTCAGCCACCAACTCCTGTGCAGGTTTCGGGCATACAACAAAACCAAGCTGTAAGTACATTGTCAAAAGATACAGGTTGCAATATGCTTGTGGCGTTAGAGGGAGACAGCAATTTGTATTTCCTAAATCCCACAGGTGGATATGTAGATACGCTGAAAGTAAGCGGCATCAAAAATGTGAATACGCAATTTTTCTCTGTGAAAGTTTATCCTCAACCATCTGCCAATCAAATCAATTTTGTTTCGGAGCAAATCATTAAAAATGGTGAGTTCACTTTATATGATATTACAGGAAGAACGCAACAACAAATTTCTTTGGGAACTACCAATCGTTTTGCCACCGATGTAAGTTCGTTGCAAAACGGAATTTATTTCTACCGAATAATTTCCGACAAGCAAATTGTAAAGACTGGAAAAGTGCAAGTGCTTAAATAACTACAATTTGCCGTTCGCCTTTTTCCATTCTAATTCCGCCAGTAGAAATGTGTAGAGCGATTGCAGATAATTGAACTCCGTTTCTTTCAACGTATTTTCAGCATCTATTACTTCCTGATAAGTAGCAATTGAATTGCTATATCGCACATTCACCTCCATCACCAATTCTTCCGCCAGTTTTACATTTTCCCTTATCAATTGTAAACTGGAGAATGCATTTGCATAGTTTACTGAAGTAGTTTGCAACTGATAATTGATGTTGTTGCGAATGGTTGAAATATTGTTTTCGTTTTTTCGAATCACCAACTTTTGCTGATTTGCCATGGCCAGTTTTTGAAATCCATCGAAGATGGGAACGTTCACCCGTAATCCGATATAAGAAGTCCAGAACCATTTGTCTTTTTGAAAAACTTTGTCGTTGTCCAATCCTTGTCCGCCTATATAACCGTAGCCACTAATGGTGGGAATGTATCCGTAGTTGATTTTTTTCAATTGCATTTTGTTGAGCGACTCCTGCAAAGTTTCCGTTTTCAATTCTACACGACTTGCTTCTGCATTTTTAAAATCAGGATACTCAGGCAAGGTTTCAGATTTAATTTCCGAAGGCAAGGCATCACTTAAATCTAATTGTGCATCAATAGGCAAACCGATAATTTGTGACAACGATGCTTTCGAAGTTTTCACCGAATCTTGCGCTACCTTCAATTGATACTTTGCATTCGACAAATTCAGAAATGAACGATTCAGATCTATTTTCAAGGCGTTCGCATTGTCATATTTTACTTTCGTATCGTCATAAACTTTTTGATAACGTTCGGCACTTTTTGCAGCTTTTAAAACGCGCTCGTTGTTGAGCAATGTCAAATAATAAGCGCGGCTCACATTTATTTTCAAATCAATCATTGCCTGCTGCAACTGAAAACTCGTAAGTTGTTGCTGTTTTTTCGAGTACTGAATGTCGCTTACCGCAGCCATGTCCAACAAAGGTTGGTTCAAATCAACACCTGAAGAAACAGCAAACTTGGTTCCCTGTTGAATTTTTTTTTCTTCGTCCTGATTGGTAACAGGATTCGGAAATTTCAAAACGATTTGACCAAGTTTCAAATTGTCGCGCATATCGAAACTGCCATTCAGTTTTGGTAAATACTTAGAAACAGATTCCAGTTTTTTTGCGGAAGAAATTTGCTGGTCAATTTTATAGTTCTGAAACGCAGGTTGATTTTGCGAAGCATAATCAATGGCTTCGTTTAAACTCATTTTAAAATTTTGTTGCGCCTGCAATAAGGAAACAGCAACAAGTAGAAGAAGGGTGAAAATATTTCTCTTCATGATGTAAGAATTTGAGCAGCAAACAACGCAACTATTCCTTTTATCTGCCAACCGATTTATCTGAAACGGATGTTCCTTAACCCGAAGCGTTGTATAGTGCATCGTTCACAGTTAGCGGCTGGTGGGTGATTAACATCAACCATCCTCAAAAAACTAATTTAGTTTTGACCTATGTCAAAAGAAGCCATCAGCGTTTTCGATATTTTTAAAATTGGTGTGGGACCTTCCAGTTCACACACGCTTGGTCCATGGCGCGCGGCTGAAAAATTTTTGAAAGAAATTTCGGCTGAAAATAAATTGACCGAAGTTTCAGCAGTAAAAATTGAACTCTATGGGTCGCTTGCAAAAACAGGTAAAGGCCACGGAACCGATATTGCTATCATGCTTGGATTGAGTGGCGAAGACCCTGTGACGTTTGACACTTCATTATTGCAGAAAAAAGTAGATGCTATAAAAGCGACAAACAAAATTTTGTTGAGCGGCTCGTATGAAATTGATTTCAATGCTGAAAGCGATTTACTGTTTTTGAAAAAAGAATCGTTGCCTTTTCATCCGAACGCAATGAAGGTGTCAGCAACGTTTAAAAACGGTTCAGCTAAGAGTGAAATTTATTATTCAGTAGGTGGAGGGTTCGTGGTAAAGGAGGGCGAAACTTCTTCTTCACAAAAAAATATTTCGTTGAAGTACGATGTGCATGATGCTGATGAACTTTTGCAAAACTGTATGCGCGCTGGTTTGAGTATTTCGCAATTGGTAATGGAAAATGAAAAAGCATGGCGCAGCGAGAAAGAAACTGTAGAAGGAATCTTGAACATTTGGCGAGTTATGAAAGAGTGTATTTACAGTGGTTGCCATCGTTCAGGAATTTTACCTGGCGGATTAAATGTAGTGCGCAGAGCAGAGAAGATGAACAAGCAATATTTGAAAAATCTGCCTGAAAACAATTTGCAGGAATGGATGGAGCAGATTCGTTCTACCGATAAATCTTTTACGAACACCATGAACTGGATTAGCTGTTTTGCATTGGCGGTGAACGAAGAGAACGCATCTTTCAGTCGCGTGGTTACCGCCCCAACGAATGGTGCAGCGGGTGTAGTGCCTGCGGTGTTAATGTATTATCACCTTTTTTGCAATGGCACAAAAGATGAAAACATTGTTCAGTTTATTCTCACTGCTGCTGAACTTGGAAGTTTATTTAAGAAAGGTTCTACTATAAGCGCGGCCATGGGAGGCTGTCAGGCAGAGATTGGTGTTTCGAGTGCAATGGCAGCGGGCGCACTCACAGAATGTTTAGGTGGAAATCCTTCACAGGTTTTGCAAGCTGCAGAAATTGCGATGGAGCATCACCTTGGTATGACCTGCGATCCTATTGGGGGATTGGTTCAAATTCCATGCATTGAACGAAACACGATGGGTGCTATTAAAGCCATCACCGCTTCGCAACTTGCGCTACAAAGCGATTCAGATTTAATGAAAATTTCTCTCGACACTGTGATAAAAACGATGTGGGATACAGCAAAAGATATGAGTGCTAAATACAAGGAAACTGCCGATGGCGGATTAGCGATTAATATTCCGCTGAACGTGCCCGAGTGCTAAACACTTTTTCAAATGTGGTTACAAATATTTTTTTGTAATCGTTCATCGAAATTTCTTTTCCCAATTCTTTTTGAAGTGATGTTGTTCCTTTCCCTTCCAATCCACACGGAACTATTTTGCTGAAGTAGGTGAGGTCTGTATTTACGTTTATGGCAATGCCGTGCATGGTAACATTGCGACTTGCCTTCACTCCTATTGCACCAATCTTAGAGTCAGATGTCCGAAGTCCGAAGTCCGAAGTAGATGCAGAAAGTTCTGTATTCATTTCGTATTTCGTATTTCGTATTTCACTATTTCTCCTAAGCCAAATACCTGCCGCTCCTTCAATTCTCACTCCTTTCAATCCATATTCTTTCAACGATTCAATAATAGTTTCTTCTAACAGAAAAATGTATTGCGCTAAACCAATGTGAAGTGTATCCAAATCGAGAATAGGATAAACAACCAACTGCCCAGGGCCATGAAAGGTAACATCACCACCTCTGTTTACATGATAAAATTCAGCGTTCATTTCCGCATCGCTCACTAAAATATTTTCGCGCTTGCCGCTTTTGCCTAAAGTAAAAACTGGCTCGTGCTCACAAAGTATAACCGAATTAGATGTTGGTGCACCACTGAGTTTGGCTTCAATATTTTTGTTGAGGAGTTCTTCTTGCAAGTGAAGAACATCGAGATATTTGGCGAGACCGAGGTCAATGATCTTACAAGAAATCATTTCAATTGCTTCAATTGTTCGCGTTGTTTCTTTAACTCCTTTTTGTATCGGTCGTTGAAATCTCGCCTTGATACTAGGCGATAATAAGCACGCTCCATCTCATTGTTGAGTGTGCGAACCGAAGGCACAAAATTATCTAGGTAAACTCCTTGCACGTATGGAAAAGGGCGATAGAACTGATGTAAATCTTTGTCGAGAAAAATTAAACCACTGTAAGAAGATGGCGATGTAGCGGTTTTCGTGGGAACATTTTCAGGAACTTTTTTTGCGTCTCCGTTTTTATACAAATAATTTACACCTCTGTCAGCAACGGTTTTGTTTTCGTAATCAGAAAACTCAGAGAATCCTTCCACGCTACCGAATTCACAGAACACAAAAGTAGTATCAATGAAAACGATGGAAGAATCCACTTCTAAATTTTTATTCAGAAACACTTTGTAGTTGCCTTCCAAAATTTGTGCAGTTTGATTGGCATAAATGAAAAAAACTCTGCAAAATCTGAATTCATGCTCAAAAGCATAGAGCAGTTTTTCGTTTTGCATTTTTCGACTCTCCACAATTTTGTCAGCAATATCATTTCTTCCTGCTTTACGATATGCCGCTACACTTTTGTCGTTTGTTTTTAATCGAACAATCACAGCACCGTTTCGTAGATCGCGCAAAGTTTGAGAAGCCTTATCGCGAAACCTTACAGAATCCTTTTGCGAATTAATGATGGTGTAATTCTGTGAAGTAGAATCAGAAACCACTTTCATTTTCCTTTGGGCAAAACCAACAAACGCTATTTGTAAAAGAATGATTAGAACTATGGAATGCTTCATCTGCTTACTTAAAGTCTTTTGCAATTTCCTTGGGGACAAATTTACTCACCTTGCCTTTTCCTCTTATAATTTCGCGCACAATCGTAGAAGAAATAGAAGAGAACTCTAATCTTGAAAGAATAAGAATGGTTTCTAACTGCGGAAGCATATCGCGATTGAGGTGCGCAATTGTTTTTTCGTATTCAAAATCTCCCGCACTTCGAATTCCTCTGAGTAAATAGTTTGCTTTTCTCTTTTCGCAAAAATTTACGGTCAGCCCTTCGTAGCTTTCCACTTTTACTTTCTTCTCCCCTTTAAAAACAAGTTCTATCCATTTTATTCTTTGCTCAAGCGAATACAAACTTTGTTTTTGCGAATTGCTTCCAATAGCAATAATTATTTCGTCAAAAAGTGGCAGCGCACGCTTCACAATATCTGCATGACCAACAGTAATAGGGTCGAAGGAACCGGGAAAGACAGCTATCTTTTTCATCTCTTAAAGTACAAATTACGATTTGAAAATACGAAACCAGAAATACGAAACACGAAATAATACAAAATACAAGAAACCTATTTAGCAGAGTTTTGTCTAGTTGTTTGGATTGATTTAACAATAATAGCAACTAATTCATTTGCTTCATTTCGTAGCTCAGTTGCTTTGCTTGATTTATGAAAATTTCCATCAATCAAAACCTCCAACCAAAATAAAGACTCGTCACATTCCTCTTCCGATATTTTGAGTTTGTTTATGAAATCCTTATTTGATTTTGCTCACTGCGATGCCCTAAAATTTGCAGCCACAGAAGTTCCTGACCTGCCTAATTGATTTGCAATAACGTTTGTAGAACGTTTGTTAGGTAGTTCATCTACAAATTGAAGAATTTCTATTGCAAACTTCTTTGTCCTTAGCTTCAAGTCGTAAGGTTTATTGCTCATAGCTGTTGCTTTATTTCGTATTTCGTATTTCTAATTTCGTATTTGTAAAGATGCTAAAGATAGTTGTTCCATAATTCTTACACTTAAAAAAGTGCGGATGCTTTTCGAAATTATGATTCGGGTTATGCTCCAAAATAAACCAACCATCTCCTTCTACTAAACCGTATTGAAAAACTAAATCAGGAATGGTGTCCAGGTTCGGCAGAGGATAAGGCGGACCTGCAAAAATTACATCGAACTTCTGATGAGCCGTCTCCATAAATTTGAAAACATCCATTTTCAAAACTTTAATTCCGCTCAAATTATGTTGCTGAACAGTTCGCTTGATAAAGTCGGCACAGCGCGGAAAAATTTCTACTGTGGTAATATCGATGCAACCGCGCGAAGAAAATTCATAACTAATGCTCCCTGTTCCCCCGAACAAATCGAGCACCTTGATGTTATCGAAATTGAAACTGTTGTTAAGTGTATTGAACAACCCTTCTTTCGCAAAATCGGTGGTGGGACGCGTAGGAATATTTTTAGGCGGCTCAAAACGCACGCTCTTCAGTTTGCCACCAATAATTCTCATTCCATTAAATTGTAGAGATTAAAATGCAAATGCTTGGGAAACACATCAAATGCTTTCGAAAAATGAATGGCTTCAGGTTTCTGAACAAAATTAATGTGGCGGAAATAACGGTAACACAAATCGTAAATCTTACTTTGAATATCCACTTCGCCTAGCAGCACCAACTCCGTTTTTTCTCTGTCAATTTTCAAATCTTCACAACACAGCAAAACGAAATAAATAAAATCGCTAGCCGCCTGATAATCGTAACGATTCATCAATTGCAATTCTTTTGCTTCGTTAAAACGGATAATATCTAAATGCGATTGGCTAACGTTTACAAAAAGTTTTTCGGTAGAGTCAACCAGATATTCTGAAAGCAAATGAAAATAAGTGGAGTTAAGATGTAGCACCTCGGAAGCAGGAAATAATTTGCGAAGCACCTGCAACAACGGTGCGGCAAGTTCAAAAACAAGTTGCGCATCGCCACAAGTTTGTGAAAGTTGATCTGCTTTATTTATGGTAAACGAAAACTCATTGGGAACAAGCGAATATTTTTCATCTACACCAAGCAACACTTTCGAAAATGGCAATTGAAGGATTTCATCCTTCTCAAAAATCTTTTCCAAACGTTGTGCTAAATCATTGGCGTTTGCTACATGATGCAAAGTGTAATCGCCAAAAAAAATTACCTGCCCGTGTGTTTGGTTGAGAACAAAATACCGAACAGCGTTTGAGGTAATGCAAATTTTCAAAACCAAAGTAGAAGGAGAAAGACTTGCTTCTACTTCGCCAATGCTGTTGAATGAATTTTTTATTTGCGCAGGCGCCATGTGGCGAAAATAGAATTGTTATGTAAAAAGCAGTGGTGAATTTACATTTGCCGCTAAGCGTTTACCGCTAAATTCCTATGTTTGAAAATCATGAAAAACTTGGTGTCTAGAAATCAGAATTTTAAAGCGTATGTCGAATTGATGATTTCGCGCAATAAGTTTATGAAGTGGATGGGTTTGGTAATGACAAAAATTGAAGCGGGGTATTTAGAAGGCGAACTTGATTTTAAAGATCCACTTGAACAGCAAAACGGTTGGTTACATGGAGGTGCTACAGCTACTATTTTAGATATGATACAAGGCTTCGCCTCGTATTCAATGGTGACGGAAGGTCAAAAAGTTTTTACCGTGGAAGCCAAGGTTTCGTATTACAATCCCGGTGATGCGCAAAAATTTTATGCGCGTGGAGGCGTTGTTAAACCGGGCAAGCGATTTCATTTCTGCGAAGCAGAAATTTATTATTTGAAAAACGGAGAAGAAATAATCGTAGCAAAAGGAAGCGCGACTATGGCAGTGATATAAATTAGCAAATGAACAAATTGGACAAATGAGTAAATGCAATTTCTCAACTACCAATTCGTTCAATTTACTAATTCGTTCAATTTACTAATTCAGAATTTTGGCACAGCTAAAAGCAACATACAAGCAAATACTCACCATCTCTTTGCCGCTTATTCTCGGCAACACGGCATGGACAAGCAATGGCGTTTTTGATACAATATTCGTGGGCCATCTTGGTAAAATTGAATTAGATGCCATTGGCTTTGCATCCATTTTTTATTCCGTTTTGTTTATGATGGGTTTCAGTTTTACGCGGGGCACACAAATGCTTATTGCGCGTAGAATGGGCGAACTCAACAAACACGAAGTAGGAAACATTGTAGACACGACCATCGTGGCTATGCTTTCAGTAGCAATTCTATTTTTTGTTTTGCTCAAAATTTACACGCACCAGATTTTGAGTTTCATGCTCACCAACCAAGATATTATTTCAAAGAGCGAAGAGTTTTTGAGTTATCGTTTGTGGGGATTGCTTCCAAGTTTTTTGAGTTTTGTGTTCATTGCGTTTTACTCGGGTATTGGGCGCACACCAATACTTGCAGCATCTATTGCCGTAATGACATTTTTCAACGTGTTTCTCAATTACGGTTTAGTGTATGGCAAATTTGGATTGCCTAGTTTAGGTATAGGCGGCTCGGGTCTTGCTACTTCCATTTCCGAAACGCTGGCAGTGCTGGTTTTATTTCTCGGCACTTTCTATAAGCATCGCATTCATGATTTCTATCTGTTCCGTTTTAAAAAATTCGATGTGCCGCTCATGAAGCAAATGAGCAACATGGCTATTCCATTGATGATTCAATCGGGAGTTGCCGTAGGTTCATGGTTGTTTTTCTTTGCACGTATCGAAACTGTTTTAGGAAAAGACTCACTTGCCATTTCTTCTATTTTCCGTCAGTTGATTTTGTTTTTCACCATTCCTACCTGGAGTTTGGGTTCTACAGCCAATACGCTGATCAGCAATATGGTTGGGCAAAAAGATTATAGCGGAATTAAAACCGCAGTGCGCAGAATTTCGTTGGTGAGTTTATTCTTCGCAGTTATTTCCTGCTTAATCATTTTGGTGTTTCCAAAATTCTGCATTGGCATTTTTACCAGCCCGCAGGATTACGCGCTTATACCAATGGCTACCGAAATTCTACCTGTAATTTTTGTGGTGTTCATTTTAATGTCATTTGCCAATATTTTGTTTAACGGAGTTATAAGCCTTGGTGATATTTATATCGCGCTCGGAATTCAGGTGGTGGTAGTGATTGTGTATATCACTTATTTCCAAATTATTTTTGCCATGCCTTTTGTAAGCACTTTCTGGATTTGGACAGCCGAATGGGTTTACTGGCTCACCAATTTAGCAGCTTGTTTAGTCTTCTTTAAATACAAACACCTCGAAGTCGTTTAGAAGAAAATACGAAACAGGAAAAACGAAATACGAAATGTTGGTAAACCCGCTTTCGTTTTCCACTTCGTATTTCGTAATTCGTATTTCGTAATTGAACTCATGGAAGAAAACGTAATCAACTATTCTCACGTTAATATTTATCAGGGCAATTCGCTTGTGCTGAGCGATGTGAATTTTGAAATGAAGCAAGGCGAATTCATTTACCTGATTGGCAAAACAGGTGCCGGCAAAAGCAGTTTCATTAAAACACTTTATGCTGAAGTTGGTGTAAAAGAAGGTGAAGCCAATGTTTGTGGTTACAATTTGAAGCAGTTGAAGAAAAGTGAAATCCCTTTTTTGCGCAGAAAGCTGGGTATTGTATTTCAGGATTTTCAGTTACTGAACGACAGAACGGTTCATTCCAATCTTGATTTTGTTTTGAAAGCCACCGGCTGGGAACACAACGAAAAACGCGAAGAACGAATTGCCGAAGTGCTAAATGAAGTGGGACTTTCGCATCTCATTGCTAAAATGCCTTATCAAATTTCGGGTGGAGAACAGCAGCGTTTAGTTATTGCGCGAGCACTCCTAAACAACCCGCCTCTTTTAATTGCCGATGAACCAACGGGAAATCTTGACCCCGAAACTTCGGATGATATAATTAAACTGCTAATTAAAATTAATCGCGAGCACAACACTAGCGTGTTGATGGCCACTCACAATTATCAATTGATAGATAAGTATCCTTCTAAAATTTACAGTTTCTCTAACAACGCTGTCAATTTAGAAAAAGGGATTTACGTGAAAGTGTAGGAATTAGAATTTTCTCACCGTAAAATGGAAAGTAGTTCCTTTTCCATCTTCACTTTCAAACCAAACTTCGCCATGGTAATATTCTACAATTTTTTTGCAGATAGCTAGTCCAATACCCGTTCCATCATATTCATTTTCGTTATGAAGGCGTTTAAACATTTGGAAAATGGTAGCTGAATATTCTTTTGAAATTCCAATGCCGTTATCGGCAACGGTAAAAGTGTAGAAGTTGAGTGAGTTAGTACAGCTGATATTAATCGTAGGCACCTCGTTCTTATTAAACTTGAGCCCGTTGCCTATTAAATTTTGAAACACGTGATACATTAAGGAGGAGTGCACATTGTTCACCACCGGCAATTCTCTATTAATATTTATTTGTCCTCCTGTGGCTGTAAGCTTATCACGCAATTCAAATCGAATGGTATTTATTACATCATTCAAATTCACCGGAATTGGTTTAGGAAGATTCGTTCCTATTCTACAATAGGCTAACACATCATCAATTAAGCGTTCCAATCTTTTTGCTCCTAAATGTGAATAGTCAACAAACTCCTTGGCTTCCGGGTTCATGGTGCTTCCATGCTTACTCAAAAGCAAACCCATGAAACTCGAAATATTGCGAACAGGCGCTTTCAAATCGTGCGAAATAATGTAAGCGAATTGTTCCAAATCAGAATTAGACCGCTTTAGCTCCGAAGTTTGCAACATCATTTGTGCATTGGAAGATTCAAGCTCCTTTTCAGCCTTGCGGTTGTAAAACACAAACTGATATACTGCTAATAACATAAGCATGAACTGCAAAATAACACCCATGCGTGCCATCAAAATCTGATCATCAATCAAAAAATTACTAGAAGCAAAACTTGGTTCCACAAACTCATACGCATAAATAAAAAGCAACGGCAGCACTACACCTATAGTTATATACCCTACTTTTTTTACATCGAAAAACAAAAATGGAATGACTACCGAAATGATAAAATAATTTAGCCCTTGTGCATGTGGACCTATGTAAAGTGCACTTACAAAAAGTGTGGAATTCATGAATACCATAAACAGCACCCGCGACAAATCTATTTTCCCAATAGCATTGAGGACTAAAAGCAAAATGCAGCTAATGCTCAACCCTGAAATTATTCCAAACCACTCCCATTTTTCCCAAATAATTCCAAAGCTGAGGTAAAGCACCGAGCCTGCGAAATAGATAAGCGCAATGAAGTTTGATATACGAACATGCTTGCGGTCGCTTCTTTCAATTACAAAGTTAGCCCCTAAATTTACAAGCGAACGATAGATAGCCGTGAACGGGTTGATTTCATTGTTGTGAACCTTCTGTTCATACTCCACAGCTTTATCTATCAGGTTAAAATCTGCGGTACTGTTGTAGTCGTTTGCCATTGCTTTTTTTTGAAAGAGAATTCCAATTTTGGTTTACCCCTTTAGCGAATAAAAGTTTCATGATACTACCACAAATTAGTAGGTGGAGCTTATATATCAAACAAAGCACTCGACCGACTCAAATAAAGTAACACTAAATAAGAGAAATAATTTACATGCTTTTAACCTCAAGTGGTTTGAGCAATAAGAAGTTAATGAAGGTTAGAGGCGTTCCTCTTTTTACGCACCATCTTCGGGTCAAAAATTCCGCTTATATAAAGCTCTCCGCGAAACACCAGCGCAGTGGAGGCAGCGCTTACTTGTTTACCATCATCAAAATATTCAACAGTTCTTGTTTTTGTAGTTGGGTTAATTCTGTAAACGGTGGAAGGTGATAAGTTCCTTGCATCTTTGTAATGCTTCAGAAATTTTAAAAAACGAAGATGGCAAGCCACTAACAAATCATCGCCATCAAAGCGCAGGTTGTCAGCTCCTCTTGCTTTTGCAATTACTTCCCGATTCAGCATTTTCCCGTCTTTAAAATCAAACTGCCAAACTTTATTCTGCATAGTAGAAGCCAAATAAACTTTGCCGTTCTTGTTAATAATGCCATTGGTGAAACAATATCTTTCTGAAGCTACCGTGCAACTTGTTCCATTCCAAAAAACTACTTGAGCTTTTCGCATTTTAAACAGCACTTCCCAAACATTGCCATGTTTCTTCGCATCGTTACTTACAAGCAAGCTACCGTCAGCAAAGCCTGTTACAGCGTTGGGTGAGGAAATTAGCGGGTCAACAATTTTATTTTGAAACACAATTTCATCTTTCAAAACCCGATAACGCAAAATGGAGTTGATATGCTTTTCGGGTTCGTGGTTCACTACCAACAAAATTAAATCGGTACCAACCTTTAGGAGATCAATGCCATGTGGATTAAAAGATAAATCGGATGGTTCGTTACTGTGCTTTAAAATTTTATTGGTTCCTGTTTCAGGATAGTAAACGTAAATTTCTCCGTAATCCTTTTCGCTTTTTCTTCTTGCACTGCATGAGAGCAACAACCGCGGTTCCTCGGTAATGCTGTCAAACACCATGTCTTCCGGACCAATAGCCGTGGTAATAATTTCATCTTTTGTTTGAAAATTTTTAGGTAGTGCAACACAGGAAGAAATGGCGACAAGTAGTATTGGTAAATATTTTTTCACAGCGTCAATTTATAAGTGAATCTAAAATTGTTTCGACATTACCCATTGCATTTTTATGTTCGCCACATGAAACTCAATGTGAAAAGATTGCGACTTGTATTGGCTGTTATCTATAGTCTATCAGCTATCTGCTTGCAATCGCAAATCAATCCTGCCCACATCACTATTGCCCGCGATAGTTTTGGTGTGCCACATATTTACGGCTATACCGATGCTGATGCCGCTTACGGTTTAGCTTACGCACATTGCGAAGATGATTTCAAAAGCATTCAGCAAAATCTTTTAGCTGCAAAAGGAATGTTAGGAGAAGTAATTGGTAAAGAGGGCGTGTTGTTCGATTACGGGTTAAAGTTTTTTGACATTGACACATTGGTGGACAATAATTATGACCAAAAACTATCGGCCGATTTTAAAAAAGTGTTAGCAGGTTACATACAGGGGGTAAATGATTATGCAGCAAAACATCCTGAAGAGGTGTTGCTAAAAAAAGCGTTGCCCTTCACCGCGAAAGAAATTATAAAGAGTTCCACACTCACGCTTACGCTTTTTGCAGGAGCTGGCATGGCTTTAAAATCAATTAAGGAAAACCACATTGAGCTGTTACATCAACCTAATGAAGTTGGTTCTAACTCCATGGCCATTTCTCCTGCACGAACGGAGGATGATAAAGCGTGGTTGCTAATAAATTCTCATCAACCTATCGAGGGAAGATTTGCCTGGTACGAAGCACACTTGAAGAGCGATGAGGGGTTAGATGTAATGGGTGGTTTGTTTCCGGGAGGAGCTTCCATTTTTGTTGGTAGCAATAAAAATTTAGGTTGGGCTCACACCACTAATTATCACACCTTCGGTGATATTTATAAACTGAAACATCGAGGCAATAAATATTTGTACGATGGTGAATGGAAAAAATTTGAAACCAAAACCGCTCACCTCAAAATAAAATTGGGCGAAATTAAGATAGGCATCCCAAAAAAAATTCGCAGTTGCGAATATGGCCCGGTATTTCAAACGCCTCACGGCTGGTATGCTATTCGTTTTCCCGGTGCAATGGATTGCCGTGCTATGGGGCAGTGGTATCGCATGAACAAGTCGAGCAATTTTCATGAATTTGAAACAGCTTTAAAGATGGAAGCCATTCCACTTTTTAATATTACGTATGCCGATGTAGATGGGAATATTTTTTACCAAAGCGGATGTCAAGTACCACTACGCGATTCAAGTTTAAATTGGCATTTGCCAATCACCGCTAACACGTCTAACTTCAAATGGAATTCACTAGTACCTTATGCCAGCAAACCTTCGGTGCTCAATCCAAGTTGCGGCTATCTATTCAGCTGTAACCAAACGCAGTATTCCGTTAGCGGAAAAGATTGCACCTGGAAGGGAAATTTTGTGGGCATTCAACAATTCAATTATAACAGAGGAGAGCGATTTGGTGAAATGCTGGGTGAGGTAAAAGGCAAGTTTTCATGGCAGGATTTTTTGAGGGTAAAATTTGATAAAAGTTATTCAAAGAACGCGAGCTACGCACAAAATTTCAAAACTGCTTTCGCACTCGATGAAAAAAAATATGCTGACATAGCCGATGTCATCAAAAAACTAAAAGCATGGAATTGGAGTGGCGATTCGGAAAATAAAAATGCTGCAGTTGCCATGATCATGCAGGAAAAATTGCAGAAGGAATGGAAAGTGCCTTTTGCTTTTTTAATGATTAAGAAACAACCATTGCTTGAAAATGATTTAGTAAGTGCTCTTCGCTACACTAAAAAATTTATGCTGAACAAATATGGAACGATTGATGTAAAACTTGGAGACGTGCAGCGCATGATTCGCGGCCAAGTGAGTTTGCCTGCCAGCGGTTTGCGCGAAGTTGCACGTGCCGCTGACCCAAAACTTTATGACAAAACAAAAGGCATTTGGCGTATTACCGGAGGTGATGGTTACATTCAAGTGAATAAATATTCAAAGAGCGGAGTAGAAATAAATTCGGTGAATGCTTATGGATCTTCTTCACACTCAGAAAGCAAACATTACACCGACCAAATGGAAATGTTTAGCCAGGAGAAATTTAAACCAATGACTTTTGATTGGAATGAAATTTTGAAAAATGCAGAACGCGTTTATCATCCGGGAGAATAGAAAGAGTCTTAATTATCATTAGCATATTAGCGCAATCATGGCAGAAAGTTTTGAATCCATTCAATCTGATATTAAGAATCGGAAGTTCGCGCCTGTTTATTTTTTTTGTGGCGAAGAAGATTTTTTTATTGATGTGCTTACCGATTTAATAGAAGCACACGCGCTCAACGATATGGAGAAAGCGTTCAACCAAACTATTGCTTACGGTAAAGACATGAGTGCACGGCAGCTGCTTGAAACCTGCGGACGCGTTCCGATGATGGCAGAGCGACAGTTGGTGATTATTAAAGAGGCGCAGGCACTTAGCATGAAGGACGAAGAAGAACAGCAATACCTTCGTTACATTAAAAATCCGGTGAAGAGCACCATTCTTGTTTTTGCCTGGAAGCATGGCTCACCCGATGGCAGAAAATCTTTTTCGAAAGAAATTAAAAAGGCAAGCGTTTATTTTGAATCGAAACCACTTTACGAAAATCAAGTAGCTCCTTGGATTAAGACTTGGTTAGCTGCGCGCAAATACAAAATAGAAGAGCAAGCCGCTGAATTATTAGTTGAATTTACCGGAAAGGATTTGAGCAAGGTTGCTAATGAGTTAGAAAAGCTAATCATCAACAAACAAGCCGGTGCTACTATTACTCTTGATGATATCGAAACGGGAGTGGGCATCAGTAAAGACTTCAACGTGTTTGAATTGAACAATGCACTTGGCAGCAAAAACAAAACAAAGGCGTTTCAGATAGTCAATTATTTTGTAGCTAATCCCAAGAACGGACCTTTTGTTCTAGTGCTAGGAACCTTGCATGGTTTCTTTGCAAAAGTTTATCTGGCTCACCAAAACAAAAATGCACAAGACAAAGAACTTGCAAGCGTTTTAAAAGTGAACCCTTTTTTTGTAAAGGATTATAAAACTGCTTCGCGTAACTACAGCGAACAAAAACTCGAACATATTTTTTATTTACTCGAAGAATATGACCTGCGTTCGAAGGGCGTGAACTCGACCAATAGCATTAAAGAAGGAGAATTGCTGAAAGAATTGGTAGCAAAAGTATTGGCTTAAGATGCCGAAAGAATTTTTCTTGTCACCTGTTCATCATTTTTTATTTCGTTAATCAGGGCCTCTATCGAATCAAATTTCTTTTCATCTCGAATAAAATCAATGAACTCCAACGTGAGCGAACTGCCATAAATGTCTTTGTCAAAATCAAGAATGTTTACTTCAATGGTTTGTTCCTTGCCTTCGAAGGTGGGATTATAGCCAATGCTTAACATACCTTTATAGCTGTTTGACAATTTAGAACTGTCAGTCACCTTCACCACATAAATTCCTGTTTTAGGAATGAGTTTGTATTCATCATTCACCTGAATGTTTGCTGTAGGAAACCCAAGCTTTCTTCCGTTCTGCAAACCACGAACTACTGTTCCACTAAGCTTATAATTGTGACCAAGTAATTCGTTGGCAAGTTTTATTTCTCCGTGTTGAAGCGAATTACGGATTTTGCTGGAACTAATGCCGATATCGTCCAACGTTTCTTTCGAAATTTCTTCCATCGAATAACCGTACTGCTCTTTCATTTTTTCGAGTAAATGAAAATCTCCTGCGCGGTTCTTACCGAATTTATGGTCGTAACCAATCACAATGCTTTTGGGTTGAAAATTTTTCACCAGAAAATTAGAAATATATTCTTCGGCACTTTGCTCAGAAAAGTCTCTGCTGAACGGAACAATCACCAGATTATCTACCCCATAAGTTTCGAGCAAAGAGATTTTTTCTTCAATGGTGTTGAGCAAGCGAAGCGATTTGTCTTCGGGGTTAATAACAATGCGCGGATGGGGATGAAAAGTGATAATGATGCTTTCTCCATTATTTTTATTCGCCTGAATATTGATTCGCTCAATCAGTTTCTGATGACCTTTATGCACACCATCAAAAGTGCCTATAGTAAGCACCGAGTTTTTAAAAGCAGGAAGACTATTTAAGTCACGAAAAACACGCATCTCGAATTACAAATTATGAATTACAAATTACAAACTAAACAGCCGTGCAAGTTTACGGTTTATTGCTTTACTGCTGGCTTCCGTCTTCAGGCAATTGACTTTCACTAATCATAGTTACACATTCTTCTACAGTCATGGAATTCCTCAAATCATAGTTACCTATTTTTGTTCGACACAAAGCTTTTAAATATGCTCCGCTATTTACTGCCTTGCCAAAATCAAAAGCCAGTGAACGGATATACGTTCCTTTACCACACAACACGCTGAATTCAACCTGAGGCAAATCAAAATTGGTCAGTTCAAATTCTTTTATCTCTACGGTTCGTGTTTTCATTTCTACATCCTTTCCTTTTCGTGCTTGCGCGTATGATGTTTTGCCGTCAATTTTTATAGCGGAATAAATCGGTGGCATCTGTTGCGTAACCCCAATAAAACTCTTCACTGCCTCGTTCAATAAATCTTCGGTGATGTGCTCTGTCGGAAAAGTTGCGTCAACTTCCATTTCCGAATCGTAAGATGGAGTAGTTGCACCTAGCAGAAAGGTTCCTGTATACTCTTTATCCATTCCCGTCAGTTCATCAATACGCTTTGTCATTTTACCGGTACAAATAATTAATAAGCCTGTAGCTAGAGGGTCAAGCGTACCAGCATGACCTACTTTAATTCTATTGCCTAATTTTCGAGTAATAGCGTAGCGAAGCTTATTAACTACATCAAACGATGTCCATGTCAATGGCTTATTGATGAGAAGAATTTCTCCACCGGCAAAATTCATTACTCGGCTATTTCGAGTTTGTGACCCAGGGCGAGCATAACAAGAATAACAATGCCCACGATAATGCGGTAGTAACCGAAAAACCGTAAGCCATAGCGTGTAATAAGTCCTATGAAAAATTTAATAGCAATCATCCCTACTACGAATGAAATAACGTTTCCAATCAGCAACACATTTACATCAGTGCCCCGGATGACATCGAAATTTTTCATCAGTTTATACAAGGCGGCCGCTGTAATAGTAGGCACTGCCAGAAAAAAAGAAAATTCAGCGGCTCGTTTAATATTTAATTTTTGCTGCAAGCCGCCAATGATAGTAGCCGCAGAGCGCGAAACTCCGGGTATCATAGCGATGCACTGATAACAACCTATCAAAAACGCCTGAAGCCAGCTAATCTTAAATTTACGTAACACTCTTCTCGATACCTCCACTCCAAATTCATCCCGCTCTTTTAGCAATACTTTTTCATCCTCTTCATGAATATCAGCAATCTGGTCTTGAAAAATTTTATCGGTAAAAATTAGAATAACACCACCCACCAAAAGCGAAATAGCCACGATAGTGACACTGGATAAAAGTGAATCAATAAAATCATTCAACAAAAAGCCAAGCACAGCAGCCGGAAGAAACGCTACCGCAAGTTTGAAATAGAAATCGAATGATTGGAAAAATCTGCGCCAGTATAAAAACAGCACGGAAACAATTGCCCCAAACTGAATATTTACGATGTATACATTGGTAAAAGCGCTTTTCTGCATTTTCAATGCAGCCTCTGCAAGTATCATATGCCCTGTTGAAGAAACAGGGAGAAATTCAGTTATGCCCTCTACAATAGCCAGGATAACTGCCTCGACTGTGGTCATTATTCTTTAGGTCTTTTAAGTATCGCAAATATTTCAATTCCAAAACCAATCATTATAACAATTGGAGCAAGCGTAATTCTTCTAAAGCTGTAAATTTCTTCCTGCGGAAAAACATTGCGGTCGTTTGTTGCCCCTCCGCTCATCAATGCGAAACCAATTAGAACAACCACAACACCGGCAATCATGATGATGTAATTTGTTTTGTCGAAAATGAAAGGTGTCATTGTTGCTGAAGGACTAGTTGCTTTTTGTGCCGAAACAGTAGCTTGTTTCGTTTTAGATTGAGGTTGTTGCTTAGCCATAATTTCAATTTAATAAAGGTCCTCTACTTTGAGTCGCAAATAACGGAGAACAGCTGTAAGCGTGCTTAAAAACGATATCAAAATACCGAACAAGATAAGCCCCACAAACAGGACGGCAAATGTAACCAAATCACTAAGCAAACCAAGTTCAGGAAGCGCGTAATCGAAATAGTAAAGTAGTGCGCCAACCAATAAGCTTGCCGATAGCCCACTGATAAAACCATTCAGTAAACTTCTTCCTAAAATTGGTTTAATAATGAACCATCGTGTTGCACCAAAAAGCTGTTGCGTTTTTATAATAAACCTGTTCGAAAACATAACTAGTCGAATGGTATTAAAAATTAAAGACACAGAAAAAACTAGAAATGCTATAGCAACAATCAAGACTATCAATGTGGCACTTCGAACATTTTTGTCTAGCGACTCCAATAAATTGCCTTGTATATTTACAAGTTTCACTTCTTCAAATTTTGCCAACTCCTTTTTAATCATTTCAAAACTATCTCTGTTGGCATAGTTCTCTAACAAATTAAGATGAAATGACGCATATAGTGGATTGTAACCAAGCACATCCAAAAAATTTTCTCCCAAATCTTTTTCTAGAATTTTTGCCGCCTCGTCTTTCGAAACAAACACCGTGTTCTTGATATACCTTTTACCTTGTAACTTAGGCTGAAGTGAAACTATTTCACTGCGTTTAACATCCTCACTTAACACTAATTCTACGGTTAAGTTTTCTTTGAAATCCTTAGAAACCTTTTTGGCTTCAATACCTATTACTGCGGCCATGCCTAACACAAACAACACCAGTGTAATGCCGAAAATAGAATAGAAGTAAGAAGTTCGTTTGCTATTTGCCACCTCTGCGTTTATGAATCGTAAACTTATCTTAATCTGCTTGAGTTCACAAAACAGTTTTACCGATTTCAAATGTTGAAAGCCGTATGATTTGTCCACTTAAAGAACAAATGTAAAATCGAAGAGTAACGAACAACAATTGACTAAAAAAAGTAACCCCAAGAATAAACGTCATTCGGTTTGTTGTTTGAGGGAAAAATTTACTTTTGCGCGCTGTAAAAAAGGCACACGCTTATGTTTTGGACTTTAGAATTAGCATCATATCTCGAAGACGCGCCTTGGCCATCTACTAAAGATGAGTTGATTGATTATGGAATTCGTTCCGGTGCGCCAGTAGAAGTTATTGAGAATTTACAAGAATTAGATGACGATGGCGAAAGCTATGAAGGCATCGAAGATATTTGGCCTGACTATCCTACCAAAGAGGATTTCTTCTTTAATGAAGATGAGCATTAATTTTTACCCAAGCACAACCAGGTAAAATTCTTTTTATAATTTTTTATTGGTCTAGCTTCCTCCCTCGATTAATCTTTCGAAACACTTTTAGTCCCACCATTTTGCTGTTCAACAGTTAGGTTGTAATTGCTGTGTTCCTGATTTAAGGAACAGCTCTACCACGGTTGTGTGATGCGAACAAACTGTCGAAAACTCGAACTTAAAAATGAAATTAAAAATAAAAAAGCCCTCCGCAAAAAATGCGAAGGGCTTTGTATTTTAAGTCCTCCCCTTTAGGGGAGGATTTAGGAGGGGTCAATCAAACTTCAAGTCCAATGCTAAACCTCTCAACTCGTGCATTAACACGTTGAACGATTCAGGGATTCCTGCTTCAGGAATATTATCTCCCTTAACGATAGCTTCGTAAGTTTTTGCACGACCGATGATATCATCAGATTTAACGGTAAGCAATTCCTGAAGAATGTTTGCAGCACCGTATGCTTCGAGTGCCCAAACCTC
>CANJZE010000013.1 GCA_947479455.1 Bacteroidota bacterium
AACGCGCTACTAAAAGCAGCGCGCTTGGACTATTCCAGTCGGTTGAGTTATCCCTTCTTGAGTTGCTTCCCAGCAGAGCTCAAGTCCGTTTCACTCAACGCAACAAAATTATATTTTTAAACCTGACACAGTTTATTGAACACTCCCAAAAAAGGAGCTCCACTACAATCACTAACCCACCTGTCCCGCTTACACGTTGCGCTTAGCTAGCGGTAACAGCCGCCTTCATTCATCGTTCTGTCATTCAATACAAACAGAAAACTCCTAACACCTGCCTCACTACCCATATCCGCCTTTCCTCCGTTGGCTTCACGCTCGTCTCCGTTCATATCCGTGCGTCTTCCTTCAGCATCCGTGTAATCTCCGTTGGCATCAGTCTCTCCTCTGCTGCCTTCTGTTTCAAATTTCTAAAACGAAGTTCCTAACTTCAAATAAAGTCCTGCACCGTAGTAATGGTTTGGGGCGCACAGACCAATGAGATTTGGCGTGCCAATAGAAAAATCAAAATGTTTCCAGCATTTGACTAGTTCAAAACCAAGATTGAATTTGCTGTAACCACCGGCACCCGCGCTCACACTTACCAGCAAATCTTTTTGAATAAAGTAATTGGCTTTCACAAAACCATACACAAAATATTTTGGCAAGTAACGATACTGCAAACCAAAACTCAATACTAATTTATCGTGTAATAAAGGTTTTGAAAAAACAACATTCACACTAAACGGCATAAACAACGAATACTCATTGGTTGATTTAACAGGCAAATAAGAACGAACAGCACTATCTAATTTGAGCGTGTCAAATGTTTGACTGCTGAACGTAGTTAAGTCAGGCAAAACAAAACCTGCAAAACGTGCGCTTTTCATCGCAGAATAATTTACCGGATTTTTTCGATAGAAAGTATAACCAATATCGGCTACATCAAAACTCAACTTCCATTTATTCTTATTCATAAAAGCGATATGAAAATCGCCCGAGCCACCAATACCATTGAGCTGACCAAATTTAGTTGCTCCATCCTTCGCTGTATTGAAAGTTAAATCGTAATTAAAATCTAAATATTCGCCATCTACTGCCGTGTAAATACTCGAATGTCCTGTTCGTATTTCCTGCTGATTAAACACCTGCAAAAATGAAAGCCCTAAGCCCACATCCATTTGATAACTGCCGTAATTAAATTTCTTTTTTACCCCTGCCGATACTTGGTTATACAAGTAATTGTAAAAACGAATATTGCTCAGGTCGGCACTATCACCTTCAAAACGTGCGTTGCCATAAAACGCTAGTTCAAAAGCTTCTTTACCGGCACTCAACTCGCGCATCTGCCTATGATTAAAAGTGAAAAAGAAACTACAGTCCAATCTTTTTACATAATGCCTAATGTTGTAACCAGTTTTCATCTGGTCTTCAAAACGCAGTCGATCGTTGATTCTTCCATCTATTCTATCAATTAAGCCTCTCGAAATATTTTGTTTAAACAGAAGCCCGAAAACTAAACCGGCAGGCATTTCCTTCGAGTTAGCATTGTAATCAAAACATACGGTGCTTCTCCAGGTAGCGCTGTCTCTTAAATCTTCATTAAAAAAATAGTTGATGCCCGAATTAGTGTAGTTGTAAAGCCGAGCGTTGTTTTCGTTGGTAGTAAACTTTATCTTTTTTACTTTTTCTACTACCGTTGAATCGGCAGCGGTCAGCATCAAAGTGATGCAGGTGAAAAAGAAAAAGACAACACTATTTTTTGTGTAACGATAGGTGTTTAGGCGAGGTCTATTCATAATTCGTGCTTCGTATTTCTAATTCAATTTAATTTTAGTGAGCTTAAAACTTTGCGTTTATCTTGTAATTAAATCGTGCGGTAAACGTAATGCCTAAAGTATAATCGCTGTAAATTTTAGTAGGTAAGCCATTGCAAAGTTGCGAAGTTGTGCTGGTAAAATCGGCTCTGGCCACAGCATGACGTGCCAATTTTACTTTGGCCATTCTATCTTCTGATACATATAAAGGCACCTTGCTTTTGGTAGGCGCTTGTACCTTGCAATTTGCATCGGGCACTCCACCTGCTATGTGCGCGTTCGAAGCCAGGGTATCTACCACTTGCCAATTTTCATCATAAAGCAGAATAGAAATATCGGCATCAATTGGGTATTTGTTCTGCGTAATCAAATTCAAAACGCCATCACTAATGCCGTTGATGTTTGTGTTTGTTTCTGAGATATTAAAGTCGAAAGTATCTACCAACACTAAATGATTGGCCAAAATTGAAAGAGGTATTTCGGCATTCAACGAAATTTTTAAACCACTTTCGAGGTAAGCAAAATCGCGGTACTGACCGTTATTGCCATTTACATTAGTTCGCACTTCCACATCGTATTTCAATTTGTTAGGCAAAATGCCCAGCAAATCTTTGATGTTTGAATTAGTACCGTTGAATACAAACTCGTTGTGCGCGGGGGTAAGAGGAAAATCGGTGGCGCGATTGATAATTAAAGGTTGACCCACTATTGAGCCGCTTAAATTTACCGAACCATTATTTTGGCTGGAGGCTGTTAATCCGTTTATCTTCACCTGTCCATCTACGCCTATACCATTATCAATAGTAAACTTCATGTTTACGTCCTCTAACGTTACCGAACCGCTTTTGAAAATATCAAGAAAGGAAAAATCGGTACTGTCTTTTCCTACTAAAGTATCGCGACCGGCATAACCTTTAATGTAATTAGGAGCTACATCAGTAATCTCATAGCGAATGTTGATACTATCGGCAGTAGTAATATGATGAGTTAGTCCATCTGAATCAATATGCGCTACTATACGTTGTGTATACGAATTGAATTTAGATCCGTCTTTTCCGCTTAAACTTATGGCAAATCCTGTAATATCTATCAAGGTGTCGATAGTTACATTTCCACCAACAGGGGCAGCCGGCATAATTGTATATTCATGTAATGGCATGCCATGATTATCAAAAGCTCCAACCAGCGTATAATCTAAATAAAGTTTTTGCTGAACTGAACTGGTAATAAAAATGTGCAGAAACCCTGATCGTGCATCTACGTAAGTAAACTTGCGGTCGGCAATTTCCTGAGTTAAATCTTCGGTAATGTCCACTACATTTTGAGTAGGAAATTTTGCCCATGCTTCGGTAGCTTTAAGCGTGCGCACCGTGGCTTGCAGTTCTATATAATCAGAAGTATCAATCAGTACCGAATTTCCGGAACTGCCGGGTGAACTTAAATTGTTAATTACGAAATCGAGGTTATTGGTAATGCGCGAACCTGCAATTGGAATATGAAACACGATAAAATCATTGGCAGGCACAGGTTGTAGTAGTGAATAAGTACCCACTATCGATTGGTCATCTGTATTAATCAAAGTAATGGTAGCTGTTGCAATAGGAATAGGCAAATGGTTAGTTGCTACAACTTCTACATCGCCCGAACTTAAATAGGCACTGTCAAAAAGGTTAGCCGCAGCATAATGAAACGGAGGCATAGCCAAGCCGCTAATTGCAGGTATAGGCAATTGGCTGCCGTTGAAGGTGATCAAAAATTGACCTAAGGCTTGTGTGCTTGGTGTGAGCAGAGCGTTTTGAGCTAGCGTACCCAACGAAGCTCTTACAATAATAAATTGATTGGGCAATCGTAAGTCGGTCAAGTTGAATTTTTGACCAATAGAGGTGTCGGGTATATGAATGATTTGGTCAGCAAGATTGAAATTATATAACACCGAATTGTAAACCAACTTCATAGAGTTATCGGGATTTGTTTTCAAAATTCCTGTATCCTTCACCAAGTTTCGAAGCGTAAGATTAGTAGTGGCAATTGGAATGAGCAGTTCGGTATCCCAATTTGTTTTAGCATCTTTTTTGCACGAAGAAATAACTGAAGCAACAATAAAGAAGCAGACGATGGTTTTTAAAACGCTTGACAATTTCATTCGTTATTTTTTATGAAGGTTCTAAAATAGAAAAAGGACAGGAGTTGTGAATGAAATCAACAACTACGTTGCAACGCTATATTTTTTGTTACGGCACAAAATAGTTTGGTCGCAATTTGCCGAAATCATCCAGATAACCTGCGTAGGCGGTAAGACCTGTGATAAAGCTAAAATCGGTAGGTTTTTTTATTGGAACATAACCGTAACCACACAATACAATGCCGTTGTTTCGGGCAGGAAAAATAGCAGGGTCAATTTTTCTTACGGTGGTATTTAACACCATCGTGGTGTTATTGTTTTGCAACGAGTAAGAAGGTGAAAGGAATTCCTCAAAAAATCCTTTTTCCGTGATACTGAAAAAGAAACCCGAAGTAAAACCCGGAATGATGGTATTAGCGTAAGCCTCATCTTCAAAATAATAGAGTTGGGCTTTAACCAGCGCAATCGTTTGTTTTCCCTTTAACTCTGTTTCTTTGTTATGTTGATAAGCTGAAATCTCATACTTGCCTTTAAAAGCAGCAGGGTCAATGATAACATTAGCTGTAATGAAATTTATAGTAGAAGAATTAGTCGAATCTACCTGGGCAGAAGCGGCAGGAATTATTTCTGAAATCCTTCCCTGTTCGTCAACCACAAAATCAATGTAGGAACCAAAATGATGGGTACCGTCTGCAATAATTCCTGTTCCGGTATTAATGTAATGCGGACCCGGACCTAACAAAATAGTTTTTACACCTTGATGGAATGTCCCTTTTCCATTACTATCAATTTCAAATCCACCAGTATAAGCACCCGGATTAATGGTGATAGAAAACGATTGCGAAAAAATAGAAGCTGAAACAAAAAATAGTAAGCAGAAAAGCAGAAGTCTTAATTGCATGAAGCGAATATAATACTGTCTGTGTTTTTGAAATAGGAAGCTATCAGGCAAATGCGGTTGCATAGGCTTTCATTTTTACAATCATTGAACTTAAACCATTTGAACGTTTAGAAGTGAGGAACGATTGCAATTCAATTCTGGTTATAAATTCAAGATGACTGTTAATAATTGCGGTAGGCGATTGTCCTGATAGAACCTTTACAAGCAAGGCAATTATTCCTTTTGTCATTACAGAGTCTGAATCTGCTTCAAAAAATATTTCCCCATCTTTTTCGTAAGCATGAAGCCAAACTTTGCTTTGGCAACCTTTCACTAAAAAATCGTCAATCCTATATTTTGAATCTATGAGCGGAAGTTTTTTTCCAAGATCAATCAGGTATTCAATCTTGTCTTCTCTTTCATCGAACAGATTGAAGTCGTCAACAATCTCGTTCTCAATTTCTGCGATTGATTTCTGCATGGCTCAAAAATAGTAATGGAAGACAGAACATGAAGTTCCCTACTAGTATAAAAAGGGAATTACCTTTTTTACTTTCAATTTATATTTACGGTAGCTATCGCCAAATTCGTTTTCGAGTTTTTTCTCTTCCAACCTGATACCCACTTCTAAATACACAATAGAAATAAAAACTCCGGCTAAAGTCATTTGGGTTGGAATAATAAGAACCAAACCCAGTAGTGCAAGTATAATTCCTGAGTAAATGGGATGGCGCACAAAAGCATTCATTCCACTTATATTTAGGATAGGTGTTGTGTTGTCAACGCTTTCTGTTTTTGTAAAAATATTGAGGCCTGTAAAATCGGCAAATCCATATTTTAAAATACTCAAAGCAATAATCATTAACCCTGTTAAAGCGAACGCACTACCCAAATAGTTAAGTTCTAATTGAGGAGGAAAGATGTAGTTGTGTTCGTGTTTATAAATAAACAGCCACGTAATACTACTCCAAAGCAATACAGAGATGAGTGTGAAGAATAATCTGTAGAAGCGAAAAAATGAGGCACTGTGTTTCTGAACAAAATCTTTTACGCCTTTGCTTGCCAGCCAGCTATGTGAAGCATAAAAGAAAATGAGTAAAAGAATAAAATAAAGCATGTTCAAACTTAGCAGCTTTATTAAACGAATCAGGAAAGTATTTTCACCGCACGTTTCAGTGCATTAACGGTAGCATCAATTTCTTCTTTCGTATTATAGAAAGCAAATGATGCACGGCAGGTTCCATCAATTTTCAATCTATCCATTAAAGGTTGACAGCAATGGTGGCCTGTGCGAATTGCAATTCCTTGTTCGTTTAGTAGAACTCCTAAATCGTAAGGATGAATATTGTTCACAAGGAAAGAAATAACAGAGGCTTTGGTTTTAGCAGTTCCTACAATTCTCAATCCATCTACTTCTAAAAACTTTTCCGTTCCGTAAGCCAACAGTTCATTTTCGTAAGCTGAAATTTTATCTAAACCAATTTCGTTCATGTAAATCAATGCAGCACCAAGAGAAATTCCACCTTCAATATGCGGAGTGCCAGCTTCAAACTTATAAGGTAAATCGTTGTAAGTAGTTCCCGCAAACGAAACGCTCTTTATCATTTCGCCACCACCCATGTATGGGTTCATTTTCTCTAACAGTTCTTCTTTGCCGTAAAGAATTCCGATTCCTGTTCCGGCAAAAACTTTATGGCCGCTAAAGCCAAGAAAATCGCAATCCAAATCTTTTACATCTACTTTTTTATGAGGCAATGCTTGCGCTCCATCAATAAAGACTACGGCATCCACTTTATGTGCTTCGTGAATAATTTCTTTTACCGGATGAATCGTACCAAGTGCATTCGAGATATAAGCAATGGAAACAATCTTTGTTTTTTCTGAAAGTAGTTTCAGAAAATCTTCAAAAATAATTTCACCTGAATCAGTAATTGGAATGACGCGAAGTATTGCGCCTTTTTCTTCACACAGCATTTGCCAGGGAACAATGTTGCTATGATGTTCCATTTCGCTCACTATAATTTCATCGCCTGCTTTAATAAATTTTCTTCCGTAAGAAGTTGCAACCAAATTCACAGCTTCGGTTGTACCCCGAACAAAATTTATTTCATGCTCACTCGCGTTGATGTGTTGTGCAACAGTCCTTCTTGCATTCTCATACTTCTCTGTAGCCAATTGCGCCAGATGATGCGCTCCCCGATGTATATTACTGTTGTATTGCTCGTAATAATCTTTAATAGCATTGATAACAGCGAGTGGCTTTTGGGAAGTAGCTGCATTGTCAAAATAAATTAGCGGCTTGCCATTTACGGTTTGATGCAGAATAGGAAACTGCGCGCGAATAGATTCATTCATCAGAAATTCACTTTTAATTCATCTTTCAACTTGTCGCACAAAAACTGGCGAATTGGTTTGCTGTGAACGTGGTCAATAACCTCGTGTGCAAAAGCATAAGTGAGAATTTGAGTAGCTTCTTCTTTGGTAATTCCACGAGCTCGTAAATAGAAAAGAGCATTCTCATCTAATTGCCCTACAGCCGCACCGTGGCTGCACTTTACATCATCTGCAAAAATTTCTAATTGCGGTTTGCTGTTTATGCTAGCATCATTCGAAAGCAACAATGCTTTGCTCGATTGAAAAGCGTTTGTCTTTTGTGCATCTTGTCTTACAAAAATCTTTCCGTTGAACACTCCGGTTGATTCATCGTTCAACACACCTTTGTATAGTTGATTACTTGTGCAATTAGGAGCCACATGGTCTACCAGAATATGATTGTCGATGTGCGCGTTTTCTTTTCCGAAATACAAACCGTTTAAATCAGCATGAGCATTCTCTCCGATTAAACGTGCTGTTGCATTATTTCTTATCACCGCATTACTCGTTCCTGTGTTAGGAGAGGAGAAAGTAATTGTTGAAGCGCTGAATCTTCCATCGCGCTCAACTTGTGATTCCAAAGTGTGAATGCCGATAGAGTTGCTCACTTCTAACTGAAGTTTCACAATATCAATAGATGCATTTTTGCCAACGTAAACCTCCGACACATGATTGTATTGAACATTGATGTTGCTGGCATTACGGAAATCTTCGGCAATTTGAATCGAAGAACCTTCTTCTACAATGGCTAAACTTCTGGTTTGTGTAAACGCATTTACATCCGATGCGGTGAAGAAATACTGAATGTAAATTGGTTCGTTAACAGCTACGTTTCTTTGAACATGAATAAAAGCACCATCATTTACAAAAGCCGTATTCAGGGCTGCAAAATGTTCTTCGTTGTAATTAACCAGTTTGCCGAAATGTTTCTCCACTAAAGTGGTATGCGAACTGAAAGCTTCTTTCAAACTACAAACAGTCAAACCTTTTGTATCGGGAACAATACTTAACTCCGGATGAAAAACTCCGTTCAGGAAAATAATGCGGAATGCATAAGGAGGTAAACTAGCTATGTAATTCTTCACCGCTGCGTTTACTTGTGAGTCAGCTGGGGTGAGCGAAAGCCGCTCGTTCAGTTTTGTTTTAATGTTGGTATATTTCCATTCTTCGTGACGCGAAGACGGTATACCTAGTTTTTCGAATGCAGTAAACGCACTCTTCCTCAGTTCTACCACATTGGCATTACTCACGTTTGCGAACTGCTTCTCTATATTTTCAATCAAACTCATTTTTAAACTAACTCGCTGTTTTCTTCTTTAATCCAATCGTATCCCTGTTCTTCTAACTTCAGTGCAAGTTCTTTTCCTCCGCTCTTAACAATTTTTCCTCCATACATTACATGCACATAATCAGGAACTATGTAGTTGAGCAAACGCTGATAATGTGTAATAATCAAAAAACTTCTGTCCTTATTTTTTAATTGGTTCACTCCGTTTGCTACAATGCGAAGCGCATCAATATCTAAACCAGAATCAGTTTCATCAAGTAAACAAAGAGTGGGTTCAAGCATTGCCATTTGGAAAATTTCATTTCGTTTTTTTTCTCCGCCACTAAAACCTTCATTGATAGAGCGGCTGGTGAACTCTTTATTCATTTCTACTAACGCCAATTTCTCCTTCATCAATTTCAAAAAATCTTTTGCATCCATTGGCTCTAAGCCGTTGTGTTTGCGTTTTGCATTCACTGCGGCTTTCATAAAGTTAGTGGTGCTCACTCCGGGAATCTCTACGGGATATTGAAACGCCAAAAACACACCTTCACGAGCGCGCTCATCGGCACTCATTTCTAACAAATTTTTTCCGTTAAAGCTTACTTCGCCCGAAAGTACTTCATAATCTTCTTTGCCTGCAAGTGTTGATGCTAGAGTAGATTTGCCGGTTCCGTTAGGTCCCATGATGGCATGGATTTCTCCAGGCTTAATTTCGAGATTGAAATCTCTAAGGATTTGCTTTTCGGCTATTCCTACGTTTAGGTTTTTGATTGATAACATTCGTCCTCTTTTTTCTTTTTATTGGTTCTGTATTTTCTGATGCGTAAGCATCTTTTCTTAACTCTTCGTAAATTGGTTTTAAAATTTTAGTGTAAACTGTTTTTACGGTTCCGAAGGTTCTGAATAATTTGAAAATCACTTCTGTTGTATTTAATTTTCAAATTTCCGAATTCTCGAATTTTCTAATTATCCCACGCTTCCTTCCAAACTTATACTCAACAATTTCTGCGCTTCTACCATAAACTCCATGGGCAATTGTTTGAAAACTTCTTTGCAATAACCGTTAATAATCATGCTTACTGCTTCTTCGTTGGTTAACCCACGCTGATTGCAATAGAACAACAAGTCCTCACCAATTTTTGAAGTAGTTGCTTCATGCTCTACCTTGCCGGTCATGTTTTTTATTTCCAGATATGGGAAAGTATGCGCTCCGCATTTATCGCCAATCAATAAACTATCGCACTGCGATGAGTTGTAAGCGTTATCGGCAGTTTTATGTACCTGCACTTGTCCGCGATAAGAGTTTTGTGATTTACCCGCACTGATTCCTTTACTTACAATACGACTCTTGGTGTTCTTTCCAATGTGAATCATCTTAGTACCGGTATCGGCTTGCTGATAATTATTAGTAACGGCAACAGAATAAAATTCACCGATTGAGTTATCGCCTTTCAAAATACAAGAAGGATATTTCCATGTAATGGCACTTCCGGTTTCTACTTGAGTCCAGGAAATTTTTGAATTTTTCCCTTTGCACATTCCTCGCTTCGTCACGAAATTGTAGATGCCTCCTTTGCCTTCTTTGTCACCTGGATACCAATTCTGAACGGTAGAATATTTTATCTCTGCATTATCAAGCGTTACTAATTCAACCACCGCAGCATGCAATTGATTTTCATCGCGCATAGGAGCTGTGCAACCTTCCAGATACGAAACATAACTTCCTTCTTCTGCAATAATTAAAGTGCGCTCAAACTGACCTGTGTTTTCAGCGTTAATTCTGAAATAAGTAGAAAGCTCCATCGGGCAACGAACGCCTTTCGGAATAAAAACAAAACTTCCATCGCTAAAAACTGCGCTATTCAAAGCTGCATAATAGTTATCGCGTTGTGGAACTACACTGCCTAGATATTGTTTTACTAATTCCGGTTGTTCACGAATGGCTTCTGAAATAGAGCAAAAAATAATTCCTTTCTCTTTCAATGATTCACGAAAAGTGGTAATCACACTTTCGCTATCCATTACATAATCAACGGCAACACCTGCCAGCAATTTCTGCTCTTGAATTGGAATGCCAAGCTTATCATAAGTCGCACGAATTTCGGGGTCCACATCATCTAAAGAGTTGATGACTTTCTTTTTCTTCTGTGCTGCGTAATAAATAATGCTTTGGAAGTCAATGTTAGGAAAGTGAACGTTCTGCCATTTAGGTTGTTCCATCTTCAGCCAGGCCTTGTAGGCTTTTAAACGCCATTCGAGCATCCATTCGGGTTCGTTCTTTTTTGCAGAAATAAAACGCACGGTGTCTTCACTCAAACCTACGGCCGCAAACTCTTGCTCAATGTTGGTGGTGAACCCATATTTGTAGTCGTTAGCTACTACTTCATCTATAATTTTGTCGTTCTCTGCCATAAAAATTGTGGGTGCAAATCTAATCGGATTTTACACAGTTTAGACAGGTTCTAAACAAAATAAACGAAGATAAAGTTCACGAAACTAGAGATTGTTCTTCCGTAACGGCAGTTAGGAGAGGAGTTTCTTCAGGTTTGAAGGCAAAGAAAAAACTAAACCTGCTAGTAAGGTCATTAACGCAGCTACTACCATGGGTAAGCGGGCATCGAAATTTAGAAGAAACCCTGCAATGATGGGCGGAATAGTAAAAGCAAAAGATTGAAGTGATTGTTGAATGCCCAGCATTTCGCCTTGACTTTCTTTTGCAGCCAAAGAGGAAACAATACTTGTTTGGTTAGGCTGTGTGAGCCCCTGAAAAATAGCGATGAAAGGATTGCAGAAATAAAGAAGATAAGGCTGGTCAGGCAGGAGCACAATTAAAATAGCTAGAGCTAATCCGAATAAAGAAAAACGCAACACCTTTGAAGGTGCTAAACGCTTAGCCACTTGTCGTGTAATTCCTCCTTGTGTGATGGCTATCCAAATGCCTATGTAGCCAAACAGCATTCCTATTTGAGCATTCGTGAAATGAAATTTATGAATGAGATAAACCTGATTGAACTGCATAAAAAAACTCCAACCGAATGCCTGAAAAAAAATAGTGAGCAATATCACGCGCATGTTTTCCATACGAATTGCCCTTCGTAAATTATGAATGCCTGCAAAAATGGTAAGCTCTTTTGTTTCAATAGGAATAAAAGTTTCAGGAAACTGTTTGTAAACGTAAATCATATTCACTACCGTGAGAAAAGCGGTGAACACCAACGGAGTGGAAGGATTGAACCACGAAACAATTGTTGGGCTTGAGAGAATTCCTCCTAGGGTAGGGCCAAGAATAAATCCTAAACCAAAAGCCATGCCTACAATACCGAAATTTTTCGCTTTCTCTTCGGGTTTGCTTACATCGGCTAAAGCTGCTAAGGCTATAGAAATATTTCCACCCATAAAACCTGGGATTGCGCGCGACACAAAAAGCAACCACAACAATTTAGTGTGAATGGCATAAGCAAAAAGCGCATAGCCTATAAAAGTTCCGATGAGCGAAATCTGAAGAATTTTTTTTCTGCCAAACCGGTCTGCTAAAGTTCCCAATATGGGCGCACCAAAAAATTGAAAGAACGGAAACGTAGCAGCGAAGAAACCATACATTATATTTCTGGCATGTTCTGCCATTTCGGGCGGCAGAATGCTTTGTGCAGGATTCAGAAATAAATTAGGAGTGATTGGAATGATGATTCCAATGCCAAGCATATCAATAAACACAGTAATAAAAACAGCGAGAAGAGGACTAATTTGCTTTTTACTGTTAGCCATTAGGGATTTAAAATTGGGAGATTGAGGTACAGAAATTATTCTTTCACTCCCAGTGCTTTCAAAGTTTCGAGATTCAAATTGCCTACCGGCAATCCTTTGTCCTGTTGAAATTTGATAAGTGCCTCTTTTGTTTTTCCACCCATTTGGTTGTCAATAACACCCGGGTCGTACCCTTCGCGTTTCAAGGCGGTTTGAATTTCTGAAACTTTATTGTCGGTAACTAATGGTTCACACAAAACCTCTTTCCATTCCTGATAGCCACCTTTTTTAACCAATACTTTTTTCATAATGGTTTTGTAAGTAGCAGGAACATCAATTTTGTTTTCGCGAGCAGCTTCAACTAATTTTTTTCGAGGCACTACTTTTGTTATAGCAGGCACATCTATTTCATTGGTAATTGCTCGATTTTTCTCTACTTTTTTTGTCACTTTTTCATAAACTGCAGGAACTTCTTTTAAACACCACACTTCACAATCTTTCGGATTTGCGGATAAGCAATTTTTATCTGCTTTTCCTCTAACCCACATTTTTGTGGCTTCTGTTACTAATTTATTTTCTGTAACTATTTCGTATTGTGCCGGTGTAGTAACCGATTTTTTAGAAGCAGCTTTTACAATAACGGTATCGTAAACTGTTTCATACTTAGCAGGTATTTTTTCAATCTTAACCGAAGCCGGTTTATCCACCACCTGCTCCTCTTTAATTTCATATTGGTCGGGTACTAAACAATGAGCGTAACATTTTCCGGGAACACCATCGGCAGGAAAATCAGGGGCACCATTCGTGTTCACAGGTTTTGTTGTAGCAACGGGCTCAACGTTTTTCACAGGTTCAACAACTTTGGTTTGTTCTTTTTTTACAACCGATGTTTCCTTTTCGGGTTCCTGCTTCACAGTTTTTTTAGGTTGCTCTTTTTGTTCAGCAGGCGTACTTGCCGGCACAGGAACTGTTTTCCCTCCTTCCCAAATTACTGCATTCGGGTTTTCGTTCTTGTACTTATCAATGTTGGGGTTGCCGGTGTTTATGAAGATTTGCGCTTGTAACGAAATGCAAAAGAAAACAGATAATGCTGCGAGTAAAATTTTTGATGGCTTCATAACAAGAGTTTATGTATTGCTCAAATGTAGATTTTAATCAAATGTAGCCACAAAAATTTCGGTTGCAATTACAAACAGTTTATTCTTGCGTGTTTCAAAAAATATTCAAATGGAAAATATAGCGCAGTTAAGAGAACAAATAGAGCAGGCTTGGGACGACCGTAAACTTTTGCAATACGACAAAACACAGGATGCCATAAAGGAAGCAATAGAACTGCTCGACAAAGGCAAAATAAGAATGGCAGAGCACAATCTTGCGGGCTGGACCGTGAACGAATGGCTGAAGAAAGCCGTCATTCTCTATTTCCCGATTATGCAAATGGAAACAATTGAAGTTGGTCCGTTTGAGTTTCACGATAAAATTCCGTTGAAGAAAAATTATAAGGAACTTGGTGTACGCGTAGTGCCTCACGCCATTGCACGTTATGGAAGTTATGTAGCTAAAGGAGTTATCATGATGCCCAGCTATGTAAACATTGGTGCCTATGTAGATGAAGGCACAATGGTAGATACTTGGGCTACAGTTGGCTCATGTGCCCAAATTGGAAAGAATGTTCACTTGAGTGGTGGCGTTGGAATTGGTGGTGTGTTGGAACCAATACAAGCAGCACCTGTTATTATAGAGGACAACTGTTTTATCGGTTCCCGCTGTATAGTTGTAGAAGGTGTGCGGGTTGAAAAGGAAGCGGTGTTAGGTGCAAACGTGGTGTTAACCATGAGTACAAAAATTATTGATGTTACACAGAAAGAACCAATCGAATATAAAGGAGTTGTTCCTGCGCGTTCAGTAGTTATTCCCGGAAGTTACACCAAGGAATTTCCTGCTGGAAAGTACCAAGTGCCTTGTGCGCTAATCATAGGCACAAGAAAAGAATCAACTGATAAAAAGACTTCGTTAAACGATGCGCTGCGTGAACATAGCGTGGCCGTGTAGTTAGTTGGATAAGGCAGTACGATAATCGTGTTGCAAATCTTCATGAAAGGTGAGAATAGTTTTATTTATTTTTTTCAATTGCGCTTGATACAAATTGGTAAGAGCGGTGCTTTTATCAATAGGAATTCCTGATTGCTTTAGGATGAGAACAAAATGAATCAACAACTCTGCTTCAGCAGTTTTAGAACCAGTGTAACGAATATATTTATTGGTGCTGCGCAAAATTTTGCGAACAGTTTTCTTTATCAAGTACAAACTATTTCCTTTTGGTATTTCACTGAAGCCAAAATCAATTTCGCTCTTAACGCCTTTTATGTAGGCGGCTTCATCGTGCGCTTCAAAAAGTAAATAGGTGAGTAGTTCTTTATTCTCTTTTTTGAATCGAGCTAAACGATTGCATAATTCCACCAAGTCTTTTGCAGAAAGATGGCTCAGTTCCTTTTTCAATTCATTTACAGTAGCAGCTTTCATGCGCCCAAAATAATACTCTCACACAAATTATTCTTGACGCTGATAAAACAGAGTTGATACTGGTATCTTTTTTACTTCGCATCTTTATAAAATATGTACCCAACGTTTTTAAATCCTGCGTATGCCGAAGTATTTCAATTGCCTGAAAGCAAAATTGAAATACCTAAATGCGTGGTTCAGTTTCAACATTGGAAGGGCGCGCGTTTGAAAGAAAGTTTTGGTGGCAAAGCAATTGTTTCGGTAGATAATCAACCTTTTTTTGTTGAAGTAGCCATGATTCAAAAATTTTTGAATGATGGTTGGAACGCGCGATGGATACTACACTACAACAGAAAAAACAGCGCACCACTTTTACTTGCAGAATGGAAAGATGAGAAACTTGAAAACCAAAACCACGAACCTATACGAGAGGCAACTATTTCGCAAAGGCTGAAAAGTATAGCTAAGTCCAATAAAAATTCCTACGAAGGTTGTTGGAACGTAGTAGCTTGGAAAGGTGATTGGATTTTATTTGCCGAAGCAAAACGCAACAACAAAGATTTATACAGCGAAGCAAAAAATAAATGGTTGGCTGCGGCACTTATTGCAGGTCTACAACCCGAAAATTTTCTAGTGATGCAGTGGGATTATAACCCCAGATGTGCTTAATTAATAAAAGGATACATTTTTCAATCCACCAATAATTTTTTCACCACTTTTTTATTCTCTGTAAGCAATTGCACAAAATAAATTCCTGCTTCAAAAGAAAAGGGCACATTGATTTCGCATTCAATAAAATTATGTTCTTGAACCAACCGCCCCGCGCTATCAAATATTTTGCAATTAAAATTCGCAACTCCTTCAACTGAAATGTGAAAACTGTTTCCACTACAAATAATAGTTGGATAAATGGTTGCGTTAAACGGAGCCAAATTTTTTTCTGTTTTCACCGAACTAAAAACAGTATCGCCATACAAATGCAGCGCATGAGCAAAGCAAGGAATTACACTATCGGCAGAAACTACATGCGAATTGAACAAACTAAAATCCCAACGCCAATCCCAATAAAACCACGAGGTGTTGGTAGAATCTAATTGGTGCCCCATATATTCCAACCAATTGCAGCGGCTCGCCTCATCGGCAAATTCACCCACACCAAATTCTCCCAAAAACACAGGCCTGTTAAATGTATCGCGCCAATGATTTAGGCGTGTAATGCCTTCGTATAAAATTGATTCATAAAAACTGGTAGGAATAATTGGGAAAGGAGTGCCCGTAGGGAAAACCGGATTTGTCCAGGTAAAACCTTGATGCGTAAAATCAACAGGGTCGTAGCAATGCCAGGTGTAAATTAAATTAGTGTCGGGCAGTGGAACATAATTAGTGTTGAAAGCAATACCTAGACTTGATGCGTTTGGTGAAACGATGATGCTGTGCGTTGTGGTATGTTGCCGAATAGAATCAACGGCATCGTTCAAAACAATATTGAGCGAATCAAGCGCGAAAAATAAAGGTGGTTCATTCAACAATTCGAAGGTGTAACGATTAGGGTCGAGGTACTTATACCTATTACTAATCACCGACCACAAATGTGCGAAGCGTTCACGATTTACGCGCCAACGCTCGTTGGTGAAAGACCATTCGTGATGGTTGTCAATAATCACATTCATTTGCAATTCATCGGCCCATTGTATAACAGAATCAATTCGTGCGAAGAGCACATGATTGGTATCTACATAATAAGGAGCAATTGAATCTGAAACGCGCGCAAAGCAAATAGGAAGTCGCAATGATTTTATGCCTGCATCTTTCATTTTTTGCAAATCGGCTTTTGAATAGCCGTTAGCAGTTGGCCAGTTTGGTTGCCATCCGGCTTCGAGCCAATTAGAAATATTCATTCCTTTTTCAAAAGCTGTACAACGATCAGCAGCCAGCGATTGCGAAAAAGTTTCGTGAACAAAAAAAGAAAGTAAAATGAAGAGCAACTCTTTTTTCATAAGTGAAAATGTATTGAGGGTAAAAGTAACTGCATTGATTTGGTAAACTGAATCGTACGCACTATTCGTTTATGCACCATTCTAAAAACTTTTTACCGCATCAACGTAACTGAGCCTTTACGTAATTCTTCGCGATGTCCGTCAAGGAATGTGAGTTTCATTTGCCAGATAAATACCGAAGGATTTTGCAGCACACCTTTGTAAGTTCCATCCCAACCAAAATTATGGTCTTGCGACTCAAAAACTTTTTCACCAATGCGATTGAAAATTTGAATATCGAGATAAGCGATGGTTTTAATGTTTCCAAACAAGCGGAACACATCGTTGTTGCCATCGTTGTTTGGTGTAAACGCGTTAGGTACAAAAATGGAATAATCAGGAATTACTAAAACGGTTACGGTGTCAATAGCGATACAGCCTACATCATTTCTAATTTCAATTTGATAAAGCGTAGTTACATTAGGTGCCGAAACCGGATACACACAATCAATGCAGCTCAGCGTAGATGCAGGCGACCAAATGCTCGTATAATTTCCAGCGTTACCCGTAAGTGTAAACCCAAGCGTGGTGCTTTCCCCAATATTAATGGTTGTCATTGGAGTGGCTTGCACACTAAAATCATAGAGGTATGCCAACGAAAATGTTGAGCCAACGGTGCAATTATTTGCATCGCTAACGGTAACAGAATAATTTCCAGGAGCCACATTCAGCAAATTACTTTGCACCGAGCCATTCGACCAATCGAAGTGATATGGCAGCGAGCCACCCGTTACATTTAATAAAATGTTTCCATCAAAATTATTGGTTTCACAAGTTGGATTACTGAACGAAGAACTCAATGCCATGCCGGCTGGTTCTGTAACCAATGCTACTGTAGAAACAGTGCACGAATTATTATCGGTTACTGTTATAGAGTATGCACCAGCACCCAAATTATTTCGGTTGAGGTTAGCGTTTCCGTCATCCCACAAATAACTATACGGTGATGTTCCGCCCGTAACGGTAATAAGAATTACACCATCAGTATATCCCAAGCAACTTGCATTCGAATGCATTTCCACAGCGGTAAGCACAGCTGGTTCTGAGATAACAACCGATAATGTAGCCGTGCAACTATTCAAATCATTCACTACTACCGAATAATTTCCCGCTGCAATATTTGTGCGGTCTTCGGTGGTAATTGCATCGTTCCATAAATAAAAATAGCCAGGTGTTCCACCGTTGCTTGTAATATTAATTGAACCATCACTAGCTCCGTTGCAAAGAGCATTGGTGTGCGTTTCATTCACAGTAACTAGAGTAGGTTGCGAAACGAAAATTGAAATAGAAGCTGTGCAAGAATTCAAATCATTCACCACCACGGAATAGTTTCCTGCGGCAATATTGTTTCTGTCTTCTGTAACTGCGGCATCGTTCCACAAATAAGTATAAGGTGGGGTAGCAGCCGAAGCAGTAATATCGATTGAACCACTGGCAGCACCAAAGCACAAAGCAGCTAAATGTGTTTCAGTAACTACAAGTGCAGTTGGCTCCGAAATATTTAGAGTAATAGAAGCCGAACACAAATTCAAATCGCGTACCGTTACCGAATAATTTCCTGCTGCAATATTATTTCTGTCTTCGGTTGTTATACCATCGTTCCATAAATAAGTATAAGGCGGTGTAGCAGCCGTAGCTGTAACATCTATGGTGCCACTGCTTCCGCCATTGCATAAAGCATTGGTATGGGTTTCGGTTACCACTAATGCCGAAGGCTGGTTGATGGTGACCGATAAAGTAATGATACACGTGTTCACATCTGTTGCAGTAACCGAATAAACACCGGCTAAAAGATTTGTTCTATCCTGCGTTGCAATACCATCGTTCCATAGATAGGTAAACGGTGGTGCATTGCCCACGAGTGTAACATCAATAGTTCCGCTATTGCCCGCATTGCATGTTGCATCAGCATGTGTTTCAGAAATTACTAAGCCCGCCAAACTTGAAACTGTAGCAGAAAGAGAAATAGAGCAAGCATTGTTGTCGGTTGCGGTTATCGAATAATTTCCTACCGGAATATTTGTTCTGTCCTGAGTAATTACGCCATCGTTCCATAAATAAGTGTAAGGCAAAGTAGCTCCACTCACAGTTATGTCAATGCTTCCTGCATTCACCAATCCGCATGGCACATCCACATGTGTTTCAGAAATTGCAAGTGCGGTTGGTTCAGAAATATTTACAGCGATTGCTGCAGTACACAATTGATTATCTGAAATAGTAACCGAATAATTTCCCGTGGGAATATTATTTCTGTCTTCAGAAACTACAGCATCGCTCCATAAATAAGTATAAGGCGAAGTTCCTCCGTTTGCTGTTACATCAATAGAACCACTGCTTCCGCCATTGCACAAAACATTTGTATGTGTTTCTGTAAAAATTAAAACTGTAGGTTCTGAAATAATAGCTGCTGTTGTAGCAGTGCATCCTGCGTTATCAGTTACCGTAACCAAATAATTAGCAGCAGGAATATTGTTTCTGTCTTCGGTAAGTACCGCATCGTTCCATAAAAAAGTATATGGCGATTGTCCGCTGTTCGCAGTTAAATCTATGGCCCCAGTGTTCCCTCCATTGCAAGCAACATCGGTCACAGCGGTAACAAGTATCATAGTAGGTATAACAGTTACTGTTCTGCTTGCTGTAGCGGTACAGTTATTTACATCGGTTACCGTAACACTATAACTGAAAGTTCCTATTGGCGAAACAGTGATAGCTGCCGTTAAAGAAGCATCGCTCCATAAATAAGTAGTTCCTCCGCTTGCAGTTAAAGTAGCACTTGTTCCATTGCAAATAGTGGATGTTGAAGGGTTAATTATCGCAGTTGGTAATTGGTTTACCGTTACAGTGCTACTGGTAGTTGCCGTACATAAATTTGCATCGGTCACCGTAACATCATAAGTGGTGGTAGTGATTGGAGAAACAGAAATGGCTGCAGTAATTGCAGCATTACTCCACAAATAATTTGTTCCGCCACCAGCAGTTATAGTTACGCTTGCACCGTTGCAAATGGCAATGGCCGCTGGATTAATAATTGGAATTGGAAGTGGATTTACAGTAACTGTTCTGCTGGTTGTACCTATGCAAGCATTGGCATCAGTCACTGTAACATCATAGGTAGTAGTTGCGATTGGCGAAACGGTAATTGTCGCAGTAATCGAAGCATCGCTCCACAAGTAAGAAGTTCCTCCGCTTGCTGTAAGTGTTGTACTTGCTCCATTACAAATGGCCACTACTGCAGGATTAATAACTGCTGTTGGAAGTGTATTTACAGTTACCGTTCTGATAGCTGTGGCTGTGCAAGTATTTGCATCTGTTACGGTAACAGTATAAGAAGTTGTAATAACAGGTGAAACAGTAATTGCAGCAGTGTTACCCGCATTGCTCCATAAATAATTTGTGCCTCCACTTGCAGTGAGTGTAGCACTTGCTCCATTGCAAATGGCTACAACCGCAGGGTTTATTATGGCTGTTGGAAGTGAATTTACTGTTACTGTTCTTGTAGCTGTAGCGGTACATGTATTAGCATCGGTTACTGTTACAGTATATGAACTTGTAGTAACTGGCGAAACCGAAATTGCTGCTGTGTTAGCCGCATTACTCCACAAATAACTTGTTCCACCACTTGCAGTTAATGTTGCACTAGCACCATTGCAAATGGCAACAACTGCAGGATTTATTATTGCTGTTGGAAGGGTATTTACGGTAACTGTTCTGCTCGTGTTTCCTGTGCATGCATTTGCATCTGTCACTGTTACATCATACGTGGTGGTAATAATTGGCGAAACAGTAATTGCTGCTGTGTTTGCCGCGTTACTCCATAAATAAGAAGTGCCTCCGCTTGCTGTTAATGTTGTGCTTGCTCCATTGCAAATTGCAACTACAGCAGGATTTATAATTGCTGTTGGAAGTGTATTTACCGTTACTGTTCTTGTGGCCGTGGCAGTACATGTATTTACATCTGTAACAGTTACGGTGTATGAAGTTGTAATTGCAGGAGAAACAGTAATTGCCGCAGTGTTACCCGCATTGCTCCACAAATAACTAGTTCCTCCACTCGCTGTAAGCGTTGCACTTGCACCATTGCAAATAGCAACAACAGCAGGATTTATTACTGGTATTGGAAGTGGATTTACCGTTACTGTTCGTGTGGCTGTTGCAGTGCAAGTATTAGCATCTGTAACAGTAACCGTATAAGAAGTTGTAATAATTGGCGAAACAGAAATTGCTGCAGTGTTACCCGCATTGCTCCACAAATAAGAAGTGCCTCCACTTGCGGTGAGGGTGGCACTAGCTCCATTACAAATAGCTACTACAGCAGGATTAATAATTGCCGTTGGAAGTGAATTAACTGTAACTGTTCGCGACATACTTGCGGTACAAAAATTAGCATCGGTTACTGTAACCGAATAGCTTGTTGTAAGAACAGGCGAAACCGTTACAGCCGCTGTATTAGCCAAATTACTCCAGGCATAAGTATTTCCTCCACTAGCAGTAAGCGTTGCACTTGCGCCATTGCAAATAGAAACTGTAACAGGCGCAATGGCAGGCACAGGCACTGCATTTACTACCACATTAGTTACATCTGTTGCTGTACAACCCGGACCGTAAGTAACGGTTACAGAATAATTTCCTGCCATAACTCCGGTAGCACCGGCAAGCGTAGGGTTTTGTGCGGTTGATGTATAACCACCGGGGCCATTCCAACTATAACCTGTTCCACCATTCGAAGAAGTTAGCGCAATAGTTTGCCCCGCACAAAATGGTCCTGAATTAGCGGCTACCGCAGTGGCTGTAGCTACTCCGTTTACAGTAATTGAAACAGCAACCGAGCAACCGAGATTATCAGTAACCGTCAATGAATAATTTCCTGCTGCTAAACTTCCAATTGAATCTGTCCCATTCACATTGTTATGTGTAGCAATAACGGTTCCTACTGAATTTGCCCAAACATAATCCCACGGAGCCGAGCCTTGACCGGTGGCTGCTATTTCTCCATCATTTAAACCACACGAAGCATTAGTGGTAGTAATGATTGGTTGCGCGCAACAAGCAAGTGCTGCTAAAAAATTTACAACAGGGTCGGTACCGCAGCCATTGCTACTCCAAATACCCGATTCAGAATCTCCGAGTGTATTAATGCCAACTTGTAAACTAGCTCCCGGTGTGCAAGCACCTGGAGGTTGAGTAGTTATTTGCCAGCAAAAAGTTCTTGGACAGGTTAAGCCTACGCCTTGGTCACCAAAATTATTCCCCGGATTTCCGTCTATTACAGCAGGTACAGATGGATTACCTGAACTTGTTTCAAAGAAAAATCCCGGACCATAAGTACCAAAAGGAGTGTGCGAACTGGTTACGCTATTATAAAATCCCCAAAATCCTCCCGGGGGCGTAGTTGCGCAGGCTGCGGGAATTGAAGTTGGTGCAAGGGTTGCCACATTCCAACCTGCGCCAAAATTTAAATCAATACCATGTAACCAGTTAACTGATGTTTGATTGTAATTTGAAACCGTGAAGCAAAAATTTACGGTTTGGCCCGCAGCATAAGTTCCGTTTACCGGTGGTGGAGTTACTTGCAAATCTTGTGCAAGCAAACAAGTAGCACAATCAAGATTATTGCGAATGTTCAAAATAAAATCACCTACATCGGCAGCATTACCTCCCGAAATTTGCAGGTAATAAAAATCTCCGGGTGTAGTGGGCGAAAAAGTAGCAGCTAAACTACCACCTGCACCGGTAAAACAACCTAATGGAAGTAAAGCGTTGCAATTATTTCCATTGTATAAACTTATGTTTGGATTGTTAAGCGCATTAGCCAAACTGGTAATAGACATTGCCAACTGCGTTCCTGTAGCTTGAAAGCGATACCAAACATCGGTAGCGGGGATAGCGCATCCAACTACCGCGTTATAGGGATTTTCGGCAATGGCTCCTACATTACTCATTCCAAATGAAGTTAGTGCTCCGGTGGAAATAGTAGCTCCTGCGGTACATGGAGCGGGAGTGGGTAGCGCTCCTAAGTTACATGCAGCGAAACATATATCGGGAATAGGAGAGAGGCATGCGTTGTTTGGAGGTGGAGGAGGTAGGGAGCTATCGAAAATGCATAATGAAAAGGTTCCGTTATTATCGTTGCCGTATTCCCAAAAACGTACATACATTGTAGCTCCCGGGGCCAATCCTGTCAAATTTAAACTAGGCATTAATCCATTAGCACTATTATCATCATCACATTGTATAAGCGTAAAAGTTCCATTACAAGCGGTAGCAGAGTATACCGCCATTCCACCATCGGTAATTACTCCAGTGTTACCATCAAGTGTAACATTGCCTGATGCCGGAACAACAAAACTAAACCACACATCGCCTCCTGAATAACTGGCACAGCCTGGTGCCGGTACACCTGCGGTTGCTGTAGCATTGGCATTGGTATATTGAGTGTATGCGCAAGAATTAGTCACCGTAACCGGTATAGCTGCACAAGGATTATCGTTTGCAGGAGGAGTTGGGGGAGTAAAAGCCGTAAGGCAAATTCCAAAAGTTCCGTTTCCGTTATTTCCGTATTCCCAAAAACGAATGTAAAGTGTAGCCCCCGGTGTTTGCCCTGCAATGTTTATTAATGGCATCAAACCATTCGGGCTATTATCATCATTACAACTAATCAAACTAAAAGTTCCATTGCAGGCAGTTGCAGAATAAACAGCCATACCACCATCTGTAATTACTCCTTGTATAGCATCAATAGTTACTGCGCCCGAAGCCGGCACGGTGAACGTGAACCATACATCACCTCCTGAATAACTGGCACAACCCGGTGCAGGAACACCTGCTGTAGCTGTGGCATTGGCATTGGTATAAGTAGCGTAGGTACAAGTAGCGCTAACAGGTAATGGAATAGCTGCACAAGGGTCATCATTTGCCGGAGCTTGAGCAAATGTTCCTATAGTGCCAAGCAGCATAGCTGTTGCTAATAATAAAATTCGAATGTTCATGCCGTGAATGTGTGTGTTACAAAATAGAAGGTCAAATGTACAAAACTATGAATGGAATTAGCATTGGTATTTCAGGTAAAATCATACCACGCTTAATTTGATTTTTTTATGCATCCAATTAAATTCATGCTTTAAAATATGCTATGCCAAACACTACCATTGAAACCGATGTTTTTTCCATTGAGCACTTAAAAAGCTGTAAAGGTTACGATCCTAAATTTATAGACGGTATTACAGCCATTACGTTGGATGTACTCAATCAAAAGCAGCAAAAAAATTTACCAAAAGTTTCGGGCGATATAAAAGGAATACTGAAGTACTCACGATTTAGTGTGTTATATAGCAAGCCTCGTAAACTTCCTTTTGTTTCTGCTGCCAACATTGATGGAAATTTGAAAGTGCAGTTAGAACGAAAAGGAAATTTCCAAACCGACCCACGAATAGAATCTTCAATTCAGCTAGACGATAAATTTTACGACCTCATTAAAGGTGGGGAAACAGAATTTGACATTGGGCACATGACTTCGAATAATGAAATGTGCTGGAGTGATGAGGCACGGACATTTGCCTCTGAAACTTTTCATTTTCCAAATAGCGTACCGCAAGCACCAAAGCTAAACAGAGGATTGTGGAGCAGTTTGGAGAGCTACATTTTAGATGAAGCAAAAGCAAAAAAGCGCAATCAAAAAATTTGTGTTTTCACCGGTCCCGTGTTGGATATTAACGACCCGCTCTATGTAAAAAATGAAACGTTTCAGGTGCCGCTTATGTTTTGGAAAGTTGTGGTGTTTAAAAAGAAGGATGGCATTTACACAACTGCTTTTGTCATGAGCCACGAAAAACGTTTACGCGAAATGAATTTGGTGAAAGACAAAAAGAAAAAACTGATTCGTGATGTTACTGCACCCGATGATGAAGAAGCATTTCTGGATTTCCCATACAAAAAAGTATTTCAGGTTAATCTTGAGTTGGTTGAGAAACTTACAGGGCATAAATTTAAATGGAGCAAAGTAAAACGAGTTGCGGTGCCTGATGATAAACTACAATTGAAAACAATTACCGCCACTGCCACCAGCGATGAAGCCAAAGCTGTTTCGCGCGATGCGCGCAGAAGAGGAGTGAAGGCGGTAAAGAGGACGGTGGCGAAAATGAACATGGTGTTATAAAGATAAACAGCAGTATTTTTAGCAGTACTAGGCAGCAGCTCCCGCTGAAACAGACGGGATGAAACAAGTAAGCAGCCAATACAAAATACAGTAAGCAGAACAGTTGTATTCAATATTAAATCTTCAATCTTAATTTTTAAATCACTCATGGCTTCTCATAACGAACTTGGTAAAAAAGGCGAAGATGCTGCGGTTGAATTTCTTCAAAACAAAGGACACGAAATTCTGACAAGAAATTATCGGTATAGCCGCGCTGAGATAGATATTATTTCAAAAGAAAACGGCATCATAATTTTTTCGGAAGTTAAAACCAGAAGCAGTAATCAATTTGGTTTTCCTGAAGAGTTTGTGAGCGATAAACAGATTCGTTTAATCAAAGAAGCGGCTGAAGAATTTCTTTATGAGCACCACTTAGAAACCGAAGTGCGGTTCGATATTATTTCCATCACCATCAATCACAAAGGCGAAATAAAGATTAAGCATATTGAAGATGCTTTCTTCCACACGAACGACTAATTGTGATTTTAGGGATTTTGTATTGACTGCAACTGCCGCTGCTTACTTGTTTCATCCCGCTTTCCTTAACGGGAGCTACTGGCTACCTACTTCACTTTCTTCAACAGATAGTTCTCTACCATAAACACGGAAACATTTCGATTTTCATAGTAGTTCACCAGCTTGCCGTCTTTCGAATTTTTGCTAATGTCGAATTTATAACCGGTGCCGTTGAAGTGTTGAGTGGCTACATTGTTGATGAAATCTTTTCCATAATAGTTTAAGTTTTCAAGAATGAAGTTGAGCACATCAAAGCCAAGAAAGGAAAACTTCGAGGGCTCCTGACTGAAATTTGTTTTGAAGTTATTTTTGAAACTCAAGGTTTCGTTACGGGCAGAATCAAGATAGAATGCATCGGAAATTCGAGTAGAGAAATCGTTAACGTAATCTAATCGAAGAATATCGCCATTTAACCACGTTGGCATGCCGTAAACAATAATTCTCTTTGTTTTCAAATCGTCATGTAGCACGCGCAAGTTTCCATTCACGAAAGATTCTTCGAAAGAAGTGATGATCAAAATATTCGGCTTGTCGGTTTTTAGTTGTTCTACCGCAGATGTTTTCTTTCCATTCACCAACATGGTTTTTGTGTTGAGCAAAGCAACGGTAAATTTTTGTGAAGCAGTTTTATTGAAAGCACGAAACAGCGAATCAAATCGCTGCGCTACACTCCAGCTTTTTTCTGCATCAGGAGTGTAAATAATAATGTTGCCACCGGCAAACGAATCAATAATAGAATTGAACAGAGCATCAACATGCGCATCAATGGTGGGCGAAAGTTTAAGGTGATAAGGATTATCGGCCGTTAAACTTTTAGAAGGAGAAAAGGGCTGAACGTTTATGATTTTATTCTGCTTACAATAGTCTGCAACCAACTTAGAACCAGAAACTGACATGGCTCCAATAATCACATCCGATTTTTTCAGTTCCTCTTTTTTCAAAAGTTCGGTGGTAACAGAATCGCTGTTATAGCAATCGTAAACTTTCAATTCAATTTTAAAACTATCGGTTGTTTCTCTTAATGCTTCAAGCGCGCCTTCATAAAAATCTAAAGCTATTACGGCATCTTCATTTAAGTGAATTCGGCTAGCGGTAAAAAAATCACGTGCGTTAGTAAAGCCATCTAATTTCTCAACAGTACTTTCTGTTTGAAAAGGAAGAATTAAACTAATGCGGTAAACGGAATCGGCTTGAGCAGAACAGATGAGAGACAATAGACAACAGACAACAGACAATGCAAGTTGACGGTTCGCGGTTCCCAGATAACAGTAAAAAAAAAACGTTTTTTTCATTTTGTATTTGCCTTTAAAGTCCCCTTTAGGGATTTTGTTTCATCCCGCTTTTTTAGCGGGAAGGGGTTTATTCCCATTCAATAGTTGCCGGTGGTTTACTAGAAATATCATACACCACACGGTTCACGCCTTTTACATGGTTGATAATGTCGTTCGAAGTTTTTGCAAGAAACTCATAAGGCAAATGACTCCAGTCGGCTGTCATGCCATCGGTTGAATTTACTGCGCGTAAAGCTACCACGTGCTCATACGTTCTTTCATCGCCCATTACGCCAACGGTTTTAATAGGAGTAAGAATTGCACCCGCCTGCCACACATCATTATACAAATTGAATTTCTTTAAATTCTCAATGTAAATGTGGTCGGCTTCCTGCAATATTTTCACTTTCTCTTCGGTAATATCTCCAAGTATTCTCACCGCTAAACCGGGCCCTGGGAAAGGATGACGGTAAAGAATTTCGGGAACAAGCCCTAATTCTTTTCCAGCTTTGCGCACTTCATCTTTAAAAAGATTGCGCAGCGGCTCTACAATTTTCAATTTCAAAATATCGGGCAAGCCACCAACGTTGTGGTGCGACTTAATAGTTTGTGACGGACCATTCACCGAAACACTTTCAATTACATCGGGATAAATAGTTCCCTGCGCCAACCATTTTACTTCGGGATGTTTGTTGGCTTCGTGTTCAAATACTTCAATAAATACACGACCAATTATTTTGCGTTTCTTTTCGGGGTCACTTTCACCTGCTAATTCTTTTAAGAATTTATGACCGGCTTTCACCCCCTGCACATTCAATCCCATTTCTACATACTTACTCATTACGGTTTCAAATTCATCTTTGCGCAGCAAGCCGTTGTCAACAAAAATGCAAAGCAGATTGTCGCCAACTGCTTCTTCCAACAACAATGCTGCTACCGATGAATCAACACCACCGCTCAAACCAAGAATTACTTTTTCATTTCCTATTTGCGCTTTCAAACTCTTCACGCTTTCTTCTACAAAACTTGCAGCGGTCCATTTGTGGGAGCAACCGCACACATCAAACAGAAAATTCGAAAGAATTTTTTGCCCTTCGGTGCTGTGATAAACTTCAGGGTGAAACTGTAAGGCATAAACAGGATTAGGAAAAACATTTTTCACTCCGCGAAAGGCAGCTACGTCAATAGAATCGCTTCCTGCAATTAATTCAAATTTATCGCCAATGCTCTTAATGGAATCACCATGACTCATCCAAACCTGACAGTTGTCGGTAACGTTTTTAAGCAATGCATCGTCAGTGTTTTTTACTTGCAAATGTGCACGACCGTATTCGCGGGTATTGCTTTTTTCTACACTTCCGCCAAGTGTTTGAGCCATGAGTTGAGCGCCATAACAAACTCCGAGCAGGGGTTTAAAGGCAATCAGTTTTTCTACATCAACACGTGGAGCATCTATATCACGAACACTTGCCGGTGAGCCTGAAAGAATAATGCCTTTGATATCGTTGGTTAACTCAGGAATTTTATTGTACGGATGAATTTCGCAATACACTTCGCACTCTCTTACTCTGCGTGCAATTAGTTGCGTGTACTGTGAACCAAAATCGAGGATGAGAATTTTTTCGGTCATGGCGCGAATATAAAAATACCACATCATGCGTGGGTGTGGCATCTTTCCTGTATCGTAAATTCGTGTAGGTTTGCGCCCAATTTTAAAATAAGATTTACATGCTCATTAAAACGGTTCAGTTACTACTTTCGCTTTCTATATTGGTTATCATTCACGAGTTAGGGCATTTTTTGGCCGCTCGTGCTTTTAAAACAAGAGTCGAAAAATTCTATCTCTTTTTCGATTTCCTCTTTCCAATTCCAACGCTTCTGAATTTTGCATTGTTTAAGAAAAAAATTGGCGATACGGAATATGGTATTGGCTGGTTTCCACTTGGAGGTTATGTGAAAATAGCGGGTATGATTGATGAGAGTATGGATGAAACTTTTTTAGCCAGCGAGCCACAACCCGATGAATATCGCTCGAAGAAAAATTATCAGAAACTCATCATCATGCTCGGTGGTATTATCATGAATTTGATTTTGGGATGGTTGATTTATTCTCAGCTTTCGTTTTGGCAAGGCGAAGCATACCTTCCTGCTGAAAATGCAAAATATGGAATCAGTTGCGATTCAGTGGCGATGTATGGAGGGTTTAGAGATGGTGATGTTATTCTTTCACACGATGGAGGAAAGAAATTTGAAAGCTTTAAATCAGTGCCAAAAGAAATTTTGTTGGATGGAGTTAAACAGGTGGAGGTGCTTCGCGATGGTGTTCCTTATACTATTAATATTCCTACCGATTTTTTGAAAGTGGTTATTTCTTCAAGAGCAAAAAATTTTATTGACTTCCGCATACCGTGTATGGTGGGCGATTTTAGTGAAGAAAGTGTGATAAAGGACAAACTGCAAAAAGGCGATTTGATTTTGAGCATCAACGATTCAACGGTTCATTATTTTCAGGAGGCAAAAGGCATACTCGCCAATTTTATTGGTAAAGAAGCAAGTATAAAATACCTGCGTGGTCAGGATACACTCACAACTACCGTAACAGTTCCTCAAACCGGCTTGCTTGGTTTTCGTTCGCCAAGCGATATGCACGACTTTAAAGGTTACATGGATATTGTAGAAAAGGATTACGGCTTCTTTGCTTCGTTTGCGCAGGGTGGAAAAATGGCTTACAAAACTTTGCGCGATTACCTCAAGCAATTGAAACTGATGTTTGACCCCGATATTAAAGCTTACAAACAGATTGGTGGAATGGGAACTATCGGTTCATTGTTTCCTGCCACTTGGGACTGGATTGCTTTTTGGCAACTGACAGCTTTCATTTCTATTATGCTTGCTGTGGCTAATCTTCTTCCTATTCCAATGCTCGATGGCGGTTATGTTTTGCTGCTGTTGTTCGAAATGATTACCGGTATTAAAGTAAGCGACCGCGCTTTGGAATACATTAACCGCGTTGGATTTATCATTGTTATATTTTTGATAGTTTACGCCAACGGCATGGATATTTATCGCGCGTTTTTGGGCAAGTAAATTTTTTTTGAGAAACAGTTTTATGTTTGAAGTATGAAAACTTTGACAATTCAAATTCTAAAAAAATCTGCAATGGATTATTTGTGAGTTATGGAAAAGCAAGGTCTTATTCGCATTATAGAGAATTCGTCAAAAGCAAAGCCTAAACAAAAAAGCAAAAATGATTGATTGAATACGTAACAACTCTTGTATTCAATCTTCAATCTAAAATCTTCAATCTAAAATCTTCTTTATGGCTACAGGTTTTTTTAAAGTTCCCGCACCGCACAACGAACCGATTAAGCAATACGCACCAGGAAGCAAAGAAAGAGATGAACTGAAAAAGAAAATTGCCGCAATGCGCAAAGAAGTGCGCGACATTCCGGTGTTTATTGGTGGCAAGGAAATTCGTGATGGCAAAAAGATTTCGCTGCATCCGCCACACGACCATAAACATTTACTGGGGCATTATTATAAGAGCGAAAAGAAACACGTGCAACAGGCGGTTACCGCTGCTTTGGCTGCGCGTAAAAAATGGGTGGCTTTAAGTTGGGAGCACCGCGCTTCTATATTTTTGAAAGCTGCAGAATTAATTGCAGGTCCTTATCGTGCTGAATTGAATGCGGCAACTATGTTGGGGCAATCGAAAAATGCTTATCAGGCAGAGATAGATTCGGCTTGCGAAATCATAGATTTTTTGCGCTTCAATGTGCAGTTTATGACCGAAATTTATTCGATGCAGCCGCAAAGCAGCGCAGGTATCTGGAACCGCAGTGAGTGGAGACCGCTCGAAGGTTTTTTGTATGCGCTTACGCCTTTCAACTTTACGGCTATTGCAGGAAATCTTCCTTCAAGTTGCGCCATGATGGGCAATGTGGTGGTGTGGAAACCTTCGAACACCCAGGTGTATTCGGCTTATGTGTTGATGAAAATTTTTCGCGAAGCGGGAGTGCCCGATGGCGTAATTAATTTGATTTACCCGAGCGGACCCGATGCGGCTGATGTAATTTTTTCGCATCGCGATTTTGCGGGTATTCATTTCACGGGTTCAACCGAAGTGTTTCAAAACATCTGGAAAAATATTGGCGACCATATTCATCTCTATAAAACATATCCTCGTATTGTGGGCGAAACAGGAGGTAAGGATTTCATCCTCGCTCACAAGAGTGCCGATGCCAAAGCGGTGGCTACGGCTATTTCAAGGGGAGCGTTTGAATATCAGGGGCAGAAATGTTCGGCTGCATCGCGCGCTTATGTGCCTGCTAATATCTGGAACGCAGTGAAGAAACAAGTGCTCGAAGATTTGGCAAGCATGAAGATGGGCGGCACCGAAGACTTCGGTAATTTTATAAATGCGGTGATTGACGAAAAGAGTTTCGATAAACTGGCGGCATACATAGCGCAGGCAAAGAAAGATAAGGATGCAAAAATTATTGCGGGCGGCAAATGCGATAAAACCAAGGGCTATTTTATTGAGCCGACTATTATTCAAACTACGAACCCTAACTACGCAACCATGTGTGAGGAGTTGTTTGGACCGGTGCTTACAGTTTATGTGTATGAAGAGGATAAGTTTGAAGAGATTTTGAAAACGGTGGACAGCACTTCTATTTATGCGCTTACGGGTTCTATTTTGGCGCAGGACAGATATGCCATTGAAAAAGCCACTCAAACTTTACAGAACGCTGCGGGTAATTTTTACATTAACGATAAACCGACCGGTGCGGTGGTGGGGCAGCAGCCGTTTGGCGGCAGCCGCGGCTCGGGCACTAACGACAAGGCGGGAAGTATGATTAACCTGCTGCGCTGGGTTTCGCCACGCACTATTAAAGAAACGTTTGTTTCACCGGTTGATTACCGCTATCCTTTTTTAGCGAAGGATTAAGATACTCAATCATCAACTCTGCCGCGCGTTTAGATGCACCTGCGTTACCTAATTTTTGGCGAAGCAATTCATAGTCGTTTAAAATGCGCTGGCGCTCTTCGCCTTCGGTAATTTTTTTGAGTTCAGCCACTAAGCGGTTTTTGTTTACCTCGGTTTGAATCAATTCTTCCACCACGCGTTTGCCGCAAATGAGGTTGACAATGCAAATAAAACCAATGCTTTTATCAATAAGCGCGTTGATGATAAAGTAAGAGATAGGGCTGCCTTTGTAGCAAACAACTTCGGGTATATTATGCAAAGCCGTTTCGAGGGTAGCGGTGCCTGAGGTTACTATTGCTGCTTTCGATTTCCTGAGCACGCCATAGGTATCATCCATTATCAGTTCCACATTTTTATTGCCAGTGATGTTGCGATAAAACGCTTCACCAATACCGCTCATGCCCGTAACTATGAATTTGTATTGCGGAAATTCATCCACCACTTTTAAATATTCGGGAAGCAGATAGGAGATTTCCTGTTTGCGGCTGCCGGGAACTAATGCAATGATGTTCGGCTGTTCATTTCGTATTTCGTAATTCGTATTTCGTAATTCATCAAGCAAGGGGTGTCCCACATAATCCACCTGCACTCCGTTCTTTTCATAAAAATCTTTTTCGAAAGGAAAGATGACAAACATGCGGTCAACATACTGTTTCACTTTTTTCACTCTTCCTTTTTTCCATGCCCAAAGTTGTGGCGAGATGAAGTAGAAGATTTTGAGGTTATGCTTTTTCAAAAACTCGAACAGGCGGAAATTAAAGCCGGGGTAGTCAATCAATATAACCACATCGGGTTGGTAAGCCAGTATATCTTTTTTGCAAAACGAAATGTTTCCGAGAATAGTGGGAAGGTGTTTTACCACTTCAAAAAATCCCATGAAAGCCAGGTCGTTGATATGCTTCACCACCACGCCACCGGCAGCCTGCATTTTATCTCCGCCCCAGCAGCGCACATCGGCATCGGCATCCTGCGCTTTCAACTCCTTGATAAGGTTAGCACCGTGTAAATCTCCGCTTGCTTCGCCTGCTATGATGTAATATTTCATTTCGTTCTATAGTTGTTTGTCGTGCTCTTTGCGAAATGTCATGCTGAGCCTGTCGAAGCACTTTTCATTACGCACCCTTCGACAAGCTCAGGGTGACAAACCTTCTACTACATGCAAATTTTAATATAGATAATAGGAATGCCCCACAAAATTGTAGCACCAATAACTCCGCGTGCGGCATTGTAATAGTTGCGAGTAATAAAAATGAAAAACACACCTAGATTAATGATACATCCGAAGCTCAGAATTTTTGAAAATGTATCGGGCACCATAGAGTGATGAACGAAAGCCTGCAAACTCATGTCCTTCATTTGCAGCAAATAGAAAAACACAAAAGCAAGCAGTGGGCAAACTAAGCCGGGTACTATGCCCGTAAAAAAATTATCCCATTTATAGATAGTGGGCGCGGGGTTCAGAATTCTGTCGAGCATGGTTTTGTTTTGTTTGGTAACTCAGATATTAAAACGCTTGTTATCGTTTTGTGGTATCTCCTCGGCATTCGCTAGTTTGTCGAAGTTCCAGTTTTCATTGATGAAAGGAATAACATGATGAGCCGTTAAATCGTGTTGCACTGGCACCACACTTACAAATCCATTGGCAAGTGCCCATTCATCGGTGTCTTGTCCGTGGTCATAGTTTACAAACTTACCAGTGAGCCAGTAATATGGGCGACCGAAAGGGTCGGTGCGCTCCAGATATTCCTCTTCCCATTTTGCAATAGCCTGCCTGCAAATTTTCATTCCTTTAATTTCGGCCAACGGAAGCTTAGGAATGTTTACGTTTAGCAAACTGTGTTTTGGAATTCCGAATTTCAATAACGATTCGGAAATGATTTTTGCAAAATGTGCCGCTGCGGTAAAATCGGCTTCCATTCCATAATCGCAATACGAAAAGCCTACTGATGCAATGCCCTCTAAACTGGCTTCCACAGCCGCACTCATGGTTCCCGAATAAATAACGTTGATACTCGAATTGCTGCCGTGGTTAATACCGCTCACACATAAATCGGGTTTGCGGTGCAGCACTTTATTTACCGCTAATTTTACACAATCAACAGGCGTACCCGAACAATGAAAGGCTTTTATATCGCCAAAGTAATTTACCTGTTTAAGGCGCAAAGGCTTGTTGATAGTGATGGCATGCCCCATAGCACTTTGAGGAGAGTCGGGAGCCACTATCACAACTTCGCCCAAATCTTTTACTGCGTTCACCAGGGCTTTAATACCAGGTGCGGTTATGCCGTCATCGTTGACTACTAAAATTAAAGGTTTACTCATGGGGCGAAAGTAAAAACAGTTTTGAAAGCAAATGTGGTTGACACACGAAAGGAACTATTTCCAAGCGCATTCCCTTTATTTTATTTTCGCTTTATGGAAAAATATTTACAACGTGGAGTAAGTGCTGGCAAAGAGGAAGTTCACGCGGCAGTGAAGGATTTATATCACGGGCTTTATCCAAAAGCTTTCTGCAAAATTTATCCCGATTATTTAGGCAACGATGATGCGTTTTGCAATGTAATGAGTAGCGATGGCAGCGGCACTAAATCTATTTTAGCGTATTTGTATTGGAAAGAAACTGGAGATGTTTCAGTATGGCGCGGTATAGCACAAGATGCTATTGTTATGAATTTGGATGACTTGCTTTGTGTGGGTGCCACCGATAATTTTCTTTATACAAGTATCATCAATCGAAATAAAAATTTAATTCCGGGTGAAGTAATAGCGGAGATAATTAAAGGCAGTAAGGAATTTATTGAGCGAATGAATGATTTTGGTGTTCGCATTCATGCCATGGGTGGCGAAACTGCCGACTTAGGCGATTGTGTTCGCACTACTACAGTAGATGCTACTATGACTGTGCGCATGAAAAAAGAAAATTTGGTGCTTACACAAAACATAAAACCCGGTGATGTAATTGTGGGTTTGGCGAGTGATGGCAAAGCGAGTTACGAGGAGGAATACAATAGCGGCATCAGTAGCAATGGGCTTACTTCTGCCCGCCACGATTTACTTGCAAAGTTGTATGCCGAAAAATATCCTGAAAGTTTTGACGCTGCAATAAATGGTAAACTCGTTTACAGCGGCACAAAAAAACTGACTGATGTTTTAGAAGGAACCACACTCAACATTGGCAAAGCTGTTCTTTCGCCTACAAGAACTTATGCGCCTATCATAAAGAAATTGCTGCAAGAAATTCCCGGGCAGGTGCATGGTTTGGTCAACTGTACAGGAGGTGCGCATACTAAGGTTTTGCATTACATCCAGAATCTGAGCATCGTTAAAAATAATTTGTTGCCGGTGCCGCCACTTTTTAAATTGATTCAACAAGAATCGAAAACCGATTGGAAAGAAATGTTCAAAGTGCTCAATTGCGGAACTCGTTTGGATGTTTATGTAGAAGAGAAATACGCTTCGGTGGTTATTGAAACGGCAAAATTATTTGAGGTAGATGCGCAAATCATTGGCTATGTTGAAGCCGCTGAGAAAAGCGAAGTGATTGTTAAGAGTGCGTATGGAGAGTTTGTGTATTTGTAGATTTAAAAACAGGCGAGGTACGGTTTACCTCACAACAACGTTCGGTATAGTTAAGCATCTTCATCAAGAACTCATAAATGATATTTTTGCCGCCTCAAATTGAATGATGAACCAAACTGACGAACAACTTCCGCCTAATTCTTTCCGCAAACAAGTTTCTTCAAGCCCTTTTACTCCTTTTATTTATGCATTCATTTTAGCTTTTGGGGTTATGTTAGGCTTTGTAGTTAACTCCATTACTACTGGCAAGCAAACCATTGCCCGCGGCAGCTACGATAAAATTTTGGACATACTCAATTACATAGATGTAAAGTATGTTGACACTACTAACCGCACCCAGTTAATGGATAAAACCATTGACAAAATGCTTTCGAATCTCGATCCGCATTCAGTTTATATTCCTGCTATTGATTTGAGCGAAACCAACGAATCGCTAGAAGGAAATTTTGAAGGTGTAGGCATCGAATTCTTTATTGTGCAGGATACAATTACAGTAGTTACTGCCATATCTGGCGGTCCTTCAGAAAGCGTGGGTATTAAAGCCGGTGACCGCATCGTTAAAATTAACGACAGCATTGTTGCAGGAGTAAAGATTAGGGATACCGAAGTAAAACATCGCTTGCGTGGACCCAAAGCTACCAAAGTGAAAGTTGGTATTCTTAGAAGCGGCATGAGTAAGTTGCTTGACTTTGAAATTACTCGTGCACAAATTCCGCTTTACAGTATTGAAGCTGCATTTATGTTGAATACAGAAGTGGGATATATACGCATTAACACGTTCAGCTCTACCACACATAAAGAATTTGTTCAGAAATTTTCGGCCCTTAAAGAAAAAGGTTTGAAAAAACTAGTGCTCGACCTTCGCGATAACCCGGGTGGCTATTTACAAGCAGCAACTACACTTGCCGATGAATTTATATCAGGTGAAAGATTATTGGTTTACACCCAAGGCAAAGCCTACGAGCGTCAGGATTATTTAGCTGGCAAAGAAGGTTTGTTCGAAAAAGGCGATTTAGTAGTGCTCATCAATCAAGGCTCGGCAAGTGCCAGTGAAATTCTTTCAGGTGCGGTGCAGGATTGGGACAGAGGAACGATAATTGGCAGAACATCTTTCGGTAAAGGGTTGGTGCAAGAGCAATATGAGTTACGCGATGGCTCGGCTATTCGATTAACCATTGCTCGTTATTACACGCCATCGGGCCGCAGCATTCAACGCGCTTATGACAAAGGAAATGCAGAATACTATAACGATATTTATGAGCGTTATATGCGGGGCGAATTTGTGCATGAAGATTCCATCAAATCAAAAGATACCATCGTATATAAAACTGTAAAAGGAAGAAGAGTTTATAGCGGTGGAGGAATTCGTCCCGATATTTTTGTGCCCATTGATACATCGGCCGAAAACGAAGGATTCTACACCCTTCTTTCTTCTGCCCGCGAATTTGTTTACAAATATTTTTCACTGAATGCCGAAAAACTAAGTGGCTATAAAACCAAAGAAACGTTCAGCAAACAGTTTGATGTAACCAGCGAAATGCTGAATGACTTCTATGTTTTTGCCGATGCGAAAGGGTTGAAACGCGATGCTGCTAAAGAGAAGATTTATGAAGCCAAACTGAAGTTGAGCCTCAAAGCTTTTATTGCCAAGCAACTCTGGAAAATGGATGGTTACTACTATATAGCTAACACAGATGATAAAGTGTTGAAAGTGGCGTTAGATAAACTGAAGTAAAAAGGGTGTTCCCTATCTTGCACCGCCCTTCAGGGCGGTGTTGTAATTAGCTATAAACAAGAGGCTTTAGCCCAAATCATTATTTGGCTAAAGCCTGTTCTTTATTGCGTCTGTTTTTATACATCCCATAAATGGGATGGCAATTAATCAACTGATTCTAGCAGGTTCTTATGAATCTTCTCCACCTGTTTTTGTAAATGCGTGGTGTCTTTATCATTACGAATCACAAAATCGGCAAGCTTAACTTTTTCTTTCTCCGAAATTTGATTGCGCACACGCGCCATCACGTCCTCAATAGAAGCATGATCGCGTTCACTTACGCGCTTCATGCGCACGTCTAAGGGAGCAGTAACCACAATCAGTTTATCCAGTTTTTTATTCGAGCCGCTTTCAATCAAAAGGGCTGCTTCTTTTAAAATATACGGAACTAATTTCACTCGCTGCTCTTCGGCCCAGCGTTCGTTATCGTGAAACACTGCTGGGTGTACCAAAGAGTTTAGCACTACGAGCAACTTTTTATTATTAAAAACTTTATCGGCTAAAACCTTACGGTTCAGTTTTCCGTTTTCATAAACTTCTTCTCCAAAATTTTTCTTGATTTCATCAATCAGATAATGCTCGTGCTGCATTAAAAATTTTGCGCGTTCATCGGCATAATAAACCGGAATGCCCAACTGCTCAAACATTTTACAGGCAGTCGTTTTGCCGCTGCCTATTCCTCCGGTTATTCCAACTTTAAGCACTTGATGGTGTATTATTTTTCGTTTCAAAGGAAGGTGGTTTTTCTTTAAACGAAAAACACTCCTTTAAAATTGTGCGAAACAGAATGATAATGAGAAAAAACGGTGTTGTCACCCTGAGCTTGTCGAAGGGTTTCAAAAGAGAACGATGCTTCGACAAGCTCAGCATGACATTTCTCTTACTGCGAATAAAATTTACGCCTTCACCTCTTCCTTCTTCTCAACAGGATATGCTTGCAAAGACATTTCCATGCTTATACCCGATTTTTCGATGCGGATTTTTACGTTGGTATCCACTTCAAGCAATACGCTGCCATTGTCTTCTACTTTAATGATTTTGCCGTGAATGCCGCCTGTGGTAACCACACGTGCACCTTTTTCAATAGCCACTACAAAAGCAGCCTGCTCCTTGGCTTTTTTCGCTTGTGGGCGAATGAAGAAAAACCAGATAACGACTAATAGTGCTCCGTAAAATACAATGATAATTGGGTCCATTTCTTTAGTATTAATGAATGATTGAGGTAAATATTATTCTTTGGCTTTTACAAAACCTACTATATACAACATCTCATTTCGCTTAACCGTGTTGCAAACGAGCGTAACTGTTTTGTGTTGTTCATCATGTTTACCTGTAGAGTTAAACGTAACCTTTATAGTAGCAGTATCTCCCGGTTTAACGGGGTCTTTAGGAAACTCAGGAACAGTGCACCCGCAAGAACCGAACGCATTTGCGATAAGGAGGTTTTTGGTTCCGGTATTTTTCAAAAGAAAAGCGTGATGAATTTTATCGCCTTCTTTTATAGTATCAAAACTAAACGTGGTAGAATCTATAAAAGTAACTTCGGTAGTGTCCTTAAGCAATTCGGCTTCCAACTTTGCGGTAGGAGGAAGTTCTCCTTTTTTGCGGCACGAAAAAATGCCAAAAACCAAAATGAAAGATAAAGCGAGAACAAATATTTTTTTCATAGCGGGGCAAAAGTAATTTCAATCTCCAAACTACAAACTTTTGTTCGCGCCTATGCAGTTAGTTTTAACGTTGATTTTATTTTCTGTTTTACTTCCGCCATATTCATTTCCCTTTTCCGTATTTTGCCCCCGATGAATTTCTCCTTAAAATATTTTTTCTTTTTCTTTTTCGTCTTACTCGCTTTCGGCAAATCTGCTTATGCTACGCACTACCGCGCAGGCGAAGTTATCTACAAACTCATTGGCACTTTTCAATATGAAGTAACCGTTATTACTTACACTAAAAATGACGGACAAAGTATTTTAGCAGACCGCGACACAGTGAAAGTAACTTGGGGTGATGGCACGTTTCAAGTATTACCTAGAACCAATGGTTTTGATGCTGACGGAAACGGGTTCTTAGATGGTGTAATTGTTACTACCAGCCCGGTTACTATCAAAAAGAGTGAGTATAAAGGAACACATACTTACCCGGGAGTTCCTCCACCACCAAATCGTTTTTACATCATTGAATTCTACGACCAAAATAGAATAGACGGCATTAATAATATTGACAACGGCAACTCTGTTGACATTACTTTTTTTGTGGAAGACACCTTAAAGTTCCCAACGGATTTAGCCAATATTGGATTCAATGCTTCACCTATCCTTTTATATCCGCCAATAGACTACGCCAATCTCAACGATACTTTTTATCATAATCCTCTCGCTTACGACCCAGATGGTGATAGTTTAGATTTTAGATTGGTGGCTTGCTTACAAGACCACAATTTGCAAGTTCCGGTATATTCAACTCCTGACCAATATTGCACCGCGCAAGGTGTTCCGAATAACACATTCACCATTGACCGCCACACTGGGCAAATTGTTTGGGCGGTGCCGTGTCGCGTGGGGATTTTCAACATCGCCATTCTCATACGCGAGTTCAGAAACGGAATTAACCTGGGCACTTTGATTCGCGATATGCAAATTATTGTAGATAACCAACCAAATGACCCACCACAAATAACCGAGATACATGATACTTGTGTACGTGCCGGAGAAAAACTAATTATTCGTGCCATTGCTCGTGACCCTAACGTTGGTCAACAAGTAACCATGACCGCAGATGGTGCGCCCTTTCATGTTAGTTCTCCTGCAACTTATAGCGCGGGAGTAAGTGGCAATCCAACCAGCGGTACCTTTACCTGGCAAACCGATTGCAGCCATATTCAGAGCCAAAATTACGTAACTGCTTTTAGAGCTATAGATAATTACCAAGTGCCTCCATTGGTTGATTTACAAACCTGGCAAATACATGTTATTGCTCCGCCACCTTTAAATCTTACTGCTGTTGCTTCTGCGCAAAAGGTTGTGCTTAACTGGCAGAATCCTTATGTGTGTGCATCGTCATCTAACTTCCGTGGCTTTTCTGTTTGGCGAAAGATAGGTTGCGATAGTTTTACTTCTGCATATTGCGAAACAGGTTTGGCCGGTCATGGCTACACTAAGATCACCGGAGCAAATATTTTTACTTACACCTATACTGATTTCGCCACGCTTGTGGGTCAGCAGTACAGTTACAGAATTCTAGCACATTTTGCCACGCTTTCACCTAATGGTTTGTTCTTGTTAGATGCCAGCGAAAGTGTAACAAGCGATGAAGTTTGTGTGTTCATGCCAATCAGCGTTCCGGTAATTATCAATGTTGATGTAACACAAACCGATATTGCCAACGGAAAAATTTTTGTGCGTTGGATGAAACCACTCACCGGTGGAATTAATCTTGACACTCTTCAAAATCCACCTCCTTATCGTTTTGATTTATATCGAGGTAATGGTTTTAATTTTTCGAATCCTTTGTTGGTTCATTCATCATTAGATGCTGCTTCTTATTCGGTATTGATAGATACGGAATACACAGACTCTAACATCAACACCAAAGATTCTGCATTTACTTACAAAGTGTTTTTGTTTTCCAACAACGATACTGTAGGGCCAAGTGCTGCGGCATCTTCTGTTTATTTGAAGGTATTACCAAGCGACCAGTCGCTTGTTTTAAACTGGCAGGAAAATGTTCCGTGGACAAACGACAGTTTTGCAATTTATCGCTTGAATAAAATCACTTCATTGTTCGAAGCCATTGATACTGCTTATGCGCATACGTATGTTGACACGGGACTCATCAACGATTCCACTTATTGCTATTACGTGCAGGCATACGGACATTACACGGTCGCTGCATTTCCAAAACCGCTTATCAATAAATCGGAAGAAGCATGCGGCATTCCTATTGACACTACCCCGCCTTGTCCGCCTGTGTTGACTGTGCATAATGATTGCGACCAGTTCAACGGTCAGCCATGGACAGCAGCAGACTTCATCAACTATTTAACGTGGTCAATTCAAAGCGATCCATGTTCATTCGACATCAATCGCTATTATATTTATTACGGAAATGATTCTACTTCCATGACTTTAATTGACAGCGTGCTTTCAAAAGATGATGCTACTTACAATCATGTACTGAAGGAAAGTCTTGCGGGATGTTATGCCGTTACTGCTATCGACCGTGTCGGAAACCAAAGCCGTTACAGCAATGTGTTCTGTATTGATAACTGTCCGTATTATATATTGCCAAACACCTTTACACCAAATGGCGATGGACAAAATGATTTCTTCCATCCGTTTTATCCTTATCGTTTTGTTCCAAAAATTGAAATGAAAATTTACAATCGTTGGGGCGAAGAAGTATTCAATACTGAAGACCCTGAAATTCATTGGGACGGTAAAGACCAAAAGAGCGGCAAAGAATGCAACGAAGGCGTTTATGTTTATGGCGGCTATTATTACGAGCAACACCAAACCGGCTTGGTGCGCAAACCTTTAAGCGGTGAGAAAAAAGGCGGAGGATTTATTCATTTGTTACGAGGGAAATAAGAATTTGAAAATTCGAGAATTCGGAAATTTGAAAATGAAATACATAAGCAAGTGTTTACAGGAATTATAGAATGCATAGGAAAAGTAGTTGACCTGAAAAAAAATGCAGGCAATCTTGATTTAATTATCTCCTCTCCTTTTTCACACGAATTAAAAATTGATCAAAGCGTTTCGCACAATGGCGTGTGCTTAACAGTAGTTGATGTAAATGCAAATACGCATCGTGTAACCGCTATTGATGAAACCCTGAAGAAATCAAACCTTAGCACTTTACAAATTGGTGATGAAATAAACATAGAGCGCTGCACAAAAGTTGGGGATAGATTTGATGGACATATTGTGCAAGGGCATGTTGACCAAACAGGAGAAGCTGTTTCTGTAATAGAGCAGAACGGAAGTTGGCTCTACACGTTCAAATACCTACCATCAAAACAAAATATAGTTGTTGAAAAAGGCTCCATTTGTATAAACGGAATTTCACTTACTGCTTTTAATGCAAAAGATGATTTGTTCTCCGTAGCTATTATTCCTTACACTTACGAGCACACAAATCTCAAACAAGTAAAAAAAGGTTCTTTAGTAAATCTTGAGTTTGATATTATAGGGAAGTATGTGGCAAGAATGATGGAGTTCTGACCCCATCCTAGGAACTCGCACGTTTCAATCTATCGTTAATCGCCCTTCCCAATCCTTCATCAGGAAATTTCACGGCAACAATTTCTTCCACATCACTTTCATCTAAACTTCGCATAGCGGCAAAAAGATTTTTTGCTGCTTCATTCAAATCCCCTTTTGCTGAAAGCAAAATTTGGTTTTTCTTTTCAATTCCTTCTATGTATTTATCGAAACCAATCACTCCTATTTTACTCGTCTGCATTTCCATTTTCGAATTTTCGAATTCTCGAATTTTCAAATTTTTAGAAGGAGCATAATGACTCTTCAACATTCCCGGAGTTTTCGGATTCGAACTTTCGGTGAGTTCAACGTGAACTTTTCCAATTACATTTTCTATTTCTTCTATTTCTAAACCACCGAGGCGATAAATGATTGCTTCATTATTTTCAAAACCTACAATAGTTGATTCAACTCCTACACTTGTTGCACTTCCATCCAATATGTAAGGGATTTTATTTTGCAATTGGGCAAATACATGTTGAGCAGTTGTAGGGCTTATATAGCCAAACGGATTTGCACTTGGTGCCGCTAACGGAAAATCAAGTTGTTTCAATAACTCAAGCGTTAATGGATGATTTGGAATTCGAATCGCCACAGAATCCAATCCTGAAGTAACTAAATCAGGAATAAGTTTTTTCTTCTTGAGTAAAACGGTTACAGGACCGGGTGAAAATTTTTCGAAAAGCAATTTCGCTTTGGCAGGAATTGCTTCCACATACTTTTCAATTTCAGCAATAGAAAACACATGTACAATCAAAGGATCAAAATGCGGGCGGTTCTTTACACTGAAAATTTTCAGCACAGCATCTTCGTTCAGCGCATTGGTTGCGAGTCCGTAAACAGTTTCAGTAGGAATACCAACAGGCTCTCCGCTTTCCAAAAACTTCTTCGCTATACTAATATCCTTTCCAATTTCCGTTTTCATGCGGCACTAAAATAAAAAGTCCTGTTCAGCATATAGTTGAACAGGACTTTTTCACTTCAAAAAAATCAATCAACGCTCGGTAAAAAAATTTCTTGTTTCAATTACCACAGCACCTCCAGTGCAGTCGCCATATTTTGGTGGAAGAAACCCCGTATAACTTCTATAAGTGTCTAACCCGCATAGCGGAATATTTGCAGTACCCATAACGCGCGCGCCATCTATATAATAGGAGAGCGCACCGGCTCTTGCACCGCGAACATAAAATTGTCCTTTGTCTTCAATAGTTCCAGGCATACTCTCCTGAAGTTGCGAAAGCTTTTGAATAGGCATGTGCTTTATATCGTCTCTCTCCAAAGTGCGTACCCCTTGTGGTTGTAAAGGATCAAGTAGTGCAACGCGGTATTCTTTTTTTACGACTTCGCCCATAGCTATAGCAGTATTGAGTTCCGCATTTGCCTCTTTAACTTCATCATTCCCAATTTTAAAATTTTCAATAATTACACGATTGCTCATGTAGGAAACCGAGATGGTGTAAACGCCCGCAGGCATATTACTAGCATAGTAAAACCCCTTCTCGTTAGTCAAAAGTGTTTTTTGATTTCCCTGGCAATCGAGCACTACAGTGGCATCGCCAACGGGTTCTTTAGATACCGGATCAACAACCTGACCCATAATGCTGCCCCCGATATACGAAGCAAATGAAGAATGGAAAGAAAAAATTAACAACAGCGCGACCGCCCCGCGCAACATGGTTTTGGTGGTTTTCATAAAAGCCTATTTAATGGTGATGAATTGAATTCTTGAAGTAGATGCACACGCAACACTTATTCCACACCTGGAGGAGAGAAATTTGCTACCAGCCTTTTGAAAGAGATACCGGTGCCATCACCTGAGTTCCGTCAACAAAGAATTTAACTTGATTACTTCCTTTCACAATTACTTTTCCCCTTTCAACATCAACACATGCTTGCATACTTAGTGTTTCATTCAACGAGCGTGTAATATTTCCAGGAGCATTTTCACTTAGCTTGATATTTGTTGAACTTACCGAACTCATAAGATTTTCTTTCAATTCTAGTTCAACGGTTATTGGCAAGTTTTCGTTGTTGCTCACCATAAAATTTATCTCAGAAGTGTAGCTGTCATACACCCGTACTTTATTCATAAAGAAAGTTCGGTCGTTGTAAGTAATGCGCATTTGATAACGGCCTGTAGGAAGATGCTCGGCATAGTAATAACCATATTCATTGGCGGTAACTGTAATTCTCTCCATGTTATTCTCGAAAATAATTTCGGCATAGGCAACCGACTTCATGTTCTCTTTTTGAAAAACTTTACCTACCACACCGCCCATCGAAATAGCTTGTGCAGTTTGGCCTGTAAACAATAGGAAGATACAAGTGATTGAGGTATGGAATGATGTTTTCATTTGGTCAGGATTTAACCCTAAATATAAACCACAAAACTCAGGTTGTCAATTTTTAGTCACTTTTTGAAACAAAATATTTTGCACCAAATTCGTATCACTAACTTTACGTTCAGAACGAATTTGGTTTATCTTCCATCAAAATTGTTGAAAACCCCCGAGGAACTGTTAGTGGAACGGTGAAGAAAAAAAAAAGACAGATTGTTTTTGATTGCGTTTTCGAAAATGAATGTTTGCATCCCTTTTAAAAATAGCACTGGCATTTTGACGATGCCGAAATAAAATAAGACAATAGTTATGGCAGATGTAGAATTAGTGAAAAAATCACTACTTAGAAAATCGACTTCGGATGTTAACCTGTTGGATTACGGCAAACTACCCCCACAAGCAAAAGAGTTAGAAGAAGCTGTGCTAGGCGCAGTAATGATTGAGCAGAACGCCATCAACGAAGTGATTGATATTCTCAAAGAAGATTCGTTTTATGTTGATGCTCACCAACGAATTTGGCGCGCTATTCTTTCTCTATATCAAAATCAAGCACCAATTGATTTGCTAACTGTAACGGAGCAATTACGAAAGAACGGTGAGTTAGATGCGGCTGGTGGTCCTTTCTTTGTTGCACAGTTAACAAACAAAATTGGTTCTGCTGCCAATGTTGAATATCACGCACGCGTGCTAGCCGAAAAATTTATTCAGCGCAGATTAATTGCCACTTCTTCCGAGATTATCAAAGATGCTTACGAAGACACCACCGATGTTTTTGAACTTTTAGATAAAGCTGAGAAAAACCTTTTCAGCATTGCTGAAAACAATTTGAAACGTGATTCAGCCGATATTCAATCGCTCGTGTTTAAAGAATTGGAAGAGTTAAACATTCGAATGAATAACGACCAGGACCACATGAACGGAGTGGCATCTGGTTTCATCGATTTAGATAAAGCAACGGGTGGCTGGCAAAAATCTGATTTGATTATCGTGGCGGCTCGTCCTGCCATGGGTAAAACTGCGTTTACGTTGGCTCTTGCCCGCAACGCAGCCATTGACCATAAAAAACCGGTAGCTATTTTCTCGCTTGAAATGAGCAGCGCGCAGTTAGTGCAACGTTTAATTTCTATGGAAACGCATATTCCATCTGACAAAATAAGAAAGGGAAATCTCGAGCCCTACGAGTATCAGATTCTCACTTCTAAAATTGACCACTTAAAAAATGCTTCCATTTTTATTGACGATACACCGGCAATCAATGTGTTTGAGTTAAGAAGCAAATGCAGAAGACTGAAACAGCAACACGATATACAGTTAGTAGTGATTGACTATTTGCAGTTGATGAGCGGAACGGTTGATGGCAAAGGTGGTGGTAACCGCGAACAAGAAATCAGTCAAATTTCTCGCTCGTTGAAAGGAATGGCGAAAGAACTGGGCATTCCAGTAATTGCACTTTCGCAGTTATCGCGTGCAGTGGAAACCAGAGGTGGTGATAAGAGACCAATACTTTCTGATTTGCGTGAATCGGGAGCCATTGAGCAGGATGCCGATATCGTTATCTTTTTGTATCGTGCCGAATACTATCAGTTAGATCAGGATGCCGAAGGCAATCCAACAAAAGATATTGCCGAAGTAATTATTGCCAAGCACAGGAACGGGCCGGTGAGGACGGTGCGCACACGATTCATTAATCGTTTTGCAAAATTTGAAAACTTAGATGAAATAGGTGCAGGGGACCAATACTTGGAAATGAACGACAGTGGTGAAAAACGCAAGTTCAAGAAATTCCAATCGAGAATAAATGAAGATGAAGCAGGTGAAAAAGACGACAACTCTTTTGAGAAACGTCACAAGCCTGAAGATTTCAACGAGGATACTCCGTTCTAAAATTTGCTCAAGCGAGGTCCACACCTTCGGCTGTAGCACGATATTTTGCGATATGCTCATGCATTACCTTAAACCATAATGGAGGAAAGAGTGAAAGCACCATCATGCCCGGGTAACCGGTAGGCATTTGTGGGCTATGGTCGAAGTGCCGAAGCACTTGATATTTTCTTGATGGCAAATAATGATGGTCGCTATGACGCGTTAATTCAAACAACATAATTCTACCAATAGGATGATTCGAATTCCATGAATGTATGGGAAGAACTTTCTCATAATATTCACCATCAACCTTCTTTCTTCTTAACCCATAATGCTCAATGTAGTTTACTGTTTCGAGCAAAAGAAAACCAATGGTAGCCGAAGCTATAAAACACAACATCACTTTCCAATTCCACACATAACAGATAGTAGCAAGCATACCAATTTGAATGATTTGATAAATAAGCATTTCATTGTGGTAACTCCAGAAACTTTGATTTGCTTTTTTCAAACGTTCCCCTTCAATATGCCAAGCCGATAGCCAACTATCGCGCACGGAACGAATAAAGAACGCATAAATATTCTCCCCATATCTTGAAGAAGCGGGATCTTCATCGGTAGAAACATTTTTATGGTGGCCGCGATTGTGCTCAATAAAAAAGTGCAAGTAAAGCGAAGTAGACAAGAGCATTTTGCTCATCAGTTGTTCATACCAGGTGTTGCGGTGCCCAAGTTCATGAGCCACGTTAATACCCAACACGCCACAAGCCATACCGAAAGCGAAAATCATTCCCAGCTTTACCCAAAGTGCCAACGTGCCATCATCGACTCGATTCAAAAAATAAAACATGAGCGTGAACTGAAGTGGCACAACACTCCAAACTATGAAATCATACGTCCAATCTTTTTTCGCCATCTCTTCTTCTGCTTTTTCCATATTCCAAGTGCTGCCTTTAAAAAAAAGTTCGAGCAAAGGAATGAGTCCAAAAATGTAAAGTGGTGCTATGAAAATAAATTTGCCTCCAAATACAAGCGAGGTCATAATAATTCCAATGCTTAGATAAACCGAAGCGTATTTGAAAAATCGTAGTGACATAGTTTTGATTTAGTAAACGCAATTTAAAAACTGTTATGTAGAAACAAAAAACCAAGGTGTTAGTGTTATCGGTGTTTTCTTTCTAAACTTAAAAATGTACTTTCATTTTTATGAAGGGTATAAGCATTGGTTGCTTTCTGTTTTTTCGTACAATTCTATATGCGCAATCGGTAGGTGAATTAAACGGTAATGTTTATTCAACCAGTCCATTACACAAAGCCTCTATCGCACTTCTAAAAACTTCTTTTACCGCTACCTCCGATAGCAACGGAAATTTCATTTTCGAAAATATTCCTGTAGGTAAATATCAATTGCGTGTTAGTTATGTCGGCTATGAAAATTTTCAACAGTCAATTGAAATAAAGGCCGGCAGCGCCACCATTGTAAACGTTTCGCTTACACCCTTCAACTCGCATTTGAAAGAAATTGTAGTAACAGGAACGTTGAAGGATGTGAAGAAATCGGAGAGTGTTACACCGGTTGAAGTTTATACCGAGAAGTTTTTTCAGCACAATCCTTCTTCTAATGTTTATGACGCGTTAAAGAACGTCAACGGAGTTTTTGCTGATGTAGATAACGGAGTTTCGAATACTACTGATGTTCAACTTAACGGGCTCGAAGGAAATTACACCATGATTCTAATTGACGGTGTTCCTGCAATGAATGGACTAGCCGGTACTTATGCGCTCAATTCAATCCCCATGAGTATCATTGACAGAGTTGAAGTTTTAAAGGGTGCTTCTTCTACAATTTATGGTTCCGATGCCATTTCGGGTGTCATCAACATTAAAACGAAAAATCCTTCAAACGCACCTCGCTTTTCGTGCAGTGTTTCACTTAACTCTATGCTTACCGCAAACGCAGATTTTACTTTGGCGTTTAAAATCAAGAAGGCGAATGGGTTGATTAGCATAAGTGGAGAAAGCAATAACTACCGCTGGGATTTAAACGGAGATAATTTTATGGATGTGCCATTGACGAACCGGGTTAACTTTTTTAATAAATGGAGTTTTGACAGAGAGGAAAATCGTGTGGCTGATATTTATGCGCGTTATTTATTCGAGGACAGAATAGGGGGCGAAATGCGTTCGTTGAAAGAACTTCGCACAAGCAATATTTATTATAGCGAAGCTATTCGTACACATCAATGGCAGGTAGGAACGCACTATCAGCTACCGGTTCGTGAAAAGGTGATGTTGCAATTAGATTTTAGTGAACATCGTCAACATGCCAACTATGGCACTAACATTTTTGATGGCTTACAGCGAAACGGTTTTTCGCAATTATTGTGGAGCAAAAAAATAGATGCCGTTAATGAATTGTTGCTTGGCGTTTCTTACCGTATAAGTTATTATAGCGACAATACAGGACTTTCAATTGATTCAATTTCGGGTCATGGAAAGTTATTGCATATAGCAGGAGTATTTATGGAAGATGAATTATCCCTTCCTAACAACAATCAATTGCTAATTGGTGCACGCTTCGATTATAACAATCAAAGCGGCCCCATCTTTACACCACGTGTTAATTACAAATGGCATTCGAACGATGAGCTAAATACCATTCGCGTTGGTTTGGGAACAGGGTATCGCGTTCCTAATTTATTGAATGAAGGTTTTGCTGCACTCAATGGTTCAAGACTAATAATGGTAAAAGAAAAATTGGACGCTGAAGTTGCAGTAAACACAAACGCATCCTACTCGCGTGTGCAAAAACTAACAGGCGGAATTTTAAATGCAGAGATTAATGGATTCTATACTTACTTCTTCAATTTTATTAATCCTGATTTTTCAGAACCAGAACTTATTATTTACAAAAACAACGAGCTAGGAGCAATGGCTGCCGGATTTAGCGTGAATGCCGATTTAACTTTTAATTACCCGCTCAAGATTGGGGTTGGGTTTACTTACTCTAATGTTTTTGCCAAGGAAAGAAATGAAGATGGTGAAATTGAAAGAGAAATTCCTACACACTCTCCTCCCTTCGTAGCTAACTTTTTTTTGAGCTATACTTTTCCTGCCCCTCAACTTTCTATTGACTGGACTGGAAACGTGGTTAGTCCGATGTTACTTTCTACTGTTCCGAATGATTTTCGTCCATCGCATTCTCCTTGGTTCACTATACAGAATATTCAACTCACAAAAAAGTTTACTAGTGGGATTGAAATTTATGCAGGCGTAAAAAACTTCTTCAACTTCATTCAGAAAGAACCAATTCTTCGTCCGTTTGATCCGTACAACAAAAACACTTCGGTTGGTAATCCTAACAATTATAGATTCGATACTACGTACGGTTTCACTTCTACCGAAGGCATTAAAGGATTTATTGGGTTGCGATATTCGCTACAATAAAATTGAAAAAGAAGTTAAAGCGAGAAACACTTAAGTGCTTTTACTTGTTCAATTATTATCTTTGAACCAAATTAAAATCATGAAAAATAATCTCAAATCATTCTTATGCTCTATAGCACTTATCATAGTTTTATCAATAGGCGTTAGCGCTGCTGAAAAACAGAAAAGCGAAACCGTAACTATTCAAACTTCTGCCGTTTGCGAGTCGTGTAAAGCACGGCTTGAAAAAAAGGTAAAGGCTGTAGATGGCGTGGAGGAAGCCCTGCTAAATTTAAACAACAAGAAAATTAAAATCAAGTTTGACCCGTCTAAAACAAATGCTGTTGCACTTCGTGAAGTTATTGCCAACACAGGTTATGATGCCGATGCTTTAACAAAAAATGCAGAAGCTTTTGAAAAACTTCCTATGTGCTGTCAGAAGCCAATGAAATAATTTTAGTAAACCGCTTCTAGCAAAAGTGCCATCGTAAAACGCGATGGCATTTTTTTTTGTATCTCGGTTACAAAACTTATGATTGCTTATCAAAATAAACTCTTCAACCTATGCGATTTACCGGAGTACTCAATAAAATGCAAACCAGTTATATAAATCCTGTTCAGTACTTTTTGAATTTAGGAAATGAACAAATAGCTGTAAACGATTTGATTGGAAGTAAAATTCAATTGCGCTGGACAGGAAAAATATTCTGCACCATTTGCGGCAAAAAAACTTCGAAAAGTTTTGGTGAGGGCTTATGCTACAATTGTTTTGCTAACGCACCTGAAAATGCAGAATGTATTCTTCGCCCTGAATTATGTGAAGCACATTTAGGAAAAGGAAGAAATCCTGAGTGGGAAGAACGAGCACACAATCGCCCTCACTTTGTTTACCTCGCGCTCACAAATACGGTGAAAGTTGGTGTTACACGCGAAGACCAAGTTCCAACACGATGGATTGACCAAGGTGCACATCAAGGAATTATTCTGGTAAAAACTCCTTACCGTCAGTTAGCCGGTTTTATTGAAGTGGTGTTGAAGGCACATTTGAGCGATAAAACCAATTGGCAAAAAATGCTAAAGAACGAACCTGCTGATGGAATTGATTTGCGTACAGAAAAGGAAAGAGTGATTCAACTTTTACCTGAACAATTTCGGCAGTACAAATCAACTGATGATGAAGTGGTAGAAATTATTTATCCGGTTCTTGAATACCCAACCAAAATAACTTCCCTTTCTTTCGAAAAAATTCCGAGCGTAGAAATGGTGCTTAAAGGAATTCGCGGTCAGTATTTCATTTTCGAAAACGGAAACGTAATGAACATACGCAGCAAAAGCGGGTACGAAGTAGAGTTGAGTGCATAACGATTATTTCTTAAACGCGCCAAATACTTTGTTTATGATTTCGCTTCCCTGATTAATAGGATCTTTGCGAATTTTAGCTTCTTCCTGTGCCACCATATAGAACAAACCGGTGATAGCTTTACGTGTAACGTAATCGGGCAAATTTGTATTCACCGGTGACACAAAAGGTATTTTATTGTAGTAACCTGTGATATCGCTCCAGTATTTTGTAGCAAGCGTTTTATCCAAAGCTGTTTGAATGGAAGGTTTAAAAGCTGATACCAACGATTCAGTAGTTGTGCGTTGCAAGAACTGAGTAGCTGCATCGGCTTGTTTGTTGCTTACAATACTGATGGCATCATTCAACGTCATTTGTTTAATACCATTGATAAAAATTGGTCCGGCTTGAGTGGCAGCATTTTCAGCCGCGCGATTCAAAGACATCACAAGGTTATCGATCATGCTTCCCATGCCAAAACTGCGCAGCGTTGATTCCACTATTTGCACATCTTGCGGAAAAGGAATTTTTATAAAACTATTTCCAAAATAGCCATCGGTTACTGCAACTTTTGAAACACCGGTAATTACTCCTTTCATCAAAGCTTCTTTAATAGCACTTGCCGCATCGCCTTGTGTGATGTCGGTAATTATATTTCCGCCATTTGTATTAGTGTTTGCACCATCGTTGTTTCCCCCGCGTGTATGAGGTGTTGTAGGAGTAGTAGGATTAGTGTTCGTATTGTCTGTATTATTTGCTCCGCCTCGGGTATGTGTATTTGTCGCTGGTGAATTGTTTGGTATAACGTTCGTGTTATTTTGAAGAGCCGGCACGGGAATTACCTGAATGGTTTTTTCTAAAGAAGGCGTTGGCACAACCGGAGTAACTGGCGCGGGATTAGTTTTTGTTGTGGTGGTTAAAGAAGGTTTAGGAACAGTTTTGGAAACTGGTGCAGGTGATGCCTTAGATGTAGGAGTTTGTGTTACCGCACTAGTGGTTGTTGGCTTCTTGGTAGTAGTTTTAGAAGTTGATTTAGTACTTTTCTTTTTAGTGGATGTTTTTGCAGTAGTAGTTGTTACTGTTTTTGCAGTAGTAGTAGCAGTTTTAGATGTGGCTGGTGCTGCAGTTTTCGAAATTGTAATTGCAGGACTTTTGGTGCTGGTTTGTGCCATTGAAAAATTTGCTGCTATAAAAAAAATAACTGCCAGTGATAAAAGCGATTTCGATTTCATGTTTAGAATATTTAGTTAGAGAGTAAACGATAGTGTTACCAATTACAATGCCAATCGAAAATAGGAAAGCCAACAACATGGCTCTTCACAAAATTTTAAAAGTTTCTTTCACCATAATAAATAGGGCCATCGCCATCATAAACCCTCCGAAATATTTTTTAAGGCGTGTTCCATCTATTTTATTTTGCAAGTAAAAACCACCAAAAACACCTGTAACTGAAAACGCAGAAAACAGGAACAGAAATTTCCAATCCATATGTTGGCTTGAATGAACATCGCCTAAAAAGCCAATGAAAGAGTTTATTGCTACTAATACTAGTGAGGTGCTCACAGCGAGTTTCATTGGCAAGTTCGCAAAGTAAACGAGTGCTGGTATCATTAAAAACCCACCACCTGCACCTACCAAACCAAGGAAACTGCCAATGAGAATTGCTAAAAATATCAACTTAATAAACTGGTTAGGATGAGCAATCGCATTTTCTTCGGATGATTCTTTTGCCGAAAACATTTTGTACCCCGCCCCAAACATGACAACAGAAAGTATGAAAAGGATGAAATGATTTTTGTCAACCCCATAATTTCCTATGTTAAAAATTACATCGGGTAGGTTTGGCATTACAAATCTACGAATGCAGTAAACAGAAATAACAGAAGGAATGCCATAATAAAGCACTGCCTGATAATCCACCATTTTTTTGCGAATGTTTTGAACAGCACCTATTGATGCAGTAACAGCAACCAAAAAAAGTGAATAGCCGGTGGCTACGGATGCATCGAGATGAAAGAGGTAAACCAAAACAGGAATAGAAAGAAGCGCTCCACCACCGCCAAGTAATCCGAGTACTAAGCCGGTTAACAAAGCGCCTGTGTAGCCTAAAAGCTGATAAATATCCATTGGTCAAATATTCGAATAGAAAGCGAAATGCTGTAAAGTATTACTAACAACTTTAACTCCACAAGTCTTTACTTATTTTTGGCTCATGTTTATTAAGCGGTTCGCTGTATTGTTTCTAACGTTTCTACTGCTGTTTGCCGATAGCGGACAAATGCTTTACGCGCATACTTGCCTAAAAACAAAACATACTCACTACAGTATATCTACACCAAAACATTGTTGTGCTGATACAAAAGCAGAAGCCAATTGCGGTTTTAAAAAATCGACTTGCTGTGAGGTGAGTTCAAAATATCTGAAACAGAATTTTGTTCGTCAGGAAACCGTTACGAATGAAACTTCTGTAATGCAACAAAATTATTTTCCTGTTCATGTATTTTCTTATGCGGTTACTTCGGTAACAAAAACTTCTTCTGTTTTTGCTGAGCCACTTGCTCTACTGGTTCAATCGAGTAATGTGTTTACTCAAAACTTCCGCATTTAAAATTCATCTCTGTCTTTCTGTTTTCTTTTTAAAACAAAAAATTTAAGAGATGAAATCTGGTTTTACCTTGTGCCGTTGGCTGTTGCTTATTGTCTGCTGTCTTTCGTTTGTCGTCATGCTACAGGCGCAAAGTGATTCTTTAAAGCAAGTCGAATTGAAAGACGTGGAAATTAATTCGCGTCAAACCACTAGGCTAGAAATGAGTGCGCGTGATGTAGAAGTGATTAACAGTGGCGATTTAGTTAAAGATGCCTGCTGTAATTTGAGTGAGAGTTTTGAAAACTCCGCCACCGTAGATGTAAATTTTACGGATGCCGTTTCGGGTGCAAAAGAAATTCGAATGCTGGGACTCGATGGCGTATACACACAAATTATGATAGAGAATATTCCGAGTATTCGTGCGCTCGGAAATACTTTTGGTTTGAATTATATACCCGGCCCCTTGATGAGTTCTATACAGGTGAACAAGGGCGCGGGAAGTGTGGTGAATGGTTACGAAAGTATGACCGGCCAGATAAATGTGGAAATTAAAAAGCCGCAAACTGCCGATAGGTTTTTTGCGAACGTTTATCTCAATCAAGATTTGCGAACAGAATTGAATCTGATTTCAGCTACAAAAATTAATGCGAAGTGGAGCACGCTTACATCGCTACAAGGACAACTTTCATTGTTGAAGATGGATTACAACCGCGACCGATATTTGGATAATCCGCTGGTGAAGAATATCAATTTCTTCAATCGCTTTACCTATATGAGTCAAAAAATTTTCAGTTTTTGGCTTGGTGTTTCTGCCACTGTGGAAGATAGAATTGGAGGTTCTGTTCATTTTGATCCTAAGGTTGACCGAATGATGCAAAACGAATGGGGCTTGCGATTGACTACTCACCGCGCTGAGGTGTTTGCCAAGACAGCATTCAATTTGCCGAACGAAAGATTCATTGGCATTCAATACAAATACATTTATCAAAATCAATTTGGTTATGCGGGCAGAAGAGATTACAACGGGTTAGAACATTTTGGTTACGTCAATTTTATTTATCAGAAGAATTTAAACGAACGGGATGACGCCATAAAAGTGGGCGCTTCGATTTTGGTAGATAATGTGAACGAACAGTTTGACTCTTTTGCGCGCAAGCGAACAGAAATTGTGCCCGGTGGTTTTATTGAAGGCAATTTCAGTTTCGGGAAGGAGAAGAAGGTGGTGCTGATTGGCGGCTTGCGCGTTGACCAGCACAATATCTACGGCACGTTGCTTTCTCCTCGGTTTAATTTAAAGTGGAATATTCTTTACGATTTCAGTTTGCGCATTTCAGCAGGAAGAGGATACCGAACACCAACTTTGTTTGCCGAAAACTTTGGTCTGCTTTCGAGCAACCGTACGTTGGAAATAGATTCGAAAATAAAAATGGAAGAAGCTTGGAATTACGGAGCGAGTTTGAATTACAAGTTCTTTCTCAACTTTAGAGAAGGAACGATTAGTGTGGATTTTTATCGCACTGATTTTATTCATCAAGTAGTAATTGATTTGGAAAACACGCGACAACTTCAGTTGTATAATTTAACGGGAAAATCATTTGCCAATGCCGCGCAGGCAGAAGCAAGTTACGAAGTAGTAAAAGGTTTTGATGTGAAACTGGCATATAAATATGAGCAGGCGAAAACTGATTTTAAAAGCGGTAGAAAAATGATTGCACTGCGACCGCAGCACCGAGGTTTGGTTTCGTTGCAATACACTACTAAGAATAAACATTGGCGGTTTAACACGAGCTTGAACTGGTTTGGCAAAACGCGTATACCTGATACTTCTTTAAATGATGTACCGAATCAGCGCGGTACACAGTCAAAAGATTTTTTTCAACTGAATGCGCAAATAACTTTTAAGTGGAAGAAGTGGGAAATGTATTTAGGAGGAGAAAACCTGCTCAACTTTACGCAAAAGAATCCTATCATCAATGGCGACCAACCTTTCAGCAATCAGTTTGATGCAAGTTTAATTTGGGGACCGCTGCGCGGAGCAATGGCGTTTACGGGTGTAAGGTTTAGTTTGAAATAGAAATTAGACATTAGATAATTCAGAAACGATTATTGCCATTTCTCAATTCTGTTTTTCGGTCTTAAAAGGATTTCTAAACGTGTATTGCTGAGGAACCAGATTAGCGGTGTACGGTTTTACCAATAGAAAATTGAACAACGCATTTTTGTGTTTCAAATAGCCATACATAGGCGATGGCACTGCTCCTATAGTGCTTTTAATTTCGGGAGCGGTGCGACCAAAATGAAGTTGTGTTACACGGTTTTCAATTCCAAACTGAATCATATCATACATCATGTGTTGGTATAAATGAATGGGCTTAGTAAGTTCATGTTCCATACCGGTATAATGTACTTCCATTCGTTTGCCAAAAACAAAAGCAGAAATAAATCCGAGCATTTTTCCTTCCTTAAAATAACCGTAGACGTGATATTGACGAGGCAACGATTTTTTTTGCTCCGCAAAAAATTCTTTGTTGAGTTCACTCAATTTAAAATCGGCACCGCGCATAACGTGGTTGTAAAGCTCGTAGATGCGCGCACTGTGTTCTTCAATTTCTGCTACATCCAAATTTTTGCATGTAACTCCCGCATCTTTGCATAGCGACAACACTTTTTTAGCACGCACACGATATTTGGATGACAGTGCATTCAGGTAATCTTCGAATGTTTTCCATTCAGGATTTAACTGAATGCTCATGTCGCTTTCTACCGTAATTTGATGGTAGTTGTTTTCAAGAAACTGCGAATCGAAAGCTGTTTTGGGTTCATACAAATCGGATATCAAAACGGCTTGAATATTTCTTTCTTGTTGTTGAATTTTTGCTGCCGCCTGTCGAATCAGTTTTGCTTGAACGGTCTTTTCGCCTTCGTGCGAAAAATAAAAACCGTTTTCGCCTGTCATAAACACATTGCCGCTTACCAGCAAGCGAAGATTTATGGCGTTCAATACTTTTTCGGTTACACTTTTTAGTGGCTTCATAATAAAAGCAGGCGAAACATTATCTGGAAAATAATTGATGAGCTGGTTAGCGTGAAACATAACCACCTGAAAATACATTACACCAATGGTGTTGTTATCTTTTTGAACGAGAACATACTTGAACTGCATTTTGTCCTTATGCAATTGTTCGAGTAGTTGCAAATTTTGGTGCTGCATCAACACGTTGCGTTCCGGCACATGCTGGTTCCATTGCATGGCATTTACTTCATCGGCTGAATGATAGATGGTGAAATGGTAATTTTTTATGCTTTCGCATTCGGTTTTATCGCTACAGGGGCAGGGCACAGATACTGTCATCGTTAATGTATGACGAACAAGATGAAAAATAATTTTAGAAAAGAACTAGAGTTAAGACAATAGACATCAGACAGAAAAAAAACAGCTCCGGAGATTGGAGCTGTTTGAAATATTTATGGAGTATCTGATTTAGAAATAAACCAGTCTTCTTACATCGGCCAAATGCTTTGCAAGGCGAATTACCTGTGCAGTGTAACCATATTCATTATCGTACCAGGCGTAAACCACTACCCGTAAACCATCTTCAGAGACGATGGTTGCTTTGCTATCAATTTCGCAAGCGTGCGAATTGCCAATTACATCGCTTGAAACAATTTCGTCAGAAATAGAGAAATCAATTTGTTCTACCAACTTGCCATACAGCGAGGCATTACGTAAAAAATTATTGACTTCTTCTACCGATGTTTTGCGCTTAACTGTTAAACTCAAAATAGCGAGTGATACATTCGGCACCGGAACACGCACAGCATTCGAAGTGAGTTTGCCTTTCATGAACGGAAATATTTTGGTTACCGCTTTGCCTGCACCGGTTTCGGTAATTACCATATTGATTGGTGCACCGCGGCCTCTGCGCGATTTTTTGTGATAGTTGTCGAGCAAATTCTGGTCGTTCGTATAAGCATGAACTGTTTCAATGTGGCCTTGTTCAATGCCTAAAGAATTTTCAATAACATCAATTACCGGAACAATAGCATTGGTGGTGCATGAAGCCGCAGAAAAAAGTTTAGTAGAAGACGCATTATATTTTTCATGGTTCACACCATAAACAATATTCGGAATATCGCCTTTGCTTGGCGCAGTTAGAATAACCATATCGGAACCTTTTGCTTTCAAGTGTTCGCCCAGCGCAGCTTCATCGCGCCATACTCCGGTGTTATCAATAATGATTGCGTTGTCAATACCATAAGCCGTGTAATCAATTTCGGCAGGCGATTTTGCCGAAATCATTTTTACTGTATGCCCATTAATGTTAATCGCGTTGTTAGCTGCATCTGGAACAACCACCCCGCCAAATTTTCCATGCACCGAATCTTTGCGAAGCAAACTTGCGCGTTTAGGCAAATCATCGGCCGCGCGTTCGCGGGTAACAATTCCTTTTAACCGAAGTTGGTGACCGCTACCGGCATGGTCCATTAAAATACGTGCCGCTAGTCTTCCAATTCGACCAAAACCATAAAGCACCACATCGCGCGGAACGAGCTTGCGTTTATCTGCGCCAATAAATTCGGCCAATTTTGTTTTCACAAATTCATCAACACTTGTAAAGTTTTTGCCTTCGTTATTGTATTCGTTCGAAAGGCGACCTAAATCAATTTTAGAAGGCGCTATGTTCAATTTCGAAATAGCCAAAGCCAAATCGCGTGAGAGGGTAATAGAAAGTGTAACTCCCGCAAATTGCGAAAGGTAGTTGTGGTCGTGAATAATTTCACTCAACTTTTTATCAAAAAATTTTCTGCGGAAAAGAACCAGTTCAATATCTTTTTCGAGCAAAAGTTTACTGGCGGTGTGTTGTAATTCAAGTGTTGCTTTTTCACTTTCTACCCACTGCTTTAATTCCTTTTCGTAGTTGTCGGCCATGGCAATAAATGTTTATTGATGAACAATTTTTTTAGCGTGCGCGAATATGAAAAGAATTCGCAAAAGGAGAAATTGCAACGTATGGATGACAATGGCACCGTATTCAAATTCAAATTACTGCCATAGAAATAACTATTTACCAGCGATTGTATTTCCTTATTTTCACGCCACAAATTTCAATCATGAATAAATTTCTTCTCTGCTTTGTAAGTGTGTTATTTTTTAACACTGGTTCGTTTGCAAATATCGGTGATACAACCCTTTTGATTACTCACTTAAAAACAAAACTCAAAAGCCCGCCACAGAATTATGATATGTGGACGGTTATTCCTGATTCGGGAAAAACCTATCAGAAAATTATGATGACGTTTGTGTTGGGTTGCGATACTCCTTGTTCGCATTGGGATTATACCGTGAATGCAGATTTTGGAAAGAAGAGTGGAGCGCTTGATTCAAGTATTGCAACTATTGATACTTTGGCCCACGACACTATTTGGACTTATACCGAGCATATTGACTACATTGAAACAGGAAGATTGATTACTCCTTATGGAACTTACATGGATGCAAACCAGCAGGGATTTAACCGCGCATGGAATCAGCCGTTCTATTATGATGTAACAGACTATGCCGAATTTTTAAAAGACTCCGTAGCTATTCGTGTGCACTACGATGGATGGAGCGATGGATTTACAGCTACAGTTACTTTCATGTTTATAGAAGGACCACCAACACGAACCGTGCAAAGTGTGCGCGAGATTTATCATAGCTATTATGGTTATGCCAACTCAACAGATTTTGAAAATCAAGTTGCTGCAAAAACTTTTTTCATTGATACCAACGTTACTTCGGCAAAGGTAATTGTGAATATGACAGGGCACGGCTCGCAGGGAGAGTTTGACCCGCATAGTTTTTTTATAAAGGTGAATAATGCAGAAGTATACAGTCACTTGCTTTGGAAAGATGATTGCGATGTAAATCCTGTTTCGCCACAAGGTGGCACTTGGATTTTTCACCGCGCTAACTGGTGCCCTGGTGATAAAGTTCCTATTTATGAAACAGATATTACACCTTATATAAATGCCGGGCAAAACGTTTCACTTGATTTAGATTTTGATGATTTTACGATTCAGGGCGGGCAAAGTGCCGGCTACGGAATTTCAGCACACTTAATTACCTACACTTCACAGAAAACGAATGATGTGAAGATGGAAGAAATTATTGCGCCAAATTCGGACAAGACATATCTACATTGGAATCCGATAAGCACTCTACCAAAGGTGAAAATCAAAAACATGGGAAGTAATAATCTTTCTTACGCTGAAATTTCCTATTGGGTAAAGGGCGGTAGCAAATGGTACTACGAATGGCACGGAAACCTTCCTCCTTTTGAATCAGAGCAAATTACTCTCCCCGCTTTTGATTGGGGTGGCTTAGATACGTCCGACCGTGTGTTTTATGCTGAGGCGAAATGGCCTAATCAGGTTCCCGATGAGTATGCGTTCAACAATAAGTTGCAATCTAGTTTTGACATGACACCAAAGCTTGATTCTGTTTTTTACATCTATTTTAAAACTAATAATCATCCCGAAGAAAATTGGTACATCGTGAAGAATGAAGATGGAGATACAATTAATCTAAAAACAACATTTCCTGTAAACACCATCTTGCGTGATACCCTTCATTTAGCTCCGGGCAGTTATACCTTCGATATGAATGACTATGACAATGTAAGTTACGGATGTGGTGATGGTTTGAAATTTTTTGGCAACCAATCACCTTATGCTACAACTTCTGATGCATGGTACGAAACAACGGGGTTGATTAAGTTATACAAAATGAATGGCAGCGTTTCTAAAAACTTCACAAGTGAATTTGGTGCAAACATTCATTACGAATTTACCGTTGGGTATAATTTAGGGTCAAACCCGTATAAAATCCCTCCCGTTGAGCCGGTTCACAATACAAGTCTGATTGATTTGAGTTTGTTGGATGCGGCTATGAATGTGTTCCCTAATCCCGCAAAAGAGTTAATCAATATTCAAATTGATTTGAATCAGGATGCCGATGGAGTGATTATGATGAGTGATGTTTCAGGAAGATCTATTCGTGAGTTTCATGTAAACGGTTCATCGAAATATTTTGTAACCATTCCTTCCAACGAATTGGCAAAAGGAATGTACTTCGTCAATTTTATTTCGAACGGCAAACATTTGACGAGAAAGATTGTGGTGCAGTAACTTTTAGCTGACATGTCAAAACCTATTAGCGTATTCAATGCACAACAGTGCGTTAGTATTGAGTTACCTTTTTGAATTTATCATGCACATATTTGATGCATGAATTCTTCTATCCTTATTATTGAAGACAACCCCGAGTTTCTCTCACTCATTTCACGCATCATTTCGAAAGAGGGATTTCAAACCCAACCTGCGCATGATGCAACTACCGGTTTAAAAATTTTAGACAAAGAAGAAATTGCGGCTGTGCTCTGCGATGTAAACCTGCCCGATTATAACGGAGTAAAGTTGGTTGAAACCATTAAGTCGAAATTTCCTTTCCTTGAAATAATTGTACTCACTGGTCACGGAAGTATTGAAGACGGTGTTCAGAGCATGAAGAACGGAGCGTTTGATTACTTGGTTAAAGGAACGGATAACAAGCGATTGATTCCGCTTTTGAACAAAGCGATTGAAAAATCAGAAATGCAAAGACGCATTTATCAATTGGAAAAAACTGTTTCAGAAAAATACAGTTTCGAAAATATAATTGGTGAATCTGCTGCTTTAGAAAAATCAAAAACGCTTGCCAACAAAGTAGCGCAAACCGATGCGAATGTTTTATTACTGGGTGAAACCGGAACCGGTAAAGAAGTTTTTGCGCAGGCAATTCATTATGCTGGCAAAAGAAAACTGAAACCGTTTGTGGCGGTTAACTGTAGTTCGTTTGGGAAAGAAATTTTAGAGAGCGAATTGTTTGGTCATAAAGCGGGTGCTTTTACCGGAGCTATAAAAGACAAGCGAGGCTTTTTAGAAGAAGCCAACGGAGGAACTATTTTCTTAGATGAGATTGGCGAAATGAATATTGACCTGCAGGCAAAATTATTGCGGGTGCTGGAGTCACAGGAGTTTTATAAAGTTGGTGATTCCAAAGCAACAAAAGTAGATGTGCGCATCATTGCCGCTACCAATCGCAATCTTGAACTCGAATCAACTAAAGGAAATTTCCGTTCCGATTTATTTTATCGTCTATCTGTTTTTCAAATTCAATTGCCATCGCTTAACGAGCGTATGGAAGATTTAGAAGCGTTGGTGAAATACTATTTGAAGTTTCATGCCACAAAGGCGGCAATGAAAATTCCGAAGGTGAATAAAGAGTTTATGGAAACCTTGAAGAAACACCAATGGAAAGGAAATATACGCGAGTTGAAAAATGTGATTGAGCGCGCCATGATTCTGTGTGAAGGCGAATTACTGCCTGAGCATTTACCTTTTGATTTTACTTCGCCTGTAAGCGATACACAAATTACTTTCAACTTAGCTGACATAGAAAGACAGCACATTATGAAAGTGTTGAAACATACAAGTAACAACAAAACAGAATCAGCGCGATTGATGGGAATAGGTTTGACTACGCTTTACCGCAAATTGCAGGAGTACGGATTAGAAGTGGCTTCTTAAAACAATCTCATTTACTCCATGAAAAGTAATTTCAAATTTCTTCTTGCAATAATTTTCTTATTGCCATTCACTATTTCTGCGCAGCAGAATGTGGTAGTTGTTAGTCGCTGTGGTGGAACAGATACGGTAAGTATTCCAAATATAGTTGATAACGATGCCGATGGAATGGATGATGTGCTTGAACAGCAATTGCTCAATTATTTCATGCCTACTATTATTCAGTTTGATGATGAAAGTTGTCCCGGACCTGCGTTGAACGGCACTGGTGACTCCAATTTAATTGTGAGTCATATTTATCCTTTGCCACAGCAATACAGTTTTTCAAACAGTCTTGATTCGGTGCTTATACATCCACTTGCAATTGTTCCAAAGAAAGGTTTGTCTATAGGTATGATTTGGTATGCACCATTGATAAAAGTAAATACTGCTTTGCTTTACGGAAAAGATTGCGGTGCGGCCGGGCATACTGCCGATGTAGAAGGATTTAATTTTTCTTTGAAATATATAGGAACAGATACGGTGGCAGGATGGATGTATGATACCAACATGCAACATTGGATGGGAGGAACAATTCAAACTGTTTCACATGCTAGTACCTTATGCGAACATGTAGAAACATTGCCTTACAAAAGCGCTTTGGTTCCGAGTGGAGTTGATACGGTTTATGCTTCGCCCGATAAGCATGGAAATTATTTAACCATTGGTGGCTGCGGCAGTTCGTTCATTTGCAACCCCGGTTGCGGAGGAATTCCTTCAAAGAAAAATGTGAAGAATATAAATATAGGAGAGCCGAATGCTTCGCTTGTCTCTGACCTCGGAAACATTTATGGAGCATACAGCGGTAACGACCCATGGGGAAATTCAAATTTTCTTTCAGCCAATAGCGGAAATGCCGGAACTATAAAAGCTAAAATGTTGTTGCCGCTTACGAGTGATTTCGAAACAGGCAACACACTTACTTCGCAAATACAGATTTGCGATATCTACAGCGGATGTTTTTCAACAGGCTCTGCCGGTCTTGTTTATACCTGCCCTGGTGCTTCTTATATATTTTATGGCGACACATTGGATGCATCCGGCACTTATTATCACACGCTTACCACAAGTTATGGTTGCGATAGTGTGCTTGCCTTAACGCTTCGTATTGATACTATGCCTGATGTAAATTTTTATTTTTCAAACGGCACTATTCCACTTGGTAGTGGGGCGTTATTGCTCACAGGAGGAACTCCGGCAGGTGGTATTTACTCAGGCAACGGAGTGAGCGGAAACTTTTTCTATCCCGACTCAGCTGGTGTAGGCACGCACATTGTTTCATACACGTATACTGATTCCATTGGCTGCAGCGATTGGGCTACTGCCGCGCTGCAAGTTGTTATTACTGGAATTGAAGAGCAGTTGAAGCAACATGCTGTTTTATTTTATCCGAATCCGGTAAGCCAAACTTTGCAATTGCTTTCGCCTAAAATGAATGAAACTTTTACGCTTTCATTCTTCAATGCAGAAGGAGCGTTGCTTAAAAGAGTTCAATTGCAAAATAATCAGCAAACAGTTGATGTCTCCGCCTTGCCGAAAGGTTTGTATGCCGTGCAAATTACTTCTGCCAATAAAAGTTTGGTAAAAAAGTTGGTGATACAATAGCCCCGAGAAACCTTGTCGGTTTACCGTGCGGTCAGATGCTTCCATCTGACCGAAGAGTCAAAGTCATTAGAAACTGCTTTTCTTTCCGTTTAAATATTCTTTATAAACCTCGCGCACAATTCCATCGCCTAATCCTACTTTAGGAATGAAAATCTTTTCTGCTTTCATCCATTTCATTACGGTTAAAAATATTTCTCCCGCAGGAACAATTACATCGGCACGGTCAGGGTTCAAATCAAATTTTTTAATACGGTCATCAAAACTGTATTGCTTTAACTCTTCTACTATATCATTCAATTTATCGTAGGTGAGTGGCTTATCGGTTTTTAACTGAGCCATTTTCGAAATGCGATTAATGTTTCCGCCCGAACCAATCATGCTCACTTCGCGCATGCGCAAGGTTTTGTCGTGCAGCCAGTCTTTCATTTTTTCCCATTCGGCTTTTGAAACAGTTTTTTGCAACAAGCGGATAGTGCCTATGCGAAAAGATTTTGCGCAATCAACTTTACCGTTTTTGAAAACGGTTATTTCTGTGCTTCCACCACCCACGTCTACAAACACGCAGTTCTTCGCCATTTTTTCGCGCACTGCAATTTGACTATTGAAGATGATATGTGCTTCGGTATTTCCGCTGATGAGTTCAATGTTAATGCCCGCCTGTTTTTTTATTCTACGCAGAATTTGAGCACCGTTGCTGGCTTCGCGCATAGCTGAAGTAGCGCAACCCTTATAATGTAACACCCCATTAGCACGCATAATGTGTTTGAACCCAATCATGGTATCTACGAGTTGTCTGATAGTTATTTCTGGAATGTTGTGATTGCGAAAAGCATTTCCGCCTAAGCGAACGGGTACACGAATGAGCGCACTCTTTTTAAAAATTGGTCCTTCGCCATTTTGCAAAACATTTTCAATCAGTAACCGAACTGAGTTAGAACCGATATCAATAGCCGCAAACCGCCTTATTTCCAAGTGGAATAATTTTTTTGAAAAGTAGTTTCACAAAAGAGAAGTTTAAAGCGAAGTTTTCAACGCGAGAATGTGCAAGTGGGTGCAACTTGGTCTGCACCGAAGGTCAGACCGTCTTATCTGGGAATAAAGAATCCGTCTGACCTTTGGTGCAGACGCGGTTTTACTTTTTCAAGTAATTATAAATAGCCTCTTGCGAACGCAAAGGTCTTTTGTTTAAAGAAACGCGGTGTTCATTTTTCAAAAGCGGGTCAATCACACGAGCCTTCACATTGTCTTTCCACTGTATCTCCATCGTATCGCGAATTTCTTTTTGAATTTTTTTATCGTAAACCGGGCAGCTTACCTCAATACGCGAATCCAAGTTTCGCGTCATCCAATCGGCAGAAGAGAAATAATAAAGTGGTTCACCTTCATTTTCAAAAATGAAGATGCGCGAGTGCTCCAGATACTTATCAACTATGCTGATTACTTCAATGTTATCACTCATGCCTACCACACCGGCAACGAGTGCACAAATGCCGCGCACAATAATTCTAATTTTCACACCTGCCTTCGATGCTTTATAGAGTTGCTCAATCATTTCTTCATCTACCAAACTATTCATCTTCAAAAAGATGGCAGCGCGTTTTCCTTTCTGCGCATGGTCAATTTCATTTTCAATAAAACGTAGAAATTTTTTGCGCGTGGAAAGCGGAGAAAGAATCAAATGTTTAAACGCATGCACTTTATAGTTTCGTTCGAAAAATTCAAAAGTGTGCTCTACTTCGTTGGTAATTTTTGTGTCGGCAGTAAACAGTGCATCATCTGAATAGACTTGCGATGTTGATTCGTTGTAATTTCCTGTGGTGAGGTTAGCATAGCGAACATTCTTTCCGTTTTCGTTGCGCGAAATCAAACAGAGTTTTGCATGCACTTTCAAGCCCGGTACGCCATAAATAACTTGAATGCCTTCGTCCTGCAATTGTTTTGCCCAGCGAATATTTGCTTCTTCATCAAACCGCGCCTGTACTTCAACTACCGCCACCACATGCTTTCCATTTTTTGCTGCATTAATCAAAGCGTTAATCACGCGTGAGTTTCGCGCTACACGATACAGTGTAATTTTGATGCTCTTCACATTCGGGTCAATGGCGGCTTCGCGTATCAATTCAATAAAATGCGCGAAGTTTTGATAAGGATAATGCAACATTACATCCTGTTTCTTTAAAACTTCGAAATAGCTTTTGTTGATAGGAAGGAGAGGATGTGCAAGTGGTTTTTGCTTTTCGTAAAGCAAATTTTTATCGCCTAATCGAGGAAAATTCATGAAGTCTTTGAAGTTATGATATCGACCACCGGGAATGAGATTATTCAAATCCTGCAACTTCATTTTAGATTTAATGAAGGCAAGCAAATCGCGCGAAATATGATTGTCATAAACAAATCGAACAGGGCTTCCTTTCTGTCGCGCTTTAACGCCTTTCGAAATTTTATCAATAAAACTTTGCGAAATATCGTTGTCAATATCTAGCTCGGCATCGCGTGTTATTTTAATCGTGAAAGCTTCAATCGTTTTGAACTGAAAGGTTGAAAATACTTCAGGCAGGTTGTAGCGGATAATATCATCGAGCAAAATGATGTATTGATTCTGGTTATTCGAAGGAAGAATTACGAATCTATCGGTAGAATCTGAAGGAACTTCAACGAGTGAATATTGTTTTGTTCTTCCATTCGTGAGCTTGATAGCCAGGTAAATTACCTTGTCGCGCAAATAGGGAAACTGTTTTACCTGATTGAGCATAATAGGCACCAAAGCAGGTCGTACATGTTCATCAAAATAATTCTTTACGAATTCGCCTTGCGCCTTGGTCAGTTGCGTTTCGTTGATAATAAAAACTTTATTGCGTCTTAACTCCAGTTGAACTGAATTGTAGATTTCGTCAAAACGTTTTCCTTGCCTCACCACTTCGTCATGCACTTCCTGCAAAACTCTTTTAGGTTTGCTATACACATCTCTCACTTTTTTACCGAGTTGCGAAATACGCCTAACGGTTGCTACACGTACTCTGAAAAATTCATCCTGATTGTTGCTGAAAATTCCTAGGAAGCGCAATCGCTCTAACACAGGCACAGAGTTGTCTGTAGCTTCCTGTAATACACGCTCATTAAAACTCAGCCAGCTTATTTCGCGGTTTATTAATCTGTTCTTCTTCGCCATAATTGTGCAGAGCCACTAAAATAGAAGAATACCGGAGAGGTAAAATGAATTAAATTAATGATGGTGAAAATTTAACGTAGCTCTCATATCCATATACCATTCGCTAAGCGATGTTTGGTTCGACCGCGACAGTCCTTTTTTACACTACAAGATTCGCAGGCAATAACGATTAATGTTATAGAAATTAGAAGAACTATTTTTAGTTTTTTCATTGCAATTATTTAACGCTAGCCACTACCATAAATTGTTTTTGGCGTTAAGAACTGCTTCAACTGGCATGGAGTTCTCGGGTGAATCTCCCAATCATCATTTTCAAATTCTAACCAAACTACTGCGGTGGTTGGCATAAAATCAATCTCTTTTTTTGAAAACTGATTGGCCAATTGAGTAATACACGGATTGTGACCAACAACAATCAAGGTTTCAATTTTTTTATTCGTTTCCTGAACTACTTCCATATAATCTTCAACGCTTGACTCATACAGCCGCATGTCATAAAGAATTTTGTTGAAATCGTATTTCAGCTTCTCGCAAAAAAACTCAGCGGTTTGTTTGGTGCGAAGGGCAGGGGAGCACAAAATCAAATCGGGTTGAAGCCCAAGTTCTTTCAAATGATTCGCCATGTTTCTAGCATCATCGGTCCTGTCTTTCTTGAGTGCTCGGTCAAAATCGCGTTGTCCTAACTCAGCCTGATTGGTTTTGGTATGACGGATTAAAATGAGTTCTCTTTTCATTATTGATGACAGTTCGGTAATTGAAAGTAATTATTTTTGAAGCGAATGAAACGCACTTCTTTCATACAGAAAATTTTTGCTTTTGTCTTTACGGCAATAGTATTGTTTACAGTTACTGTGCGCGAAACTCACTTTCTGTTTGCCGAACATCATGAAACGGATGAGCATTGCCAAAATCACTTGCACAGTCAGGATGAGCATTCACACTGTTCGGTTTGCAAGTTTGATGTTTCTTTTTTTACCGATGAAATTCTTACTGCCCGAAACGCTAGGATAGTTTTTGTTGAAGACAAACTGATTGATGGCTATCAGTTGATTCATCTCCTATCTTCCTCTCTTCGCCTTTCATTGCGAGGCCCACCAGCATTGGTCTAATCCGTTTCCATTAGCGCGTTTAGTCGCTATTCTTTTTTTACTTCTGATAAAATCTGATGCAATGAAAAATATTTTATTGCTATTGATGTGCCTGTTCACTTCAATGGCTAACTCTCAAATAAAATTAAGTGGAACTATTTCCGACAAAGCCACCAATGAAAAACTCGAAGGCGCTGCCGTTTCTATTCCGGAATTAAAACGCGGAGGCACCACGGATGTGAACGGAAATTTTTCGTTCTCCAATTTGCCCGCAGGAAATTATTTACTGAACGTAAAATACGTTGGGTATGCCGCGCTTAATATGCCGCTCAAACTTTTTCGCGATACGGCAATTCAAATTTCTATTTCGTCTACCGCTGCTGAACTGAGCGATGTGGTAGTAACTGGTGTTTCAAAGGCAACGGAGGTGAAAGAATCGCCTGTAGCAATTAGCTTAATCAACGAGAAGGATTTGCAGGCAACTACTGCTACCAATATTGTTGACGCTATTTCGAAACTGCCGGGTGTGTCTTCTATTTCAACAGGCGCGGCAATTTCGAAACCTGTTATTCGGGGACTTGGATATAATAGAGTGGTTACACTCAATGACGGTTTTAAACAAGAAGGTCAACAGTGGGGCGATGAACACGGAATTGAAATTGATGAAGCAAGTGTGGGTCGTGTTGAAATTTTGCGCGGTCCCGGAAGTTTGATGTATGGTAGCGATGCTATTGCTGGCGTTATCAATTTTCTTCCTCATGAACCTGTGGCAGAAGGAAAAATTGCTTTGAATGCTTTGTTCAATTATCAATCGAATAACAATTTGGTTAGTTCGAGTTTGATGACTGCAGGAAACATCAATGGCGTTAACTGGAACATTCGCGGGAGTAATAAAACTGCCGGTGATTACACCAATCGCTACGATGGAAAAGTTTGGAACAGCGGTTTCAAAGAATGGAATATGAATGGCGGTTTGGGCTTTTCGAAAAGCTGGGGCTATTCGAATATTTCTTTCAGTACTTTCAATCAGCAAATTGGTTTTAATGAAGGCGCGCGTGATAGCAGCGGAAATTTTTTGTATGATGTTGCGCTGAATGATTCAACTGTAAGTTCTATTGCCGTAAACAAAAATGATTTGAACGGTTACAAAATTTTTACACCAACGCAGCGCATCAATCATCATCGCGTTTCGATTCAGAATAAAATTTTCATTGGCAGAGGAAGTGTGGTCGTGAACGCAGGATGGCAAATGAATGAGAGGAGAGAATTTGGTGATGTATTGAAACCTAATGTTGCGGGTTTGCATTTTCAAATGCATACGGCTACGCTCGATGTGCAATATCATTTACCCGAAATGAAAGAATGGAACACAAGTTTCGGCATCAGTGGAATGTATCAGTTGAGTATGAACAAAGGTACTGAGGTTTTAATTCCTGCCTACAACATTTTCAACTACGGCATTTTTGCGATGGCACAAAAGCGTTTCAAAAAAGTATTGTTTGAAGCGGGCTTGCGTTTCGACCAGCAGTTTTATCATTCGCAAAGTTTAGTTGCTGATACTGTTGAACGCTTTGCTGATTTGAAAAAAACGTTCTACAATTTTTCAGGGAGCATTGGAGTTTCATTTCACCCTGATGAAAGTTGGGTGTTGAAGTTGAACGCAGCAAAAGGTTTTCGTGCGCCTGTAGCGGCAGAGTTGGCAAGCAATGGAAGCCACGAAGGAGCTTTTAGGTATGAATACGGCAATTCGAATCTGAAACCCGAATCAAGCTATCAACTAGATGCTGGCGTTTCGTATTTGAGTGAGCATGTGAATGTAAACCTCGATGTTTTTGAAAACACGATTCTGAATTTCATTTACGTTGAAAAGCTAAGAAGTGTGATTGGTGGCGATAGTTTACGCGATGACGGAGAAGGAAATTCGATTCCTGCATTTCAATTCAAACAAAACAATGCTTTGTTGGCGGGCGCAGAAATTACGATGGATATTCATCCGCATCCTGCCGATTGGTTGCATTTTGAAAATTCATTTGGGTATGTGTATGCAATTAATCTGCATCAAACAGAGAGTGCAAAGTATCTTGCATTTACTCCGCCTGCGCATTATCGCAGCGAATTGCGCTTCGATATTCCTAAAACGGGCGATGTTATTGGAGGTTTATTTGCAGGCGTTCACTTCGATTATTATTTTGCGCAAAAACATGTGCTGCTCCAAAACAATACAGAAACTCCTACTCCTGACTACGCATTGTTAGGTGTAAGCGCTGGTTTTGATTTATATGCTGCAAGCAAGCAACGGGTTTTTACTTTTGTATTTGCCGCTGAAAATTTAGCGAATACGGCTTATCAAAGTCATTTGAGTCGCCTTAAATATTTAGATATGAATGACGCGAATGGGAAAAGAGGAATATGGAACGCGGGAAGGAACATCAGCGTCAAAATTATTTTTCCGCTGGAGTTTAGTGTGAAGAAGAAGGATTAGTTTCAGGCGTTCCACTTTTTAAAAAGTGGAACGCCTGTACATTTATTTCTTCCATGTTTATTTAGCACATTTACGCTCTTCAAAAAAGCAAATTAAGTTTCATGAAAAAAATATTTACGCTGCTCCTGGCAATAGTTTCGGTTGCCATGTATGCGCAAGTACCGGTGGTGCAGTTCGATTCGGTTTCGTCCAATGTTAGCGAAGGCAGTACGAGCCTTCTTATAGCCGTAAGCATCCAAAATGCCGATGCTAATCCTACTTCAGTAGATGTAAATATTATGGGCGGTGCTACAGCAACCAGTGGAACTGATTTTGGTTATGCGCCTGTAACAGTCACCTTTCCGGGTGGTTCATCAGCTTCGCAAAACATTATTGTAACGTTGAACGATGATGGAATTGCAGAAGGAAATGAATCATTTACTTTTCAACTCGCTTTTCCTACCAACAACGCAACCATAGGCACAAATGTGCAACATGCGGTAACCATTCTAGATAACGATACTTCGAAACTCAAGATTGATTTTGCTACGCTTACGCGAAATGAAAATGCCGGCATTGTTACGCTACCGCTTACACTTACTACTCCAAATTCTGCCAACATTAGCACCACTCTTCATTTCAACGCAGCAGGCAGCACTGCAACCACAACAGCTGATTTTACTTTTTCAGATACTACACTTACGTGGTTAGCGGGTGATACGGGAACCAGAAATATTTTACTTCCTCTTGTTGATGATAATGTTTACGAGTTAGCGGAGCATGTTCAATTCCAATTGCTCAACAGCAGTGGCAATGCAGTAGTTTTGAACGATACGTTTCTGTTAACCATTTTAGATAACGAATCTTTGCCAAGCGGTAATTGTGCTGATTTATATTTCAGTGAGTACATTGATGGAAGTGGAAATAATAAAGCAGTTGAAATTTATAATCCTACCAATGCCGCAATTGATTTGAGCGATTACAAAATTTATAAATCGCAGAACGGAAACGCAGGTTCTGTTTTTAGTTTGAGTGGTTCGCTGGCCGCTGGTTCTGTTTATCTAGCAGCAAATTCTGCGGCAAATGCAACGGTTACCAATCAGGCAGATGCAACTTCTTCATTTTTCGATTTTGATGGTAACGATGCACTTTATCTTTTGCATTTGAATGACACGATTGATGTTATCGGACAGTCGTGGATTGACCCCGGGGCAAACGGTTGGGCGGTGGGAACAGGCTCTACTAATCAGCACACCATCATTCGCAGTTATTATCACTATAGCGGTAATAATAATTGGGACAGCGCGGTGCTTTGGTGGAATTCATTTGGGGTTGATATGTTTGATTCATTAGGTGAACACCACACAGCACCATGCGGTACGGGGGTTCCTTTTATTCCTGCAACTATTCGTTTTACAAAAGGGTCGGACACTTTAGTGGAGCAAAACACCTCCTACTATTTTGGAGCAATAGTTGAAAACCAAAGTGGCTATTTAGTACGTTATTCTTTGTTCAGAGATGATACTGCCTCTACTTCTACGCAAGGCTATGCCGCATATTTCGATTATGAGTTTGCAGGTGGTTCTTATAACACCGACACATCGAGCAATACGCACTATGATAGTTTGCACATTGTTCTGCACGATGACGCCATAGTTGAAGGCACCGAGAAAATTATTATCCGAGTAGAAAATATAAGCCCTAATGGAGTTGCTATTTCTGATTCAGTTTTCACTTTTTACATTTTAGATAACGATTCACTTGCTGCTTCGTTTTATGGTGCGGGATTTGGCTATGTAGAAAAAGATACCGATGTGTTAGTGCCTATCGTGTTATCCTCTTATTGTGCCGATTCATTGAACTGTACCGACACTACGGTAGAGGTGCATGTAACGCTCGATATAGGTAGTGCAACATTAGGAGCAGATTTTTTATTTGTCGACACCATCATTGCCTTAAGAACAAACAGTACTGATACGTTGGGTGCACGTGTTCATATTTTTGATGATGGGCTGGTAGAAGGCAACGACCAAATCAATTTCAACCTTACGTGCTTAACACCAGGCATTTATACCAATATCATTGGCTACACGCTAACTATTATTGACAACGATTCTCCGCTTGGTTTTTCTGAAGAGGCTTTTGATGTTAATTTGAAATTGTACCCTAATCCGGCTTCGAACTTTATTATTCTTTCAACCGAGAAGGAATTCAATAATATTCGCATCACCGATTTGCTAGGAAATGAAGTATTGGACCTAGGGAAATTAGAAGTGGGCAAAAATCAAGTTGACATCAGCACGCTATACTGTGGAATGTATTTTGTGTGTATAAATGATTCGGGTATGCTCATGATTAAACGAATGGTTAAAACAGAGTAACAATTTAACCATCAAAATAAAACTTCCGTTTAGTTTCGCATCGCATTTTATAAATTTAGAAATCATCAAACCAACAGTCATGAAAAAGTTTTCTGCCATTATTTTTCAATTGCTATTTGCAGTTTTTGTTTTTGCTCAATTACCCCAACTTAGTTTGGTGCAATTAGCTACGGCTTATGCTAGTCCGGTCGACATTAAGTCTTGTGGCGACCAACGTTTATTCATTGCGGAGCAAAAAGGAATTATACGTATTTTATACAAGGACGGAACCAAGCAGACCACTCCGTTTTTAGATATAGATGCACGAGTAAATAATAGTCAGGATGAACAAGGTTTACTTGGCTTGGCCTTTAGCCCAAACTACAAACAAGACGGCTGCTTTTACGTGCAATATACTACCGGTCCCGGAGTTGACTCTATTCGTATTTCGCGTTTTCGTGTAATGGCCGGTGACTCTACACAAGCCGACCCGAACAGCGAGCAAGTCTTAATTTCTTACAAAGATGTTTACTGGAATCACAATGGTGGTAATTTAATGTTTGGACCTGATGGGTATTTGTATGCCAGCGAAGGCGATGGTGGAAGTGGCGATGACCCGAATGGTTACGGACAAAACAAGAATACTTTTTTTGGCAAATTATTACGTATTGATGTAAACAATCAGGCGGGGTATTCCATTCCCGCTTCTAATCCATTTGTGGGAGTAGCCAATACAAAACCTGAAATATGGGCTTATGGTTTGCGCAATCCTTGGCGTTGTAGTTTCGATAAAATTACAGGCGATATGTGGATGGGTGATGTAGGACAGAATACGTATGAGGAAATAGATTTTCAGGCGGCAGGAAGTGCAGGAGGTGAAAATTATGGCTGGCGTTGTCGCGAAGGTATGCATGTGTGCCCTACTAGTAATACTTCGGGTTGCCCATCCTCAGGCTTTGTAGAACCTGTAGCCGAAATTTCGCATGGTAGTGGAAGCTGTTCTATAACAGGAGGCTATGTTTACAGGGGTACGCAATATGCAAAACTGTTTGGTTTATATCTTTTTACCGATTACTGTGATGGAAGTTTTTGGACAATTAAAAAAACAGGAAATACGTTTGATGTAGATACGCTTCAAAATTTTTCAAATTATCAATACACTACTTTTGGTCAAGATGATTTAGGAGAGCTATATGTGGGCTATCGTGGCTCATCTTCGGGAACCACCGGCAGAATTTATAAATTGACGGAAACCACCGATTGCAAACCTGTGGCGTTTATCAACTCCAGCGATTCGGTGGAAGGATGCAAACCAATTACGCTTTCTGCATTGCGGGGCGATACACTTTCTTATCAATGGTACAATAGCAATGGTGCTATTGTCGGTGCAAGTTCTTATCAATTGAATGTTCCGCAAACAGGATGGTATAAAGTGAAAGTTTCAAAAACCTTGCATGCCGGTTGCGAGGCTATGAGCGATTCGGTTTATGTGACTGCTCATGATACAGATGCAATAACCATTGCTCCGGTGCAGTTGGGTTATTGTGTTAACGCTTCTGCTGTAAATATTGATATCCATGTTTCTCCTATGGGAGGAGTGCTTTCGGGTAGCGGTGTGAGTGGAATTAATATCACTCCTTCGACTGCCGGTGTAGGAACCGTTGATGTAACGTATCAGTATACTAACGCGGGCAATTGCGTTTCAACAGTTCATTTTCCGGTAACCATTTCAGATACTGTTGTTTTGACAGTTGCTGCTGGTTCGTTTAATTATTGTGTTGATGAAATCTCCGTTTCGCTCACTGGTACTGTTCAGCCCACTGGAGGTATTTATGTTTCTAATTTCACTTCTAACGATTCGTTGTTTCACCCAAATGCAATTGGATTGGGTACTATTCAAGTAGATTACACATTCATTTCTGCCATATCACCTGGTTGTGTTTCACACAAAACTATTGATGTAAATGTTGGTGGACAAACGGCATTGACCGAAACAATAACCGACTCTGTTTTTTGCAATAATGAAGCAGCTACATCTTTAACTGGTTTTGTTTCACCAGCGGGTGGTGTTTTCTCTGGCACCGGAGTGAGTGGAAACAACTTTGACCCTGCTACTGCTTTTGTTGGCTACAACAAAATTTGGTACCAATACATCAACAACTTCGGTTGCACATCTATTGATTCGTTTGAATTGCGTGTAGACAACTGCGTGGGTATTAAAGAACTTGAAAATGAAATTTTATTTCGTTTGTTCCCTAACCCAAGCAATGGCAATTTCAATTTAGATGTAAAGGTAAATACTGTGCAGCAGGCAGAAATTGTTGTTACCGATGCGGTGGGTAAAGTTTGTTATAGCAAAAGCCAAATCCTTGAACCTGCTAAACCAATTATAGCCTTACCACTTTCATTGGCCAACGGGGTTTATTCTGTTCAGATTAAAACAAATAAGCAATCGGTTACCAAGAGTTTGGTCGTAGAGTAAAGGAGTTGGTTTCATAAAACAAAAAGAGGAATTCCATTTTTTTGGAATTCCTCTTTTTGTTTTATACCGCTAGTGGATTTTAAAATCAATTCATCACCTTAACGTGTGTTGAAATACAATGTTTGAGATGGAATCTGCTTCGAATTCTTACGATTGAAACAACCCAACATTTAAAACTAGGAAGAGTGAAAGAACCCGATCTAATCTTCTTCCCCCATATCGTAGTTGAGAACACCGCCCCACAAATTCATTTGGTTGCTGATAAATGCCTGACGTTTTAACACGAATGCTGTTGGTGCACCAACATTAAACTTTATTGGATTCGGTAAACAAGCGGCAATTAATGCTGCCTCACTCTGCGATAAATTTTTGGCGGACTTATGAAAATAGTTTTGTGAAGCGGCTTCTACTCCGTAAATGCCATCACCCATTTCAATTACATTGAGGTATACTTCCATAATGCGCTGTTTGCTCCAAAAAATTTCAACCAGCACCGTGAAATAAACTTCCAATCCCTTTCGAATAAAATTGCGCGCAGGAAACAGAAAAGCATTCTTGGCAGTTTGCTGCGAAATGGTGGAAGCTCCGCGCGTGCGATGTTTTTTTCTTCGCTGTTGTTTCTCATTATACTTCATCGCTTTTTCAATAGCGTTAAAATCGAAACCATGATGGAAAAGGAAATTTTGGTCTTCGCTACACACCACCGCTAACTGCATTTTGTTGGAAATGTCTTTTAGGTCAACCCAGTCTTTTTTCAACTTCATATCTTTTGAATCGAACTGTTGCTCCACACAACGCTGCAACATTAAAAGTGTAAACGGCACTGGAACAAAACGGAATAGAATGACTGCGCCAATAGTTACGCCACAGAACCACAAAAGGGCTTTGAAAATAAACTGACGAATTTTTTTGAGCATGAAATTCTGTTGCGGCTAAAATAACAAAGCAACGAAAGGAAGAAACTCGTTACTTATTACGAACAAGAAAAAAATAGAACACCATCAAAACTCCCAGCACTGCAACATTGAAAATATAATCGTGACTAATAGCCATGAGTGAAGGTTTGTAAACCACTAACCAGCACAATGCAGCAATGCGAAAGATGTTCAAAAAGATGGTGATAGCAATACCCGAAACGGAAGCAATAATTTTTTTGATAGAACCGAAGGGCGAAATAATAACCAGCATAATGAAGTAGTACATCAACTGAAAACCGAGACAGTAGTTTCCAAGTGCTATTCCTTGATTGTCTTTTATGTTTAGCAAGTAGCCGCTGTTTTCGGTGGTGTAACCAAAGCGGTTAAGTACAACTTCTGCTCCGTCTAAAACAATCCATCGAACTTCGTTGTTAAGGTATTCCCATTCCGTGCTCACCCACGGAAAGAATCTTTCGTTCAGGGGTTGGCTTTCCACACCCAAAACAAACAGAATTACTTTCCACGAAACCCAAATGATAAGCAGCTTGGCAAAAAACTTCGCCACATCTTTTTGATTGTTGGTGTATGTTTTCGAATTATTTTCCATTGTCAACTAAAAGCAAGATAGAAAAAGAAAGGGACGTAATAAGCTGAAAGTTTTAAAACAGAAGAGCCGCGCGTTGCGCAGCTCTTCTGTTTTAAATTTACGTATGCTATCAATTCACTCTCATAAACTTACGCTCTATTATTTTATTACCGTTTTCCACTTTTAGTATATAAATCCCAGCTGGCATATGCGCAATACTTAGAACACTCTTCTCATTGTTAAGCACCGTTTGCGCTACTATTTTTCCAAGCACATCATACACCTTCAATCGGCTTCCAACTAAGGTACTGGTCAGCATCACTTCTATACTTGACCCACTCGCAGGGTTCGGATAAAGCATCACTAAATTCTCTGCACTCAAATCTTGCATACCGGTGCACACATCTATAAACACGGTATCGCGTGCGCTGTTCACACAGCCGTTGCCATCAGTATAAGAGTAAAGCAAAACCCTGGAACCTAAGCCTGCAGTAGCCGGAGTAAACATATTTGCACTCACCCCTATCCCTGAAAAATTTCCACCTGTAGGGCTACCACCACTTAGAGCAAATGTATTTGCATTCACACACACCGTATCATTAGCCAATTGAAATGTAACCAGCGGTAAAGGATTTACCCAAACAAAAATAGGGTTACTGGTAGCTGAGCAGCCGTTGATATTTGAAAAATTAAGAGAATAAGTTCCACTTGTACTTGCCACAAAGGTAGTATCGGTTGCGTTCAGAATATCGGTTGCGTTGTATTGCCATTGATACGTTAAGGAATCACTATAAGCAGCTTTTATAACTACCGAACCACCTATACAAAAAGTATCGGCATCCGTTGCATTTATTGAGTAATTAAAAACACCTCCAATATTAGAGTAACTAACAGTATCAGTAGCTAAAGCATTGGTGCTATCGATAATTGTAACCGCGAAACTTGAATTTTGTGTAAGCAACAACGAAGGATTAGCACAAGTGTCGCACATTATTGAATCGCCACTTAAACTTTGCCACACATAAGTGAATGGAGGTTTACCAGCTGTAACAGTTGAACTTAAAACAATGTTTGTTCCATTGCAGGCTGTTTGGTCGGCACCTAAACTTACATACAAACACCCAGGAATATTATAGGCTACAAAATCTGGAACCTGTAAAGTATCTGTGTCAGGTGCAGTTTGGCAACTGTCAATCAAGCGCACATAATAATTTACTCCGGCTGCGGCTGCATCAACTTGCAACGAAACACCCACATCTACCGTTACCAATATTTTTAATTTGTATTCACCCACCGGGCCATTGGGAGTGCCATTAATTCTTACACAACCCTGCTCTTGATTTGCAAAGGTGTTGTTCGCTTTGTTGCTAGCCCAACACAAACCTGCAGGCAAATTACCAACAGAATCAATTCGCAGAGAATTGATGGTGTAGAGATTTCCTTGAAAATTTACCACGTTAAAGTTTTTAAACTCTAGAACAGTAGTAGATACCTGACCGTTTACAAATGCCGGCAACTGCGATGGAACAGGATAAAACCCCGGAGTTACGAACGTTCCGCTCGGAGTACATTGTGCAGTTCCCGAATTACCACAGTATTGAGAAAATAAAAATTGGCTTGTTACTACTAACAGAAGAAGGAGCAGAATTTTTTTCATAGAATAAATTTTACGCGAGATTAATGAATCAAATGCAGAAGCGAAACAGCTAGATTAAAGCAAGCATTTGGCGTTGTTCCAACAACTTTTCAAAAAGTGCGCTATTGCCATATTTCAATTTGAAAATTTCGTAGCGCACTAAAACTTTTTTAAAGAAGGAATAATAATGAATACAGAACATGCCTGACGCGGGAATAAACAAGGCACCAAATGCAGTTATCAAAATGTTCTTCGAGATAATACTAAGTACTATCAGTTGCAGCAAATAGTAAAACAACCATCCAAACATACCTATTGCAAAATTGACCGAAGCATGAAAATGAATTTGCTTCACCTTGTCAGCCGTTTTATAAGCAAAGCGGTATGGCAAATAATTTAAAACTAAGCCCACTATGTGCAACAGCAAGCCAAGCTGCAGTAAAATGAATTGAACCAGCAGGGATATCATGGTAGCCTTTTCAATATTTTTTTTCGTAAACTTCTTTACAGGAATTTGTAACGTTTTTAAAATCTCCCCGTGTTGAAGCGAACTTTCTTTTAGCAGCTGAAATTTGGCTGAATCATTTTTTTGCAACGCATTTAACTGCTCCGCCACCCGCACATTCGATTCGTGTTCTGCTTTCAAACTTTTTTCCCCGCTATATTTTTCGTGTAGAATATCTACAGCGTTTTCATACACTTCATCCATACCATTAGAAACATTCACCATTACTTCCTTTAGTGCTGTTTCCATTTTTTGCTTAAGCGCAATAATTGCTTTTGCAGCATCAGTCTTATACAATTCCTTAAATTCTCTCAATTGAATCGGTTCTCCAACATTGATATACACATCACTCCTGAAATTTTTAGCGTTCGAATAATTAATTCCAACCGGCAATACACGAAGATTTAATTCAAAATTATTTTGTTCTTCGGCACGAAAGGCAATTCGCGCGGCACCTTTTCGTAACTTACGTAAGCGCTTTTCGGTCACTGAAATACTTTCAGGATAAATGGTTACCACTTCTTTCTCTTTCAGCAGTTTCACACAGCGTTCAAACGTGGCATCGTTTTTTGCCAGGTCATGCTTGCCTTCTTCTTTTCGGTAGATTGGAATGATTCGCATACCATCTAAAATACGCGCAAAAAATTTCTTTTTAAAAGCATCACCTCTCGCCAGCGAATAAATATTGCGCTTTGAAAATATGCCCACCACCAACGCATCCATAAATGAATTGCTGTGATTAGCAATTAAAAGAGTAGGTACATCTTCATTTAGTCTTTCTGCATTTTCAATTTGAATACGTTTGTAAAAAACGCGAATAGCGAAAGACACGATGGGTTTAAGGATTTGATACAACATTCAATGCGAACTTAATCAAAACAGGTTCTTTTTATAAACCGCATTTCTACTTTCACACTTCAATATTTAGATATGAATGCAACTGTAATAACTATTGGCGATGAAATTTTAATCGGACAAATTATAGATACCAATAGTGCCTGGATTGGCCAAAAGTTTTCTGAACTTGGTGTAAAGCTCTATGAAATAATTTCGGTAGGTGACGATGCTACGCAAATTAAAGAGGCACTAGATCGTGCAAAAGCTTCTTCTGCAATTGTTATTATGACTGGCGGCTTAGGACCAACCAAGGATGACATCACCAAAAAGACGCTGGTAGAATATTTCAATTCAGAATTGGTGTTGAATGAAGAAGTGTGGGAACGCATGAAACAGATTTTTGAAAAACGAGGATTGAAAGTTTTAGAAATGAATCGTTCTCAAGCTATGATTCCTAAAGACTGCATTATGCTGCCCAACCAACGCGGCACGGCACAAGGCATGTGGTTTGAAAAAGAAAAGGTGGTATTTATTTCTATGCCGGGGGTTCCGCACGAAATGAAACACCTGTTGGAAACTCAGGTGTTACCAAAGCTGAGAGAAAAATTTTCTTTCCCTAAAATAATTCACGCTACTATAATGACCGCAGGTGCGGGCGAATCGGTTATTGCGAATATGCTTGTCGATTTTGAAAATGAGTTACCCGAAAATTTCAAGCTAGCTTACCTCCCCGATTTAGGAACAGTAAAACTTCGCCTAACGGCTAGCGGAGATACAACAGAGTTAATCCACGAAGCACAAGCGCAAAAGGAAAAGATGAAAACTATCCTCGGTAATTATGTTTATACAGAAGGAGAGGAGAAGCTCGAAAAAGTAATTGGCCGAATGCTGTTAGAAAGAAACGAAACCGTTAGCAGTGCTGAGAGTTGCACGGGAGGATACATTGCTCATCTGTTTACTTCGGTTCCCGGCAGTTCAATATATTTTGAAGGTGGTATTGTTTCGTATTCGTATGACGTGAAAGAAAAACTTTTGGGTGTAAGCAATTCGACTTTAAACAAAGTAGGCGCAGTAAGCGAAGAATGCGTGCGCGAAATGTTACAAGGCTTACTTAAAACTACTTCAACTACTTATGGTATTGCCGTAAGCGGCATTGCCGGACCCGATGGCGGCACAGCAGATAAGCCCGTAGGAACAGTTTGGATTGCAGTGGGCTCTTCTAACAATATAGTTGCGCGTAAATTTCAATTCTTCCCTTCACGCATGGAGAACATACGCGTGTTTTCAAATGCTGCCTTGAATATGCTGCGGTTGTTTATACAAGGAAAACTGAGTTAATCACAGTTTTAAACCTTTCAAATTTCCATTTTGAAAACCCAACCCTTCCATTTTGGAAGGGTTTTTAATACCCTCACATATTGCAGCTTGTTTGGCACAACATGGCGAAACCCTTTGCTGTAAAGGGTTTCAAGATGTTTTGGTACAGGCGTGCCAAAGTTCGGCACTTGGTTGGTAATGAACAAGCAGAAGTATTTATTAAACAACAAAACCAAATTTATCATGACAACCATCGAATCAAGAATCCGCAAAGTGCGCGAAATCCGCGGCTGGAAACAAGCTGCAGTAGCCTCTTCAATGAACATTACTCAACAAGCTTACAGTTGCCTTGAACAGGGTGCCGGTAATGCTCGCCTCGAAACGCTGAAACGTTTCTGCGATGTAATGAAAGTAGAATTACCTTTTTTAATTGCTACCGATGTTCCGGTAACGGAAGAAATTATGGAGCAGTTTGGCTCTAAAAGATTCTACGAGTTTTTAAACGGCTTTCGTAAAATGGAACAGAAGTTAGAGATTTATGAAGAACTACTTTCAAACAATGAACACAAAATGACCTTTACCAAACAAGTTGGTACCGCCAATTTTGTGGCTCAACGCGCCTGATTGAACCACAATTAGAGCCAATCGAAATCCTGAATTTGTTCGGGGCTGAAATAAAAACTAAAAAAGCGTTTCCGGTATCGGAACGCTTTTTTTGATTTGAGAATTTGTCTACAACTTATTTTATCACCACTAAATCCATTGTATCGGCAGGTGCATTTTCTATGGCTTCACAAATCTTTTTCAAGTTTTCTAGTCCATGTTTTTGCGATTTGCCTAACATGTCGTCAACACTCAAGCCAAATAATCTACCCATAGGATAACTCAAACCACCTTCGGTGCCCCAGGTTACTTTAGTAATGCTTCCAACCTGTTCAAATTTCCAATAATCTTTTGCCTGTGCTTCAAAAGGTTTTATAAAATGTAAATCGCTGTTCATACTTTTACCAACTTCCGTAGTTGCAATAGTCATGCTGCCAGCCCCCGACTTCCTTCCATCCCAACTTAGTTTATGACCGGGTGCGCCTGCTGTTCCATCTACCATATGCGCTGCTTCAGGATCCATTTCTTGATAAGGGCTCCACAAAGCCCACTTATTAAAATCATTAACCTGGGAGTAAACTACATCAGCCGGTTTCGATATTTCAACCGAACTGCTTACGTTGTAGTGATCGGGAAGGAAATAAACTCCCACCGCTGCAATGCCTAAAATAACGGCAATAGCCAGAAGAATGTTTTTGAAAATTTTCATGTTGGTGTGTTTTGTGTGATCGAATGGTTCGAAAAGTAAAATTAATTCCTGGAAAAATGATTTTTTGTTATGCTAACCTTGGTTCATGGGTTTATGTAAATTTGCCTCGTAATTAAATAGAAATGAAAAGAGTTCAAGTTATTATTTTGGTGTTGGTGGCCATTACAGCGGGTGTCATTCTGGCTCGCACTGGCGACTATACAACGTACGCTAATTTTATTGAAGCAAAAGATAAGGGCAGTTCGGTAAACGTGGTTGGCTATTTGGTAAAAGACAAACCCTTGAATTACAATCCACAAAAGGATCCTAATTTTTTTTCGTTCACTATGACCGATAAAGAAGGACATGAATGCGAAGTGGTTTACAAAGGAGCCAAGCCCCAAGATTTTGAACGCAGCGAACAAGTGGTGGTGAAAGGCAAAATGGATGGTCAGGTTTTTGCCTGCTCCGAAATTTCGATGAAGTGCCCTTCAAAATATGTGAACGATGAAATTACTTTGAAGGAAACAAATGTGACGGTGAAGGCCGGTTCTTAAAAAATGTGAGAATTCGAGAATGAAGACAAATACAAAATACAAATCGCAAAAACCCTAAAGCGGAACAAACTTAATCAATGCTTGAATTTTTCTCCTCTCGTTTTGGCTCCAACGGTTTTTTGAATGAACATTTATGGTTGGGTAATCTTGGACATTTCTTTCTGGTGTTTAGTTTTATTGCAGCGTTGCTAGCCTTCATCGCTTACTTTGCAGCAGAGTTTTCAACCGATGTGGCAAAGGAAAAAAGCTGGCGCAAATTAGCGCGCGTTTCATTCATCACACATGGCAGTTTCATCTTTGGAGTTTTTGTTTTGCTATTCATTATGATATTGAAACACTATTTCGAATATCATTATGCATGGCGCCATTCCAGTACTGCGTTGCCCATGAAATACATCATCAGCAGTTTTTGGGAAGGACAAGAAGGAAGCTTTTTGCTTTGGCAATTTTGGTTGGTCGTGTTAGGTTTTGTTGGAATTAGGACCTTGAAGAATTACGAAAATCCGGTGATGGGAATTACCGCTATTACACAAGTGTTTCTTGGCTCTATGGTGTTGGGTGTTTATATATTGGGACAAAAAATAGGAAGCAATCCTTTTATTCTACTGCGTGATGAAATGGCAGCTGCGCCTATTTTTCAGCGACCTAATTATTTAGAATTTATTCAGGATGGAAACGGGTTGAATCCGTTATTACAAAATTATTGGATGACGATTCACCCGCCTGTTCTCTTCTGCGGTTTTGCATCGGTTACTATTCCTTTTGCATTTGCTATTGCAAGTTTGTTGCACAAAGATTGGGATGGCTGGGTTAAACCTGCTATGCCTTGGGTTTTATTTTCTGTTGCTGTACTCGGCACTGGAATTTTAATGGGCGGTGCATGGGCTTATGAATCGTTGAGCTTTGGCGGTTTTTGGGCTTGGGATCCGGTAGAGAATATGAGTTTTGTTCCGTGGTTAATGGTAGTGGCAGGCTTGCACACCTTGTTAGTTTATCGTTACACTAAGCATTCGCTCATCAGCACGTATGTATTTTTCATCCTCGGTTTTGTATTTGTTCTTTATTCTACATTTCTAACACGCAGCGGAATTTTAGGCGACACTTCGGTGCATGCCTTTACCGATTTAGGAATGACAGGGCAGCTTCTGCTTTACATGTTTTTCTTTTTAGTGCTTTCTTTCACGCTTCTTTTCATTCGCATTTTAAAAAAACAAATTCCTTCTGAAGAAAAAGAGGAAGCATTAAAAAGCCGCGAGTTCTGGATGTTTATAGGAACTCTTGTGTTGTTGCTTTCTGCGGTGCAAATGTCGTTCACTACATCTATTCCTGTTTGGAATATTTTATTCTACGATCAGTTTCATTTGCTCAAAGAAAAAATTGCACCGCCTGAAAATGTGGTGGCGCACTACAACGGTATTCAAATTTGGCTGGCCATTATTGCAGGTATGCTTACCGGCTTAACTCAGTTTTTGGCATATAAAATTTCGAAAGTTCCGGGCACTGCTAAATGGACTCTTTATTCATTAGCGCTTTCCTTTGTACTTGCCATTATCATTTCACTAGTTTTTAAAATTGATTTCAGCCAGCAACACGTAATTGATTTGACTTCGGTTTCTAAAACTTTGTTTTTAAAGTTTCCATTTATCTCTACCTACTTTTTGTTTTTGTTTGCGGCTTTGTATGCGGTTCTTGGCAATTTTGCCTATTTGATTTTTGTAGTTAAAAACAATTGGAAGTTGAGTGGCGGAAGTATAGCTCACTTTGGGTTTGGAGTTTTTCTATTGGGTGTTCTGATTTCGCAAGGAGAAAAAGAAGTTATTTCCATTAATCGTTCGGGAGTTAATTTTGGAGCTCAGTTTAAGATGAATGAGAAAATGGAAAACGTGTTGTTGCTCAAAGATTCAACCTTGCTGATGGGTGATTACAGTATTACTTATACAGGAACGCGAGAAGAAAAGCCAAATAACTTTTACGAAGTTAACTACAAACGCATTGACTCTGCTAGCGGAAAAGTGCTCGAAGAATTTACTTTGCTGCCTAACGCGCAGTTAAATCCAAAAATGGGATTGATTGCCAATCCGGATACTAAACATTATTGGACTAAAGATGTCTTTACACACGTTTCATCGGTACCGGATAACACCAACTTAAAAGATACAACCATCACTGTAGAAGTTGCGGTGAACGATTCTTTCTTTACAAAAACTGCATTGCTCATTGTTCAATCGCTGAATTCAAATCCTGTATTGCCCCTTGATTTTGATAAAACGGGAAAACTTTTTGTAGGAATTAATTTGCTGGCAAAAGACGAGAACAGTCAAGCCTATTCAGCGCAACCTGTTTTTGTAATTGATATGGCAAACGGAAATTCTATAAGTTCAATACCTGCTGAAGTAAAAGAGTTAGGGTTGCATATTGATGTAACCAAGATTGACCCGCAAACAAAAAAGGTGATGCTCTCCATTCATGAAACCGAAAAGCCTGTCGACTTTATCATTATGAAAGCCATTGTGTTTCCTTACATCAATTTGGTTTGGTTAGGCGGTATCCTAACTTTTCTTGGTGCTTTTATAAGCATGCTTCGAAGACGAAAGGAGTTGGTTCTTTCTTCTTTTTAGATTTAAAAACAAAACACTCTACTAACGGATGTGCGTAACAGAAACGCCATCTATTCCCTCTAAAATTCTTGAATTACTTCATTCGCCTTTGCAAAAAAGAGCGTATTCAACAATGCTCATTTTGTAACGTGTAACCATGCGATTGTATCGTGTTAAAATCAAAAACATTCTATGAAACAGCAGCGTAATCGTGAGAGTAAATTACCATCACTCAAACGAAACACCATGTCAACTCATTTGAATAATACAACTGCCACACCTGGCGAAGTATCAGCGCAAACTGCAATAGTGCAACATACTATTGCGCAAAATCAAGAGCCCTTAACTTATGTGGTAGAAGATGATAAAGCCAATAATTTTTTATGCAAAATGACTTTAGAAGATGTAGGTATTTCGAACATACGCACCTTTTTGCGTGCCGATGCCGCGCTTGCAGATTTGAAACAAATGGCAGATAACCAGGAAAATTTTCCATCGCTTATTCTTTTAGATATCAATATGCCGTCAATGGATGGATGGGGTTTTTTAAGTGAGTTCCGTAATTTTCCGGCTGAAACAAAAGCAAAAACTACGATTTATCTTTTCTCCACTTCAGAGCATCCGCGCGATATGGAAAAAGCAAAACTGTTTCCCGAGGTTTTAGACTTTTTGGCTAAACCGCTTTCAGAAGATGTTGCAAATAGTTTGAAAGAAAAATACTTTCGCCTCCCAAATCCTTAACAGGATTTGCGAGCATGCAACAAAAAATTTTTCCACTACTCATTTCAGTTTTATTTCTCTTCTCCTCTTGTAATTATTTTTTTAAAACAAAGTTGCCGGTATATGGAAACAAAACAGTTTCACCCAATGGCGATAGCTTAGATTACACACTTCCGGTTTTCAGTTACCTTGATCAGGATAGTAACACGGTAGATGTTGCTGCTATTCAGAATAAAATTTTTGTAGCTGAATTTTTTTTCACTTCCTGCCCAAGTATTTGTCCGAAAATGCAGCAACAAATGTTGCGCTTTTATGAAAAGTATAAGGATAATTCAGATGTAATTATATTGGCTTTTACTATTGACCCGCAGCGCGATTCAGTAGGTAAATTAAATACTTACGCGCACAAACTGAAAATAGAAACCAGTAAATGGCATTTGCTTACGGGCAACAAAGATTCAATTTACGCACTAGCGGAAAGCTTTTTAGTGAGCGCTGCTGAAGATGCCGATGCACCGGGTGGGCATATACATAGTGGCAATTTTGTTTTGGTAGATGCAAAACAACGATTACGAGGTTACTACGATGGTACCAACGAGGAAAGTGTAACCAAACTGCTTGATGAAACCGATTTGCTTTTACAAGAAAAGTAATACTACTCCCGTGAAAGTTAAACGCATACTACAGATTATTTCTCCTTTCACTCTCGTCATAATCATAATCATTTTTATATGGAACATTATTACACATGGGAGCATTCAGCATCCGGGCAAAAGCAGTTATCAAACTAAATGTGCACAGTGCCATGGCGATAACGGTGAAGGAATAAGAGTGTTGATACCTCCTTTGCTCCATTCAGATTTCGCAAAAAATAATTTTGATTCTATTCCCTGTTGGTTGAAGAATGGTATTTCACACAAAATAATGGTGAATGGGGTTGAATATGAACAGCCCATGTATGGTTTAGATATGGATGAAGTTCAAATTGCTAATGTGATGAACTACCTCAGCAAAGAATTGCTCGATACCAATTGTGAAATAAACTCGATAGAAGTGAAAGCGAAATTGATAAACTGCAACTAGTTTTCAATGATAGCGTACGTTGGTAAATACCCCATTATTGGCCGACTTAATAGTTGGGTTAGTAATACGCCTTGCATCAAAAGCAAAATTACCACTAATCATTTTTCGTAAAGTATCCTGCGCTGTAATTTGAATAGTGCCCGGGTTTGCCGGATCCATGGTATAAGATTCACCGGCATACAAAAAATCGGCATCGGAAATAAATGTGGTTTGATTTAAAATGCCAGGCACAAAAACAATTTTCATAGACTGACTGTTCACATCGTTTGAAAACAGTCTAATGCTGGTTCCCAAAATTTGTCCGTAAGTACTTGCACTAATCCCGTTATAGGCGGTGCCATCTAAAGTGCAGGTAAGTGTAGCAGCCGAAGCGCAGGCAGTGCAACTACCCCCACAATCTATTTCCGTTTCATCACTATCTTTTACCAGGTTAGTGCAAGTAGCAGGAATTTCTGAAGCTTTTTTACAACCTGTAATGCCTACAAATAAAAATAAGGCGACAAGCGCAAGTGGAATATTTTTCATGTTGTTGAATTTAATTTGATTAAAAATAAGTTGAATTGACGAAACGAGAAAAGTATTTTTTATCACACGTCTTGACTTAATTCTCAATTCTCGCATTCGTTTATATTCGCCCCTCAATTATTTAAACTATTCTATGAAATTTCACAAATTAAGAGTGAGCGAAGTAAAAAACGAAATTGCCGATGCCGTTTCGGTTTCGTTTGAAGTACCCGCTGAACTAAAACAACATTTCAACTTTTTCCCCGGACAATACACCACACTTAAACTCGTAATTGATGGCGAAAATGTAAATCGCAGTTATTCGTTTTGCAGTTCGCCTTTTATGAATGAGCCGTTGACGATTGCCGTGAAAAGAGTGACAGGCGGTAAGGGCTCAAATTTCATTAATGATAATTTTAAACCGGGTGTGGAAATAGAAGCGATGGAGCCCATGGGAAATTTTCATTCAACAATCTCCGAAAACAATGAAAAGCACTATATACTTTTTGGTGGTGGTTCTGGAATTACTCCTGTTATTTCAATTTTAAAATCGGTGTTGGCTAAAGAATTAAAAAGCAAAGTGACTTTGTTTTATGGCAATCGAAATTCAAACAGCATTATTTTCAAAGATAAACTTGAAGTTCTCGCTTCGCAGTTTGGCGAACGATTAAAAATAGTTCACATACTCGATTTGCCCGAGGAAGAATGGAGTGGTTATACTGGTTTTATAGTTAAGGACTTGGCGCTGAAACTGCTTCGCGAAAACACAAATCTCAATTTTCAACATGCCGAATTTTTCATTTGCGGCCCCACACCCATGATGAAAAGTGTGGAAGAAGCACTAGGAGTTTTGCAAATTCCAAAGGATAGAGTGCATATAGAATACTTTACCGCTAAAGCCGATGAAGATAAAAAAGCGGCTGATGTTGGAACGAGTGTGGCAAGTGAAACTCCGTTTACCGGAAAAACCAAAGTGAAAATTATTTACGATGGTAACGAGCGCGAATTTGAAGTAAATGAAAAGGAAACCATTTTGGAAGCGGCTTTGGATGCCGGTTACGACCCGCCCTATAGCTGCATGGTAGCGGCCTGTTGCACCTGCCGCGCAAAACTGCTTTCGGGTAAAGTGGAAATGGATGACCGCGAAAGTTTAACCGATGCAGAAATTTCCAGAGGCTATGTGTTGACTTGTCAATCGCATCCAAAAAGCCATGGTATAGTGTTGAACTATGATGCATAAAAAAAGCCCTGAAATTTTTCAGGGCTGTTGTAGCGAGGGGGGAGCTCGAATCCCCGACCTCAGCATTATGAGTGCTGCGCTCTAACCAGCTGAGCTACCTCGCCAAAATGGAGCGCAAATATATTTCTTTCAGCAAATTCTCTAAATCAGATTTCCATCAAGCAAAAATGAAAACAGGTTCCCTCTCTCTTTTACTTTTTTTCTGTTTTAAATTTTCCACAGCTATCGACATCATCAACTTCGACATGTTCTTGTTTGGCGATAAGATTGGTGTAATGACTGTAACTCACGAACTGAAACCAGACGGCAGTGAAGTTTATTCACTTGAGTCAAATTCAAAAGCAAAGTTTCTTTGGTTGAATTACGAAAATTATACTCGCTACGATGTGGTGTACAAAGAGGGTAAACTAATTTCATCGGTTCATAAGGATACAGAGAACGGTAAAACAAAGCGATGGTCGACAATTAAATGGGAAGGTAATCGGTATTTGGTTGATAGTTACAAAGGTAGAAGTACATTTGCGCAACAACCGGATTATTCCATCGTAACTATCTATTTCAAAGAAATTAAAAATGTAAAGAGAATTTTTTACGAAGCGGAAGCAGATTTTAATGAATTAAAAATTGGAGATGAACCGGAGACCTGGGAGTTCAAAAGTAGCGATGGACACCGAAACATTTATCGTTTTGAGAAGGGTAATATTCAGTCGATGGAGTTTCATGTGAAAATCGCGACTATAAAAATGGTTAGAGTGAGTTGAAAATAAATTTAGCTGTTGAATGTTTAGTATGAGTCATCAATTGAGAAGGTTGCTTTTAGTGCTGCTATTTTTATGGTGCGTTTCTTTAGTCTCGGCACAAACCGAACACTTTGATATTATTTTGTTTGGCGATAAAATTGGCGAAATGACCGTGAGCCATGAAACTAAACCCGATGGCAGTCAATTTTATATCATTGAAAGCAAATCGAGAGCAAAAATACTTTGGATACTCCGCGATAATTATTCGCATTACGAAACGGTGTATAAAAACGGGAAATTCTTTTCGAGCATTTATAAGGAAATAGAGAATAATAAACTTAGCCGCTGGGGAAATACGCATTGGGATGGTTCAAAATATGCGGTAGAAAATTACCACGGCAAAAAAAGCTTTACCGAAACACCTGCTTTTAGTATTGTCAACCTTTATTTTGATGAGGTTAAAAAAATGAACCGCGTGTTTTACGACACCGAAGCTGAATTTGTAAACGTAGACCACACCGATGAAAATACATTGGAGTTTAAAACCAGCGATGGGCACAAAAACGTTTACCATTTTGTGAACGGTAAGATTCAACAGGTAGATGTACACGTATCATTTGCAACCGTGAAGATTGTACGGGTGAATTGAACTCCCCAAATTCTGCAATTGAATTCTATTTTCGTTTCATAAATCGAAAACCATGAGCGACTATCAAAAGAAATTAGAAGAAATGCGGTTAAATCAAGAGCAGGCAAAGCAGGCGCTGGTGCAGGAGTTTAAAACCTTTGTGCAAACAACTTATCCCAATGCGATAGCTACTGAATCGGGTTTGCATTATATAATTACCGAGGAGGGAAAGGGCGCTAAACCCAACAAACTAAATAACGTCACCGTGCATTACTCGGGTGCTTTGACTAATGGAAAAATTTTTGACACCTCTTACAAGCGCAACAAACCTTTTACCTTCAAATTGGGTTTAGGCAATGTGATTAAAGGCTGGGACGAAGGCATTGCGCTGTTGAACGTAGGCAGCAAAGCCAAATTGATTATTCCTTATTTCCTCGGTTATGGCGAGCAGGGCAGCCCGCCTGTTATTCCCGCCCGCGCTACTTTGATTTTTGATGTGGAGTTGGTAGGTGCGAAATGATAGCAGCACAAACTTTAAACTTCAAACTTTAAACTCTAAACTTGTGCTAACGAAAATTCATTGAAAGCCATTACTAAATATTTCGCTCTCCTCTTTCTTTTTATTGCTAGTTGCAAAACCGTACCGTTTCAAATTAAGGATGGCAAAACCGCGCGCGAGTTTCTGGTCTATAACCAAAGCGTTGAGTTTTTGCTTAAAGAATACAATGCCGAGCGCGACCCTATTAAGCAGCAGCAAAAAGCTTTTCAGTTGGCGGAGTCATACAAGCAGTTCAACGATTACGCCAATGCCGAAAAATGGTATAAGCAATCGATTGATTTAAATGGCGGTGAAAAATCGTTGTTGCAATTGGGGCTTATGCAAAAGCAACAAGAGAAATACGAAGAGGCGTATAAAACTTTTGATGAGTACCAGCGCATTTCATCGGGTGGCTTTGAAGGGCGTAGACAAGCCAATCAATGCAAGGATGCGATAGACTGGAAAAAGTCGTTTACTAAAATTCAGCTGACTAATCTTTCGTCACTCAACACGCCTTCTTCCGATTACGGTTTAGAGCCGTTTAAAAACAATCAGTATGTGCTCACATCTTCGCGCGATGAAGCCATGGGAACAGAACATGATGGCTGGACAGGGGAGAAGTTCACCGATTTGTTTGTAGCGGAAAAAACAGGAGCCGGTTTTTCTTCACCAGTTGCGTTTCCGGCTACGTTAAATTCTGCAGCGCACGAAAGCTCGGTTACCTTTAGCAAAGACTGTAAAGAAATTTATTTTGTGCGCTGCAAAGCCGAGCCGCAAAAAGAAAATCAGTTCTGTCATCTTTATTATTCGGCATTGAACAACGAGCATTGGAGCGAGCCCGTTAAAATGGATTTGTTTCCCGATAGTGTAAATGTTTATGACCCATATTTATCCAAAGACGGAAAAATTCTTTTAGCCGCTGCCGATGGTATTGGTTTTGGTGCTACCGATATTTTTCTATTCACCAAAGCCGATTCAGGTTGGAACGCTCCTCAAAATTTAGGTGGCAGTATTAACACTCCTTACAGCGAAAGGTTTCCCTGGTTAGATGAACGTGGAAATCTTTATTTTTCGTCTAACGGGTTGCCCGGTATGGGAGGCTTGGATATTTTCAGAGCATCGCATGCTAAAAATGGTTTTAAAGAACCATTCAATTTAAAAAACCCTATTAATAGCGGTGCCGATGATTTTGCTTACCGCATCGAAAAATATAAACCATTGAATACCGATGACACGGTTTTGTTTGCCGGTTATTTATCATCGAACCGCAAAGGCGGAAAAGGAAGTGATGATATTTATCGATTCGAAGAAAAATGGAAAAACTTTTTTGTGTTGAAAGGAACCGCCTATGAAAATATTTATGAAAACCCCACGGATGGCGATTCGAAAATTAAAGGACTTAAACCACTGAGCCGCGTAAAAATTGAATTGAAGAAAAGCGATGGCACATTGGTGGGCACTACTTCTTCTGACACAGTAGGACGTTTTCAATTTCGTATTGAAGGCGAAACGGAGTATAAGTATTTGGCTTCAAAAAGCGGTTATTTCAGTGCTTCAAATTCAGTAGCATCTCTTCATAAAAATCAGGATTCCACTTTAATTTCTGCTTATACGGAAGTTACACTCGGCAAAATTTTTCCGCAAAAGATGCTCGTGATTCCTAATATCTATTACGATTACGACAAAGCCACCCTTCGCCCCGAATCGAAATTAGTGTTGGATTCGATTATGATTTTCTTTAAAGAAAATCCTGATCTGACTATTGAACTGGGTTCACATACCGATAGTCGAGGCAGCGATGCTTATAATCTAAAACTTTCGCAAGCCCGTGCACAAAGTGCGGTTGATTATTTAATAAGTAAAGGAATACCTACAGAACGTTTATTGGCAAAAGGATATGGTGAAACAAAACTGGTAAACAGTTGCGGAAATAATTCTAAGTGCACCGAAGAGGATCATCAAAAAAACAGGCGAACTACTTTTCGTGTGGCTTCTGAAAAATTGAATTTGGAATCTATAGAGCCTGAGAACATTCTTATAGACCCGAAAAAGGAATAATGAAAATACTTTTAGCCATTGGTGCAGGAAGTTTTATCGGGGGCGTTTGTCGTTTTCTTCTTTCGCAATTCATTCATGCAAAATTTCCTTCTTCATTTCCTTTTGGAACTTTTGCGGTGAACATTATAGGTTGTTTACTCATCGGAGGTGTGTATGATTTGTTTTTAAAAAACAGTTTGAGCAACGATTGGAAATTATTTTTAGCCACAGGTATTTTAGGTGGCTTCACTACTTTCTCCGCATTCTCTTTCGAAACTGTAGAACTTCTTAAGAACGGCAAACTGAGTTACGCAGTAATGTATGTTTGCGCGAGCGTTGTGGTTGGGCTTACCGCAACTTTTATTGGCTGGCATTACGCTAAATAACTTTCGTTCCTCACAAACTGTGAATAACAAACGGCAGCTATTGTAAGCACCTCACCCGCTTTTTATAACTTCAATTTCAGGAACACTACTTCATGAAATTAACTTTCATTCAAAAACTAAATTTCTTTTTTGCCGCGGCACTAGTGGGTGTTTTGTTTATGTGTGTGGTAGCTTATCAAAGTAATAAGGCGTTCAGGCAATCTGTGGCTCACGAGGGGCAAGCACGTGAAATCATTTACCTATCCGAAAAAATTCTCTCAGCCGTTAAGGATATTGAATCAGGAACACGTGGCTATGTTCTTACGAAAGATACTTCCTACTTGTATCCCCTAAAGCAATCGCAGCAAAATATTTTTTCAAGAATTACATTACTCGATTCGCTGTTCCAAAACGATTCTTCACAGCAGAGTAATGTTGACTCGTTGCGCGTTTATCTTTCCAATTGTTTATCACAGGCACGCAAAACAGTAAGCATCAGAGACAGAGAAGGCTTAGCCGCGGCAATGACAGTAATAGCAGACAAAACCCGAAAGGAAACCAAGAACAAAATAAAAACTTTCACGTCCGATGTTCAAGCGATAGAAGGTATGCAGTTGCACGCTCGCCAAAAGCAAAATGATAATACTTTATACAATTTAAATGTAAGAGTGGTGTTCTTGTTTTTTCTACTAACGGGCGTTCTGTCTATTGGTTTTTTTGGAGTTAATCACTATTACAAAGCACGCCAAAAGTCCTTGGCAGAAATTCGATCCTTATACGACAATGCTCCTTGCGGTTATCATTCCATTGACAGCAACGGAATTTTTACACAGGTTAATTCTACCGAGTTAGAGTGGTTGGGATATACACGCAAAGAAGTAGTGGGCAAATTGTCAATACGCGATTTGTTAACTGAAGAGAGTCAGGCAAAATTTGATTCCACCTTTCAGCAATTTAAAAAAGATGGTTTTATAAAAGACTTAGAATTTACATTCATTAGAAAAGATGGAACGGTGTTTCCTGCCTTAACAAACGCTACCGCGGTAAAAGATGCAAAGGGGAATTTCATTTATAGCCGAACAACTGTGTTTGATATTACCGAACGAAAAAAATTTGATAATGAACTTAAGGATATCAACGCATCGCTGGAGCGAAAATTTGAAGAACGAACGCGAAAACTTCAAAGTAATACCCAAAGGTTCAAAGCCTTAATTGAAAATATTAATGATGCTATTTTGGTTATTGACGATAGAGGAGTGCTCGTTTATCAAAGCCCGGCAATGGAACGAATAGGCGGATATGCTACTGATGAAACCTTAGGAAAGCAGGTAGGTCAATTTATACATCCCGATGACGTTATTGATTTAAAAGCAACGCTCCTTGATTTAGTAGATAAACCAAACAAGCCCGTAATAAAGCAATATCGCAAAAAGCACAAACAGGGACATTACATTTGGATTGAAGGCACAATCATCAACAAACTTGGTGACGAAAACATAAAAGGATTTATTGCTAATTACAGAGATGTTACTGAACGCAAGGAGGCGGAGGAAAAATTAGCACAGAGCCAAAAAGTTTACAGCACTATAGCTTCTAATATTCCTAACTCAGCTATTTTAATGATTGACAAAGAGGAACGTTATCTTTTTGTAGATGGCGAAGTGATGTTGAAACTAGGGTACGTAAAAAAAGAGATGGAAGGTAAATTAGCCAAAGATGTTCTTTCAATAGCGGCCTATGAAATTATGCATCCGATGTATTTACAGGCACTTGCCGGCAAAAAATATACCCAACAACTTACTATACCAGGCAATTACGATTTCCTACTACAGTTTGCTCCCTTGTACGATGAAAGCGGTGCTATTTACGCGGCCATAATTATTGCTGTGGAAATAACCGAAATAAATAACGCTCATCGAAAAATTGAAAAGATGAACGAGGAACTTGAAGAACGTGTGCGGCAAAGAACCGAACAGTTGGAAATTGCCAAAAAGGATTTAGAAGCATTCAGTTATTCCGTATCACACGATTTGCGTTCTCCACTGAGAGTAATTGATGGTTTTGCTGAAGTGCTGAACGAAGACTATGCACAAATGCTGGATGATGAGGGCAGAAAAACTATCAATGTAATTCGCAGTAATGCCGAACACATGGGCAGGTTGATTGATAACTTACTCGACCTTTCAAGAATGGGAAGACAAGCGTTGCGCATTTCACAAACCGATATGAAAGAGTTGGTGAACGATGTAACAGCAGAAATGAATTTGTCTGAAAATTTTAAAGGGAATTTAACCATTGCTAATCTGCCTTCGGCATTTTGTGACCACGAATTGATGAAGCAAGTTTGGATAAATCTGATTTCAAATGCGCTTAAATATTCGGGTAAAGTAGCACATCCAATTATTGAAATTGGCTTTACCGAAGAGGAAGGGAACGTTACTTATTTTGTAAAAGATAACGGTGCCGGTTTTGATATGCAGTTTGCTACAAAATTATTTGGCGTGTTTCAACGCATGCATCGGGTAACCGAGTTTGAAGGTACCGGTGTTGGGCTTGCATTGGTGCATCAAATTGTTTCGCGCCACGGTGGTAGAATTTGGGCACAGGCAAAACTCAACGAAGGAGCTATATTTTTTTTCACCCTAACTAAATAAAGAATCTAAAAAAATAGCAGTTGCAATTTATGACCGAAGAAAACGATATTATGCATTCATCTCCCGAACAAATTTTGTTAGCCGTTATAGAAAATTTTGATGGACTAATTTATTCCATGGATAAAAACCTTTGTTTAACCGCCTACAACACAGAATTTAAAAAGGAAATACAAAATATTTTTGGATAGCAAATTGAAATGGGAGATTCCGTTTTAAAGCCTTTATTCGAAAAGTATGAAGCAGATATACCTCAATGGAAAGAACGGTATACAAGAGCACTCCATGGAGAACGTTTAAGATTTGAAAGTAAAATTGAGTATACTAATCCTGATTCCTATTGGGATTTTTCATTCACCCCAATTTTTTTTAAGGAACAAATTTCGGGAGTAGCTTGCCATGTACGCAACATAACCGCTGAACGTAAAAAGGAATTGGAGCATAAGCAATCGCAAGAGTTGTTCAAATTAATTGCAGAGAATCCTTTGCTGGGAATTGTGTGGGCCACACCCGAAGGAATCATGATAAACGCAAACGATACGTTTTGTAAAATACTTGAATCAACACTTGTAGAGTTACGCGATATTTATTACGGTAATTACACCTTTCCCGAAGATTTAGAGAAAGAAAAACCACTTTTCGAAAAGCTAAAAAAAGGCGAAATTGAAAACTATGTTTTAGAAAAAAGATACGTTACGCGAAGGGGCAATGTTAAATGGGTGAAGGTGAATTTATCTACTGCTAAAAATAAGGAGAACGAGATTCAATACATTACTTGCGTTGTTCAGGAAATTGGTGAAAGAAAAAATGCTCAAACGCAACTACTGCAATCGGAAAATAATCTCCGAGCTATTTTGGATCATATGAACGCGGCTTGTATGTTGCTCGATAGCGAACTTCGAATTGTGACGTACAACAAGCCTGCAGAAAAATGGATGATGAGATATGTCAATTATGTGTTTTCAGAAGGAGAAAGTGTTTCAAAATTTATTCCTGAGAATTATGCAAGTTTTGCTAAAAAGGTTTTAGACGTAGCCATGGCAGGTACACCCTACCGCTTTACAGGAAAATATTCGTTAGTAGAAGACCAGTTAAGTTATTATGATGCACGAATAGCACCAGTTATGAATGCGGACCAAAAGGTGCTTGGTATAGTGGTTACGGTAGAAGAAATTACCGATGAAATTAATGCGCAGGCCGAAATAAAAACATTGAATCAAAATTTGGAAGCGAAAGTAAAGGCACGTACAGCGCAATTAGAAACCAGCACCAAAGAAATGGAAGCTTTCACCTATTCCATATCGCACGATTTGCGAGCACCGCTACGAAATATCAATGGCTTTGCCGAAATTTTAATGGAAGACCATGCCGATATTTTGACCAGCGAAATGAAAAAAAACTTATCGGTTATTAAATCGAATGCCATACGAATGGGACTTTTTATTGATAGTTTACTCGAAATTTCGCGATCAGGTAGAAGTGCGATGGTGGTTAACGAAGTTAACATGATGAATTTGGTTGAAGAAGTAGTGGAGGAACTAAAAATGCTGAATAACAATTTTAGGGCAGAAATAATTATCGGTCTGCTGCCTTCGATTAAAGGCGATATTTCGTTGCTTAGGCAAGTTTGGCAAAATCTTATTTCGAATGCCGTTAAATACTCTGCTCAAAAACAACACCCTCGAGTAGAAATTGCCGCCAGCGAGGGCGATGGTAAAATACATTACACGGTTAAGGATAACGGTATAGGTTTCGATATGCAGTATTCGCATAAGTTGTTTGGTGTTTTTCAACGGCTGCATCGCGATAATGAGTTTGAAGGAACAGGAGTGGGGTTAGCTATAGTAAAGCGAATTGTGCAACGGCATAAGGGTAATGTGGGAGTTCAAAGCGCGCCCAATGCAGGTACCACTTTTTATTTCAGTTTGCCTAAGTAAAAGTTGCTTCCTTATACAACTTTATACGCAGGTCCCATTTGTTTAATAATGGTTTCAATCATCTTTTCTTGCTCAGGGTCGTAGTGATCTTTTAAATCGTAGCCCCAGTGCTTACCAACCAACTGATAAAACCAGGCCGTTACTCCGCCTTTCAGTTCTTTAATAATGTTATAAGCGTTGTTTCCGGTTTCGCGGTTTATTAACTTAAAAAGCATTTCACCTTGTCCAACGGTTAAATCTTTCAACTCCTTTTCAAATTTTTCGCGCATTTCTTTTTCTACGTCCTTGCGATAGTGGCGGTACTCCCTGCGCTTATCGTTTTCCTTTTCTTCTTTCAATTCAACATATAGTTGCTTCGCAATTTTTACATAAGGCAAAACTTTTTCAATTCGGCTTTTGTACTTGTAATACAACATCCACTCTTCTGAACTTTTGAAATACACGATATTTACATCGTGCATGTACACCGTGGGGATGGTAGGGTTAGGTGCAGCATTAATCTGTATGGTGTCGTTTGCGTTTTGCGAAAACACGCTAATACTCAAAAGGCTACACAGGATAATTGCGTTAATGGTTTTCATAAAAGCGTTTCGACTTTACTATTCAAAGCCCGTACCAAAGGTATAACGGAATTCCGTTTCAAATGATTTTTAGCGGTATTAGATTTTTTTAGGAATAGCAATTACAAATTCCCTGCAATAATATTTTTTTGAATAGCCGTAGTGCCCGAGTAAATAAGCGAAGCAAACATGTCGCGGTATTCGCGCTCAATTTCTGTTTCGGTTAAGTAGCCTGCACCACCATACAGCGGTTGCAGTTTCTTGATGCTCTCTACACCGTTTTCAGAAACAAAAGATTTAGCCATAGCCGATTTAGCTACACGGTCGCGCGTGTTTTTATCAATAGAAAGAGCCGCATCATAGACTAAGTTCTTTCCTGCATGAATAATGGTTTGCACTTCGGCTAAAGTGTGTGCTATGTTAGTGAGCGTAATCAGTTTTTTGCCGCTGATGGTTTTTTGTTTGCAAAACAAAACTGCCTTGTCAAAAACCCGTTCAAGCTGACCAATAAGCATAGCACTTAATACCGTGCGCTCCCAAACCATGCTTTCATTAAAAATAGATGCGCCTGCACCTTCTTCGCCTAAAAGCTGTGAAGCATTTACTTTCACATTGGTGAAATTGACAAAACCCATTTGTGTGGTGCGCAATCCCATTTTGTCTTTTGGTTTAGAAACCGAAATGCCTTTTGCATTGGCAGGAACAAGAAAAGCAGAAACACCACCAAAGAATCCTTTCTTCTTATCGGTCATTACATACACCAGAAACAAATCAGCAACGGGAGCATTGGTAATGTAAAGCTTGTTACAGTTGATGATGTAGTCCTTTCCCTTTTTTTCGGCAAAGCCATCCATACTAAAAACATCGGAGCCGGAGTTTTTTTCGGTAATGGCATTAGCCGCAATTTTATTTCCGTTAACCAGCGAGGGTAAAAATTCTATTTGCTGCTTTTTGTTTCCATGAATGTAAACAGGCAAAACAGAAGCAAGTAAATGTGCGCCAATAGAAAAATTCAATCCGTTATCTTTTGAACCTTTGCCCAATGCTTCGAAAGCGCAGCAGGTTTCAAGTGCCGAAAAATTTTTGCCGCCAAACTTTTTTGAAATAGGCAAACCCTGAAAAGCATTCTTGCCCGATTTGTTCCAGGCGGCTTTATTAAACAAACCTTCTTTATCGGCTTTGGTTAAATCAGCAGCAGAAAGTTCCTGCGCATATTGAAAATGCTGAGCATAAATTTTTTGATAAGCGGGAAGGATTTGTTGAATCATGTTTACTAAGATGAGTAAAAAAAGTGAAGATAAAAGAGTTCTGTCATGGTGAGCCTGTCGAACCATATATGCATGAACCCTTCGACAAGCTCAGGGTGACATACTGATTCATTTGCGATTTACCGAAGACTTAACCAGTTGTTCGGCATAACTTATTTTGTTGAGTTTGCTTTGTGCCCACACCACCATATCGAGTGTATGAAAATAACTGTGAAAATTTTTCAATTCAGTAACATTCATTTCCGTACAGGCTTCAATCATTTTTTGAAAATGTTTTTCTTTTTCTTTTTCAGAACTAAGTGTAGTAAGTTTTGAAATAAGCAATGCTACATTTTTGAGATAAGGCGTATGGAAATTATTCTTCTTCATAAAGTAGTTCATATTTTGCAGTGAACTTTCTAAAAGCGAAAAATTGTTTTGCTCGTAATGAATCAATTCACGCGCAGAGTAAATTTTCGCAACCGTTTTATTTCAAAAGCGATATGAAGGCAGATAACGTTCCGAGCATTATTCACCTGCAGGCACAAAATGTAAATGGTCTGGCACATTTGTATTGGGAAAGTTTGCAGAATGTTTCGGGTGTTACCGGTTACAATGTGTTACGCAGAAATAAAGGAGTTGGTGATTTTGTAAAGCTGAATGCGTATACCATTTCTGCATCACATAATTTCTTCACCGATTCCACTGTAAAAATGGGAAACGTGTACGAATACAAAGTGAACACCGAAGTAATTTCAGGAAAAACAACTTCGCCTTCGGCACCTGTGGAGTTTGATTTGTCTTATCCAGCACCATTAGCACCATCTGCTTTTTCTTTAGCAAAAACAGAAACGGGAGTGGAACTAAGTTGGGATCTTACACACGCTGAAATTTTGAAAGAGGTAAATATTTATCGGGTAGAGCGCGGAGCAAAATCGGCCACTAAATTGGGTGCTGTAAAACCAGATGCAAATACGTACACAGATTTAACTACCGAAATGGGCAAATCATATTTCTACTATCTAACGTCCATGGGAAATGATGGAAAGGAAAGTGAGCAGAGTAGTGCGAAATTTATAACGATAGAATAAAAAACACTAGATATTAGATGTTAGGCATTAGACAACAGATGCTTAGTCGAAAGCTTTTAGCCTTTTCCGTAAAGGCTGGTTTTTTGTTATTTGTCTTACTACTTACCACGCACTACTCACTACTCACTGCTCAGGATTTAGGCAATATCAAAAACGAAAAGCCTTTTGCTATTTCAGGAACGGCTAGTACAAGCGTTGGATATTATCAGTCAAGTTCGTTCAATGGCACACGCAAACCTTATTCGTATTCAATTATGCTCGCCCCAACTATTTCAGTTTACGGGGTGCAAATTCCTTTCAACTTTACTTTTACCGAGGGATCAAAAAGTGCGAGCAATCCGTTTGCGCAGTTTGGTGTTAACCCCTATTACAAATGGGCAAAGGGTTATTTCGGTTGGACGAACATGAGTTGGAGCCCTACAACGTTAAACGGAAAAACATTTTTGGGTGCGGGAATTGAAATCAATCCATCCTTGTTTCGCTTCGGGGCATTTTATGGAAGAATGAATCCTGCAGTGAAAGAAAATTTGTTTGGTCCAAACGCGCAGCAACCCATTTACAAGCGCTTAGGTTGGGGTTTAAAAATTGGTGTAGGAAACGAAAACAACTACTTCGATTTTATTTGGCTGCATGCAAAAGATGTGGTGGGTTCTATTCCTAAACCAAGCGACACGTTGAATCAACTCGGTTATACTCCCGCAGAAAATGCTGTGTTCGGTATCAAGAGCCATCAGGCATTTGGCAAAAAGAAAAATGTAGTGTGGGATTTAGATGGTGCTGCGAGTGCTTACACCCGCGATTTGAATTCGCAGTTAATAGATATTGGAACTGGTATTGGAACTAAGTTTTTGAAAATTGCTATCCCGCCACATTTATCTACCAGCTATGCCTGGACAGTGCATAGCAGTATTTCTTACAAAGCCGAAACGTATAACCTCGGTTTCGATTACAACCGCATTCAACCCGAATATCAAAGCATGGGAGTTGATTATATCATGAACGACCAGGAGAAAGTAAATCTCACACAAGGTTGTGTGGCGGCAAAAAAGAAAATCAATCTCTCGTTCAGTGAATTTTATCAGCGCGATAATTTGAATAAACGAAAATCTGTTATGACTAACCGCACCGGTTTAACAGGGACGTTGGCTTTAAATCTTAACCAAAATTTTGGTTTTGCTTTTTCTTATAACAACTACATTACTTTTCAAACGGCCGGTTTAAAAGCATTGAACGACACCACCAAACTTTTGCAAATTCAACAAACGCTTGTTTTTTCACCTCACTATACTTTCGTAGGAAAGAAAATGGTGAACAACATCTTTCTGACTACCTCTTATTCGCGATTAGACGACCTCAACCAATACACTTCTAAATATTTGAAAAACTCTAAGGTTAATATTAATCTGGGTCAGTCACTTTCGGTTACTGCAATTGCTTTTGGTTTTTCTCCATCCATCAATTTTCTCTATTCGATAACTCCGGTGGTGAAAATTTTTACCGTAGGTCCTACAGTAGCATTCAGTAAAAGTTTCTTGAAGAACAAAATTTCGACCAGCACTTCTATCACCTTTGTGGCTACCATGCTTAATTCAATCTGGTCATCAAAAACAATTACTAACAACATTGGCTTCAGTTACCGCGTTACAAAAAATCACGCACTTAAACTCGGCAACTCTATTATGTATTCAATGAATATTGCAAACAACACCAGCGAGTACAAAGGCAGTATCACCTACACCTACACTTTCGACTACTCGGTTGACAAAGACCGTAAGCAGAGTAAGTCGTTTTGATTTTGTTGATTCTGCAATAAATCTCATCTTGCGTTTAAACAAAAAATTTCGTTATGTCAATAAAAGTAATTGGGGCGGGACTCGGGAGAACAGGAACCCTCTCACTCAAAACTGCACTGCAACAACTCGGCTTCGACAAATGTTATCACATGCAGGATTTAATGGCTAATCCATCGCAACTTAAATATTGGGAGCAATTAGAAAACGGAGAAGAACCCGACTGGGATGATTTGTTTAAGGGCTATCAGGCGGCTGTCGATTTTCCGCCATGTGCTTATTACAAGCAGATGATGAAAAAATATCCCGATGCAAAAGTGATTCTTACAGTACGCGATGCCGACAAATGGTATGTAAGCGCCTACAACACTATTTATCAGCATCCCGAAGGGTTCGGAAAATATTTTTTGAAATTTGTTGGATTGTTTGTTCCTCAGGTACGCGGCTTTCAAAACATTATTTCGTGGGCGGCAGGAACCATCTGGCAAAAAATGTTCAATGGAAAATTTGAAGATCGCGAATACGCAAAATCTGTTTTCAATAAATGGAACGAAGAAGTAATACGCATCGTACCAAAAGACAAACTGTTGGTGTTTGAATCGAAAGACGGATGGGAACCGCTTTGTAAATTTCTGGGAGTTCCTGTTCCCGCAGAACCATACCCGCGTGTAAACGATACTAGCGAATTCAACAACCGCAGAAAATTAATTATGAAACCAAGGTTGATTGAATAGTTTGTAACCATGAAAATCTCCATCGTAGTTGCTGTTTCTGAAAACAATGCCATTGGTAAAAGTGGCGATTTGCTTTGGCGCTTACCTGCCGATATGAAACACTTCAAAGAAATTACTTACGGTCATCATGTACTCATGGGTAGAAAAACTTTCGAAAGCATTCCTCCCAAATTTCGTCCGCTTAATGGCAGAGTAAATATTGTAGTAACACGACAAAATGATTTCGTAGCTGAAGGGTGCAAAGTAGTTTCGAGTGTAGAAGAAGGCATTCAATTTTCAAAAGACAATGGCGAAACAGAACTGATGATTATAGGCGGTGGCGAAATTTACAGCCACAGTTTTCAGCAAACCGATAAAATATATCTCACCAAAGTGCATCACACCTTTCCTGATGCCGATGCTTTTTTCCCTGCAATAAACAGCATTGATTGGGAAGCACTCAACACAGAGAAACACTCAGCAGATGAAAAGCACGCCTACGCTTTTGATTTTATCGAGTTAGAAAGAAAGTAATGCTTCCGTTGCTGTATTGCGTGAGATCTTGTGAATTTTGGCGTTAAAAAAACTGTTCAGGTTGCCGTTAAAAACTGCACACTGTTTGAGCACCAACCAAAACTATCTGTTTATTGCAAAGTTTGATGTGCGAGTTTGGGCAGTTTAGGCAAGCAGAACAGGTTTTAGCCAAATGCCTCAAGCATTCATGAGTTCGATTGAAAATCTATTAGAGCCACGAATAAAAGTCACACAGTCTTGAACTTTTGGTTCTTTTGGTTCAAGCCAAAAGAACTTAATGAAAGAATAATGACTGTTTGTGATTGAGTCAACACGCTTCAATTGCAGCCAAAATAATCCAACACAACTCCCCCTGTGTTTAATTCCTTTATCACAACCTTCCTTCTTAGAACTCACTTCGCTTTCTTGCGTATAAATTCTCTGAACGAATCATGATGAAGAAAATTCTCCTTCTCCAATTTATACTCATTGCTATACTGCAAAGCTTTTCGCAAAGCAATTATTCTAATTGGGAAAAAGTTTATACCGATGAAACAGTATCTGTGGAAGTTGCTTTTCAAATGTCTTTCAACTCTTGTACAGGTGCGAAAAATAAATTCGCTTACCGCATCAGCGGTTCGCTTTCCACTTCGCCTAAGTATGTAAACTGGAAAATGATTTATCGCGATTGTAATAACCACACGGTTTATTTGCTGAACTCGGTAAGCGTTGGACCCGATGGTGAATTGAATAAAACAATCGAGTCTCCCGAATATTCTTTCAGCGGCACATGGCTGGCCGATAAATTCAAAATCTTCAAACCTTCAGTTGCAGCATATCCTTTCGTGAACTCAACTCCGCAACCTTTGCCGCTCGATTGGGGAGTTGGAATCGTGAGTGCAGTCATTACCGGCCGTCAAAAAGTTTGCAGTGGTGAAAGCGTTTACCTGCTTTCGAAAGTGGTGGCTACTTCCACCGCGCTCTATCAATGGCAAACTAGTAGTGATGGAAAAACATGGCACAACCTCGCAGGCAAAACAAGTTCCGATTGCAGAACAGACGCTATCAATACAACGACTTACTTCCGATGTATTTGCAAAGATGAAGCTACGGGCATTGAGCAAACCACCAACGAATTAATGATTTCGGTTGTTGCACCTGTGGTTACCCTCAGCGGAAATTCATCGGTATGCAATGGAGGAATGGCAACGGTTACTGCTTCATCAACCGATGGTGTTACAGGAGCAACTTATCACTGGCAAATAAGTAATGACGGTAAAGAATGGAAAGAAGCCGATGCAAATACTTCAGCAAGTTTTAAAACACCGCCATTGCAAACCGAAACTTTTCTGCGTTGCATTTACAAACCCGGTTCGGGCTTTTGTAAGGAAACTACTTCCGATATTTTTTCGGTGTCGGTTGGGCAGGGTTCAAGCGTAACCGCTGTCGGTAATACGACTATTTGTTCAGGAGGAATTACTGAACTCACCAGTTCAGTGGCAGAAAAAAATGCAGCAGGAACTTACCAATGGCAATCATCAGCCGATAATCAAACATGGGCAAACGTTGCTTCCGGTGTTTCGCAGAATCATACGACCGAGCCGTTGTTTTCAACTACACATTTCCGTGTTTTATTTTCACCTCAGGTGGCGGGTTGCGCGGCCTTTCCGTCAAACGATGTGCTCGTGAAAGTTATTGAAGTGCCGCAGGTTACTGCAAAAGGCGATGCTACTATTCACACAGAAAAAACAGTTCCGCTTAAAGCAAAAGGAGTTTGGAGCGCGGGCGATGCCGCTTATCAATGGCAGGAGAGCAACAATCAAAAAACATGGAAAGATATTGCAGGTGCTATTGCATCGAGCATAAAATCTCCGCGTATTACTTCGACTACTTATTACCGTTGCATTTATAAATCGCCCATCAGTGGTTGCGAAGGCGTTTCGAATATCGTCACTATCGCCATGCCTGAGAAACAGGAGAAGGTGATTTACTCCGATGAAAAAATATGGGTATCGCGTTTGCACAACCCTAAAAAGTTATTGCACGTAGGTATTGATGCCGGACTTGGTTTTCACTTTCAGCCGCTGAACGTAGCGTATCAGCAGTTTCCTGATTCTGCGGTTTCGCTTTCTGCAAAAGCATTGGGCATTCATGCGGGTTTTATTTTTCATCCGGTGATGAAAGATTTTGCAAGCCTTGGTTTTAGTTTGAGTGGCGATGTGGGCACTACACCGCTTTTGTTCACGGGCTTTAAAACCAACAAAAGCGCCAATGCCATTACTGAAAAATACCTCGCTTCAAAATTCAATTTCGGAACCGAAGCCGCTTTCGGTTATTGGGCGCTTAAAGTTTTATTGAAGTATAACATCAGTATGCAGTCGCATAAATTTACGCGCACCGAAGATGATGCCGTAGTGCAAAAGAATTTTACCGCCAGCGATAATTTTAGAAAAGAAATTATCGGAGTTGGTTTCCGCGTGGGTCCTTACAGCGCGCGCAAACGCGCAGGCATCCCTTACAACGTTGATTTTTTAGTAACCGTAGCCAACGATTACAAATTCAATTGGGCGGCTCAGTGGACTTACCAGAGTATTTCGGGATGGCAGGTAGGCATTGAAGCGGGTGTGTGGTTGCAGAGTTATTTTAAACTCGGCTTTGGTGTAAACTTTTACGATGGTGGCAAGACTTACCTTTTCCCCGATACAAAAAATCATACTACTGCATTTCTCACGCTTACTTATGCGAGAGATTGGTTTAAATAATTTGTAATTGAAAAGATACTGGGGCTAAAGCCCCGGCTGTTTTGCATTGAGTAACCCCATGCTTAAGCATGGGGTTACGGAGAGAAACGAAAATTGGGCTTTAGCCCACGGTGAAAAAAATCACACTCCCCTATACTTCCTGTATTAGCTCCATAAGAGCGACTTATTGGTAGAAAAGCATCCACACGAACACAACCCCGTTAGGGATTCAATTTGATGTTAGCGGTGGTATTCTTTAGCAGCATTCGATGAAGGAGACTAAAGGGGGAACGCTATAAGGGTTAAACAGGTGCTAGTTTTAAAGTTTTAATTTGCGCAGGAACACGGACGTACTTCCTAATGGTAAAGTGCGGAATAATTTATTGAAGAGAAAGATTTTTTAGAACATTTCGAAGCATGTAGCGCACAATAAAGCCATGCAAAAAAAAATCTATCTGCTTACTAAGTATCTTGTAATTGCCTCGTTGCTTTTATCTGTCGTAAGTATTTACAGCACTAAAGCAGGTTGGGGAGAAATTTATCCTTTCTACTTTTGGAAACTCTATTCACAGCCTCTTGGAAATACAAAAGTTGTTTCCGAATACCGCATCTATGCCAAACAAAAATCTGATTCTGCTTTCTGTAGAATGGCTGTTAAAGACAACTATACTTTTACTGTTGGCGAGTATGTCTATACTTTACATAGACTTGTTACTGATTATAGTAATACTCGAAGTGAAACAAACAAAAATCGCCTTTACGATTTTGTAAAACATGTGGAGCCAGAGTATGAGCAATACGAAATCATAAAGGAAACATATCGCCCACTGGAAATTTTCAAAAACGAAAATGTGTATGATACATCAGTTGAGATTATTTTTTAGCAGCGACAAAACCAAAGCGGCATTTGAAACTGATTCAGTATTTCGGAATCAGGTGAAGAACGTTTTACAAGACCATTTTATCGCACGGAAAGTATTAAATATACTGACAGGGTTTTGGTTGATGTGGATTTTAGAGGAATATCGGATAGTTATGTTGCGTCCCGCATCGATATATATTGCGGATAATTATTTCGTTCGTTTGTTTATGCCAACCCTTCCATGTGCCTTACAGGTTTATTCTGTTATTGCAATAGGGTTCTGCACCGTTGCATATAATTTTTATTTTTCACCACTACGAATTTCTAAAGTTATTCTTACAGCAACTGTTATGTGGCTAAACATACTACCGTGGGGATATGGTTTTTTTTCGCATGTGGGTCATGTATTTGTTTTATCCCATTTGCTTGGGATTTTCCTACCTGACGTAAATGTTTCTAAGGAAAATGCAGCACACAGCTACTTAAGTATGCAGTGGTATTATCTGGGAATAGTAGCTAACTATTCGATGTCGGGAATCTGGAAACTTGGGGGTCTTATTTATAAATTATTTGCAAATGACGGCACAATTCATTGGTTGCATCCGAAGGCGGCATTATATAACTCTATTGTAGGGTTTCATAAATATGATATTCCGCTCACTTCACAATTTGATATTTTCCATTTTTCATGGCCTTGGCAGGTAGGTTTTCTCATAATCCTTCTTCTTCAAACCTTTGCCGTATTTATAGTTCTCTTTCCAAAGAGGTACTTTTTATTTTGTATAGCAATAGTCACCATGCACTTCGTCAATATTACCGCCTTTGCCATTATGTTTATATGGCAGCCATTGGTGATTTTTATTTTGTTTTTCCCTTATCACAAAATTTTCAACCCTACGCTTTCGATAGAAAACAAATAATTCAATTTGAAAACACACTTTATTCGATCACTTTTTTAGGTCGCGATATATCAGTTCTCCAAGTTCCTTATGCCCTTGAACATTGAAATGAATTTTGTCGTTCTCAAAGTTTGAAAGTGAAAATGAATTAATATTTATGAAATCAATACTCTCTGACTTGCAATAGGTTTTTAAATGGTTTGCAGTCCATTCGCAAGTTAGATTTGCTAAGAAAGATTCAGGATTTTGTGGTGGAGAAATGATTTTGAGTTTAATGTTTGTCTCTGAGCAAAGTTGTTTTACTAAATCCAATTGAAGCGTCAAATACTTTAGTGCCCATCTATGAAGTCCTAATAACACACCTACAAGCAGGTTGATGTCCCGCAGCCCGAAAATGCTTTTTCTAACAAAACGAAAGTCGTTGGTGGATTGATACTTTGTAAACTTTATATCCCATCTCAATTGCTGGGTGAACAAGGCCGGGTGAAATGAATAGGCAACTTTCTTATTGGCTGTGTCATATTTCACGATTGGTTTCTGCATCGGCATTAGAGGAAACGGTCTGACGAAAAGATAAATCAAATTTGGCCGTTTCTTGTCAATGATTTTTTTTGTTTGCTCAAATAATTGATCAAAAGAAAGATAACTGCCTAAAGATATTTGATGTTCCGTTTGTTTGTTTGATAAGAGTTTTGATGCAACGGAATAATACAAGTCTTCTCTGCTAATTCCATTTTGATTGTTTATACAACCGCCAATAAAGCTGATATTGATTTTATCCATTTTGTTTTTTTAAAAGCAAAAGGTATTCCTGTGGTGTAATTATTCTTTTGTTGTCTAATGCAAAACTCCTTCCTTTTTGTTTTTTGCTTGTAAAAGTGTCAAGTGAAAAACCATTATGATTATTTTTTTTTGAACGGAGTTTATTTAGACTCCATTCAGCAATTAGTTTTTGAAAATAAATTGTCTGTGATTTATGTAATGACATTAAAGCAAAACTTTGCTTGCAAAGTTTTGTCAACTGCATAATTGAAAAGTCAAGACAGTTCGTGTCAGCAATGTTTGCATAAGGGCTGTTACCAAAATTTATTTTGTGGCTTTCAACTTTTGAAATGATTGGCTCAACTATTTTCCAATAGTTCAAAGTGTGTTGTTCGGTGATTGGATAAATGTTGTTGTCCAAATGAAAATCATAGTTGCCGAAAAAGACAAAGTCAATGTTGCTTTTAAATTTTGAACTTAAAATTTCGTCAATGTTGTCAATGCCTTGTTGCGTTTCAACTATCAAATTCAATTTGTATTTGTCGCCAAATTCATTTTGGAAAATTGTCAGGTCGTTACTGCTCTCAACTTTTGGAATAAAAACACTTTCAATGTTGTCGGCAAACTTGTGAAGCAATTCTTTGTCGTGTAGAAACTCGTTGCTCCGAATTGAATTTATCCGTAAACTAAATTTCTGGTCGGGTAAGTTTTGAATGATGTCGGCAAAGTCCTGTCTGGCTTTTGCTTTTAGGTCTGCTGTCAAGTCGGGATGTTGAACATCTTGAATGCTGTCTTCAATGTCAAGTAAAATTTTACACTTGCTGTCAGCAAGCGATTTGATAAGTCGGACTGTCGGCAATGGTTTGTAAGAGGGGATACATTGATATAAAGTGATACCTGTCATTTAGCATTTTTTGCCTTTGTTGCTGTTATCACCAACAACCTATTGAAAGGATAGCGGTTTCATTTTTCGCTTACAAATTTCATCGATTCCATTTCACTCTTTAGTTCTTTTAAAGTAGTTAGAATCTCTATTGTTATCGGATTCGAATTCGAAATATTTTTTAATTCTTCTTCTCGCAACCCGAGTTTGGTATCTATATAACCTATAACCATGAAAAATGTAACTGTGACTATTATAATCAAGGGATAAGTAAAATAATAATTAGCCGTCAGGTACTGTGCCCAATTTTGGTGGAGTCTGTTCAACAAACTGTGTCAAAAATTAAATTTGATACAGCATGGAAGAAAAAAACAAAGAAGGATTCGACTTCAAGAAGTTTGAATCAGATGCCATTGAACAATTACGTTCAGGCAAAAAGTTAGAGGGTAAAGACGGCATTC
>CANJZE010000014.1 GCA_947479455.1 Bacteroidota bacterium
AACGCGCTACTAAAAGCAGCGCGCTTGGACTATTCCAGTCGGTTGAGTTATCCCTTCTTGAGTTGCTTCCCAGCAGAGCTCAAGTCCGTTTCACTCAACGCAACAAAATTATATTTTTAAACCTGACACAGTTTATTGAACACTCCCTAAACGCGGTTTTTGTGTGCCGCATGCTTAACCTCATAAATGAAGGGTAAGAGTGGCTGCGTTCGGAAATCCCTTTCGCCCTTGTTGGCGTTTAGTGTTGGCTCTGCAACGCGTCACCAACAAGAAAGGATAGACAAAAGAGGAGTTGAATTAAAAGTTAGATTTGAAATGTAGTTGTTGGTGGCGCACGCGAGGCGCGGGGCTAAACACCAACAACGGCAAAAACAAATTGATTACCTACTTATTGAAATATATGAAGGACTTAAAGAAAGACAAGAATAGAAGTAGCTAGCATGACATTGCCGCAGTGCGCGATAACGTGGTCAGTCCCAAACAAAAAAGCCCCTCGATAACTCGAAGGGCTTTTGCATTTATTACTAATGAAATTTTAGTGCGAGTAGTTTAACGAAACCTCGGCAGCTACTTCCTGTAGTTTCTTTTCGGTAGCATCATCCATTGGTTTGTTGAGTCCTTTGAGCAAATCGGGGAAACGGGTTTCCAATTGCGTGAGGTAATCTTTTTCGAAATCCTTCATTTTGTTTACCGGCACTTTAGAGGCGAGGTTCTTGGTTCCTACATATAATATAGCCACCTGACGCTCTACCGAGAACGGTGTAAACTGCGGTTGCTTGAGAATTTCTACGTTGCGCGCTCCTTTGTCGAGAACGGCTTTGGTAGCGGCATCTAAATCTGAACCGAATTTTGAGAAGGCTTCCAACTCGCGGTATTGCGCCTGGTCGAGCTTCAAAGTTCCCGCCACTTTTTTCATTGATTTGATTTGCGCATTTCCTCCCACACGGCTCACCGAAATACCTACGTTGATAGCCGGACGGATACCTGAGTTGAAGAGGTTTGACTCCAAAAATATTTGCCCATCGGTAATCGAAATTACGTTGGTAGGAATATAAGCCGATACGTCACCCGCCTGTGTTTCGATGATTGGAAGCGCGGTTAACGAGCCACCACCTTTTACTAAGTGACGGATAGATTCGGGCAAGTCGTTCATCTTTTCTGCCACTTCTTGATTGGCATTTATTTTTGCAGCTCTTTCTAATAACCGGCTGTGTAAGTAGAAAACATCACCAGGGTATGCTTCGCGTCCCGGAGGGCGTTTCAAAAGCAGGGAAACTTCGCGATATGCTACGGCTTGTTTCGATAAATCGTCATATACAATCAAAGCAGGTTTTCCTAAGTCGCGAAAGAATTCGCCTATGGCGCATCCTGCAAACGGAGAGTAGAACTGCAAAGGAGCAGGGTCGGCAGCCGAGGCAGAAACCACGGTGGTGTAAGCCATAGCTCCGTTATCTTGTAAAGTTTTTACCACGCGCGCTACTGTAGATGCTTTCTGTCCGCTGGCAACGTAGATACAGTAAACCGGTTCGCCACGGTCAAAAAATTCTTTTTGATTTAAGATAGTGTCGATAGCCACGGCAGTTTTACCTACCTGGCGGTCACCAATAATCAATTCACGTTGTCCGCGACCGATTGGAATCATAGCGTCAATAGCCTTGATACCGGTTTGCAACGGCTCGTTTACCGGCTGGCGGTAAATTACTCCCGGTGCTTTTCTTTCTAATGGCATTTCATACAAATCGCCAGTAACAGGTCCTTTGCCGTCAATAGGTTCGCCCAAGGTATTGATAACGCGACCAATTAAACCGTAACCAACTTTTATAGAAGCGATAACTCCTGTTCTTTTTACGGTGTCGCCTTCTTTAATTTTATCGGAAGGGCCCATCAATACCACACCCACGTTGTCTTCTTCAAGGTTTAATACGATTGCTTTTACTCCGCTTTCAAATTCTACTAATTCTCCCGCACCGGCTTTAGTTAAGCCATAAACACGGGCAATACCGTCACCTATTTGCAATACGGTTCCTACTTCTTCTAATTGTGCTGCGGTTTTAAATCCTGAAAGTTGTTCGCGAAGGATTGCTGAAATCTCATCGGGTTTTACGTCTGCCATTTTAAAATTGATTATTGTTTATTGAATAATGATTATCGAAGGGCTTTTTTAAGCGCGCGCAAAAATAGAAGAAGAGGGGATATTTGCAAATGGAAAAGGCGGGGCAATCAGCTGTTTGTATGTTCGTCTGTTATGAAACGGTATTCTTCAATTTGACATGGTGCCAATTTGAATTGCGAACAACGATTAACGATTTTAGAATACAGAAGTAAATACAGGCTTATTCCTCAGAATTGAATATCCTTTACTACAATCTCATTTGCGCGTTTCACTTTCACTTTAGTAGCATCGCCTTTTTTAAATTGCGAAAGGGCTTTCATGTAGGTGGTCATTTCGGCAACTTTTATTTCGCCTAACTGAAGAACAATATCGCCATCGAGCAACCCTGCTTTTGATGCGGGCTTACCATCGGTAACGGCATCAATGCGCATGCCTTCTCCTTCGAAAGTGTAGTCGGGCATTACACCGAGGGTAACCGTAAACTTAGGCGCGTTGTCGTTGTTGTCGTCCTTGGTTTTTGTGAAAGGAATTTTGGGTTTGGAATTTAATTCGCCAATTAAAGCAGCCACATAAACCACTACATCTTCCATGCCTTTGTAGTTGATTTTGTTTTCATCGTCACTTGGCTTGTGGTAATCTTTATGCTGTCCGCTGAAGAAATGCAGCACAGGAATTTGCTTGAGATAAAAAGAAGTGTGGTCGGAAGGTCCTACTCCGCTTTCGGTGGTTTTAATGTGAAACGAAGAAGTGATTCGCTTCATGGCTTCGTTCCACGATGGCGAAGTGCCTACACCGCTAACCACTAATTTATTGGAATCCACTCTGCCCACCATGTCGAAGTTGAGCATGTAATCAACCTTGGTTAAATCAATTGTTGGATGTTCAACAAACCATTTAGAGCCATACAAGCCGAGTTCTTCACCGCTGAAAGCAATGAATACATAATTGTAATTTTTGAGCGAAGAGTTTTTGAGCAGTTTCGCCAATTCAATGATGGTGGCAACACCACTCGCGTTGTCATCGGCTCCGTTGTGAATGGCAGGTTCACCACGGTAAGTAGAATGAGCTGGCAATCCCCAACCTAGGTGGTCGTAGTGCGCACCAAGAACAATAGTGTTAGCAGCTTTGTTATCAATGAAAGCAACCACGTTGTTGCCGTTCACCTTGGTCACCGTACTATCCATCTTAGGCGAATAATGAAACGCCTGTAAATATTTTTTTGCGTTGAGGTTTCCTTTTGCATTGGTAATTCCCGTGCCAACAAATTGTTTAATGATATAATCAGCGGCTAATTTTTCATCGGCACTGCCGGTCATTCTTCCATGTAAACTATCAGAAGCGAGATAACTGATGTGTGCTTTGAGATTGGCAATTGTTTGACCATTGACGATTGACGATTGACCAATGAAGAACCAAACAACAATTAATAGAACTACTTTCTTTTTCATGCGGGCAAACATAATTTTCATTTTCCACATTCTAATCTTCATCAACTTTGTTCAATTCTTTTACATTAGCCACAACAAATTCAAACCACTCGCTTGGACTTCAGTTTTCTTTTTGCCATGAAATTTGAGTTGCTGCTTACGCTGCTCATTTTTATTTTATTGATTCAAAAAATCAACGGCACTGCAAACAATGCTTCGGTTCTCAGTATTACTTTCGGGTTGTTGTTGCTCAATTTTGTTCTTGGCTTTTTCGGAAATACGGAGAGTTCGCTCTTCGGAGGAATGTTTTATTCGAATCATTTACTCGCACTGGAAAAAAATATTCTGAACCTCGCGGTGCTGATTATTTCTTTCACTTCCTATCACTGGCTGAAGAGTCACAAACATCTTGCAGAGTTTTTTATTCTGCTGCTTTCAAGTTTGCTCGGCTTGTTCTTTATGCTCAGCAGCGGAAATTTGTTGATGTTTTATCTGGGCTTAGAACTTTCCACCATTCCGCTTGCGGCACTTTGCAATTTTGATTTGGAGAAAAAAGTTTCGAGCGAGGCGGCTATGAAGATGATCATGTCTTCGGCTTTTTCATCTGCTATTTTACTCTTTGGAATTTCCATGATGTATGGAACCACCGGAACTTTAGAGTTCAGCGAAATTCCAAAAGCACTTTACGGAAGTCAGTTGCAAGTTCTTGCTTTCATTTTATTGTTCACGGGTTTTGCGTTCAAACTTTCGGTCGTGCCGTTTCATTTATGGACAGCCGATGTGTATGAAGGTTCACCAATTGCTGTCACTGCTTTTCTTTCTGTGGTTTCAAAAGGAGCTATGAGTTTTGTTTTTATCACCACGCTTTACAAAGCCTTCGCTCCGCTTGCACAAACGTGGTATTTCCTACTTGCCGGTTCAGCAGTTGTCACCATGACCATCGGAAATTTATTTGCACTTCGACAACAGAACTTGAAACGCTTCTTTGCTTTTTCTTCGATTGCACAAATGGGTTATGTGCTCATTGGAATTTCATCGGCTTCGCAAGTGGGTGTGGCTTCGGTGGTTTATTTCATTCTGATTTATGTGTTCAGCAATCTCGCGGCATTCGGAGTGTTGAGCATTGTTTCTTCCATTACCGGAAAAGAAACCATCAACGACTACAAAGGATTTTATAAATCAAATCCAACGCTTGCACTTATTCTTGCGTTGTCGCTTTTTTCGTTGGCGGGCATTCCACCTACCGCAGGATTTTTCGGAAAATTATTTCTACTTACCACCGGTGCGGCTGTAGGAACGTGGTGGGTTATTATTATTGCGGCTCTCAACATGGTTGTTTCACTCTATTATTATCTGCGCATCATTCGCGCCATGTTTGTAGATGAAGCGGGAGAGTTGCTTCCAAAAATTTCGTTAGAGAAATCGGAACTTGCTGCATTGGTGGTTTGCGTAATCGGAATTTTAGTTATTGGTTTTGCAAGCAGAACATTTGATGTAATCTTTAATTTATCAGCAAATCTTTAAACCCCGAAGGGGAATGAAAGACAAATACAATGGCAATAAATTCAAATCATCCTTTCGAAGAAATTGACGGAGTGCGTTGTGCGGTGGTAGAAAAGAACTGTTCGCCTGCGCGCGTTGAATTTTTGAAATCGTTGTTGGAATATAACCACTATACAGTTGTAACTGCGCCAACACCTCCGCCCAAAGTTGCGGCACCTGTTGCTAAACCTATTGTAGAAGGAGAAGCCGCAACTGTTGTTGAGACTCCGCCCCCCCCACCGCCTCCATCCACTTTTAGTGTTTATGTTACAGAAAATGAATTCAACGTAACCAATGCTATTTACGGAAGATTACTTCACGCTAAAGATGGTCATGTAGTAACCATGAAATACTGGAAACAACAGGAAGCTGTGAGTGATGATGTGAAGCCTTATTTTGCTAAAACGTGGAGATAGTTCAACTCTATTTATCTCTTTACCAATTTCATAGGCACACCTTCTTTTGGTCGAAGAGTAATTAAAGGAAGCAATTCCAACTCAAAATTCTTTGGAAGTTCAAAGTCAAATTGTAAGCAAAGTTTGGCTAGAATAATTTGCATTTCCATCATGGCAAAATTGTTTCCCACACATAAACGTTGTCCTCCTCCGAAAGGGAAATAAGCGTATCTCGGAATGTCTTTTATTTTATCAGCCGAAAATCTTTCAGGCATAAATTCTTCAGGATTTTTCCAGTAATTCGGACTGCGCTGCATAGCATAAGGCGATACAAGAACTTTGTCGCCCTTCTTAATTGGATAGCCGCCAATCACATCATCTTTTGCCGCTTCGCGGGGAATCATCCAAGCAGGAGGAAATAAGCGCATGGACTCTTTAATAACCATAGTGGTGTATTCCAATCGTTGCAGTTTTTCGAACGTAGGTTCACTGTTGCCTAGCACTTCTACCAATTCTTTTTGCAAACGAGTTTTTATTTCAGGATGTTTAGCCAAAAGGTAAAGTGTAAACGCCATAGCGTTGGCAGTAGTTTCATGGCCGGCAACAAAAATGGTGAGCACTTCATCGCGCAATTGTTTATCGGTCATTCGCTCACGCGTGTCCGCATCTTCTACTTCCATAAGCATAGTTAGCAAGTCGTCAAATTTTCCGTTCTCCTGTTTTCGTTGATTGATAATATCGCCAATAGTTTCGTCAAGCACTTTACGATTATGTTCAATGCGCAAATGCGAAGGCAGCGGTACCCAAAGTGGAAAGCGCATAAATCGCGAACGATTGCGTATGGCAGTCATAATTTTTGTGAGTGCGGTATTCACTTTATTAAATTCACTTTTTACGTTGGTGCTAAAAAGTGTTTTGCCTACAATATCGAGCGTGAGCCGGTTCATTTCATGGTAAACATCTACCTCTGTTCCATTAGTATTATCCCAGTGCAAAAGCATATCGTTAGTTGATTCTGAAATTTTTTGAACAAATCTTTCTAAACGATTTTTGTGAAACACGGGCTGAATCAATCTGCGCTGCTTCAGCCAAAAATCACCTTCGCTGGTGAGCAGTCCGTTACCAAGTAAAATGCGCAACATGCCACCTTCCTGAATTTTTATGTACGTATCGCGGTTCAGAAAAACATGTTCAATGTAATCGGGATTGGCGAGGTAAATAACTGTGAACGGACCGAATTTTATTTTCGAAATTTCGCCATATTTTGTTTCTAGTAGCGAAAGATATTCGTGCGTTTTTTTACGGATGTTGCGTGTAGGCATCAGCAAAACAATTCCTCTTGGTCCCGGAATTGAAGCAGCTTGTGTCATAGTTTTATTTTAAAGAGTAACGAAGTTAACCACGCAGAAATTGTAAACATGAACGGTTTATATTTTAAAACGTTGAATGACGAAAGTGAAGCGGATAAAAGGAAGCCTGAATTGTTCTGCTGATTCTAAAATCAAATTCTATTTTTAGTGCCTGATGAAAAAGTTTCTACAAAAAAGTTTCTACGGGTTTTTCTTTCTACTGCCACTTTTTTCAGTGGCTCAAGTCAACGATAATTTTTCGGATGGCGATTTTACGAGTAATCCAACTTGGGTTGGAAACATAGCTTCCTTTGAAATTGCCGGAGATTCTTTACATAGCAACGGACCTCAGGCAAGTTCTACTATTTACCTTTCTACAACGAATACCTTGATTGATTCGACCGAATGGAATTTTCTGATTCGCTTGAATTTCAATCCGAGTTCTACCAACATTGTAAGGGTTTATTTGGTTAGCAATCAAATGGATTTGACGGGAAGTTTAAACGGCTACTTTGTTCAGTTTGGCGAAGCCGGTAATGCTCCTGATTCGCTTGATATTTTTAAACAGAACGGAGGAACAATTACAAAAATATTCACAGGCAGTTCAGGAATTATGACTGCCACTAGTGATATTGTTCGTATAAAGGTTATTCGTCACTCCGGTGGAAATTGGGATGTTTTTGCTGACAAAACAGGTGGAAATGCGTTTTCTTCGGAAGGAAGTTTTAACGACAATTCTATAACCTCCACCTCTTTTTTTGGTGTAGTATGTGATTATAACACAGCAGCTCGTTACAACCTCTATTACTTCGATGATTTCAAAATTGATTACCTGCATCCAGATACCATCAAGCCAACCATAGCAAGTGTAAATGTGCTTTCGCCATTTACGATTGATGTAAAATTTTCGGAGCCACTTGGTTTAACTTCAGCACAAACCATTTCAAATTATTCGGTGAATAACTCCATAGGCAATCCAATAGCTGTAGTGCGCGATGCAGGAGATTTGAGTTTGGTGCACCTTACTTTTTTAAATCAGTTTCAGAATGCCACTAATTATATTCTCAGCATTTCGGGAGCGCAGGATGTAGCGGGCAATACAATGAATGTGTTTTCATTTCCATTTGCGTTTTACAATGCTGGAGCTGGCGATGTGCTCATTCACGAAATTATGGCTGACCCTGATCCTGCGGTTGGTTTGAAGTCGGCTGAGTATGTAGAGCTGTATAACAAAACTGCGTTTCCTATTTCATTGAGTGGATGGACTTTTTCTGATGCGTCAACAACTGTAACGCTGCCATCAGTTACCATTTTGCCCGATAGCTTTATGCTTTTGTGTGCGTTGGATAATGTGGATTCATTTCCTTCTTCTATTTCAATTGCAACCCTTGCTTTGCCTTCACTCAATAATACAGGCGACAATCTTTTGCTGCGCGATAATTTCGGCAATACTATTCATGCAGTAAATTATTTAGATAGCTGGTATAACAGCAGCGCAAAACAAAATGGCGGATGGAGTTTAGAAATGATTGATGCCAACAATCCTTGCAGCGGAAAAGAAAATTGGAGTGCAAGCGTTGACGGAAGCGGTGGAACGCCCGGCAGAAGAAATTCAATTACAGGAAATAATCCTGATACTATTCGTCCGCAATTGGTGCGTGCTTCCTTGCAGGATAATCATACGCTGTTGCTTTATTTCAGCGAAGCGATAACAGCATCAACTGCTTCGGTGGCAGCAAATTTTTTAGTAAATAATTCGATTGGAAATCCGCTGACGGTTTCTGCTTTTTCGTTGGATTATACCACGCTTCAACTTTCGTTTGCTGCAACTTTTGTTTCGGGAACTATTTACACGGTTCATGTTTCGAACCTTAGCGATTGCACGGGTAATACCATTGGCATGAGCGATTCAGCACGATTTGCCATTGGTGATGTAGCTCTTGCGAACGATGTGGTGATAAACGAAATACTTTTCAATCCGCGAACAGGCGGCTACGATTTTGTGGAATTATATAACCGCAGTAACAAGGTGATTGACTTAAAAGGACTCGATATTTTAGAGAATGATTATTCTAATCCTCAAACAATTTTGGAACAGGCAGCAATTTCTACTGAAAGCTATTTGCTTTTTCCACAGGAGTATGTGGTGCTTACAGAGTCGCCCGAAAACATTTTACTGAATTACAATGTTGAAAATCCGAATGCGCTTTTGCAAGTTTCCTCCCTACCAAATTATGACGACAACCAAAGCATCTGCATTTTGAAAGTACACAATGGCGAAACGCTTGACTCACTCGCTTATGACCACAACTGGCATTTTGCTTTGCTCGATGTAGAAGATGGCGTTTCGCTTGAACGCATTGATTTCAATAAACCTACACAGGATAAAAGCAACTGGCATAGTTCCGCTTCAACCGTTGGTTTTGGAACACCTACTTATCAGAACTCGCAATATTCCGAAACCGGAATAACAAGCGATGAAATAAAAATTGAACCTGAAGTTTTTACTCCTGATAACGATGGCGATAAAGATTTTACTTTCATCAATTATAAATTTACAGAAGCGGGCTATGTGCTTAATGCAAAAGTATATGATGCAAAAGGCAGAGAAATAAGAACGCTTGCAAAAAGCGAATTGCTTTCGAGCGAAGGAAAATTAATGTGGGATGGCATTGACGATGACAACCAAAAAGCGCGCGTAGGCATCTATATAGTGTATCTCGAAGTTTTTAATTTACAGGGCAAAGTGAAGCGATTGAAGAAGCAAGTGGTGTTGGGTGCCAGATTGAATTAAGAGAAATGTCATCCTGAGCTTGTCGAAGGATATTCAGCAAAACGCTTCGACAAGCTCAGCGTGACATAATGTTTAATGTTGTTTCGAAGCATCAGGTTTGCTTTTTACATAAATTGCTTTTACTTTAACCTTCCAATTTTAAAATAACCGACCATGAGAAAGATTTCCTCTTTCCTTTTTTTACTCACCTTTTCCGCTTCTGTTTTTTCACAAGCCTTGTTCAACAACAATGGCGCAGATATTTATGTGAAAGACGGTGGCTTTATGATTGTGAAAACAAATTCGCTTTACAATAATCAATTGGCAGGCGCAGGAGTTTTGAATAATGCAGGAACAGTAGTAGTGGAAGGCAACGTAACAAACGATGGATTGATCACAGCAGCCGGAGACACAATTCGTTTGTCGGGTAATTGGATTAATAACAGCGCTTACACTGGAGCCGCCAGTTGGGTGGAAATGAACGGTGGTGCCCAGCAAATTACAGGAACTGCAGTTACCACTTTCAATAATTTAAATCTCTTAGGTGGAAACGTAGTGAAGAGCCAAACCATTGATGCGGTTACTTCAGGTTTGTTAGTGCTCAACAATGCTGAGTTGGCTACCGATGTAAATGAAATGTTGGTTAGCAATACGAACACAGGAGCCATTACCTGGAACAATGGTTTTGTAAGTTCTTTAGGTGTAGGAAAACTATCACGCGCTACGCTTGCTTCAAGTGCTTATATCTATCCGTTGGGTTCTCCTTCTTACGTTAATCCTCCAAGTATTTTCCGCCCTATTGAATACACGCCTACAACCGGTGCTGCGAATACTTACGGAGCAATGGTGGTGAAAGGTGATGCTACCAACGATGGTTACAATGTGGCAACAGTTGATGATATTTTGTGTAAGGTAAATCCGAATTTCTACCACCGTTTGTATCACAGCACAGGTGGTGATGCGGTAGCACTAAAAATGTTTTTTGACCCAAGTACCGATGGTGAATGGACCGAAGAAGCGCATTGGGATACCCCTAACCGTTGGAATTATTTAGGCGTATCATCTGCAGGAAGCGGTCTTGGTTTCTCTACCGTTCGCGTAGCTGGTGTAAATGATTTTCAACCCGAGCCATTTGCTTTGGGTAGAAAGAAATTTACGGTATATGCAGGACCTGATGTAAGTATTTATCAAGGGCAATCAACCGATTTCAATCCTACAATTGGCGCACCTATAGTTTCGGCTATTGAGTGGACCCCAGACTTTACGTTGAATTGCAGCAATTGTGAAAACCCAACAGCCACACCACCGGTTACCACACAATACAATATAAAAGTAACCGATGATGCCGGTTGTATAGCTTCTGATTCGTTGATAGTGAAAGTGGATATTGCTCAGCTTTTAATTCCTACAGCGTTTTCACCTAATGGTGATGGCATCAACGATATTTTCCGCGCACTCAACAAGAACCTTCAGAAATTTAACCTCGAAGTATTTAACCGTTGGGGCGAAAAGGTTTACCAAACCAACGACCCAATGGAAGGATGGGATGGTATGTATGAAGGCATGAAACAAGAGTTGGGTGTTTTTGCATGGAAATGTGATTACAAATTCCTGGGTATTGATGCGCAAAAAACAGCTAGCGGAAACGTAACGTTGGTTAGATAAAAAACGAATTGAACTTTCTATCATAAAAAAAGGGAACGAAAAAATCGTTCCCTTTTTTATTGGTGCTTCAAATGATTAAGCATCTTTCAGTTCTATTCCATACTTGGTTTGTGCATGAAAATAGAACACTAATTTATAAGCGGTGTAAGAAATCAAGGTTCCAAACAATACATCCATACTGTAATGAACATGCTGACATAAAATCATACTCGATACTAACACAGCCGCAACAGCCGCATATTTCTTCAGCCATTTATCAGTAGTAATTAAAAACAATAACGCAATTGCCGATACATGCCCCGAAAAGAAAAGGTCTTTGGTTACTACTATATCTTTTGTATGTAGAAAAAAAGTAGCCATGGGATCGTTCAGAAAAATCATATCGCGGGGTGGCTCTAAAGGAATAAGATAGATAGTAACAGTGCGCGCAAACAGAATGAGTGCAAACATTTGTATTCCTTTTATTAACCGCTCGGGCAAAGGCAGCAAAAAGATAAATACCATAAGCATAGTAGAATACTCTAAAAAGAAAATAGGCATCGAAAAATCGTGAGGAGGAAGAATGTTCAGAATTAAATCATTGACGTGAATGCCGGGTCGCAGTTGCCACAAACGAAGGAAATGAAACTGATGAAGACTAACTCCTACTAAAAACAGGACCGATAGTGCAAACTGGTTGCGAAACGCTTTAGAATCCCAAGCACGGCTCCAAGCTTGTGGAATGCGGTGTAATTCGTGTGTCATAAATTATATAGTTTGTTGGACTACGAAAATACTTTGTGCACAAATATAGTTGCTCATTTCAATTCTTGGTTGTAACAAGGTTTTACCTGTGTGTTACGGGTGGTAAAAAGGGTTAATCTGCGTTCGATGTGCCATCGTAAGAATACTTCAATACGCTGAACATTGATACATCGTAAATGAAATGCGAAAGAATAGAAGCGGTGAGACCAAAGAACTTAAACAGGTACCCAAAGCCTACGCATATAATCACCAAAAAAAATCCATACACCGTAAGGTGAAGGTTTGCAGGATTAATATACCCATGCAGTAACACAAATAAAAATGCAGCAGGCCATATTCCTATCAGCGGTTGAATACCTGCACGAAAAAGTATCTCTTCACCGACACTGGCACAAAAGGAGTAAAAAACAATGTTCGTAACCGAAGGATTGATGTCTTGCATTAAATGCTCAAAAAAATGTCGAACGCTTTTGAAATACTTCCCGTTCAGCAAAACTACCGCCAGTAACGAGGAGAGACTGCCAAAAAACAAACCTACAGTAATTTGAAGGAAAAGCGATTTGCGACCCATGCATAGTGTTTGCACATCGGTTCGTTGAAGATAAGTAATGAGCATAAAACCAATGGCGCTCATACCAAAGAGCGTGAGCCAGCTAAAATAATTCAATCTTTTTTTATCGGGAACAACCATGTGTCAAGGGCTTTCGTTTCAAATATACTAATCTTGCCCGCTCAAAAAATTCTTCATCATGGAACCAAAACAAACTACTCCGGTAAGCCAATTAGGCGAATTCGGATTGATTGAACATATCACAAAAAACTTTCGGCATGTCAACGATTCTACATTAAAAGGTATAGGTGATGATGCCGCGGTTATTGACAGCGAAGGGAAAAAGACTGTAGTTTCTACCGACCTGCTAGTAGAAGGAATTCACTTCGACCTGATGTATACACCGCTGAAACACCTCGGCTATAAAAGTGTGGTCGTAAACCTGAGTGATATCTACGCCATGAATGCCGTGCCCAAACAGATTACTGTTTCCATTGCCATTTCTTCGCGCTTTACAGTAGAAGCCATTGATGAACTCTATGCCGGTATTGAACACGCTTGCAAAAATTATAAAGTTGATTTAATTGGTGGTGATACTACTTCTTCGCTTAGCGGTTTAATTATTTCTGTAACTGCTATTGGTGTTGCCAATGCCGAAGACCTGGTGTATAGAAACGGTGCTAAAGAAGGCGACCTGGTTTGTGTTACTGGCGATTTAGGCGCGGCTTATTTGGGTTTGCAAATTTTGGAACGCGAAAAAAGAATTTATCTCGAGCACCCCGAAGTGCAACCCGAACTAGAAAACTCAGATTATTTAATTGGTAAACAACTGAAACCCGAAGCGCGCAAAGAAGTGCTCAAGTTTTTTAAAGACATGAACCTGAAGCCAACATCTATGATAGATTTGAGTGACGGGCTTTCGAGCGATATCCTGCACATTTGCAAACAAAGCGGAGTGGGATGCGATTTGTTTGAAGCACAAATACCGGTAAGTGAAGATGCCTACCACATGGCGTTGAAATTTAACCTGGACCCAATTACCTGCGCGCTCAATGGTGGCGAAGACTATGAGCTGCTCTTTACCATTGAACCCGAAGACGAAACAAAAATTGCTGACGAAGACACTTTCTCTATCATAGGCACCATTACCAAAAAAGAAAACGGCTGTGTGCTGGTTACGCGTAGCAACAATAGGCACGTATTAAAAGCGCAGGGGTGGAAACATTTTGAGTAAACCACGCATCATGAAACTCATTCACTTCTTACCTTTCCTTTTTCTGTCTCAACTTTCCTTTGCGCAATTAAGCGATGCTTATTTCGATACCGTTGATAGTTTAATTGAAACCACACCCGCCATTGAGCTTTGTAAAATAAACGGCAAAGAAGACCTGCGCTTCTTTTCCAAAACGCCCGAAAAATATTCCAACTACAAACAGCAGTTTATAGCGCAGGCAGACAGTGCTTTTAAGTTTGCGGCAGGCAGCCATTTCTTTTGCGACATAACAGTTGAAGTTAATTGCAGCGGCAAAGCGGGCAACTACGATTTAGCAATTGAGCCACGCACCTTCAATATTTCCGATTTCGAAAACTTCAAACAATTAATTGCCCTGCTCGAAAAACTTCGCGGCTTCAGTTTTCAACCGGCCATTTATTTAGGCGAAGCGGTTAACAGCAAAGTGAAATTCCGCTTGCTGGCAAAGGATGGGAAAGTTGTGTTGCAGTAAGTATTGGTTACTGCTTCCACAAATAAAAAAACCTCTCACTACGGAGAGGCTTTTTTATGATTACAAAGTGCAGCTTATCTAACTCTAACGGTAATTATTTCAATACCACTTTCATCTTGAATAAGCACATCTCTTGTTTTAATTCTTGTAAGTGTTTTCATGTTGATTGTTTCTTAGGTAAACGCACTCGCTATAGCAGAGTTACATTATCGGTTTTATACAAAGAAAAAGTTGTGTAGTTGGAATGTAATTTTTTTATTCGTATACCTGCCTACGGGCAAGGCAGGTTCGTGGCATTATGCGCTCACAACTACACCACATACGGCTGTCAGTCTGTTGTCTAACATCTAAAATCTAGTGTCTAATTTCTCCCCTTGAAATCTCTCTTGAAAAAACTATTTTCACCTACTCGTTTATGCGCCAAACTATTTTCCTCTTCTTTTTTTCGGCATCTATACTATATGCAACCGCGCAAAGCGAACCGCAGTTTACACAACACATGTTTAATCGATACTTGTTTAACCCAGCTTATGCAGGCAGTATAGATGCGTTGGAAATTTCTGCACTCCACCGCAGTCAGTATGTAAGTTTAGCCAGCCGCTTTATTGCAACACAAGGAGTCAACATTAATATACCGGTTTATGCCATCAGTTCAGGCGTAGGCATTACTGCCATCAATGATATTGCCGGCTATCAACGCGCTACCTATGTAGCCCTCAATTACAATTACCGCAAAAATTTTAAGTGGGGAAAAATGGGCGTGGGGATTGGTGTAGGCATTATTCAAACTTCCATTGCTGGCGATAAACTTCGCGCACCCGATGGTATTTACAGTGGTGGCGTAAATCACAACGACAATCTTCTGCCCGATAATTTGCAGCAAGGCATTGCTCCCGATTTTTCATTCGGTCTTTATTTCAACAACGATAAATACTATGCTGGTGCTAGCATCAATCATATAATATTATCATCAGCCACCATCAAAGCCGAAGGCGGAAATACCAAACTCAATTTTTCTCGCAACCTTTTTTTTACAGCAGGGTACGATTTCAAAGTTACCAACAAACTCAGCCTTATGCCCTCGGTTATTCTTAAAACCGATTTAAAGAAAGTGCAAATGGATCTAAGCGCCACCTTCACCATCATCAACAATATCATAACCGGAATTTCGTTTAGAGGATATAGCCAAAAAACGATTGACGCTATGGGCTTGTTCTTAGGATTTAAGTATAAAGGGTTTCAATTGGTGTATTCGTATGATGCCAACCTTTCGTACTTGAACAAGTTCAATACCGGTTCGCACGAAATAAGTTTAAGCTATCAGTATCCATTGAAGAAAAAAGAAAGTAAAGGGTACTATTATCATAACCCTCGCTATAATTGATACAAGTTTTTTATAGTCATTTAAACAGAACAAAGCAGTGTGTAAAACGTAATTAACAAGTGAGGGAAACATTTTTTTTCTAATAATTTTGAAAAATCAAAAACTGATTATATTTACGCTCTTCAAAAACAAAAAGAGGAAACTACCAAAACAAAAAACATGAAAAATTTACAAGGTCTTCTTAGCAAATTTTCACTCGCACTTTTGCTATTTGTTACCGGTTGTAAGGGAGGTTACAACGGGCAACTACTCGGAGAACAAGACAGACCCAAATGGAATCCGATAACGCCATACGGTATGGTGTTTATTCCATCGGGGGTGTTGCATATCGGTCCTAGCGATCAAGATGTGAACTCGTCTATGCAAGCTAGAGCAAAGCAAGTTTCTATTGTCGGCTTCTACATGGATGATACCGAAATCACCAACAATGAGTACCGTCAATTCATTAATTATGTGCGCGATTCAGTAGCCCATAAATTACAAGGCGATGTGGAAACCGGTAATGAAGATGGAAAAGAAACCATTGACTGGAATAAGAAAATTGAATGGAGTGGAAAACAAAAGAACGAAGCTTTAGAAGACATCTACCTTCCCGAGAACGAAAGAATTTGGGGAAGAAAAGAACTTGCCCTAAGCAAATTGAAGTACGATTATGAGTGGTTCGATTATAAAGCAGCAGCTCAAACTAAGAACAGAGGCAAATCAAGAACTAGTTTTATTCATAAAGAATCGGTAGACGTGTATCCTGACACGTTGGTATGGGTTAGAGATTTCTCCTACTCTTATAACGAACCAATGACCCGCAACTATTTTCATCACCCTGCCTTTGACGACTATCCTGCGGTAGGGGTTACCTGGCATCAAGCAAACGCGTTCTGTTTTTGGAGAACACGTCTTTGGGAAGATTACAGAACACCGCGTGGAGAGCCTTTGATGGATATCTTCCGCTTACCTACAGAGCATGAGTGGGAATATGCCGCACGGGGTGGGAAAAAATTGGCACCTTACCCTTGGGGAGGTCCTTATGTTAGAAATGCGAAAGGTTGTATATTGGCTAACTTCAAACCTGGCAGAGGAAACTATCCTGAAGATGGCGGGTTTTATACCGTTCGCTCTGATGCGTATTGGCCAAATGATTATGGTTTGTACAACATGGCTGGTAACGTAGCTGAATGGACATCATCAGCTTTCTACGAAAACTCTTATGCTTTTATTCATGACCTCAATCCAGATATTCGTTACGATGCTGAAAAGTCAGAACCGGAAGCAATGAAACGTAAGGTTATAAGAGGAGGCTCGTGGAAAGATATCGGCTACTATATTGAAACAGGTACCCGTCATTGGGAATATGGCGATTCAGCCAAATCTTACGTAGGTTTTAGGTGTATTACCACCTTCTTGGGAAGAGATATTACGGACAGCAACTAAGAGGCTACATTTTATCGACTCTTAAAATATTGAAGGACCCAATAACCGTTTTTAATTTTAAAACTAAATATTTCATTGTTTAACCCTAACTAAAAAACAAAAACATGGCAGCAGAAAAAGTTCATCCATTGACCACGAAAAAAGCAAGAATTTATTTGAATTATGCGTACTCCTTTGGAGCAGCAGTCGTAATTGCGGGAGCATTATTCAAAATCATGCACTGGCAAGGTGCTAATATTATGCTTATCGTGGGTATGGGTGCAGAGGTAATTATCTTTATCATTTCAGGTTTTGAACCTCAGGCGGCCTTGCATGCTGAATATGAGTGGGAGAGAGTGTATCCGGAACTAGCTTCTGAAACTCCAATAGGACAAAAATCTCCATCTCAACAATTAGACAAAATGTTGACGGATGCTAAAGTTGGACCTGAATTAATGCATAGTTTAAGTAAAGGATTCACTTCTTTAGCCGATACAGCGTCTAAAATGAAAGATCTGGGTGATGCAACAGTAGCGGCAAGCGATTTTTCCAAGAGTGCAAAAACTGCAGCTGGACAAATTACTTCGTTTGCTCAAGCTGCTGCTACCGCAACTTCAGCAGTTACAGCTATAGGCACTGGTGCAGAAAATACTAAAGTTTATCATGAGCAAGTTCAGGTTATGGTGAAAAACCTTTCGCAACTGAATGCCATTTATGAACTTGAATTACAAGATTCAAACAATCACTTGAAAGCAATGAATAAGTTCTTTGGAAACTTGAATGCAGCAGCTGGCGCACTTTCTGAAACAGCTACAGATGCAGTTAAATACAAAGATAATTTAGCTCAGTTGAACAAGAACCTTACTTCATTAAATGCAGTGTATGGTAACATGCTTTCTGCTATGAAGTCGATTTAATTGAGGTAATAATTTTTATTGGCATAACCCTAAAACGAGAAACTTAAACAATGGCAGGTGGTAAATTAACTCCGCGGCAGAAAATGATTAACATGATGTACCTCGTGTTAACAGCCCTACTCGCTTTGAACGTATCGCAAGAAGTATTAAATGCATTCCACTTAGTTAACGAGGGATTGCAAACTTCAAACGGTTCGTTAGGCGAAAAAAATAACGGTATCTATAAGGCATTCGATAAACAAATGGAAAACGATAAAGCGAAAGCACAACAGTTTTTCGATAAAGCTCAAAAAGCAAAAAAAATCGGATCAGATTTGAATAATTTGGTAGAAAACTACAAAACTGAAATCATTAAACAAGCCGGTGGTATTGATCCCGAAACGGATGATATTGAGCAACGCGATAATATCGATGTAGCTACACGTATGTTTGTTGAAGAAGGACCAGGCGTAAAGAGAGGGAGAGAACTTCAGCAAAAGATATTGGATGCTCGCAAAAATTTGTTGGACTTGGTAGATGAAAAAGACAGGGCAAATTTCAAAATGTCACTTGACGCCAAGACTCCTAAGAAAAAAGGAGAAGAAGGTGCTAAATGGGAGTATCTAACGTTTAGCAGTGTGCCGGCAACAGCAGCTGTAACAATTCTATCTAAGTTTCAGAATGATGTGGTGAGTTCTGAAGGTGCTGTTATTGAGTATTTGATTAAAAAAATTGGAGAAACCGATTTTAAATTCACTGACTTAACCGCAAAAATTATTGCCCCAACTAGTTATATTTTAACTGGTCAGCAGTATAAAGCAGATGTGTTTTTAGCAGCATTTAATTCAACGCAACAACCTGAAATTTTCTTAGGCTCTGTTGGCGGGTTCAAGAAAAATCCTGATGGATCTTACGATACAAAAGATTCTAATGATCCACTACCTAGTGGTTACGGAAATAATATGTTGAAAGCCGAAGGTGGATTCGGAAAATATACTGCAACCGGTGCAGGTGTTGGCGAAAAAACCTATACAGGAATTATTCGCGTAAAGAATCCAACTGGTGGATATAAGTTCTATCCATTTGAAGGGAAATATCAAACGGCTCCGAAGGCGGTTGTGGTATCCCCAACGAAGATGAATGTGCTTTACATAGGCGTAGACAACCCAATGGAAATTTCAGTTCCAGGAGTTGGACAAGGAGATGTTTCAGCAACTATTGAGGGGGCGGGAACATTAAAAAAGGACCCTGCGAATCCAGCGAGTTATATTGCTAATGTTACAGCTATAGGAAAGTGTAAGATTAATGTATCAGCTAAGATTGACGGAAAGATTCAACCAATGGATGGAAAGGAGTTCCGTATCAAACGTATTCCCGATCCGGTTCCTATGACTAGTGGTAAACTAAGAGGAGGAAACGTTCAAGCAGGAACTATGAAAGCGCAGTCAGGAATTTTGGCCTTATTGGAGAATTTCGACTTTGATGCACGTTTCAATGTAGTAAGTTTCCAAATGGTATTCTCTTCCAAGGGCGAAATTTTTAAAGCTGAATCACCGGGACCAGGATTTACACCTCAAATGCAAGCATTTAAGGATAGAGCTAAGCCTAAGGATATTCTTTTTATTGATGAGATAAAAGTTGTAGGTCCAGATAAACAGCCGAGAAAACTTGGTCAAATTGCATTCACTATTATCTAAAAACTGAAATCATGTATAACAAAGGAAAATTTGTATTTGCTGCATTGCTACTCGTATTTGCAGGTTCAGTTTTTGCTCAAGAACCACTTGATGGGGCATGGGTAAAGACGACTACAAAAGAAAAGGAAGTGATTCCTTACGATTATATACGCGAAGCAGATGTGTTTTGGGCAAAGCGTATTTGGAGAATGATTGATGTAAGGGAGAAAATGAATTTGCCATTTAAATATCCTCAGCAGCCTCTTATACAAATTGTTCACACTGCGGCCAAGAATGGTGAATTGACAGTTTATGATAATAACGTTACTGATGCCGATCAATTCAAACAGGTTCTAAGTGTGGAAGATGTAAAGAAATTGGGAACTCGTATTGACACTGTAATGCAGATTAACCCGATTACTTTGGAAGAAGAGCAAGTGATTCAGAAAAATGACTTGACTTGGGAGAAAATCGTAAAGTATCGTGTTAAGGAAGATTGGTTCTTCGATGAAGAGACTTCGACTATGATGTGCCGCATTATTGGTATAGCTCCCGTGATGGAAGATTTTGATGCTTCTGGTAATTATCGTGGTGATATGACTATGTATTGGGTTTATTACCCAGACCTACGTCCTATCTTAGGTAAATATGAAGTTTATAACCCAAAGAATGATGCAGTTAGAATGAGTTGGGAAGATTTATTCGAAGCTCGTTATTTCGAAAGCTATATTTATAAGGAGAGCAACGTTCATGATAGAAATATTCAGGAATACGCGACTGGTATGGATGCATTGCTAGAGAGCGACCGTACTAAAAATGACAATTTCGTTTTCGAACACGATTTGTGGAATTACTAGAATAGTAGCGTATAGAAAAAATGAAAAAGGATGTCTGTTTGCAGGCATCCTTTTTTATTTTGGCAAACAAGAACTAAGCATCTATTCGCGCAAACTTAGCGTGGCTCTCAATAAACTCTCTACGAGGAGGAACTTCATCACCCATTAACATGCTGAAAGTATAATCTGCCTCTGCTGCGCTTTCTATAGTCACTTGTTTAAGAGTGCGGGTATTTGGATTCATTGTTGTTTCCCAAAGCTGCTCGGCATTCATTTCTCCAAGACCTTTATATCGCTGAACATGTACATTGGCTTCACTTCCGCCTTTAGCTAACTCTTTTGTGGCAGCATTTCGTTGGGCATCGTTCCAGCAATATATTTGTTCTTTACCTTTCTTCACCAAGTATAGAGGTGGTTGGGCAATGTAAATGTGTCCTTCTTCTACCAATTTTTTCATACTACGGAAGAAGAATGTTAGAATAAGTGTGGTGATGTGCGAACCGTCAACATCGGCATCGCACATGATTACAATCTTGCCGTAACGGAGTTTAGCTATGTCAAGTTCTTTCGTGTCCTCCAAAGTTCCTATACGAACTCCTAGTGCTTGAAAAAGATTTCCAATTTCTTCGTTGTCGTAAATCTTATGTTCCATTGCCTTCTCAACATTTAGAATTTTTCCACGTAATGGAAGAATTGCCTGAAAATGTCTGTCGCGACCTTGCTTAGCTGTTCCACCCGCTGAATCTCCTTCTACTAAGAATATTTCTGATTCATCGCGGTTTTTGCTACTGCAATCTGCCAGTTTACCCGGTAAACCACCTCCGCTCAATGCACCTTTGCGTTGCACCATTTCGCGCGCTTTGCGAGCAGCAGCACGTGCAGTTGCGGCAAGTACCACTTTATCAAATATCAACTTTGCCTGTTTAGGATTTTCTTCTAAGTAGTGTTCCAACTTCTCCCCTAAGATTTGTTCTACCGCTCCTGCTACTTCGTTATTGCCGAGTTTGGTTTTTGTTTGTCCTTCAAACTGAGGTTCAGGAACTTTTACTGATATTATGGAGGTCAATCCTTCACGAAAATCATCACCAACAATTTCAATCTTCAGCTTTTCAAACAATTTATTTTTCTCACCAAACGATTTGAACGTTCTTGTAAGGGCGCGTCTGAAACCTGCCACGTGCGTTCCACCTTCAATGGTGTTGATGTTGTTTACATAGCTATGAACATTCTCAGTATAAGAAAGATTATACTGAAGAGCTACTTCTACAGCTATGTTATCGCGACTGCCTTCCACCCAGATAGGAGTCGGTATTAGCGGTTCACGAGTGCTATCGAGAAATTTTACAAACTCAACTAATCCGCCTTCGCTATGAAAATGGCTGTGCTTAAATTCTCCGGCCTCGTCTTTTTCTCGTTCGTCAATAATATCTAAGTGAATTCCTTTGTTTAGGAAAGCAAGCTCACGTAAACGACCGGCAAGCGTATCAAAACTATAAATGGTGGAAGTGAAAATTGTAGCATCGGGCTGAAAAGTAACGATGGTGCCACGAATGGTTGTAGATCCCGCCTCTTTCACAGGATACAAAGGTTTTCCTTCAGAATATTCCTGCTCATAAATTTTACCGTTGCGATGAACCTGCGCTTTTAAATGAGATGAAAGACCGTTTACACACGATACACCCACCCCGTGCAAACCACCCGAAACTTTGTAAGAATCTTTGTCGAATTTCCCTCCAGCATGAAGAACGGTCATAACCACCTGTAGCGCACTTACACCTTCCTTCTCATGAATATCTACAGGTATTCCTCGACCATCATCCTTTACGGAGATAGAATTGTTTTCGTGAATGGTTACGTAAATGTTTTTGCAATGACCGGCTAATGCCTCATCAATTGAGTTGTCGACTACTTCATAAACCAAATGGTGCAATCCTTTTATACCTGTGTCGCCAATATACATGGCGGGGCGTTTGCGTACCGCTTCTAATCCTTCCAATACCTGAATACTGCTGGCTGAATATTCTGCTTTTTTAGTTGTTTCTTCCATGGTAATATCTGCTGTTCCTTCGCTCATTTTTTACTGTTTAAAATTGTTGGGCGAATGTAAGAAAGCAGCGTGGTTTTAGTCCGTTTGCGACTGCTTTTTTATCCCCAAAAAGTCATAATAATTCACATAAAAAAACCACCTCGAAATGAGGTGGCTTTTGAATAGGATGAGACTTGATTTTGGTTACCTTCTGCGCAGGAAAATACTGATATAATAAACCAAAGTGGCTAATGAAGAAAGTGCGGCTACTACATAAGTCATTGCCGCCCATTTCAAAGCGTCTTTTGCCATTTCATGTTCTTGAGAAGAAGTGATTCCAGAACTGTCTAACCAAGCAAGGGCACGGTTAGATGCATCGAACTCCACAGGCAACGTAATGAAACTGAAAATAGTGGTTGCGGTAAACATTACAATTCCAAAAAGAAGCAAATACGGAAATACAGTAATGGTAAGCACACCAGCCAACAAAATCCATTGCATATAACGCGAAGCAAAACTTACAGCCGGAACTAATTTAGAACGCATACCTAGCCACATGTAAGCATGAGCGTGTTGAACAGCGTGTCCGCATTCGTGTGCCGCAACGGCAGCAGCAGCCACGCTTCTTCCGTTATAAACTTCCGGGGAAAGATTTACAGTTTTGTCAAGCGGATTGTAGTGGTCGGTAAGTTGACCTTCGACTGAAACGATTTTTACATCGCTGATATTGTTATCGCCCAACATTTTTGCAGCTACCTGAGCGCCAGTCATGTTTCCGCGAAATGCGATTTCTGAATATTGTTTGAATTTGCTTTTAAGGCGCATACTTACGAGCCAACTAATAAGCATGAACACAATGAGAATTCCATAAATTCCTAACATAGTTTTTGGTTTTAGTGATGCAATGGTAATAACAATTTGTATGCTAAAACATATTGCGAAACTGTTTTGTCAAAGATTAAGACGAAGTGGCAGAAGAATTATTTGAACATAGAAAAGAAGATTGCGTTTCTGTCAAACCTTCCCAACCTGTGTTCGACAAAGAACTATTTCATTTACTTCAAAATTAAAACCATGAACACCCAACTCGAAAAACAATTTCTTCAATTAGAAGAAGACCGCAAGAATCTTTTCAATGAATTGAAGAACTACAGCGATGAAGTCATCAACAAAAAACCAGCACCCGAAAAATGGAGTGTGGCAGAAGTAATTGCACATTTGATTACTGCCGAAGAAATGTCGTTAAAATATTTGTCGAAGAAAATTCAAGATACATCAAAAGAAAGCGATGAAGGTCTGAAGAATAAATATCGTTGGCTTCTGGTACAAATTGTTTTCACCTTCAACATAAAATTCAAAGCACCGGAAATTGTAGAGCCTAAAATGGGTTATCAATCATTAGGTGCTTTAGAAACTAAATGGAGCGATGTTAGAAATCAAACTTTGCAAACCTTGCAGAAGTTAAGTGATGAAGAAGTGAATAAAACTTTATGGAAGCACGCACTCGCAGGAAAGATGAATCTGCATCACATGGTGCAGTTCTTCGGGGTGCATTACAACCGCCATAAAAAGCAAATTGAGCGAACTATTGTTGCAGTGAAATAATTATTGTTTCTGATGCTCTATTTTCTCTGCCTCTGAAATCCCTTCGCTCAATTCAGAAAGAATATCAATCAGTTATTGAGTTTTTTTAACTCCAATAATCGCTTCGAATTTTTTCTCTACCAGTTACGCGCAACCAATCAAGTATTCCATAAAGTCCACGCCATCTTTAATAATAAAACTAATTTTTGAGCGAGAATCTTTTGGGTCGGTTTCGAAGGCTATGAAACCTTTCGAAATTAAATCGTTCACCATTTTACTCATGGCTTGTTTGCTTACCCGCGCACGTTTCGAAAGTTCAAAGATGTTCAAATGTTCTGTGCTGACATTACTGATTAGTCGCAGGGGAGTAATTACCAATCTCGAATTGCTTACCGCGCAAACAAATTTGCAGAATGCGCAGCTCGGTAAAATTCAATTGGAATACAAACTGCTTTTATCGAAGCTCGATTTAAACCGCATTGGCGGAACAAGGTTTTGGTAAGTAGTAAAAGTTAATTCGCATAATTTTTTTCAAGTCTTTGCGTTCAATTAATAGAACCAAAAATTTGTGTTATGAATACTTACGAAAAAATCTTTGCCGGAAATGATTACGGTATAATGAGCCCTGAACGTGCCGTTAACATGGAATACAACCACAAAATGAATTTTCTAATCGTGATTATTTTGATTCAAATAATTTCTGCATTAATAGTGGCTTTGGTTTAATACCCGACAAAATCGCTGCTTCAACATCGATAACGAGAAGCAAACTACGATTTGAAAATTTTTCTTTTTTGAAATGGAACATACCATTTGAGAACCTTTAAATTTTTCAGAATCTCAATTATCAGCTTTCTTCTTTGATGTTTTCTTTTGGCTGCACTTTTAGTATCCGAAGAATAAATCAATTTGAAATCGTAATTGCCTTTTATTGTGAAAGCAGTTACGACCCTTGGATAATTTTGAAAATACCTATCGTGTTTCTCTGCCAAATCTTGAATGCAATTATTTGGATTTAAAACATTCCCTTTCTTGTCAAAAATTGGTAAAAAATCAATCATCCCATCAATCCACTCATCAGCTATCTCAATTGGCAAGTAACCGTGTTGGAAATAAAAGAGTTCTTCATTAACAAGGTCAACATATTTTTCGATTTCCTCTCGACTTGGTTGCTTATTTAGATTCTTTAAATTTCTAAAACCTTCAATACATTTCTCAATAGTGGTTAGGTATAGAGATTTTCTAGTAATCCCATACGCTGTTACTGCTATTAAAACACCAATAGCAGTAATTACTTCAGTAACAATTTGTACCCAATCGGGAAAACTTATGCCTTCAAAATTTGTCATGAGATTTCTGAATTATGAAAAGACTATCACCAGTAAAGTTTTTTTAAATATTCCACAATATTTAGTGCTACACCATGATAATCATCGCCAGGATGTCCTTTCCCATTAACTGACTTAGAGTGCAAAATCTCTAATCCATCTTTACTCTTAAGCACAAAAAAGCCCTTTACAGCACCTCTCTTCTTTGTCAACTTTAAGTTCAAAATAAAATCAGCATCCTTTAAATCTGATGCTAACTTCCAATAGCCCCAAACTGTAATATTTTCTGCGAGGTATTTTCCTGTAAGTTGCTCAACTGAATTATCAACTTCAAGAAATACTTTATTCCCCTTGTCTGTTATGTGTGCTGATGCATTTAGTTGCTTGTTAGTATCACCACTGACAAATTCTTTCTTCCCATCTGCATATTGAATCGCAGAAATCTCTTTTTTTAATTTAGAATAGGATATGCCCGGATGTTCTGCCTTTCTGAATTTTATCAACTCAGGAGTTATTTCTGTTATAGTTACTGTATCCTTTGAGCCATTGGTGCTAAGCAAGATGTCCTGTGCCTGTGACTGAAGCATTAATAGAAAAATCGAAATGCAGAATGGAATGAATTTTTGCCTCATAAAAAGTTGTTCTGCTTCCAAAGAAAAAAATAATTCATTGCAATTCGTGTTATTTGTAGCAAATATTGTTCCTATGAAAACTTTCGAAACATTAACCGAAGCCATCAACGATTTAAAAGTGCGTGGCTACGACCGGGATTTTAATTTGCGCGAAACATGCATTGAATGTTCGCAATCAAATACACAACTTTCTGCTGCTGATTTTGAAATAACCGAAACCTATCATTTTGACGGCAGCACCGATGTAGATGATGAGGTGGTGCTTTATGCCATTGAATCAAAAACCGGATTGAAAGGAACTTTGGTGAATGCGTATGGTGCATACTCCGATTCAGTTTCGGATGTGCTTATAGCCAAGTTGCGCTTTCACAAATAATTCTATGTTTGGTTCACGATGACTCCACCGTTCAAACGTTACCCGTTACCACTTCGCATCCTTTTATTATTCAGCATGTTTTTGTTCAACATGGGTGTGGTGTCGTTCATTGCGCTGTTCTTTGCACAAAAAATTTTCAATCTCGAAAATGCGCAACAGGTTCTTGAAGGAACACTCACTAACAGCAATGAAATAAACGCCTTTCTTTTTATTCAGGGATTAAGTTCGTTGGGTGGATTTGTGTTGACCTCTATGATGTTTGCGGTGTTAGAGTCGGGAGAGTTCAAACATTATTTACGATTGAAAACTTTTCCATCGGTAAAAATGATTGTGTTGGCGGTGGCTTCTATTCTGGTAGCGCAATTCTTTATTGAATATTTAGTAGAGCTGAATCAAAAAATTCCTTTGCCTTCCGCTTTGAGTTTTCTAAACGACTATCAAAAGAAAGCTGAAGAAATTATTGATGCCATGATGAACTTTAAAGACATTGGTCATTTGATTTTTGTTTCCATTGTTGTCGCGTTGATTCCCGCCATTGGCGAAGAATTTTTCTTTCGAGGAATTTTGTTGGGCGATTTACTGAAAGGCAAAATTCATCCTGCTATTGCTATTCCGGTTACGGGTTTAATATTCGCGGTGTCGCACATGGAGTATGATAACACGATTGCGATTTGGGCACTCGGAAGTTTTTTGGGGTACCTCTATTATGTAAGCGGAAGTTTGTGGTTGCCTATTGCAGCACACTTCACCAATAATTTTTTGGCAGTGCTGATGAAGTATCTTTTCAATTTAGGAATGATAAGTGAAGATATGGCCAACGCAAAAACTCCTTTGTATGCTACGATTGTTTCGTTGCTGATTTTTGCGGTGTTTATATCGCTGTTTAATAAATGGAAGAATCCTGCGACATTTGTTGAAATACTAGAAGATGAAACTCAAATTGTAAACCAATAAACTGGCTCTTAACCCCTTCGGGGGTTTGGGGGCTGCCATTTTAATATGAAAACATTCTTCATTCGCCTTTCGTCAGGATTAGTTGTAGCGGCTCTAGCTATTACTGCCATGCTCTATAATCAGTATACTTTTTTTGTGCTCATGAGCATTATGCTCATAGGCAGTTTGAATGAATACTTCAACATTACACAGCCGAAGCGCGAAGCCACTACCGGATTTTTTCAAAGCAAATGGTTTGTGATTTTGTTGGGTTACACAGCTTTTGTAAAAGCGTTTGTTCTTTCATCGCCACCGGCACAGGGCATTCCCGATTTTGGCAATTACGCTAAACTTTTGTTTGATGTGCTCACCCGTTTCCGCGATTCATCGTTGACCTTGAGCACCACCATTCCTATTTTGGTTTTCATTTTGTTCATCACCGAACTTTATTCTAAATCGGAAAGGTCGTTTGAAAATTTAGGTTGGAAAACGGTTGCCATTTTTTGGATTGTAGTGCCGATGGTGCTCACCACTAAAATATATTTTGAACAAGGCAGCGCATTCATTCTCGCTATGTTCTTTATCATTTGGGTTTACGATTCGTTCTGTTACATCTTTGGTTCGTTGTTGGGTAAGCATAAACTGTTCGAAAGAATTTCGCCAAAGAAAACATGGGAAGGCGCTATTGGCGGAGCAGCAGTTACGCTAGTAGTATTTTATTTCGCCAATAAAATTCCCGCTTTGCAAATGTTGAGTTCAATTGAGTGGGTGATACTTGCCTTCGTGACGATTATTGCTGCTACTTATGGCGATCTCGTTGAATCTATGCTCAAGAGAAATTTGGGAATTAAAGATTCGGGCAATTTAATGCCTGGGCATGGCGGGTTTTTAGACCGTCTTGATTCGTTCTATTTAGTGATTCCGTTTGTGGCTATGACCTTGTGGATGTTTGCGCAGGTGAAGAACCTGTTGCTGGTTTATGAATATCTGAATAGTTGATAGCGAGTCATTTTTTGTTTGATTAGTACAGAGCTATTAGCGAATAACGATTAACGATTTTTGATTAGCGAAGTAAACAGCCGTAAAAAGACAAGAGAGCTTTGTATTTGTTATTCAATTCTGCATTCTGAAATCGTTAATCTTCAATCGCTAATCAATAAAAATGTAAGAGGTGAATAATATCTGTTCGTTTTTTGTTTGTCTTAGTGCAGGCTGCAAACGAAAGTAGCACACCGCTTGCAACTATGAACTGTTTAAGTAGGTTTGCGCCCTTGTTTTTTTAAAAAAAACTATGAAGAAGAAATTCAAGATTCATAAAGAAGGACATAAGATTCTTCTGGCAACAGTTATCGTTTTGCTGTTGATTAATCTTAGCATAGCACTGGTTTTCCGCAGCGTATTGGTTTACTATATCACAGGTGCTGTATCGGTGATTATCCTTGGTGCATTCGCTTCTTTCTTCCGCATTCCAAGCCGTATATTTTTTGAAAGCGATAATCAGATTATTGCCCCTGCCGATGGACGCGTGGTGGTAATTGAAGAAGTGCACGAAGGCGAATACTTTAAAGACAAGCGCATTCAGGTTTCTATTTTTATGAGTCCTGCCAATGTGCATGTGAACCGCAACCCTATCAGTGGCTTGGTGAAATATCAGAAGTATCACCCGGGAAAATACTTAGTGGCGTGGCATCCTAAATCGAGTGAGAAGAACGAACGCAACACCGTGGTGATTGAGCACGATGAATTAGATGTTGAAATTCTGGTGCGTCAAATTGCCGGAAAACTTGCCCGCAAAATTCGCTGGTATTTAAATGAAGGCGATGAAGTGGAGCAGAACGGTGAACTCGGCTTTATCAAATTCGGTTCGCGCGTTGATTTGTTTTTACCTATAGGAACCAAGATTGACGTTAACCTGAAACAGAAAGTAAAAGGCGGCATTACCGTTATTGGAACTTTGCCTGAAGACGAGTAGTCTATTTCATCTCCCCCCAAAAAATAAATATGAGTGTAGAAAATGCTTTGCGTGTACGCAGCAATAACCAATGCGAATTATGTAAGAGTGAAAACAAGTTGACTGTATATGATGTGCAGGCAAATGCCGAGCAGCGCGAAGAAGACAGTTTGCTCATTTGCGAAAAATGCAATTTGCAACTTACCAAAAAAGAAGAACTCGACAGCGCGCACTGGAGTTGTTTAAATGAAACGATGTGGAGCGAAGTAGTGCCCGTGCAGGTGGTAACCTGGCGCATGCTGAGCCGACTTCGTGACGAAAGCTGGGCAGCCGATGCTATTGATCAGATGTATTTGGATGATACCACGCTTGCCTGGGCCAAAGCCACAGGCGACCATGAAAACAGCAGCGCGGTTGAACTGCACCGCGACTGCAACGGAAATATTTTGAACGATGGCGATAATGTGGTGCTTACCAAAACGCTCGATGTAAAAGGCTCTTCGCTTAATGCCAAACTGGGCACGGTGGTAAAAGGAATAAAATTAGTGCCCGATAATGTAGAGCAGATTGAAGGCAAAATTGAAGGGCAAACAATTGTTATTTTGACGAAATATTTGAGGAAGGGGTAGAGTTTAATCCCCAAGTTCCCCCACCAAACCATCCAGCGCCTTCTTCACCTTTCGGTTATAAGCACTCACACTTCGCTTATTGGTTTTTCTGCACACGCAATTTGTTTCTATACAATGCTGGCGGCTTTTAGGTATGCCCGCCAAGTGCAAACACAAATCGTGTTCGGTCACTAAGCTGCGTAGCAGTTCGAGTCCTTCTAAAATACTGCTTACCAAAACAGGGGCTTCGCGTTTGCTCTTCAGCTTTTTTAAACCTAGGCGGCTGAAACCGTTTTGGTCTTCGTAATGCACTATGCCGTAAAGAGGCACATAACCTTTCTGCGCTTTGTTGAATTGGGGCCAAAGCTTTTTTATTTCCTGCGTTTCGAGTGTGAGTGCTTCCTGCTCGGTTTCGCACATGGTGAACCGCAGATGAAAAATCTCGCGCATAAAATCCTGCTTTTGTTTGGCAGGCGAGTTATTGGTAAAGTGACTGCTCACGCGCTTTTTCAAATTAACCGCTTTGCCCACATAAACCACCTTCCCTTTTTTGTTGAGGAAATAATAAACACCGGGGGTGTCGGGTAACTTTTCAAATTCTGCCTTCGGTAAGTTGGGCGGCAGTGCCTGCTCTTTCGAGCCGCGTTTCAAAAACTTCAAAATGCTTTCGCTGTCGGCTTGTAATAATTTTTCAAAAAGAATTACGGTAGCGGCCGCATCGCCACCGGCACGGTGACGGTTCTGCAAAGGAATTTCCAAAGAGCCGCACAAGTTTCCTAAACTATAAGAAGGAAAACCCGGAAATATTTTTCTACTCAACCGAACCGTGCAAAGCTTTTTACAGTTCAATTCAAACTCATGTTGCCTCAATGCATTTTTAAGAAACGAATAATCGAAGTTGACTGAGTGTGCCACAAACACACGGTTATTCAAAAGCTCAAAAATTTCTTTCGCCACAGCCGAAAAAGGCGGAGCGTTCTTCACCATCTCGTTAGTAATCCCTGTTAGCCCCGTTATGTAATAAGGAATATGTGCCCGTGGATTGATAAGCGTTTCGTACTGCTTAATAACTTTTTCGCCATTGTGCAGGTGAATACAAACTTCAGTAATACCGTTTCCCGAAGCATGACCACCTGTGGTTTCAATATCTACAATTGCATATTCCATGTTGCAATTATGAATATACAGAACGCAATGGATGTGCGCGTGGTGGGAAATAAATTTTTGTTCTAAAACCATCGGTTAGAACGCTCCAATATTCTTTCGTTAATCTTTTTTGGGTACCAAAACAAATCACTATTATTACTCTACGAATTTTTAGGAATTCGCTTTTTAAATTAAATCCCCAAAATTGTAACATGAAAAACATTTACATTCTTTTCCTTGCCATGTTCCTGTTCGTTTTTACCTCACAGGCGCAAGTCATGAACGGTCAGTTAGATGACATTAAAGAGTTCAGCACAAAAGTTACTCTGCCCTTTGTAATGCCCGATGGCGTAAAACTTTTTACCGATGTTTATTTGCCACGCGTGCGCGATTCGCTGGTAGTGAACTTAGGAACTATTGATTTGCTTGGTACACCCCTGGTAACAAATCCTATTACTTTTATTCCGCTCGGTGCCCAATTGCTTATTTATGATTCTATCAACGGGCAACCTAATCCAGACCCGTATCAGTTGCCTACCATCTTTACAAGAACTCCGTATGACAAGGGAGACTTTGATGAGCTGGGTGGAATTCTCCCTATCCTTGGTTACAACTATATGTTGCAAGATATGCGCGGGCGTTATTCATCAGAAGGAGTTTATTTCCCAATGTATTCCGATAGCTGGAATAAAAATGCCTACCATCCTTTTGGGCACGTATTAGATTATTTAGATCCTTCTGATCCTAAATATTCAAACCGCCATGAAGACGGATATAACTCTGTAAAAATTATTCAGGAGATTACTATTCCAGGCTTATACGACAGTTTGCCCCATACTAACGAAAGAATCAACAACGGTTCAATTGGAATGTTTGGTGCTTCTGCACTTGGTAATACGCAGTTGCAATTAGGTTTGGCTCACCACTGCTCCGATTCATTGCCGCACTTGAAATGTTTAATGCCAATTGTAGCTACTACCGAGCACTACATTTCTACCGGTTATAACAACGGAGTTTTTCGCGATAGAATTGTAACAGGTTGGTTGAAAGGTCAAATTTTTAGTGGAACAGAAGACGACCAAATTCCACAAGATAACGACCGTCAAAATACCATTCATACCTCTTACGATTATAAACTTCCGCAAACAATTACGCTTAATGGTTTAACCAGAACCTATGAGCAAAACAAATTTGAAGCAGCAAATCTTTCAATCGACCACTTTACTGCCATGCGCTATTTGAAACTAGATGGCACATTGGGTAATGCAGGTTTTTATCCAAATTCAACAGGCCGCCCTGATATGGATGGAAGTTCTGCCCCGGTAAATATTAATGGAGAATCTGTTGATCCTGTTACACAACAGCGCCTTCCTGATTTGAATTACAGTCGTTATAGAAATATTGATGTGCCGGTTTTACATATCACCGGTTGGTGGGATATTTTTACCGAAGGACAAATCAATAATTCGAACTTTAGCCGCGATAACCTAACGGGAACCGCTAAACTTTTACAGAAAAGTGTAATCGGTCCTTGGGCACATCAAACTATTGCAAGCCGTATTTCGGGTGATCGTTTTTATCCTAAAAATGTTACTGATCTTACAAAAATTGACCTCTCTAATTTCGACATTAACAATGTCCCTATCAATGACATTGTAAAGTCAGATTTGATAACGTGGTTTCGTTATAACTTAAATAATAACAATGAATTTAAAGTGGGAGAACCAAAATTCATTATTAAAGAGAGCAAGGTTTGGCAAAAACTAGGAACCACTGTTTTAGGCGATGTGTTTATTCGCGTTCCTGCGAAGGATTTTGTTGTTCCTTTTACAAAAATGTTAAACTTCCTAGGAGGCAACGGAACACTTTCAGGTCTAGAAGTAGAGTTAAAGGTGGCAGGAATAGTAATTCCTACTACGCAAGATGTTCCTTCGCTTACCGGTGGATTAAACCAATTTGCTGGACATCCTCTTGACAGTATTCCAGGTAGAGATTTCTTAAACGAATGTGCCAATTACCGTTTCTATGTTCCTGGTCCCGATTCTGCAGCCGATGCCATTGCTGGTTTTCCGAACAACTATCTAATGGGTAACTATTGGTTTTCGAGTGATGTGTTTCCACCAAGCCAGCATATTAAATGGGAGAAGAAATTTTTGCATCAGGATGGGTCATTCAATGATAATGCACCAACAAGTGATGAAGGTTACAGAACCTATATCACCGATCCGGATGATCCAATTCTTACTGTGGGCGGAAGCAATATGATTGTTCGTTCACCCGATGGGACAAGAAATTCTCAAAGTCAAATGGAAATGACAGACCCAACCAATGCACCATATGGAATGGATCGAGAAGGTGTGATTCAGTTCAATACAGAACCATTTACCGATTCATTTACTATTGCCGGTTTGCCTGTTTGTACCTTATATGCAAAATCAAATCCGGGAGGTGTTACAAGCGGACCAACGGATTGCGATTGGAATTTCCGGATTTGCGATGTATGGCCCGATGGTAGAGTTTATTATGTGCAGGAAGGAATTGTAGGAGCACGAGGTAGAGATTGGGCTCGCGCTTTGGTTGATCAAATGGGAACAGAAGGGGCAGCAACTTATGTAAACGGAATTGAGGACCCGGCCGATAAGGATTTGCCTTACAGCAACATCAACATTGGCCAAATTTACGAGTATGTATTTAAGATGATGCCTATAGCTTATACTTTTGCAACTGGTCACAGAATCAGAGTTTTGATTAACTCTTCTAACTACACGCGCTATCAGGCAAATCCAAATTTGCCATTGAATGATGGTGAATTTTTCCGCAGAAAACCGGGCGATGGTCAAGGATATGTGTATGATGGTCATTTGTTGTACCCTCGTGTTGCTGTTCAACGAGTGCACTTTTCGCCAGACCATCCTACCAGTATTAATTTCCCGGTTTATGACCAGAACCATATCTACAATGCCATCAAGCCATTGACTGCCGCTTCTCAATTTGATATTACCGTTTTCCCTAATCCTGCTTCGGATAATATTCAGGTGTTTGCAAATATGCAAGGCGAACATGTATTAGTGATTACGGATATTACAGGCAGAAAAGTTTATACAACCACTTTTGATGACAACGTTATTCTTAACACCGAAACATTTGGAAAAGGAATTTACTTTGCTTCGGTAACTGACGTTAGAAACACAGGAAACAAAGCCACCAAGAAGTTTATAGTTCAATAATTTTTTCCTACGAAAAGAAATTAAAAGCGTTCCGCAATTTTGCAGAACGCTTTTTTTGTTTTCAAGAAATAGTGAAGCCATCCTTTTTAGTCTTTAGATTTTGCCTTGCGGTTTTTTATATTCGCGCCCTCTTATGATAGCTGTATCCAATATTGAACTTCATTTCAGCGGACGGGTAATGTTCGGTGGAATTTCCTTCCTGATTAACGACAATGATAAAATTGGCTTAACCGGTCGTAATGGTGCGGGCAAGTCAACGTTGCTTAAAGTGTTGAAAGGAATTCAGCCAATTGATGGAGGAGATATCATGTATCCAAAAGGTACGGTGATTGGTTATTTACCACAGGAATTGCACTCGCAAAGTGACCTTACAGTAATGGAAGAAACCAAGAAAGCGTTTGAACTGGTGATGCAATACAATGAGGAGAAGGAGAAAATTATGCACGACATTGAAACGCGCACCGATTATGAAAGCGATAGTTACATGCAGTTGATTGAACGATTGGGTGAAGTAGAACATCAAATAGAAATTCATGGCGGTTATGGTGTGGAAGAACAAACAGAGCGGGTGTTGAAAGGTCTTGGATTTGACCCGGTGGATTTTGACAAGGAAATGAAAACGTTGAGCGGAGGCTGGCAGATGCGAGTAGAATTGGCAAAAATACTTTTAGCAAAACCCGATTTAGTTTTACTGGATGAGCCTACCAATCACTTAGATATTGAATCGGTTTTGTGGCTCGAAAAATTTTTGAAAGATTACCCTGGCGCCATTATTATGGTGAGTCACGATAGAAGTTTTCTGGATAATATTACCACGCGCACGGTAGAAGTAGGTAATGGCGACATTGACGATTACAATGCACCGTACACGAAGTACGTTGAACTTAGAAAAGAAAGACGCGAACAATTACTGGGAGCCAAGAAAAATCAGGATAGAGAAATTGCACAAATAGAACGCAACATTGATCGCTTTCGTGCTAAGGCAAGCAAGGCCACTTTTGCTCAGTCGTTGATCAAGAAGCTCGATAAAATGGAACGCGTAGAGGTGGAAGAAGAAGATGCCTCGGCAATGAATCTTCGTTTCCCTCATGCACAAGCAAGCGGTAAAGTTGTAGTAGAAGCAAAAAATATTTCAAAAAGTTTTGGAGAAAAGTTGGTGATAGACAAACAAAGCTTTCACATCAACCGTGGTGAAAAAATTGCTTTTGTGGGGAAAAACGGAATGGGCAAAACTACCCTCACACGAATTCTTGTAGACGGATTGGAGCATGAAGGTACTTTCACGCTTGGTCATAACGTTACTGTAGGTTACTACGCACAACACGCTGCCGATTCAATGGATGGAAGCGATCAGGTGCTAGATGTGGTTGATCGTGTAGCAACCGGAGACATACGCACGAAGCTGCGCGATATGCTGGGATGCTTTTTGTTTAAAGGCGATGATGTTTTCAAAAAAGTAAAAGTATTGAGCGGAGGAGAAAAAGGTCGTTTGGCTCTTTGCAAAATGATTCTGGAACCACGAAATTTTTTGGTAATGGATGAACCTACGAATCACTTGGACATGATGAGCAAAGAAATTTTGAAGAACGCTATCAATCAATTTGAAGGAACCGTAGTTATAGTTTCGCACGATAGAGATTTTTTACATGGCCTTACTACCAAAACTTTTGAGTTTACTAAACAAGGTATCAAGGAACACATAGGCGATATCAACGATTTTTTAGAGAAGAAACAAGTAGAGGATATGCGCATGTTGGCGAAGAAAGAAGAAACCCCTAAATCACCTAAAGGGGACTTGAATACAAAAGACAAATCCTCAACGTCCCCTTTAGGGGATTTAGGGGTTAAAGACCGCGAGAAAGAATTGAAGAAAATTAAAAGTGACATAGAAAAAAGCGAACAAAAAATTTCGGACCTCGAAACAAAAATTGCAGAAACCGATAAAATGCTTGCCGACCAATCGCAGTTTCATGAACTTACTAAAGACCCCAACTTCTATTCTAATTACGAGGCTTTAAAAAAGCAGTTGGAGAGTGAAATGAGTAATTGGGAGAAGTTAAGCGGGCAACTCTAAGCCAACACTTCCGTTGTTTCTAAAACTTCGGAAATTTTATTCTCACTAACATTTATTGTATCAGTTTCAGCAACCATAGAGTTTGGCTCGCTGTAAAACTGACTATACCAATTCCGCATTTTCATAATCGGTCCATCGCCTTTAACCAGCAATGGTTTCTGTGCAAATTTTTTGCGCTCCCAAATCGCAATGTCATCATGAAATTGAGTGGTGGCTTCGCCCAATAAATACTTAATAGAAAGCCCGAATGTTCCTTTTGGTGCATACACATAATCATCCATGCGCACTTTTAATTGTGCAATGGGGGTGAATGTTTTTACGAGCGTCATATCGCCTATCTCGGTATAAAATTTAAAAACCAAAAACCCGGGACCAAAAAAGGTAACTTCCGCTTTACCCCCTGCTCGCTCAATCTTTTTTCCGGTCTTTCGCCAATGCAAATCGGCTTGGTCGGTAAACCATGCCAAATTTTTTTTGTCACCTTCTCCATATTGCAAATCGAGTTGGTGCTTAACCGTTACCCAACGGTTAGCAAACGGAATAGTGAGCAGGTCGTGCACATAAGCAAAGTGCGCGTGGTCGGCTCCATTCTCATTAAAATCTTGTAAGTGAATACGCAACACTTCCGAGGTTCTGCAATGAAACTTGAGTTCTGGTATTTCAGTGTAATGCCCTTCTGTATTCCAGGTTGGCAATTCATTGTTGGCATGATACCACACCATAATAATGCCCCAGTTTTCGTCAACAATCCATTTTTTTACTGCGGCACCCTGCGGCACTTTATCGCAGTAAGGAATATGCTCGCACTGTCCATCGGTATTGAACTCCCACGCATGAAACGGACAAACCAAATTATTTCCTTTCACTTTTCCATAAGCTAAATTTGCATTCAAGTGCGGACAATAAACATCTAACACACCTACCTTTCCATCTTCTCCTCTAAACACTGCGAGCTTTTGACCCAGCACCGTGGTTTCTACTACTTGTCCCTTTTTAACCATGTCAGAAGGTCCCAAACTAAACCAGCCGTTAGGGAACGGTGGCGGATAAGTTTTTGCGCGCTCCTTTTCATATTCCTCGTCAAACGCCAGCTTGTGTCTTTTTTTACCAAGCACAAAAATCTGTAAATACAAAATGGTAAATGCGACTACTATTAGAAGTAGAATAACCAGAAGAATTTTTGAAAGCATGTTCGTTTATTGAAACTTTTTTTGAAGTGGTGAATAAAAAGAAAAAAATTTGTGTGAAGCAGAATGGTATTGACTGCCTAAAAAGAAGCAAACCAAACCATATTCTCCGGTTTAATGATTACGAAAGCAAACCGATTCCAGGTTCGCGCACCGGCAAAAAAGTATTCGCGTTGTGTATGGCTTTGGAATAGACACTACTTCGAGATTTCATAGTACCGTTTTAAATGATTTTACTTTTCTTTCCATTACGTAGCTTACAGAACCATTGTATTCATTGTCTATGATTTTTTTTGGTAAAACTGAAAAGAACAAGGTGAGTATGCGGAATCAATCTCTTACGGATTGGGAATTATTGAAATCTCTTCTTGTAATTTTCCATCACGAAACATTCGGAGATAATGTTTCTTGTTATCCATTTCATCGCTGCCTATTTGATAGTTGTAACCGTATTCGCCTTCGCGCTGCGTTTCGTTTACATACACTTTTTTCATGTGGTTGTCTTCGTCAAATAATGCCACCAGTATTTTTGAACTTCTTGAAAAACTGTAACTCAAACTGCCGGAGTAAACGGTGCGTGTGGTAATGGTGCGTTGTGGTGCTGAATAAGATGCGGCAGATGTTTCTTCATAAATCTGAGTGGGTAAAATTCCTTTTGCCTTGGCTACAAACCTTCGCAGGTCGTACATCATTGTAGTGTCTTCGCTGTAAATAGAAGAGAGTGCATAATCATTCGTAAAACACCAGACTGCATTTTGCGCGGCATCGGTTTGATATTTTTTTCGGTTCAACAGTTCAGTAAGCCCAAGTAAATTTCCGTTCGCGCGATTGCGCAAAACAAATTTTGCATCAGAAGACGGTGCGCCATCATGCGCTTCGGTGCACATGGCATAAATGCGATAGTTCTTTTTTTGTTTCGATGGAAGTTTTACGATAAGCGTTTGTGTAACAATCATAGTTTGTAACGAAGAATCATCGGGAACTAATTTATAGCCGTATTCGAGATTCAGATTCAGGTTTTCATTTGAAGCATTGCTTAGTTCCATAGCCATGCAGGGACCGTGATGTGAAGACGATGCCCCGTGAAACAAAGTGTCGGGCTTTGCACCGCTCATATTTATATGCACTAATTTTTTCTGAACGGCTTCTGAAAGTTTGTAGGAAGTTTCGGCTGATGTTTTTATAATGAAAAAAAAGAGGAAGAAAAGGTATGTAGCTTTCATACAAGTTTGGTTTAAGATACTTACACAAAGGCGCAAAGGCACAAAGTGTGAAAGTGAAGAGTTGTAGTTCTTCATGCCTTCGCGTCTTTGTGTAACGATGTCTTTTGTAGTAATAACGCATCATACACCTCATTTATTATCTTGCGCAAAAAATTATTTCATGCTGATTATAGGAATAGCGGGCGGCTCGGGCTCGGGTAAAACTACGGTGGTAAAAAAAGTGATGAGTTCGTTTTCTACGCATCAGGTAACCATTGTTTCGCAGGATAGTTATTACAAAGACAACAGCCATATTTCAATGGCGGAGCGCGTCAATATCAACTTCGACCATCCCGAAAGCATTGAGTTTGATTTGTTGGTGGAGCACATGAAACAACTGCGCGCTGGCAAAGCTATTGAAGAGCCCGTGTATGATTACATCACTTCAACCCGAATGAAAGAAACCATTCACGTAGAGCCGAACCACGTAATTATTGTAGAAGGTATTTTGCTTTTTACCGATAAGCGCGTACGCGACCTGTGTGATATAAAAGTGTTTGTAGATGCCGAGCCCGATGACCGCCTCATCCGCATTATTGAGCGCGATATGCGCGAGCGCGCCAGAACCGCGCAGCAGGTCATTGAACGCTATGCAGTCGTGAAAGAAATGCACGTGCAGTTTATAGAGCCCACCAAACGGTTTGTAGATATTATTATTCCGCAGGGCGGAGAAAACAAAGTGGCTATTGATATGCTGGTGGCTACCATTAAACAAAAACTATTGCAGGAAAATGCCCGATGAATTTTGCCGCAGATAAAATTTCGGAGACAGTTGGAATTATTATCAAAGATTTAAGAATCTCGCTCACTACATTTCACTTTGTCACTTCCTCATAAACCCTCATCGTCTTCGCTGCAAAAACTTTATCGCTCATGGTTTGTGCGTGAGCGTAACCCCTCACTTGCATTTGTTTGCGCAGAGTTTCGTTGGTCAATACTTTTAAAAGCGCATCGGCTATTTCTTCGGCATTGGTTGGGCTTACGTACAAAGAATTTTTTCCACCTGCTTCTTCAATAGCTCCTCCTTTTGTGGCTATAACCGGCACTTTACTGAACAGAGCTTCGAGCACTGGCGCGCCAAAACCTTCAAACAAACTCGGGAACACAAATGCACTCGCTGCGGTGTAAACCGCAGGCAGTTCATCGTTGCTAATGCCCGATATAATTTTTACGCGCTGTGTAAGATTCTTTTGTGCTAGCAATGCTTCTATTTCATTTCGTGTAGTTCCCACACCACCCACTAGCACTAAATCTTCTTCCACTTTATTTTTAATCAAATCAAATGCTTCAATCAGCGTTCGTTGATTTTTACGAGGAAAAAACGAACCAACATTCAAAATATATTTAGCAGGCAACTTGTATTTCTGTATTACTTCGGACTTCGGACTTCGGACTTCGGACTGAAACAACGCATCAACACTCGGATAAATCACCACTATCTTCCGTTCATTAACTCCATACCGCTCCATCAAATCATTCTTCGTTTCGTTGCTTACAGCAATTATTTTATCGGCATGTTTTGCCGCGTAGCGCGTTTTGAATTCGTAAATCTTACGGTCAACAAAAGGATATTGTTCGGTGTGTTTCAAAAAAATTAAATCGTGAATAGTGACGACATGTCCGAAGTCCGAAGTCCGAAGTCCGAAGGGAATTTCGTTAGAAAGTCCGTGATAAATATCAATGCGGTTTTGTGCGAGTTGATTTTTAATTCCAAACGAACGCCACAGCGGATGAAGTGTTTTTTGAAATTTAGTTTCAGGAAAAAACAGTTTGAAGTTTCCGTGGAGTTGTTCTACGTATTGCTCTTTTGCCTTGGGAGAAAACAGTAGATACTCATGTTCAGGAAAATCGCGTAGGAGCGCATTCAGCAAAATTCTTGCATGATTGCCCAGACCTGTGGAGTTATTCAAAGCGCGCTTGGCGTCAAATCCTATTTTCATTTTCGCACAAGATTAATAACTAAATACATTGCCACAACGCGTACATTAAAGGAGGACAAACACGATTTGCGAACAACGATTAACGATTGCAGATTAACGAAGTAAACAGCCGAAATAATTCACTCGGGAATTTGCGTTTTTTGTATTCACTTCTGCATTCTACAATCGTTAATCTTCAATCGCAAATCAAAAAAGATTTCTGCTCAGAACTGTATTTGCAAACCCGCTCTCACTCCGAAATTTCCATAACGGAAACTAAATGCCGAGCCTCGTTTATCCAAATGCGTGGCGCGCCAAAACATATCTACCCGAAATATTTTCAGAATGTTTTCTATCCCGAAACTGAATTCCATCAACGGTATTTTATCTGCCACCTGCAATTATATAATGCCTTTGTTAGCGGGGTTGTCTTTCATGTTTGCATAATTCGCTGCATAGTTTGCGCGCGATATATCGCCCCACCACATGCGCATGCTCCACACTTCGCGCCATTTTAATTTTCGAATTCCCGGAATGCGATTCAATAGAATACCACCGAGATGATGATTGATAATGACACTCACATATCGGTCGGCAATAAACTGGTAATCTCGAATGGTGTTGAAACCACCCGCGTTGTAAATGTATGTTTCCGAGGCATTGGGCATATTCAAAAATAAAAACGGCAGCGTGCCGAATGTTTTTCCCACTTCCAGCTGAAAATAAATTCTGCCAATGGGTCCAAGTGGCTCGTTATCGCTGATGCCACAGGCAATGCGCTGATAATTGAATTCACCTTTCATTACACGTTTGGCACCAATACCATATTGCAGATACACAATTGGATATTTGCTGCCTAAACTAAGGCGGTTAAATTCTCCGCTCACAAATTTTTCTTGCCAGGCAAATCGTTGCGTAAAAACAAACTCGCTGATGGTTGCAGAACTAATATCGGTGTTCTTGCGCAAGTCTTTTTCGCTGGTGTGGTAACTGAATTTAAAATCGTCCAATGGTTGCAGATAACGATTTACGAAGCCGAATTTCATAGAGTAACCAAGCTTCCACTCTTTATAAAAATCTGCTTTCAGTTCGCGAACGGCTACGAGCTTCATTGGAATATATTTTCCTTCTTCCACCCTTCGCACTCCGAAGTTCGTCAGCAATCCGCCATTGCCGAAATAGTTGTTGTAGTTGGAAATGGATGAAAGATCGCTGCGGTAAGTAGCACCAATACTTATACGTGGTGATTTTTTAAGCAGCCACAAAAACTCGGCACCATATTTCACTTTCAAATCACGAAAGCCGAAAGCTGCATAGCCGCCAAACATCACGGTCTTGCTGAATTTATTACTCGTGGTTATTCCGAATTTCAAACGCCAGCCCTCTACTTTGTTATTACTCACAAACGAAAAAATATTGCCGATAGAAACGGGGCCAAGGTCTTTGTAGCCGAGATAAATGGTCTGAATCAAATCGAGATACGTTTTCATGATAGGCAGATTGCGTAACGTGTCAATCATGGTATAAACTTTCTGCTCGGTAAACGAAAGTGTATCGTGCCGAATCGAATTCCAGTAAGCTGCACTTCGAAGATTAGCGGAGTCGTTGATTGTAATATCAGTTTTTTCTTTTTTGAAAAGTGAATCGAGTGTCTGCGCTGTTTCGTTCACTAAAAAGTTTTTGTAGCTCGCTGTTTTGCGACCAATCAAACCCGGAGCTTTCTGCGGCTTAATAAAATTGATAATCAGTTTTTCTTTTTTGAGCATCCATACGGAATCTTTCACCGGCACAAACTCATTGTATAAACTAATCTTCTTTACAAAATTCACATCCGCATCGCTTGTTACCTTCATGCTAATTTGCTTGAGCGCAAAAACAGAATCGGCAATCCACATATCGCCTTCAAAAGTTAAACCGCCTTTGCTCTTGGGTAGAAACTGAATTTTATAACACCAGAAATTATCAATCATCTGGCTATCGATTAAATAGTAGAAGTAACTCACCATGCCAACCTGCGACAAGGGCGAAACAAACTGTCGTTTCATTAACTCAATCCAATCGGCATACACATCGCTTTCAATGTACATGTTGCCCAAAAACTGCGTAATGCTCATGTCGTTAATGCCCGATACTTTCGATGCTTTAATAATTTCTCTTCGATCAATTGGGGTTTTGCGGTAATGAAAATCGGAAACAGTTTCGCTGAGGAAGAAAGGAAGAAACGGTTTTTCTTCAGTAGTAGAATCTATGTTGTTGAATACAAATTTGAATGGTTTAAAAATTTTCCGGTTTTTGAATTTTTCACTCAAATCATCTAAATCAATTTCAATTTTGTTGTAGGCTTCGTAGCCATACGAATCGAGTTTCTGTTTGTTGTGCGAATGTTTTCGCGCCACAGTTTCTTTTACAATTCGCAAAGCGGGGTTCACACCCGGCACAATTATTACTTCCTGCAAGTTGTAATCGGCACGTTCTAATTGAAAGTTGATGATTTGCTCTTTTGCAACAGAAATTTTTCGAAACGTTTTGTTGTAACCTATAGATGAAGCACACAGCGAATCGGCAGGAAGTTTTACTTCAAATTTGTATTTGCCGTCAAAATCAGTTTGTGTTCCTATACTAGTTCCGCGAATGAAAATATTGGCGAACGACACAGCTTCTTCGGTTTGTTTGTCGGTTACTTTGCCCGATATTATTACCGTTTGTGCATTGGCAATTACCCCAAGCAATAAAAAGGTAATTGCAAAAAAAACAGAAAGCAATCGTGTTAATTTCAAAATATAAATCTGAGTTGAAAATGTAATTTCGGACTTTACCAAAATAGAACTTTATGAGCGAATTAAAAATTATCTCTTATAACGTAAACGGAATTCGCGCTGCATCTAAAAAAGGATTAGCCGATTGGCTCAAGCAAATAAATGCCGATGTGGTTTGTGTGCAGGAAATAAAAGTTGCTCGTGAAGATTTTGACCCTTCTGCTTTTGAAGCACTGGGTTATTACACCAATATTTTTCCTGCGGTAAAAAAAGGATACAGCGGTGTGGCGGTTTTTTCAAAGCAAAAACCCGATAAGGTGGTAGAAGGTTGCGGCATACAAAAGTATGATGATGAAGGAAGAAACCTTCGCATTGATTTAGGCGACCTCAGTATTATGAGTGCTTATTTTCCGAGTGGTACCACGGGCGATGAACGCCAGGGAGTGAAGATGAATTACCTAGCAGATTTTATAAAAGCCATAACTGATTTACAAAAGAAGAGAACGAAACTGATTGTTTGTGGCGATTATAATATTTGTCACAAACCCATTGACATTCATAATCCTGTTTCGAATAAAGATACTTCGGGTTTTAAACCTGAAGAGCGTGAATGGATGGAACAATATTTCAATGCGGGATTCATAGATACGTTTCGCTATTTCAATAAAGAGCCGCATCAGTATTCCTGGTGGAGCCAGCGGTTTAATTCGCGGGCACAAAACAAAGGGTGGCGTATTGACTACATTGCCGTGACAAAAAACCTGGAAAAAAATTTAGTCGAAGCGCGCATGTTTCAGGATGCTGTGCATAGTGACCATTGTCCTGTCTATTGTAAATTGAAATTCTAATTCAAACAAATGAAAAATCAAAAATCTGTTTTCACTATTGCTGTTAGCGTTGCGCTTTCGTTGCTTTCGCTGTTTTTTCTTGCAGTAGTCAATGGTTGGTTTGGACCTGCCACCGATGTAGGCGGACAATTTTGTGAAGAAGCCAGAGCGGGTTTGATAAAACAACCTGCCAACACTTGGAGCAATTTGGGTTTTGTGTTTGCAGGTCTATTAATGGCTTGGCAAATTGCTCAGGGAACTTTTAGCCATAACAAAAACCGGTTTACACAAAGTTTTTTCACGGCAGTATTTTTTTCATCGTTGGTAATTTTTCTTGGGCCCGGCAGCATGGCCATGCACGCCACCGAAACTGAAATAGGAGGAGAGTTGGATATGTTGAGTATGTATCTGGTTGCTTCCTTCGCTGCTTCCTATGCGCTGCAACGGTTCTATGCTTGGAAGAACAGCACTTTCACCTTTTCATTTGTGTTGATGGTTTTTGTTTGCGAGGTTGTTGGTTTGTATCATGAGCACTTGCCTATTATTGATTATGCAGGTAACGCCATCTTTGCATTCTTACTTACAGTTAGTTGTGTTTTTGAAATGCTGAATAGTTACGTGCGCAAAATTACACTCGAAAGAAAATACGGATACTACAGCTTAGGTTTTCTTCTTCTCGCTTTTTTTATTTGGAACATTTGGAAAGACACCAGCCCGCTTTGCGATCCAGGCTCTCTCATACAAGGCCATGCGATGTGGCATTTACTCGATGCTGTTGCGGCTTATTTTTTATTTCGCTTTTATGCAAGTGAACATTCTGCCATTTAATTCGTTGAATTATTTTGAACACCACACCAGCAGTTTAATAGCGCTTTTTTTTGTGAGGCAGGGTTAAACTTGCATTAATTATTTACGATGAAGAGATTGAGCAGCATTATTCTTATTGACGATGATTCCATCACTAACTTTTTGAATGAAACCATCATTCGCGATGCAGAATGCTGTGAGCATATACATGTTTTTCAAACCGGAGTTAAGGCATTAGATTTTGTTTCGCAATCAATAGTTTATGAAGGACGCGAAAAGGGTTTTGAAAAAAACAGTTTAATCCTGCTTGACTTGCATATGCCTCCACCCGATGGGTGGACTTTTTTAAAAGAATATTTACTGCTTCCCGAAGTGAACCGAAAAAAATACACCATTGTAATGTTGAGTGCATCCATTGATCCTATTGATTTGGAACGAGCTAAAACAATTGCTGATGTAAGCGGATTTTACCACAAACCACTATCGCATGAAATGCTAATGGAAATTTTACACAAGCATTTAGCCGACCACTTTTAATTTTCTCAAACATTAGTAAACGCGGTCAACATCTATAAATTCGCGCCTCAAAATCATTTTTATGAGGCAGCTACTTTCTCTCGCAATTCTTTGTTCGCTCATTTTTATTTCGTGCGGCAGCAGCAATAAAAAAACCGATACGCAACACCGCGATGCAAAAGGCGGTGTGAAATATGGAGGCACTATGCGATACAATGAAGTGGAATACCTCAAAAGCATTTATCCGCTTTCGGTAACAGAAGTAACAGGCCATAGAATTGTTACACAGATTTACGAAGGTTTGGTACACTTCAATACAAAGGATTTAAGCATTGAACCCTTGCTGGCAAAAAGTTGGGAAGTGAACAGTGATGCTACCGTCTACACCTTTCATTTAGAGCGCGGAGTTACTTTTCATGACGACCCGTGTTTTGCCAATGGCAAAGGGCGAACGGTAAACGCTCAGGACTTTGTTTACTGCTTTGATTTACTTTGTACGCCTGACAGTAAAAATCAGGGGTACAGTTTTTTTCGTGATGTAATTAAGGGAGCTAAAGAGGTATACGCAGCTCGTGAAAAAAATAAAGATGATAAGTCTGTAGAACTTGGTGTGAAAGCGCTAAACGACTCTACTCTTCAACTTTCGTTAACCAAACCAACAACCGATTTACTCAGTCGCTTAGCGCTGCCATTTGTTTCTGTAATTCCAAAGGAAGCAGTAGAGAAATATAAAGGCGATATTCTTTTTCATACAGTTGGCACCGGACCATTTCTGCTGAAAGCATTGAAGCAGGATGAAGCGGTGATTCTTACCCGTAACGAGAAATATTGGGGCAGCGATGAATACGGAAATCAATTGCCATATCTTGATGGGATTAAGATTAGTTTTATAAAAGAAGATAAAACCGAAATGCTGGAGTTGGTAAAAGGAAATTTAGAAATGAAATACCGTTTACCGTTTTCTATGATTGATGAAATTTTAGATAACAACAAACAACTCAAAGGCGATTACAAAAAATTTGTGCTGCAAAACATTCCGGAATTCGCCACACAGTTTTATGGTTTTTTAGTTCCCGATAAAATTACCGGAAATAAAAATGTGCGTTTAGCCTTTAACTATGCCATCGACCGCAAAAAAATTGCTGACTATACCGCGAAGGGAGAAGGTGTTCCTGCATTAAATGGGTTTATTCCGCTCGGGATGCCGGGTTACGATAATTCCCTGGTAAAGGGTTACACGTTTGACGCGGCAAAGGCAAAAGAATATTTAGCCAAGGCGGGTTATCCGAACGGAAAAGGATTTCCCAAAATTACCTTAGAAACCAATAGCGGAGGAGGAAGAAATTTAGATGTGGCAGAAGCCATCAAAAAAATGCTTACCGAAAATTTGAACATTGAAGTAGAACTTACACAAGTGGTTTGGGCACAGCATACCAACAATGTAGAAACCGGTAAAACAAATTTCTGGCGTTTTGGTTGGGTGGCTGATTATCCTGATCCGAATAATTTCTTAAATCTTTTTTACGGAAAGAATGTTCCGAAGACGATGGAAGAAGCGGCTTACACCAATCCTACACGTTACGTCAACAAAACTTTTGATGCGCTTTATGAGAAGGCATTGGTGACTGTAAATGCAGAAGAGCGAAATAAAATTTATGCGCAACTCGACCAGATGATTGTGGACGATGCACCTGTGTTGCTCATTTATTATTCCATGAACCGCAGATTGATTCAACCCTATGTAAAGAACTTCAGCAATAACGGAATGGAGTATCGCAGCTTTAGAGAAGTTTGGTTCGATAAATAATTTCCTCATAAAATAATTACATGAAAAAAATTTTCCGCGTTCTTCTTATTGCCATTCTCATTTTACTGCTGATTCCTGTGGGCGTTGTTTTTCTGCGTCCAAACAAAATTATAGGTAAGGATAAAGCAAAGACGGAACTATCGAAACCCGATTCGCATTTTATTCAATGGCGCGATGCGGAGATTCATTACACTGATGAAGGCGGTGGTTTCCCGGTGCTCATGATTCACGGCTTTGGTGGCTCGTATGCTAATTTTCAAAAGCTGGCAGATTTAATGAAAAACGACTATCGCGTTATTCGCGTTGACTTACCCGGCTTTGGTCTTTCGGATTTTCCAACAACAACGGAAAACGAAAACTATGTAGCTGATTACAAAGAGTATCTCGGTTACATTCTCGATACACTTCATCTCGATTCGGTTTATGTAATAGGTAATTCAATGGGTGGCGGAATGACATGGCTCATGGCTGCTGACCATCCGGAGAAAGTGAAGAAGATTGTTTTGCTTGATCCTGCAGGTTACGATACTAAAGATGTAGCCGCTAAACTTGCCATGTTCAAGTACAAATCGGTAGCTACAATGTTTGACCGTGGCATGCCTTTATTTATGAGTGAGAGCGGTGCAGCAAAAAGTTATTACCGCGATGAAAAAATTGAATCCGAAGTAGTTGAACTCAATAATCATTTCACCAATCGCGAGGGAAATATCAAGCACATGCTCAACATGGCGCGTTCACAACAGTTTGCAGATAGTGCATGGATTCAAAATGTGCATTGCCCTACATTAATTGTTTGGGGAAAGCAGGACGAAATAATTCCGCTGGAACATGCTTATCGTTTTCAGCGCGATATAAAAGGAAGCGAACTCGTTTTGTTTGACAGTTGCGGTCATTGCCCTATGATGGAAATGCCTTTGGAAACTAGAGAGACGATTGTGAAATTCTTTAAGGAATAAAAAGCACGTCACGCTGAGCCTGTCGACCTTTAGACAGGCTCAAGGTGACAGACTACTTTGTCATGCTGAGCTTGTCGAAGCATTAGGATGACATTTTTCTCTATTTAGTTTAAGTAGTCTCTAAACGAATTCCAGATTTCATCATCAGGAACTTCTGCAATAATTCTCATTGCTTCATTCGCAATTGGATGAGTTAAGTCCAAACTCCTTGCGTGAAGACAAACTGCATTCTCTGCATAAGTTTTTGTTGAACCATAATGAGCATCACCAATAATCGGACAACCGATATTCGATAGCTGTGCGCGTATCTGATGAAATTTTCCGGTGATGAGTTTTACCTGAAGCAACGAACCCAATTCATTTTGCGCTATGAATTTATAACGAAGCACTGCACGCACCGAATCTCTTACTTGCGTTGGATGCAGAATTGCTTTTCGCAGAATGGTATCTTTCACTAACCAGTTCACTAAATCATCTTCGTCTTTTGGCGGACGATTTTCTACAATGGCTAAATAGGTTTTATACAATTGCCGTTTCGAAAACGTTTCGACCAGCATTTTTAAAACACTTTTCTTTTTTGCAAACAGAACAACTCCACTCACAGGTCTATCTAAACGATGTGGTACTCCTATAAAACATTTCTGCGGATACTTCTCTCTGGCGCGTATGAATTGCAACGCAAGCGACTCTACCGAATATTTTAAATGCGGCTCATGCTCCGTTACAATTCCATGCGGTTTATTGACAGCAATAAGCTGTTTATCTTCATACAAAATTTTCAGTTCAGTAAAATTCATCGAAAAAACTTTGGGTGATATTGGCAAAATTTCGAAAGAAATTTACATTTGCCGTCCCTTAAAGTAAGGTTACAACTCCAAACGCAGGTGTTATAGTCAACATGAGTGAGAAGAAAGGAAGTTTTCCGGCTGGTTGCCGAAAACAAACAGATGGAAAACATTCCTCCTTAGCTCAGCTGGTTAGAGCACAAGACTGTTAATCTTGGGGTCCCTGGTTCGAGCCCAGGAGGGGGAGCAGGAGCCGAAGTAATTTACTTCGGCTCTTCTTATTTTTGATTTAAGAACACCGATTAACGCCCGGCTAAGAAAAACGGGATGAAACAATTTTAAATTTCAGAATTAAATTCACTCCGTAATCTGTCAACAATTAACTAATCAATAATCAACCAATCACATGTCTCTTCTCACAGTAGGAACCGTTGCCTTTGATGCTATTGAAACTCCTTTTGGTAAAACCGATAAAATTGTAGGCGGTGCTGCTACGTATATTGCGTGGAGTGCTTCGTACTTTAGCAAGAAGGTGAATATTGTTTCGGTGATTGGTGATGATTTTGATATGCCTGAACTGGAAGCCCTGCGCAAACGCGGAGTAGATACTACCGGTATTGAAATTAAAGAAGGCAAGAAAAGTTTTTTCTGGAGCGGCAAATATCATTTGGATATGAACAGCCGAGATACACTCGTTACTGATTTAAATGTGCTGTTAGAATTCAATCCTGTTATTCCTGAAAGCTATTACGACAGCGATATTCTTTTGCTGGGCAACATTGACCCTAATTTGCAAATGAAAGTTATTGAGCAATTGCCTAAGCGCCCGAAATTAGTAGTGTTGGATACCATGAACTTTTGGATGACTCCTGCATTCATTGGTAAACTACGCGAGGTAATGCTGAAGATAGATGTGCTCGCTATTAACGATGCTGAGGCGCGTGAACTTTCGGGCGAATATTCTTTAGTAAAAGCAGCCAAGAAAATTTTGAAGTGGGGACCTAAATATCTCATCATTAAAAAAGGCGAACATGGAGCTTTGTTGTTTCATGAAAACCAAGTGTTTTTTGCTCCGGCTCTTCCGCTCGAAGAAGTGTTTGACCCAACCGGTGCAGGCGATACGTTTGCGGGTGGTTTCTGCGGTTACATTGACAAGAGCCGCGACATTAGTTTCGAAAACATGAAGCGTGCAATTATTTATGGCAGTGCTATGGCAAGTTTCTGTGTAGAAAAATTTGGTGCCGAAAGAATTCGCACGCTTACTCACCACGATATTGAAGAGCGCGTGAAAGACTTTATTGATTTGGTTCAGTTTGATATAGTGTTGGAAGATTAGAAAATTACCGACTAATCACAAATCCCTTCGTAGTATTGTTGTTGTGTTCGTCTGTAAGTTTAAGGTAGTAGTAACCTTGGGGAAGATGATTAACTTTTATGTGAACCAAGTTAGTAGAAAAGTTTTTAGGGGCGGCTACACAATTTCCCGTTACATCATAAATCGAAACGCTGTAAACGCCTTCTGCATCGGTAGTAACAGTTAACTCATCGTTGGTAGGGTTGGGGAAGAGGTGGAAAGAAAGAGAAGTGGTTGGTTCGGAAATGCCGGTGTAGAAATACCTTGCTGAATCAATCCAAGTTGTAGAATCGGATTTGTAAAAAATTAATTGGGCCCCATGTCCACCTGGCGTGCCGGGAAAACCATCAGCCCAACCAATAATTTCATAACTGAACAAACCTATCTTCTCTATATAAGTAATGGTTTCATCTGCTTCAAAATATGCAAAATGTCGAGTATTGCTTTTTAATGAGTCCATTTTAAATCCCGAAGAAAACTCAACCGGATAGACAGCGAAAGAATCAAGTCCATAAATTCCGAAAAAGGAACAGCTTTCATAAACGTTTTTTATGGGACCTTGATAAAGTGTTATTGAAGAATCAATATTTTCGATGGAGGAGGAATCCTCATGAACTACATTTAATGACAAACATCTAAAATTTAAGTTCATTGTATCTCCTGAAATTACTTTGGATATAATAGTAAATCCCACACGCGACTCAGTATAAATTCTTACAACACCAAATCCTGATGAGTAAAAGTCTACAAATTCATAAACTCTATAAACAAGCGTATCTCCAACTTTCAAATCAAACGTCTGCCTAATGGTAAGCGTATCATTCACCGCCTTTGCATTAAAAGCAAAAAACAAAAACACAAACGCAGCAAGAAATTTTCGGTAAAAGAATTTCATTTAATAAATGTAGGAATTAAAATCTCACTCCTCCATTTTTTCATTCAGCACAGCATAATGCAAGTGGTTTTCCCATTCGCCATTTATTTTCAAATACTTTTTTGCCAAACCTTCTTCTTCAAAACCTACAGCGGGAATCAGTTTAACGCTGCGCACATTGTGCGGCATTATGTTGGCTTCTATGCGGTGCAGTTTCATTTCATCAAAAGCATATTGCACCACGCGCTGCAAAGCCTCGCGCATATAACCCTTGCCCTGCGCCTGTTCATCTAAGCGGTAACCCATATTGCACGATTGAAAAACACCTCGCACTACATTCGAAAGATTCACATCGCCAATAATTTTTTCACGATTATTTTTTTCAAACAGAAACAACGCCAATCCCGTTCCTTCATCGCTGTGTTTTTGATAGCGCGTAATTTGCTGTGTGTAATAATTTTCCAAATCCGTAGCATCAACCACTGGCGACCAAGGTGCAAAGTGCGCAGGGTTTCGCTGGTGGTAATCGAGCAGCATGGGCAGCAAATCAATATGTGGCGATTGAAGAAGGAGGCGCGCGGTTTCTATTTGAATCATGGTTTGAAAATACGAGAAGCGGGTAAATGTCTTTGCAAAAATTTTACCTTAGCCGCATGGCAGATACACCAAAACCATTCGACAACCCCCGCATTTTTTGGGATGTTGACTATACTAAAATGGACTACCATGCCAAAGCCAATTTTATTATTGAGCGCGTGTTTGAGCGGGGCGATGTGCAGGATATTCGCAACTGCCGCAGATATTATGGCGATGAGAAAGTGACTGCAGCTTTGCTTAAGGCAAAGTTCCTGTCTTTCGAAACAATTTCACTTGTAGCTGCGTGTTTAGATAAAAAAATGAGCGACTTCAAATCTTTTGGAATTGCAAAACCCAACCGCGCAAATCTGTTTCGGTATAAAATGTAAGAGAGAGTAAAAAGGAAATTTCAAAAAAGGTTGCCGCCTATCTGAAATAAATCATTTCTCAAATTACTGTCAACCATTACATTCGCCCTCGCAAAAAAACAAAACACAATGTCGGCAACCAGAAAAGAAAAAGACACCATGGGAATAGTAGAAGTTCCCGCTAATGTTTATTGGGGCGCACAAACCCAGCGCTCTATTGACAACTTTAAAATAGCAGAAGACATCAACAAAATGCCGAAAGAAATTATTCGCGCATTTGCTTATTTGAAAAAAGCGGCAGCACTCACCAATCTCGATGCGGGCATATTAGATAAAGACAAAGCCGAAATCATTGGCAAAGTATGCGATGAAATTTTAGAGGGCAAATTAGATGACCAGTTTCCATTGGTAGTTTGGCAAACAGGCAGCGGCACACAAAGCAATATGAACGTGAACGAAGTAATTGCCTATCGCGCGCATGTGTTGTTGGGTGGTTCTTTGCTCGATGAAAAAAAATTATTGAATCCGAATGACGATGTAAACAAATCGCAAAGCAGTAACGATACCTTTCCTACCGCTATGCACATTGCGGCATTCAAAATTTTAGTAGAAGTTACTTTGCCCGGCATAAAAAAACTGCGCGATACACTCAACGAAAAATCGAAAGAGTTTATGGGCATTGTAAAAATTGGCAGAACGCATTTAATGGATGCCACACCGCTCACTCTGGGGCAAGAAATTTCGGGATACGTTTCGCAACTCAGCCACGGAATAAAAGCTATTGAGCACACGCTTTCGCATTTGAGCGAGCTGGCACTTGGCGGAACGGCAGTGGGCACAGGCATTAACACACCACCCGGTTACGATGCAAACGTAGCCGAGCATATTGCAAAACTTACCGGCTTACGGTTTGTTACGGCTGCAAATAAGTTTGAAGCATTGGCTGCACACGATGCTATAGTAGAAACACATGGTGCACTTAAAACAGTTGCTTGTTCATTGATGAAAATTGCGAATGACATTCGTTTGCTTTCATCGGGTCCTCGTTGTGGCATTGGTGAAATTTTTATTCCTGATAACGAACCGGGTTCATCGATTATGCCGGGCAAAGTTAACCCAACTCAATGCGAAGCTATGACCATGGTGGCTGCACAAGTGTTGGGTAATGATGTGGCCATAAACATTGGTGGCGCAAGCGGGCATTTTGAATTGAATGTTTTTAAACCCATGATGATTTACAACTTTATTCACAGCGCGCGTTTGATTGGCGATGTATGCGTTTCGTTCAACGATAAATGTGCGGTGGGTATAAAACCTATTGAAGAAAACATCAAAAATAATTTAAACAATTCATTGATGCTGGTGACTGCACTCAATACAAAAATAGGTTATTACAAAGCAGCCGAAATTGCACAAACTGCACACAAAACTGGCAAAACTTTAAAGCAAACCGCTATTGATTTAAACTATGTAACAGCCGAACAATTTGACGAATGGGTTGACCCAAAAACCATGGTGGGTAAAATTTAAACCTGTTGTTATCTTCCGTCTTCCGTCTTTAAACATCATGCTTTATAATATCTTCACCGCCTTTAAAACAAAAAATTATATGAACAAAATTTACGCCTTACTAACCGTTTTTTCCCTTAGCATTAGTGTTACCTGTTCGGGCATAGGTTGCACAATTGACTTATCCAATACTTTATTTTTTTCACCGGCACCCGATAGCTTACCCTGCATTGAGCGTAGTGTGGCGTTTCAACAAGTAGTGCAAATTCACGTACCCCAAACATTTGATGTTGGTCCTTTCATTGGTTTTCCTGCAGGCTTGGTCATTCTTACTGTTGATTCAATGCGCATTAATTCGTTAAGCGGTTTGCCTACAGGTTTAGTGTATGATCTCACTCCTCCTAACGGTTTTTTTCTAGGAGGCGACAATGGTTGTGCTATAGTTACTGGTACCACCACTGATCCAACTGGTCACTATCCGTTAACCACTAACGGTACAATTTCGCTAAGTGGCATACCGGGAGGTTTCGGATTTCCTTCTGATACTACTTTTGATTTAGCAACGGTGCAAGCGCAATCAGGCATGTTTCAGTTGGCGGTAGATGTAATCAATCAAGGCGATCCTTGCCGTCCGCAAACTTCCATTAATGGTTTTAGCAAGCAGCTCAATTCACTCTTGCAGGTTTATCCAAATCCAAGCCAAGGCGTGTTTGAATTGAAATTGAATGCAGGAGGCAGAATAACTGGCGAAATGGTGATAATGGATATGACGGGAAGGAAAATTTTAGGTCATTCACTCGATATAATGGGAACCTACAACACCACGATTAATCTTAGCAACCAACCCAAAGGTCTTTATACATTACAACTTCGAACAACAGAGGGATTCGTTTCAAAAAATATTTCCATAGAATAGAACATCCTTATTATTTTTACCCCATTATTATTTAAACTAAAACATAAAACCTAAAATGAAAAAAATTTACTCTCTCGTTTTCGCCTTAGTAACTACTATCGGATTTACTAATGCACAATGTACCATTAACCCGGGTGCACAACCTACCCCGGGAGTTAGCCCTACAGCGCCTAATTTACCTTGTGTAGAAAGAACAGTTGCTTATAGTCAAGATTTGCAAGTGAAAATTCAAGACGCAGGTGATACCACGCTTACTATCGTTATTCCAATAGCTGTTCATATTGTGGTTGATTCAGTAAGAATTGATTCTGTGAGTGGCTTACCTGCGGGATTAACTTTTAGCAGAAATCCAGCGGTCTTACTTGGTGGTGGAAACGGATGTGCAACTATTTCAGGAACTACTTCTGCACCAGCCGGACGATATAACCTTACCGCTTGGGGAACAGCTTGGCTTCGTGGACAAGTTACTACACCTATCATGCTTGATACGGCTATCGCAATGAATGGTAACCTAAATCAATACTCTCCATTTGGAGGTTATTATGTGGATGTGGTAGAGCAAGGTGCTCCTTGTGTTCATAGTTCAGGAATAAACAATTTCAACGCTGAATTAAATGCAGCACTTTCAGTTCTTCCAAATCCTAACAATGGTCAATTCACTGTAAATGTGAATGCAGGTAACCGTGTTAATGGCGAAATGGTTGTGGTTGATATTACAGGAAGAATTGTTTACTCACAAAAATTAGATGTAGTTGGTTTATACAACACTTCGCTTGACATTACTAAATTTTCAAAAGGACTTTATACTGTTCAATTAAGAACTGCTGAAGGTGTTGCTTCGAAAAAGATTTCGATTCAATAATTCGTACTGACTTGAATTAAAAAATGCCTTTCGGTTTACCGAGAGGCATTTTTGTTTTTGACAAGTAAAGATTGATTAATCCGCTGAAACAGATTTAGACTTCAGTTGGTAAATAAGTAACGAGCCGTGCTTCCCAATTTCTTGGGTAAAAAATTTCGCAATGGCAAATTGATGGAGGTAGATGCTATCGGTAAGCACGGCATAATCACAATTATTCAAAGCTTCCACTTTATAAGAATCCCGAACTTTATCGGGGCAGTTCCATCCAGGTTGATTCATGCAGTACAAGGAAACATTGTAACTGGCATCTGTTGCTGAAAAGATGCGATCGGTGGGTTTTATCCCAGCTTTTCGCAATACGGGTTCCAGTGTATACCAATCTTTATTCACAAAATCTTTTACTGTTGAAATTTTTACAAGCGTACGGGAGAATAATACAAACGAAAACAAAAATGTAAACCCTACATAAAACGGGGCAGCCTTCATGCGCCATTTTCTTTCTTCCACTATTTTGACCGTAGCAGCAAAAAGTACAAACACAGAAAACTGAAAAGGAAGATGATAATAGCCGTGGTAGCATGCATTTCGCATCATTAAAACGAAAAAGATTAACCACATGGTAAAAGCAGTAATCGTAAACAGCTGAAAAAAATCAGCTGCTTTAAAATTTCGAAGAACAAGCAAAAGCGAAAACAAAATCAGGAACAAAATCGGCAGCGGATAAATTTTCGAAAGGTTAAGAATCATTTTGTAACCGTAACCAATTGCCAACGAAAAACTTTGCGGATTTGTAGTACTCATTTTGAAAATATTGGAGTGGTAAATTTCCTGACTATGCCGCGCAAACATTATCCAAACAATACAAAAAGTAAATGGAATCAACAACCAAAGCACTTGAACCATAGCGCCTTTTAATTCCTTTTTTTTATACGCGCAAACTAAAAGCGAAACAAAAACTGCCGCTACCAAAAACAATACAGATGATTTAAGTAGCACGGCTATGCTCGACAAAATGCTAAATGCGAATAAGTTTTTGTTGTTCAATTTTTCTAGCGGCAACAAAAAATAAAACGCGAAAATGAAAAACGTCAGAGCTACATTATCGGGCAAAAAACCAGTAGAGTAATAAATGAGGTTTGGCGAAATCAACCAAGCAAGTGAAGCAATGAGCTGGCTACTCACCAATTTCAATTGTTTTTTGGCAATCATAAACGCTACCACAAAACCTAGTAATGAAAAGGTAAGAGTAAAGAGCCGAAAAATAAATTCATGGAATCCGAAACAGGCATACATTTTTGAAACCAAAAACGGCACTAACGGAAACTCACCAGCGGCTATACCTGAAGAGTTGTAAGCCAGGTTATGTGTATGAGGAGCAAAAAACGAATATTGAAATTGAAAATAGTTCAATGCCACGGAAGCCCGATCGCATTGCGCCCAGGCATGATCACCATGCGGTCGCGAAAAAAAATAGTTAAAAGGGTGAAGCGGAAAGTAGAGTAATAAAAGTGCAACAGTAAAAACCAAAAGAGGTAAAAGATAGTTTCTCATAGCACCTTCACTTTTTTGTTCTGTACCATAAATGCCTGACCTGCTAATTTCATGTAATGTAAATCGGAAGGATGGTTGCCATAAGCAACTACTTCGTTGATTTTGTCCAGTTCATAAGCTTTATTAAGACGCATCACCTTTTCTTTGCCATAACAATTTTTCCCTTTCAGTTTACCAGTAAAACAACCATTTGAAATTTCTAGTTCGCTGCAAATTAATTGCACCTTTTCTTTTTCGCACCAGCGCTTGAGCCAAACACTACACGATGCCGAAAGAATTAAAATTTCAAAACCTTGCGACTGTAATTTTTTCATTTCGGCATAAACTGCCGGATGGAGTATTTTGGGAATTTCATTTGCCGCAAAATCATCTCCACGTTTTTGTAAGTCAGAAACTGAACAACCACCAAAAATAATTTCGAAAAATTTTTCTTTTACTGCTTGCATTTTTAATTGCCCAGTAATTGCCAAAAGAAAATAAGGTATTATAGAAAGTAAGGAAGCAAAAGCTTTTGTATATCCTGCGTAATAAAATACAAAACCAAAAGTAGTATCGCGCAATGTCAACGTGCCATCAAAATCAAAAATGGCGAGTTTGGCAGGATGGCGTTTTTTCATAGGTATCAATGGTAAATGAAATAAGCCATCATGGTTACCCAGCAAAGTAGCGATAATTGAATGCGTCTATTTTCTTGTAGCACTTTTTGCGGGGCAATACTTTTTATGCCCTCTTGAATCAAACAAACATAATTATAGGCTCCATACCATACGGGAAGGCAGGTTATAAAAACAAATGGTGAACCTAATCGGGAAATGGTGTAAGGGGTTAATGTATAGAAAGAATAACAAGCTACCGCTATTAAAATAATAAGGACTATGCCTTGTTGCAAATTAACTGTAGAATAAAATTTTAATGATGGACGAACTTCTGAAAACTTTACCTGGTGTATTTCGAGCAGATTGATTTCTTCTAACCTTTTTGCTAAACCAAAGCCAAAGGCAAACAAAACAATCATTGCATACAACCACCAAGAAATTGGGGTTTGGCTCACCACTGCCCCCGCTTGTAGGCGAAAAAGAAAACCCATAGTAATTAGCAATAGATCAAGAAACGGAACGTGTTTGCCGTATGCTGAGTAAATTAAATTGATAGCTAGATACGATAAACAATAGTAGAAGAACTCGATGGAAATTAAATGCGCTCCTGCGAACGCTGCTAACAGCAGCGAGGCGGTGATGGCAGCGCTGGTAACGACCGAAATTTTTTCAGCTGCCAAAAGTTTTTGCATTTTTTGCGGATGCTGCCTATCATACTTGAGATCAAACAAATCGTTGATAATATACACCGCACTAGCGAGAAGTGAAAAAATACAAAACGAAGCAGATAACAGATACAAATGATTACTCATGATTAAGCTGCCGCCAAAAAATGCAGGAAAGAAAAGCAGAACGTTTTTTACGTAATCTTTTGTTCTAAAAAATTGTAACCAGTGCTTCATTAAAAGTATTGCAAAATTATTTTTTTGAAATGGCTGGGGTAGTGCAGAAAATGACCATGAGCTTAAATACTTTTTTGAAAACCTGAATCGGGAACGCAACCAAGAATTTCGGGTTGCCTTTTTTAGTGCAAATTATGCCAGCTATCATCAGTAGTGGTTTTCAAAAAAAAAATGACAATTCTATGACATCACTAAGTTGATTTTGTACAACTCTGGAACTCATTTCTCATAGGAGAAATGAGCATTCAATTATTCAATTGTCATAATTCTGTCATTTTTTTTCAAAAGCATTACACCGCATCCGTATGCTCTTAACTTTGTTTCACAAAAAAAATTACTTTTGACCGCTTTTTGATAAACGCAATACATTTCGTGTATGAAAAAAATACTTACTCTCTTCAGTTTAGTAGCAGGTCTATTTGTAGCTCACGCGCAAAACGGTGAAATTTCAGGAAAGGTCGTAGATGAAAACGGGGAAGGTGTTCCCGTAGCCAATGTCGTTTTGGTAGACAACAAAGGTGTTTCTACAGGTCGTGGCACCAATACCGATTTTGATGGGAATTATTCTATTAAACCCCTTACTCCCGGCAAATACAATTTGCAAGTTTCATATCTGGGATATGCTGCACAAATTCAACAAGGTGTGGTCGTTAGTTCCGATAAAGCGACCTTTATTGATGTGAAACTTCGACCCTCTTCAAAGGAATTGAACGCGGTAGAAATTATTTCATACAAAGTGCCTTTGATTGATCCGGGCAAAACGTCTTCACAAAATACCGTTACTGCCGAGGAAATCGCAAACATGTCAAGTAAAAACGTAACCGATATTGCAGCGACCACAGCGGGAGCTTTTCAAAATGATCAAGGCGGAGGCATTAATATAAAAGGAGGCAGATCGGAAGGAACCCAGTATTATATAGATGGAGTAAAAGTTACAGGTGTACCTACTTTACCAGCTTCATCTATTGAACAGTTACAAGTTATCACCGGAGGCGTGCCAGCAAAATATGGTGACTTGACGGGTGGAATCGTAAACATTACTACTAAGGGACCATCAGGAGAATTTAGAGGAGGTTTAGAGTATCAAACTACCCAAGGCTTGGACGCTTACGGATATAATCTTGTCAATGCAAATCTTACTGGTCCAATCTGGAAGCAAAAAAGCACCCACAAAACTATCCTAGGGTTTTTCTTGGCATTTGAGTATCTGCGTCAACAAGAACCCGATCCATCGGCTATAGGTATTTGGCAGGTGAAAAAGGATATGTTGGATTCAATTCGTCAGTTTCCATTAATTAGAAATCTGGTGAACAATGGATTTTCTTTACGAGCCGATAACCTGACTTATAAAGACATGTATAACACCAAGATTCGTCCAAACGTGGTAGAGAGCAATTTTCGCGGAAACGGACGATTCGATATTCGCCCGGCCGATAATTTTACTTTGTCTTTTGGAGGTTCTGTTTCGTACGAAAAAGCGCATAATTCAATTGACCAATACACTTTATTAAACTTCGATAACTTTCCTGAGCGCAGCGTATTGAACTGGAGAGTATTTGGACGCTTTACGCACAGTATTCAGTCGAAACAGGCCGAGGAAGATGAGAAGGCCGGCAAGAAGAAAAAGTCTTCTGCTTTCCAAAACGCTTTTTACTCGGTTCAATTTGACTATGAGAAATTGGTTGCAAAAACCCAAGATGATACACACGGTGCAAACTTGTTTAATTACGGATACATCGGCAAGTTTGATGTGCTAGAAGCACCGTCATTTGTTTCGGGAAGCAATTTCCAAAAAGGAAGCGATCCTATCCTCAACGGCTGGTTGCAAAAAGCATATCAGGATACCGCTGTGTTATTTACTCCAGGCAATTTAAATCCCTACGCAACCAGTTACACACGTCAGTATTATGAGCTTCTAGATGCCACTGTTGACGGTAATGGAAGATATCAGGCATTTGGCGAAAACAATGCAAATTTCACAAGAACACTTCGCGACATTGACGGGAATAAAGGATTGATTAATGGACAACGCAGTTCTGACTTTGCCAATAATATCTGGTACACTACTGGTCGGCAATACCCGCGTTTTGGCTATAGCTATTTCGATATTAATGATGCAAGTAATCCGCAAAACGGTGGAGGTAATAATGACCAATATCACGTAAGACTAGAGGGCGCATTTGATATTTTGAAACCAGGTGCACCTAGTCGCAATAAACATTCTATAGAATTTGGAATTGAATTTGAACAACGTATACAGCGCGAATACTTGGCGTTTCCTGTAGGCTTATGGGAAGGAGCACGTAACTTGGCTAATATGCAACTGGCAGAATTGGATACATTCAATCCAATTATAAGAATAGGCGGTCAGGACTACACCTATGCAGAATTTCAATCGCAACATTTGACTTTTCATACTTACGACACAGTAAGATTCGAAAGATATTACAAAGGCTCAGAACAATCTTTCTTTGATAAACAATTACGTAAATCTCTAGGACTTGCCGAAAATGGGATTGAAAAAATAAATATTGATGCACTTACTCCTGATCAATTGAGCTTAAACATGTTTTCTCCGGAAGAACTCTTGAATAATGGAACATCTTATGTTAGTTACAGAGGATACGACCCTTATGGCAATGTGCTTTCTAAGCAACCGTCATTCAACGATTTCTTTACTAAAAAACGCGAAGATGGTGAATTGGAAAGAGCCATACCTGCTTTCCGACCAATTTATACGGCTGCGTATATTTCAGATAGATTCTACTTTAAAGATCTCACATTTAACGTGGGTGTTCGTATTGATCGTTTTGATGCTAACCAAAAAGTATTGAAAGATGAATACTCGCTTTATCCAATAAAAACAACTGCCGAAGTCACCGAAATAAACGGAGTTCCAATTTCGCACCCTAGTAATATGGGGGGTGATTATGCGGTTTATGTAGATGACGTAAAAAGTCCTACCGCAATTACGGGCTATAGAAGTGGTGATACATGGTATGATCGCTACGGCAATGAACTATCAAGCGGAAACACAGTGGCAACGGCTGCAGGCATTCAGCCTTATTTAAAAGATCCGGAAGCCAATGTGAAATTGCCCGAGAAGTTTGATCCTAACGGAAGTTTTACCGATTACAAAGCCAAAATAATTGTAATGCCGCGTCTTCAGTTTTCATTCAACTTAACCGACCGTGCTTTATTCTTTGCTCACTATGACATCCTTTCGCAGCGCCCTAACTCGCGCGTGATTATGGACCCTACTCAGTATTTGTATTTTGGAGCTAACCGAATGAATAATCCAAACCTTAAACCAGAGCGAACCATTGACTTCGAGTTAGGATTTAAACAAAGAGTTAGTAATACAGCGGCAGTTACTATTTCGGCATTTTATCGTGAGTTCCGCGACCAGATTCAGTTGAAAAAATATTACAACGCCTATCCTAGAACGTATACGACCTACGGCAATGTTGACTTTGGAACCACCAAAGGATTTGCTCTGGACTTTGATATGAGAAGAACTGCCAACTTTACCTTGAAGGCTAATTATACTATGACTTTTGCCGAAGGAACCGGTTCAGATGACCGTTCACAGTTAAACATAGTGAATGCTAACCAACCTAATTTTAGAACTATTAGCCCATTGAATTACGATTCTCGTCATGCAATTAATGTAAACGTAACATATAGCTATGGGGTAGGAAAAGACTATAACGGACCAACGGTTAAGAACAGTCAAATTTTATCAGATGCAGGAATTTCTCTAGAACTCAAAGCAAGGTCAGGAACCCCGTATACGGCCGCAGCATTTTCATCTGCCGAAGGTTTGATTACCGGAAGCACACGCGCCATTACCACCGGAGATTTGAATGGTTCGCGTAAGCCTTGGTATTTCAGAATGAACATGCGCGTTTGGAAAAACTTCAACTTCTTAGTAGGCAAAAAAGATAAGAAGAACGATGACAAACATGCTATGTCGGTTGAAATATACTTGCAAATTCAAAATTTATTGAACACTAAAAATGTGATAGGTGTTTACCGCTATACCGGAACAGCCAACGATAACGGCTACCTCTCGGATCCGGCTAATACTGTAGCTATCGAGTCGTACCTTAATCCGCAAGCATTCCGCGATCAGTACTCCGCCTATATCAACTCACCAAATAATTACAGCGTACCCCGCAGAATTTATTTGGGACTGGTAGTTGGATTTTAATTGAACCTATTAATTTATAAAAGAACCTAACCGACAAACATTAATTAACCAAAACTTAAAACCATGAAAAGGATTTTTTTAAGCTTCACTCTCTGTGCATTCATGATGCTGTCGGGTGTTTTGGCAAACGCAAAAGAATTGGTGCATCGCGAGCACCGCAGTACTACAGGAGCGCACAAAACCGAAGCCGGTGATTGTGTTTCTCCAACCGCTCAATTTGATTTGGATATCAACAATGTTAGAGCAAAGCTCCTAACGGGTGGTGATATGTGGTGGAATTTTAATGACCCTAAGTACGAGGTGCCAAAGGGTGATGGAACAGCACCACCGGTTTGTGCAATTTTTGCAGGCGCAATTTGGATTTCGGGTTTAGATGCCGGAGGAAATTTGAAATTAGCGGGACAACTTTATCGAGAAGGCGGAGATGACTTTTGGCCGGGCCCGCTTACAGGAGGAACGGTAGATAAATCTACGTGTAACAAGTATGACAGATTCTTTAATGTGCTTGGTGCTGATATTAGCAAAGCACAAACTGCCTTCATTACCAAGGGTGCAGGAACTACTGTTTTAGATATTCCTAAAGGTTTGCTTTCATGGCCAGCAAAAGGCAATCAGTATTTGGCGGCAGATGCTTCTATATTAGGTGAAACGTTCAACATAACCGAAAACCTTGCTCCATTTTATGATGCTGATGGTGATGGCAGTTATGATCCGGTAAACGGAGATTTTCCAATTATACCTTGTATTAACGGAGACACAAAAGCTTATGCTGACCAAATGACTTTTTGGGTGTTTAATGACCAGGGCAATTTGCACACGCAAACCAGCGGCACAGCTTTAGGAGTACAGGTTAATGCTTTGGCGTTTGCTTTTCAAACGACCGATGACATCAACAATATGACTTTTTACAAGTATGAAATCACGAATAAATCGGCTACGAATTACAAGGACGCTTATATCTCGCAATGGATTGACCCTGATTTGGGATGCTATAAAAATGACCGTGTAGGTTGCGATACGTCTCGTTCATTGGTGGTTTGTTACAACGGAACAACACCTGACCCGCTTTCTAATTGCAATGGGGAGTACGGATATGGGTCAGAACTTCCATTAGTGGGTATTGATTTTTTTGAAGGACCATTGAGTGATAGTGGCAAACAACTGGGTCTTTCCTCGTTTGTGTATTTCACAGGTATTGGAGCTGCTCAATGTTACAGCGATCCGGGTTCAGCAAGAGAGTACAGAAACTATCAGGAAGGTAAATGGGCTTGTGGTGAAGCGATTACCGAAGGGGGAACAGGGCATGGTGGTAGTACGCCAACAAAATTTTGTTTCCCAGGCGAGCCATGTGATCCAAACTCTTGGAGCGATTATAATAGCGGTCAGCCAGAGGGTGATAGAAGAACGGTGCAAACATCGGGTCCTTTCAATCTAAAGTCTGGGCAACCACAGTACGTAACAATAGGGGTTGTGTTTGTACAACCCCAGGGTGGGGTGGCAGTTAATCCGTGTTTTTCTACCACTATAGGACCAGCTGATGATAAAGCTCAGAGTTTATTCAACACTTGTTTCAAAATTTTGGACGGGCCAGATGCACCTACACTTTCTCTACGAGAAATGAATAATCAAATCATTATCAATTTGGTCAACTTAAAAGGCTCTAATAATTTTGGAGAAGGATACGACCAATTAGATGGTAATGCGAAAGATGCGGTAGAACATTTACCCGGAACAAACGGTGATTCTACTTTTACGTTTGAGGGATATAGATTGTATCAAGTTGCCAGCCCAACTGTTTCGGCTACTGATTTAAACAATCTAGAAAAGGCACAACCTATTGCCATTGTAGATTTGAAAAATGGTATAAAGCAAGTAATCAACTTTAAGAAAGATGGTGCTTTGGGAGGTTTGCTGGTTCCTTATGTGGCTGTAGAGTCACAAGATGCGGGAATTTCTAATTCTTTTTTGATTACAAAAGACCTTTTTGCTACAGGAAATTCGACAGATTTAGTCAATCATAAAACGTATTATTTTACAGCAATAGCCTATGCTTACAATAACTACTTGCCTTACGATCCTTCTAATCCTTCAGGAGGAGCGCAGTTGACACCATACATTCAAGGCCGTGGGAATTTTGCGATTTACTCAGCTATTCCACACAATCCTGATCCACGCAATGAAGGAACTATTCTTAATGCTAAGTTTGGAGAAGGAACAGATGTTTTCAGAATAGAAGGTAGAGCTAATGCTGGTAACAACCTTCGTCTTACTCCCGAAACAATTGAAAGAATTCTTGCTTCATCTAATTGGTTTACCGATACCTTACAATACGAAAAAGGATTTGACCCAATTGGCTTTAGAGTAACGGACCCTGTAAGTTTAAAAGAAGCAGATTTTGAAGTTCAGTTTGTAGATACACTTACTAATCGTGTTGGAAAAACAACACGTTGGTTTTTACATGATCTAACTAATAATGACACCATTTGGGGAGAAAGAAACATTGACCGTCCTTTTGAGCAAAATATGGTTTTGACTAGAGGCAGTGAGTTAATTAATTATGGTTTTTCTATTAAGATTGGTTTGCCTACTCCAATTTACAACATTGATAAAACGTATTTACCTACTTCAGTAGATTCACCTACTAGATATGTGTATGATGTGGTTAGCTCGTATGATGCTGCTAACAATACAAACAGTCCGGTTTCGGCTATTGAATTTCAAAACCCTACCGAACAGTGGCTGAGTTTTGTAAAAGATGAAGGCGTAAATGCAGTTACGAACTGGATTCGTTCAGGCACTAATGACAATGACCCGGCTAGTCAAACACTTACGGTAAAAGCTGCAGCCGATGTTTTTGATGATAACGGTTGGTATACAGGTCCAACTCCATCTACATTTCCTCATGGACCATGGAGCGACCCTGCTGAGTATTTTGAGAAGATTTGCAATGGCGCTTGGGCACCTTATTGTTTAACGTGTAACTATGCTAAAAGAGCTTTAACCACTACTGATTTGAATAACGGCAAACCGCCATTTATTTTCCAACCAGGATTTAAGTGGAGAAATTACGCCACATCAATCCCTCCTCAAAATACGTTGGATAGATTGCAGAGTGTAGATATTATTCTTACACCGGATAAAAGCAAGTGGACAAGAGCTGTAGTTTTTGAAACTGGTGAGGATGAAACCATCAACTATGGCGAGGACATTTCGCCTAACCACAAAAAACCACGCAAAGGACAAATCAGAATGGCTATTTCAAAAGTTTGGAATAACCCAAGTGTAAGAGATTACCTGGTAACTGATCCAAGCCGTTCCGATACCGGTCGTTCATGGTTCCCGGGTTATGCTATTAATGTAGAAACCGGAGAGCGTTTAAATATTGCCTTTGGTGAGGCCACAGATTTCAGCAGCCCGAATGATCTGAACAGCCAAAATGGAAATGATATGCTTTGGAATCCTACCGATAAGGTTTTCAGCCCTCAATATTTCCCTGGTTTAATGGTTGAGAACCCACCTTATTTTGGAGGTAAACATTTTGTGTATGTAATGGAAACGAAGTACGATGAAGGTGAGGTGGCGCAAAAAACTTTGTTGGCTAACTATACAAACCTTGGTGGTCTACCACTTTTCAATATTCCTGCTGCTTTGCCACCGTTGTATCGTCAATTGATGTGGTGTGCAATGCCTTACTTAACACCGGGCTATAGTTTTCAAGATGACGGAGGTGGAAACAAAATTGTACCACCATCTGAAGTTAAAGTTCGCTTGCGTGTAGAAAAACCTATTGACCGATTAGCTACTAACGCCAGCAATGGAGCTGATTCATTGCCGCGTTATAGATTTAGTACAAAAGGATTGGGTGCAACCGAAAAAAATGCTGAAGTAGCTAAAAATGCTCTTGACCTAATTCGCATTGTTCCTAATCCATACTTGGCGTATTCATCATACGAAGTTGATCAAAATAGTAACCGCGTTAAGGTGACCAACTTACCCAACAAATGCAACATCACCATTTTTGCACTTGATGGAACTATTATTCGCAAGTTAAGCAGAGCCATAGATATTGATCCGGCTACTAGTCGCAAAGTTGAAATTAGCAATGGCGAAACAGTTAGCAATGTAAATATTGAAAACTCTATTGATTGGGATTTAAAAAACGATAAAGGCATCATCATTGCCAGCGGGGTTTATCTTTTCCATGTAGAAGCACCGGGCATTGGTCAAAAAACATTGAAATGGTTTGGTGCAGTTCGTCCGGCAGACGCATCGAATTTCTAAAAGAAAAATGGAGCGAGTGAAGAGCAGGCAACTGTTCTTCATTCATTCACTTTAAAAAGGGTTGGTAAAAATTAGAAACGGTTTTTAAGTATAAAGCAAACGATATGAAGAAAATTCTAACAATAACTTTAGCAGTACTCACCTTTAGCAGTTCTACTTTTGCAGGTAACCCTGATAGAAGAGGCGAAGCAGGGGCTTATGAATTACTTATGAATGGATGGGCGCGCTCATCGGGTTTTTGGAGTATGAACTCTGCTAATATAAAAGGATTAGAAAGTGAGCGCATTAATGTGGCAGGTTTGGCCTTTACAAAGAAAACCGAAATTGCTGCGGCTTATACATTATGGATGCAAGGCTCAGGAGTGGGAATTGCTCATGCTGGAGTGGCTCAGGCATTCAAGGAAACTAATGTTGTTGCTTTAACCATTCAGGCACTTAATTTGGGAACGGTTGAAAGAACGACTACACAAAATCCTGAAGGTGGAATTGGAACTTATCGCCCCACGTTTTTGAATATCGGAATTTCTTACTCCAAATTATTTTCAAACAGTATAGCTGGCGGTGTTACGTTTAGAATGGTAAATGAAAGTTTAGGAAACCTGAATGCTTTTGGTTTTGCTATTGATGCAGGTTTGCAATATGTTACAGGACCAAAAGACAATGTTCACTTTGGCGTGTCACTTCGTAATGTGGGAACGCCTATGAAATTTAAAGGAGATGCTTTGTCAAATTCGGTAGAAGTAATATCCACCAGCACGTATCAGTTAACTACATCAAACCGTTCAAACAAATTTGAATTACCTACGCAATTAAACATTGGTATAGCTTACGATTTTTGGGCGGGTAAGAAAAAAGAAGTTCAACCAAAAGTTTTTAAACAGGATTATCGCGTAACTGCTTTGGCTAATTTTACCTCCAACGCGTTTGGCTACGATCATTATGGTGTAGGTTTAGAGTTTAGCTGGAAAGAAATGCTTATGCTGCGCGCTGCATACCGCTTCGAGACAGGACAGTTCAAAAAAGACACCCGTTTAAACGCGTTCACTGGTTTGTCTGCCGGTCTTACTTTCGATGCTCCATTGAAGAAAGATGGACCGCGTTTGGGTATTGATTATTCTTTCCGCGCTACACAACCATTTGCTGGCACACACAGTATAGGTTTGCACTTTAGCCTGTAATTCATACTTTTGTTTCTAAATTATTAAGACGCCTCTCACAGAGGGGCGTCTTTCATTTTTAATCCTTGCACAAAGGATAATCACCATCAATCAAAATTTATGTCGAGCATATTTTACATGAGCAAAGAAGGTTTAGAAAAACTTCAAGAAGAAATAAAATATTTAAGAACAGTTAGAAGACCTGAAGTAGCTAAGGCTATTGCAGAAGCACGTGAAAAAGGTGACTTGAGTGAAAATGCCGAGTATCATGCGGCTAAAGAGGAGCAAGGACATTTAGAGGCGAAGCTTTCTGAAATGGAAACTAAACTTGCCAATGCAAGATTGTTGGACGAAAGCCAACAAGATATTTCTAAAGCCAATATTCTTTCTACTGTTGAAGTGTTCAACAAAAAGATGAACAAGAAAATGAAGTTCATTTTGGTAAGTGAAGCAGAAGCAAATTTGAAAGAAAGTAAACTCTCGGTTTCGTCACCCATAGGAAAGGCGCTTCTGGGTAAAGCAATTGGCGATAAAGTAAAAGCACATACGCCCGGAGGAGAAATTGAGTTCGAAATTTTGAAAATAAGTTTATAACCTCCCGTTCAGTTTCAGATGGCCTCCATTTTTACACGAATCATTAATGGCGAAATTCCTTGCTACAAAGTAGCGGAGGATGAAAACTATTTTGCTTTTCTCGATATTTCTCCGCTGGCAAAAGGACATACACTCGTAGTTCCAAAACAGGAAACTGATTATATTTTCGACCTCGACAACCAAACGCTTTCGGGCATGATGCTGTTTGCTAAGAGAGTAGCACGCGGCATAGACAAAGCCGTTCCCTGCAAACGGGTTGGTGTTGCAGTTATTGGTTTAGAAGTTCCTCATGCACACATTCATTTGATTCCTCTCCGTTCAGATACTATCAATTTCAGTAACCCGAAATTGACTTTGCCAAAAGAAGAACTCGAAGAAATTGCCAGCGCCATAGCTGCTGCTTTGGAAGATTAAATTTCTGGTTATGCAAAACTTCAATATTCGCGATGCAACCATTGATGATGCAAATGCTATTGCGTGGGTTCGTTACAATAGCTGGCAGGAAACTTACCGCGGTATTGTGAGCGATGTATACTTAGATGCTATGACTTTGGCAGAAGGAGAGGAGCGATGGAAGTTTATTCTTTCACATCCAAGCTCGCAAAAATTTATTACAGTTGTTACTAACGAAAATGAAGAAGTTGTTGGATTTGTTTCGGGAGGAAAAGCGCGTGATAATGAAACCAAAACCGAGGGAGAAATTTATGCGCTTTATCTTTTGAGGAAATATCACGGCCTTGGTTTAGGCAAAAAACTTTTTTTGTATGGAATAGATGAACTGCGTAAACTGGGCTTGCAATCTTTTGCTGTTTTTGTGCTTACAAAAAATCCAACACTTGATTTCTACCGAAAGTTTAAACCCGATTTTGAAATAAACGAAATGGTGGAGCTAGGCGATGAAGATTATGATGAAATTGGTTTGGCTTGGAAAAGGATGAGTATTGATTAGAGAATTTCTTTCAATTCCAGTAACGAATTTATTTCGTGCGTAACGTCAAGCCTGCGGCTACGTTTTTTTTTCGGATTGAAAAATATTTGATCCATGCCCACGCCTTTTGCGCCTGCAATATCGGTGTTGTAGTTATCGCCAATCATTACACATTCCGCAGCATTGGTTTTTGCGCGCTCCATCGCAATTTCAAAAATCGCCTTGTCGGGTTTTTGCGTACCTACTTCTTCGCTAATGATGATGTGTTCAAAAAATGGTTTCAGCCCGCTATGCTCCAGTTTAATCCATTGCACCTCTGCAAAACCATTGGTAATTAAATGCAGCGCATATTTTTTTTGTAGGTAACCAAGCACTTCAATGGCATCGGGAAACAAAGCAGTTTTTCGTGGACTGAGGTCAAGATAGTTTTGAGCCATGGTTTCTGCCAAAGCAGCATCATCAATTCCGAATTCTTTAAGCGCATCGTAAAATCTTCCGTGGCGCAACTTTTCTTTGGTCACCATGTTATTATGATAGCGTGCCCAGTAACGGTCGTTGATAGTTTTGTAACGTGCTAAAAAATTATCGAACACAGGAATTCCCCGCTCATTCAGTTTCTGTTCAGTAAAAATTTGTTGAAGGGCTAGTTTGGAATTGGTTTCAAAATCCCAAAGCGTGTGGTCAAGGTCGAAGAAGATGTGTTTGTATGTATTCAAAAGTGTGAAGATGTTAAGGTGCAAAACATGAAGACGTTTGTATTGTCTATCGTCTGTTGTCTATTGTCTATCGTCTGTTTTTATTTCCTGACAAAGCTCAATTAAAACTCCGTTGGTTGTTTTCGGGTGAAAGAAAATCACAAGTTTATTATCGGCTCCGCGAAAAGGTTTGCCCGAACCTGTAGGAACAAAACCTTCGGCTTTCAGGCGTTCAGTTTCTTTTTCAATATCGTCTACATCAAAAGCAATGTGGTGCATTCCTTCTCCGTGCTTCTCTATAAACAAGGCGATTGCACTTTCCGGATTGCTAGCTTCAACTAATTCAATTTTACTATCTCCGGTTTTGAAGAACGAAGTCCGCACCTTTTCGCTTTCTACTTCCTCAATTTTATAATGTGGAGTGCCGAGGAGTTTTGCAAATAGCGCGTTCGATTTTTCTAAATCCTTAACCGCAATTCCTATGTGGTCTATTTTATTCATGTGCCAAAATTTCTGATTCGCAGCAAAGGAATGATTATTGACTAAATTCGCATCATCAAAATATACAGCTATGCTATTTGTATCGGAAACAGCCAAAAAGAAAATTGCAGAAATAATTTCAAGCGAAAACAAAGAAGGGTATTTCGTCCGTGTTACCGTAAATGGTGGCGGATGCTCCGGACTTTCTTACAAAATGGATTTCGACAATAAACTAAATGCCGATGACCAGGAGTTTGAAGACAAGGGTGTGAAGTTAGTGACCGACCTTCGTTCTTTTCTCTATGTGTGCAACACAACACTCGATTTTTCTGACGGACTAAACGGAAAAGGATTTGAGTTTATTAATCCGAATGCCACGCGCACCTGCGCTTGTGGAGAAAGTTTTGCGGTATAATATCTTTCTACTACTCAACAAACGGGAGCAATTTTCGTAAACTGAAAGTAAATTATTGGCCATGCTCAAAAACATTTTAGCGCTTGCGTTTGCTGTTTCTATAGTTGTATCAATGCCATCGTGCAATTCAAACAAAATTGCTTGTCCTACTTATGCTGATAGTTTCCCAGATAAAAAAGCGAAAGGCGGTAAGCAAAAACCTGATATGCCTAAAGCGACCAAACCCAAGAGCGGAGTTTTGCCTCCGGGGTATAAAGGGAAATAGGAATCTTTTTTCTGAGATAAGTTTTTTACGAGTAATCTGTTTCTTGTTCTAATTATCTAAAATGGAATAATGGATAACTGGAATGGTGGAATGAAAATTCAAGCCCATCCATTCTTCTATCATTCCAATATTCTGTTGTCTTCAACTAATCTTTCCCCAAATTTTTTCTTTCGTTTCTTCTTTTAAAAATTGCAAAAGCAATTGATGCTCGGGTTTTGAAAGCGAAGGGTCGCTCGCTAATAAATTTTGTGCAGTAGTACGCGCAGCTTCTAACACATTAGCATCGTGAACTAAATCGGCTAAGCGAAGATTGACCACACCGCTTTGTTGCGTGCCCTGAATATCTCCGGGACCACGTAGTTTTAAATCTTCTTCGGCAATAAGAAAGCCATCATTGGTTTTACACATAATAGAAATGCGCTGCTTACTATCGTTCGATAATTTTTTCCCTGTCATTAAAATACAGAATGATTGTTCGGCTCCGCGACCAACTCTTCCGCGCAACTGATGCAGTTGTGATAAACCAAAGCGCTCGGCATTTTCAATAATCATCACACTCGCGTTGGGCACGTTCACACCTACTTCAATTACTGTAGTGGCAACCATAATTTGTGTTTCGCCTTTTACAAAACGCTGCATTTCATAATCTTTATCGGCACTACGCATTCTGCCATGCACAATACTTATTTGAAATTGCGGTTTAGGAAATGCGCGCGAAATACTTTCGTAGCCATCCATTAAATGTTTTAAATCCATGGCTTCGCTTTCTTCAATCAGCGGATACACGATATAAATTTGCCTGCCTTTATTTATTTCCTCTTGCATAAAACCAAACACACGCAGCCGCTCGGCATCGCTACGGTGAACGGTACGAATAGGTTTGCGCCCCGGAGGTAATTCGTCTATCACACTCAAATCAAGGTCGCCATAAATAGTCATAGCGAGGGTGCGGGGTATAGGGGTAGCGGTCATCACTAAAATATGTGGCGGCTTTTCGTTTTTGGTCCAAAGGGCTGCACGCTGCGCCACACCAAAACGATGTTGTTCATCTATTACCACCATGCCTATGTTTTTAAAAACAACGCTTTCTTCAATGAGCGCATGTGTACCTATGAGAATATGGATTTTTCCCTCGGCTAAGTTTTCGAGAATAATTTTTCGCGCTTTGCCTTTTATGTTTCCAGTTAGCAATGCAACTTCTACATTCATACCACGCAGTGCTTCGGTAATACTTTCGTAGTGTTGATTGGCAAGAATTTCTGTTGGTGCCATTAAGCACGCCTGAAAATTATTATCAATAGCCATGAGCATGGCGAGCAATGCCACTACTGTTTTTCCGCTGCCTACATCGCCTTGTAGGAGGCGATTCATTTGTTTGCCCGTGAGCGAATCGCGTCTAATTTCTTTGAGCACTCTTTTTTGCGCGCCAGTTAATTCAAATTTTAACTGCTGATGATAGAAGCGGTCGAAGAGGGTATCAATTTTTTCAAAAACAAAACCTTTCGAAATTTCGTTGCGGTTACTTTTTACTTTGAGCACTTGCAACTGAATAAGAAACAGTTCTTCAAATTTTAACCTGCGCTGTGCTTCATGCAGCAGAGCTTCGCTTTTTGGAAAATGAATTTGCACCATGGCCTCAAAGCGCGAACACAAACGGTATTGCTGCACAATGGCTTTGGGTAAAAATTCGGGAACATCTTTTTCTTTCAGTTGAGCTACTAGCACGTGCGTTAACCGCGCAATGCCTTTGGAGTCGAGATATTTTTTCTTTGCTTTTTCGGAGGAGGAATAAACGGGCTGTAAACCCTTGCCACTCACTTTTAGTTCATCGGTAAAAACTTCTACTTCGGGGTGGGCAATGTTGAACTCGCCATTAAAAATGTTTGGTTTGCCAAACACGAGTATCTCCACATTTGGCTTGAGTGTTTTTAAAATAAAGTCAATGCTTTGAAACCAGATTAATTCAACGGTGCCGCTTTCGTCTTTGAAAGTAGCAAGCAATCGTTTTTGTTTGCCGGTACTTAACTGGCGGAAGCCAGTAATTTTTCCTTTGAGTTGAATGTATTGGGTGAACGGATTGAGTTCTTTTATTTGATGAACGATGCTGCGGTCAACATACCTAAACGGATAATAACGCAGCAGTTCACCGAAGGTATGCACCTGCAACTCGTTGCGCATAAGTTCGCCCTTGGGAGGACCAACTCCTTTTAAATATTCGATGGGTGATTGAAGAAGCGTAGACATTTTCGAAACCGAAATAAAACTTTCGTTTTGAAACTTCAGAAAAGAGTTTTTAGAATTGAGTTACTGAGGTTAACAGAGGCAAATAAATTTGTAAATTCACCTTATGGAAACATTGGTAAAAATTAAGAACACGAACGAAGGGAAAAAACTTTTAGGCCTATTAAAAACCATGAACTACGTAGAAGTGCTCAATGGAAATCAACAACTAATAGATGTGGCTGATCTAAAAGCGCGCATTAAACGTGCACAGAAAGGGAAATTTTATTCGGTAGAAGAATCAATGCAACGTACGAATAGATGGAAGGTTGGCAAATAGAAATAAGCGAATTTGTAGAAAATGACTTAAGAGAGGAATGCGAATATTTCGAACAGCATCACTCTGAAAAATACGCTCAACAATTTTGGAAAGAATTTTATAAGCAGGTAGATACCATTCTTCCTAATCCGCTCAAATATTCTGAATGTCGATTTTTACCTACTAAAAAGAAAGGTTACAGAAATATTATTTGGGGCAACTACTTGATTATTTATCGTATAAAATCTAAGGTGGTTCAGGTATTGACTTTGTTTCATACCAAACAACATCCTAACAAAATTAAGCAGACAAGAAGGAGATAGAAAAACTGAAATTAAATTACGTTAGAATTTTTATCCCAACTTCCTTTAATGCTTTTTCATCTACCGGTGTAGGTGCGTCCATCATTAAATCTCTGCCGCCCGAAGTTTTAGGATAAGCAATTACATCGCGAATAGTTTCTCCGCCTGTCATGAGCATTACAATTCTGTCCAAGCCAAAAGCGCAACCACCGTGCGGTGGCGCACCGTATTTAAATGCATTGAGCATAAAGCCGAAACGATTATCGCGCTCTACTGGATCGAAACCTAAGTTATTGAACACCTTCTCTTGAATATCTTTTTGGTGAATACGAATAGAACCAGAAAGAATTTCGTTGCCGTTCATTACCATGTCATACGTTTGCGCACGAACACGCGTAGGGTCGGTGTCGAAATATTGCATATCCTCGGGATGTGGCGAACAGAAAGGATGATGCGCAAAAGTAATGTCGCCAGTCTCTTCATCTTTTTCAAAAAGAGGGAAGTCAATAATCCACAACACACTCCAGTCGCCTTCTTTAATCCAGTTGTTTTTCTTCGCCAGTTCCAAACGCAAATCGCCTAACGATTTACGAACCTTCGAAGTTTTATCAGCAGCAATCAAAAGCAAATCGCCTTTCTTAGCATCGAATGCTTTGCCTATTTCGCGCAGTTGCTCTTCGGTAAAAAATTTATCAATAGAAGATTTTACGGTGCCGTCTTCGTTGAATTTCACAGTAACCAAACCGTTTAATCCGCGGTGCGAAGCTTTTACAAACTCGGTGTATTCATCGGTCTGCTTCCGCGAATGAGCGGCACAACCTTTCGCATTTAATCCCGCAACAATTCCTCCGGCTGCAATAGCATTATTGAAAATCGCAAATTCATTTTTTGGCAAAACGGAATTGAGTTCAACAATCTTGCAGTCGAAACGCAAATCGGGCTTATCGCTGCCGTATAATTTCAACGCATCGTCATAACGCAAACGCTTAAGCGCAGGCAAATCATAACTCAATACTTTTTTAAACACATGCTGAATCAATCCACCAAAGGTTTCAAAAATATCTTCCTGATGTACGAAACTCATTTCGCAGTCCACTTGCGTAAACTCGGGTTGACGGTCACCACGAAAATCTTCATCTCTAAAACAACGCACAATCTGATAGTATCTATCCATACCCGCTACCATCAACAACTGTTTCAAAATCTGTGGCGATTGCGGAAGCGCATAAAAACTTCCATGCTGCAAACGCGAAGGCACTAAAAAATCACGTGCACCTTCTGGTGTTGATTTTATCAAGCAAGGAGTTTCTATTTCTACAAACTCTTTCGAATCTAAATACTCACGTACAGCTTTATTGATTGCAGCACGTGTCATTAGCGTGTCTCGCATTTTAGGTCTGCGAATATCTAAGTAACGATATTTTAAACGCAATTCTTCATTGCCGTCTGTATCGTTTTCTATAAGGAAAGGAGGTGTTTCACTTTCGCTAATTACATTCATTTCGCTCACAGTAATTTCAATTTCACCGGTAGGTATGTTCAGGTTCTTGCTACTGCGCCCAGTCACTTTTCCTTTCACTTGAATCACAAACTCGCGGCCCAATTTATTTGCACGGTCGCAGAGCTGTGCATCTAAATCGTTATTGAAAACCAATTGCGTTAAACCATAACGGTCGCGCAAATCTACAAAGGTCATTCCGCCAAGTGCACGGCTTTTTTGCACCCAGCCACTTAGCGTTACTTCATTACCAACGTTTTTCAAATTCAATTCACCACAGGTGTGTGTTCTGTACATAATTCAAAATTTAGGCGGTGAAAATAATAAAGTCAATTTATGGAGAATGACGGATGAAATTAGAAATACGAAACTTGAAATACGAAATGAAAACCAAAGACAAGATCTGAACTGTGTTCCAAATTTCGTATTTCGTAATTCGAACTTCGTAATTTACTTCTCTCCTCCTGCTCCTTTAAACTGGTCGATGGTGTTCTTGAAAAGAATATTGAACGTAGTGAGTGAGCCGTAGATACGCGTGATGTATTGTTGCAAGTCAACCTTTTCTTCGTCAGTTAAAACTTTGTGCGAGTTGATGTTCTGCTCGAGTACCCGAAGGCGGTCGCGTAGCATTATAATTTTGTGAAAGAAAGTTTCAATAGGAATTTCTTTGGGTTGAATACTTGCATCGCCCGATTTAATAATCAGCGTTCCGCTGTTCCATCTATTTGCGAGCGGAACAATTTCCTGCAAATCACTTTTCTCATCTACCACTTCACGAATAGCTCGTTTGATATCGTCAATGGTAATAGGAACTACATCGGCAGTAGATTTTTCCAACACTGTTATGCCATTATAATCACGCGCAATGCCACGAGTGTCTCCACCATCTTTAAACCAAACAGAATAAAATTCGGTGTCCATATCCACTACCACTCCCCTTCCGTATTTCGGATGTTCAATGCGTGAACCAATGCCTAAGTTATAATCGCCCATAGTTTTTTGATTTTAGATGATGAACAAATTAGCCGATTGAATTTTACTTTTTCAAAAATGCCGCAATCCGTTTTCTCACATTCTCGCGTATATCGTACCAAAACAAATTGTAATCGGCAATGTGCAGGTTTCCCCAACCGTTTACAATCGGTAAACTGTTTTCTACCCACAAATAGTTATCGTGAATTTCGGTACATACATTATTCAAATACTTTTTATTGAAATCAAGAAGAATAGCTCCCTTACTGCAAACTTTGGCTGCCGGTTCAAGCGAACTAGTCCAAGTAAGTGGATTAACGCAAACGTTTCCATATAATGCAATGCCGTCAGGTACATACCCCTTCTTGAATGATGCCCAGGTGATATAGCAACCCGTTTCGGTTTCATTGCGACAAGGTTCAAGCACTTTATACATAGCAGTATCAATCGCGTAACCAATCACATAAGCTGCCACCATTCTGTTTTGTAGATTCGTAGAGTCGATCATTTCTTTCAATAATCTTCTTGCATGATAAGTTCCCTGACTGTGCGAAGCAATAATGAAAGGTCGTTCGTGATTATAGTTATCGAGATAATATTGAAAAGCACGCTTCACATCATCATATGCAAATGCCAAAGATTTTGGACCATTCTCTTTATCGTAGAATGCTTTGATGATGGATTGACGATATCGTGGTGCATAAACCTGACAACTTGCATTAAATACGCTCGCCTGATATTGCACGGGCTTTGAATCAATTTTTTTGTTGAGCGTTTTGTCGCTTAAGTCAGCATTCCAGGTTGTCCCGCTTTCGTAAATTGTAGGATAGATGTAAAACACATCCACCGATTTTAGCGAATCGTTCACCCACTTTTCCTCATTCGGAATTTTATCAGCCGCATCGTGTCGAAATGGAAGTGCGCTCCAGTTTTTTAACAATGAATAATCAGGCGCAGCAGGCTGGTCATTAGCATTAAAAACCGCTGGAAGTTGTGCGGGCAAAAAGTAGGAGGATGAGCAAAGAAAAAAGAGCAATAGATTTTTCATGTTGTTTGAATGCTTGTTTTATTTTCGTTTTTGATAAATGTTTTAAAAATGAAAAAAGAGATGACAAAAATATTTTTAGTTATGGTATTACTGGTAACTATTTCGGCTTGCGAAAGACAAAGTTGTAATAATGTGACTTGCCCGGTTGGTCAGGCCTGTAATAGTGGCAAATGTTTTTGTGCCGATGGTTATGAGGGCACTAATTGCGATGTTGAAAGCAATTCCAAGTACGTGTCGGGTTCCTTGGGTGGCTCTGGGTACAAAGATTGGCAGGTTTATGAAACATGTAATAGTTCGGCCTCCAATTTCCCCGCTTATTTTTCTACCATCACTCATAATTCAACCAACCCGAGTGAAATTGAAATCAATAATTTTTTTGGTCGAGGAACGGTGTATGCCAATATTAGGACTGACCAAAGCAACCAAGGCAATATTGTAGAAATAAACACGCAAGATTGCGGAGGTGTTACGGTGAGTGGTCAGGGAACTTATAATGTTGCTAACAGCCGAATTGTTTTCCAAATCAATTATACGTTGTTTGGCGCAAGCTACAACTGTACCCATACTTTTTATTGAAATAAAAAAACGCTGCACTTTTTCAATCACAGCATTTTTACAATCTGTTTTTCAATAAATTATTTTTCTAAAAACCCTCCCAGTATATCGTCCAATCTTCCTTTGTTGCTACTAAGAAACCGGCCGGTTAATCCTGCTATATCAACACCATCACCTCTTCGCATTTGCGAAACAATATTTCCGAAATCAACTCCCCTAGTTCCACCGCCCCCGGCAAGGTGACTCATGATATCGTTCATACTAAAACTTGAATCTGTCGGGTCGTTAGTTTTGCTTGAAAATTTTTCAAGCACCTGAGGTATCAATGAGCTGGCAATGTTTTGTGCTTGTGCTCCATCTACTCCGAATTTACTACTCAAACTGCCGGCTAGTTGCGAAACAATGTTTTCTACCAGCGGATTGCTTGTAAGATTTTGTGCGTTACCAAACAAACCCAATATCTCTTGCAAATTGCCTTGGCTCACTGCTTGCGAAAGATGGTCGTGAATAGCGTTGGTAGCTTCGCCCACAGCGGCTTCGTTATGTTGATTTGGAATGGCGTTGTTGTTTACGATTGCATCTTGGGCATTTTCTTTTACCAAGTTAAAGAGTTGTTCGAGCATGATTAGAATTTTAGATGTTGTTCTGTAATCCAAGAATACAAATTCAACACACACATTTCAGTCTGTTGTTTAAAATCTATTGTCTATTTATCTTATTCTCATTTCAATTTTATATTTGGCGAAGATGAAGATTGACATACACACCCACATTATTCCTGAGCATCTTCCGCGATGGAGCGAAAAATTTGGCTATGGTGGCTTCATTCATCTCGATCATCACAAACCATGTTGCGCGCGCATGATGAAGGACGATGAGTTCTTCCGCGAGATTGAAAATAATTGTTGGGATGCCGAGGCGCGATTGAAAGATTGCAAACACACAAAAGTAGATGTTCAGGTGCTTTCTACTATTCCAATCCTTTTTAATTATTGGGCAAAGCCCAAACACTGCCACGAAGTTTCTCGCTTTCTGAACGACCACATTGCAGAAGTAGTGGAACGCTATCCAAAAAAATTTATCGGTTTGGGAACTATTCCCATGCAGAATGCGGACATCGCCATTAAGGAATTAGAGCGTTGCAAAAAAATAGGATTAGTAGGAATTGAAATTGGAAGCAACATCAACGACATCAATTTAAATGAGCCACAATTTTTTCCAATTTATGAAGCCGCGCAGGAGCTAGATTTAGCCGTTTTTGTTCACCCGTGGAATATGATGGGCACCAAACAAATGAGCAAGTATTGGTTGCCGTGGTTGGTAGGAATGCCGGCTGAAACTTCGCGCGCCATTTGTTCTATGATTTTTGGTGGTGTGTTTGAAAAATTTCCAAAACTGCGAATTGCATTTGCGCATGGCGGTGGTTCTTTTCCTTCAACTATAGGAAGAGTTGAGCAAGGTTTTAAAGTGCGCCCTGATTTAACTGCGCTCGACAACAACGTAAACCCACGCGATTACCTCGGACATTTTTATGTGGACTCGCTGATTCACGACACAAAGTTTTTGCAGTATGTAATTGATTTAATTGGCGAAGACAAAATCTGTTGCGGCAGCGATTATCCATTTCCATTGGGTGAAGCCATACCGGGAGAAGAAATTGAAGCGCTTGATGCTCCGAAAAAAGTGAAAGACAAATTGCTTTTTAAGAATGCTTTGAATTGGTTGCAATTGGATAAGAAAAAATTTGTGTGATGAAATTTGAAAACTCTCTCGCATTTGCACGCTTACTTGATAGGCAAGATCCGCTAAAAGATTACCGCAAACTGTTTCACATTCCTAAGGTTAATGGAAAGGAAGCGATTTACCTCTGCGGAAACTCTTTAGGGCTTCAACCAAAATCGGTTGAACAACATTTAAAAGTAGAATTAGAAGATTGGAGAAATCTTGGTGTAGAAGGACATCTTCATGGAAAAAATCCTTGGTTGTATTACCATCATTTCTTTTCTAAATCAATTTCAAAATTAGTAGGAGCGAAGGAAAGTGAAGTGGTCGTGATGAATCAACTAACGGTAAACTTGAACCTGATGTTGATTTCATTTTATAGGCCGAAAGGAAAGCGAAATAAAATTTTGATTCAGGCAAATGAATTTCCGAGCGACTATTATGCTTTTGAACAGCAAGTGAAATTGCATGGACTAAATCCGAAAGAATGTATTATAGAAGTAATGCCTCGCGATGGAGAAGTAGCTTTGCGAACAGAAGATATTGTTGCAAAAATTGAAGATCACAAAGATGAACTAGCACTTGTAATGTTTAGTGCGGTGAATTACTACACTGGACAATTTTTTGAAATCAAAAAAATTGGAACTGCCTGTTGCAATCACAAAATAATTTTTGGCGTGGACTTGGCCCATGCTATTGGCAACGTAGAATTGAAACTACACGAATGGAATATTGACTTTGCCACTTGGTGCTCTTATAAATATTTAAACAGCGGACCTGGTGGAGTAAGTGGCGTTTTTGTGAATGAGTATCACGCCAAAAACTTTTCTCTTCCGCGTTTAGCAGGTTGGTGGGGCAATGAAGAGAAAACAAGATTTGAAATGCGCAAACATTTTATTCCGCAACAAGGAGCAGCAGGTTGGCAAATTTCCAATGCCCCAGTTTTATCTATGGCAGCGCATAAAGCATCGCTTGAAATTTTTGATAAAGCAGGAATGAAAACGCTGAGAAAGAAAAGCGAATTGCTGACCGGATATTTGGAGTGGCTTCTAAAATCAGAAATCAGAAATCAGAAATCGAAAATCAATTTCAAGATAATTACTCCTGAAAATTCTAAACACCGCGGAGCGCAACTCTCGATTCAAACAAAAAAGAACGGCAAAAAATTATTCGAAAAAATTACCAAAGCCGGAGTAATTGCCGACTGGCGCGAACCCGATGTGATTCGTGTTGCTCCTGTGCCGCTTTACAATAAGTTTGAAGAAGTTTGGAAGTTTGCGAATCTGCTTAAGGATTAAATCTTCTCTCTGCTCAAAAAAACTTTTACTCCATAAGCAATACATCCTGTTGCAATTACACCCAAAGCTCCTGCTATATAAATTGGTTCTGCACTAAAGAAAATAAATAGCCAGACTGAAATTCCAATTACCACAGGCAGCGGGTACAACTTCATCCGAAAAGGAAATTTTTCAGCTTTATTTTTTTGATGGTAAAGTAACAGACCAACACTTTGACCAATAAACTGAATGATAATTCGCATAACGATAATGGCTGTGATTACTTCTTTCATTTTAAACAGCAAACTGAAAACAAAAGCAAGCGAAGCCAGTATCAACAACGAAGCGTGCGGAAAGTTTTTGGTGGGATGAAGTTTTGCAAACACAGAAAAGAAATTTCCATCTACCGCTGCAGCGTAAGGAACACGCGAATAACCGAGCAAAACAGCGAAGAGAGAAGTAATAGCAATAAACAAAACCAAAGCGGTAGCCACTTGCGCGGCAACGCTTCCGTAAATTCTTTCAAAATACAAGCTCACTATAACCGGAGAATCTTTTGCTTCCTGCCACGGAATAATTCCGAGAATGGAAATTTGCATCAGCAAATACAACACCGCAATGATGGCAATGGAAATAAAAATACTGCGAGGAATATTTTTTTCAGGTGAGGTGATTTCACCACCGAGGTGACACACATTGTAGTAACCCAGAAAAGAATAAACGGTTTTAATACTCGCCTGCCCTAAGCCAAAAAAGAAAATAGAGGAAAGATTAAAATCATGTTCACCAAAACTAAACGCCAGCGATGAATCAAATTTAGGAACAGCACTTGCAATCAGCCATAGAATAGTTCCGCCAACAATGATTCCCATTGCCACTGAAATTTTTCCGATGTCGCCAATCTTACGGTACAACAAAAAAGTAATGAGCACGACTAAACTTCCCGAAACAATTTTTTGTTCAATGGTTGAAAGCGGAATTAAATAAGTGAGATATAGCGAAAAACCAATCGCTCCCGATGCCACCACCAATGGCGCCTGAATCATGGTTTGCCACACGTAAAGAAACGACATGAGCCTTCCGTATTTTTTGCCGTAAAGTTTTTGTAAAAACTGATAGCTGCCACCGGCCTCGCTCCATTTTGCACCAAGTTCTGACCACACACATCCATCGGCAAAAGATAGCACAGCACCCAACATCCAAGCGAAGATGCACGAGGGACCGTTCATAGCACCGATGATGAAAGGAATAGTAATGAAAGGACCGATGCCGACCATGTCGATGGTATTGATGGCAACTGCCTGAGGTAGACTTAAAGCGCGCGTGAGCTTGTTCATGACGAAAATAATTTACCACTAAGGTCATTAAAAAAACGAAGATATAAGAACAGGAAATTTGTATTTCTCAATAAACTAAATGTCCTTAGTGGTAAAACTATTCCTATTAAGTTCGCGCCATGAAAAACTTTTTTCTACTTCTATTCATAGCTGTTTGCTTTCAAACGCAAGCGCAAAAAACGGGACCTAAAATTTTAGTAGTTACGGCACATCCTGATGATGAAACGGCAATGGCCGCTACCATTTACAAAGTAACGCATGAGTTAAATGGCGTGGTTGACCAATGTGTTATTACCAATGGGGAAGGAGGTTACAAATATTCGACATTGGCTGAAGCGTATTACAATCTTGAACTGACCGATGAAAAAGTAGGCAGAGAAAATTTGCCACGCATTCGCAAACAGGAACTCATCAATGCTGGAAAAATAATAGGTACGAACAATATTTTTTTTCTCGACCAAAAAGATACGCATTACGGTTTAGATGAACACGAACCACTCGACACAACTTGGAATGTAAATTGGGTGACCACACGTTTGAAAGAAATTATGACGAACACTAAATACGATTTCGTTTTTTGTCTTCTACCCGTTCCAGAAACACATGCGCACCACAAAGCGGCTACAATGCTCGCGCTTCGAACAGTTCAGTCTCTTCCGCAAAATCAACGACCGATTGTACTCGGATCTACAGGCTCTAATTTGAAAGACACCACGAGTATTTCATTCGAGCAATTGAAAAATTATTCAGAAACAAAAGTGGAAACAAAATCTGCATCCTACTTTTTTGATAAGACCATACCGTTTGGGTACAGAAACAAATTGAGCTATAAAATTATTGTGAACTGGGAAATTGCCGAACACAAATCGCAAGGCACTATGCAATTAGCTATGAACGGTGGTGACCTTGAAAATTATTGGTACTTCGCCATCAACCCTGCCGAAGGAAAAGAAAAATGCAAAGCGTTTTTTGAATCGCTAAAGAAGATTCCTTACATGCAGAAGGAATATTAAGCGTATTTCAGTTCTATGGCGTAATAATATTTCAAAAAAACTTCCACGCTTTGGTAATAGCAAATAGTGAACCCAAGTTCTCCTTCTGTAAAACCTAGTTTGAAAAAATAATTACGAATGAATTTAAACGGAGCACTAGAAATCATTTTTGCTAATAAGAAAAAGACATTTTTCTCTTTCAATGTTTTAGCGGCAAGCCCTGCAAACCTTTCTGACTGTCGAACCAAATCTTCCTTCGTTTGGTAGGTATAATGCAACAAATCTCCGTGTAGCTTTTCAATTACTCTATCATTCTTTGAATGGAGAAAACTCCATGCTTCATGAACAAGTCCGCCTTTCCATTCAGCTAAATTTTTATTCCACAATCTTACTTTCGTATCGGGATACCACCCACAGGTTTTTATTGCACGCGGGCCGAAAAAATTTAATCGGTTCATTTCATAAGCATCTGCGGGAAAATCTTTTTGCTTTTGTATTTGAATGCTGTGCAACAATTCTTCACTAACCACTTCATCTGCATCTATCGAAAAAATGTATTGATGGCTGCTGTGGCTGATGACTAAATTTTTTTGTGCGGTAAACCCCTGAAACTTTTCCTGAATAATTTTTGCTCCTTTCTCTTTCGCAATGGCAACGGTTTTGTCAGTTGAAAAGGAATCGAGCACAATAATTTCATCGGCAATAGCACGAACCGAATCAATGCACCGAGCAATGGTTACTTCTTCGTTATAAGTAATGATAACAATAGATAGCTGACTCATTCCTTTTGTGATTGGTTAATGAATAGCAAAAGAAATGTGAGGAAAAATCCAGTGCCCATTTGTTCTTCGAGAGTTGCTTCGGTTAAGAACGAAGAAAAAATGATGAGGTATAAAATTACTGCTAACGAGTTTTTGAAAATTCCGCTTTTGAAAAACGGAAAGAAAAATGCGAAGAGAAAAGCTACCAACCCAATTACACCGAATGAAGCTAAAACCCAAACCAACTGACTATGCGGTAGTTTGAAATCGTTTATTTCGAGTGTCGGATATTGCTCTTTATAAAAATTCTCCATTTCATTTCTTATGTCACCCGCGCCAACACCAAACCAAAAATTTTTCTTCGCTATTTCTAAGCCAACTTTTATAGAAGTGAGCCGCATGCCGTCAGAAAGATTATTGACACGACCGTTTTTAAATTCCCAACTATCGTAACGCATGTATTCGAGTTTATGTTTTAAACTAGGAACGGTTCGTTGTGCTGTGTAAGGAATTAAAAAGAGGAGAATCAAAAGCAAAACACCCTTTACAAAATTTCTTTTCCGAAAAATATAACGACATAGCAGAAAAAACAAACCAAGATAAAGTGCCAGTAAACTGCTGCGGACGGAGAGAATATGAAGGGCGACAAAAGTAAACACCAGTAGAAAAATCTGAATCCACTTTTCGTTTTTACTGAATAATTGTTTTCCATTTTCGTATAAGTATGCCGTACAGAAAAAAGAAAACGCCAGCATAAGCGTGAACCGAATACGACTATATGGCATGGGAATTCCACCACCTAGGCTAAATGACTGGGTGATGATTTCGTAATTGAGGAAATACCGGGTAAGCACAGCTATTGCGGCAAGGAACAGAATGACGATGAAGCCATAAAGAATAAGTAGAAAACAATTCTCCTTTAATTTCTTGAGTGCAGCAAAGGCAATAGGCATAACGAGGTAAGGAAGTTTTATGCGTACCCAGTTTGTCCAGCCAGCTTTATCTTCGCTGTAAAAACCCGAAACGAAAACGAGCCAAAAGAACAGTGAAATGGCGAGCAAGTCTTTTCTGTGAAAATAATTTTTGAGGGTGCTCCACGGATTTGAAAAAAGCAATGCGGCAATGAGCATACTTATCATACCTATGCTGACGAGTGCGCGTGAGCAAACAAAGCCTATGAAAAGAGGGAGGCTGCAAATGACTATGAGCCATTGTAGATTTTCCTCAGTAAAAAATTTTCTCCTCAAAAATTCTTTGCTCACAATAGGGCTTTGAAAAAGGATTTTAATTTTAAATCGTAAACATAAAACTCTTGCCTAACAAAAATTCCATTACTGATTTTAAAACTTTAGCCCGAACCATTTCATTAGTAGAAAACGAGGCGGACGGTTTTGAGTCAATCTTAGAGCAACTTCAACCGAACAATATTCCGGTGATTGGCTTCACAGGTCCACCGGGCGCGGGCAAAAGCACGCTCTTAAACGCAGTGATAGGAATTTTATTGGGTGAAGGAAAAAAAATTGGATTGGTGTTGATTGACCCTTCTTCACCATTTAATCTCGGAGCTTTATTGGGTGACCGCTTGCGCATGAGTGCTCATTTTACCAACGAAAATTTGTTTATCCGCTCCTTGGCAACGCGCGGTTCGCTTGGCGGACTGAGCGATAAAATAATTGAAGTGATTGAAGTGATGCGCGCGTTTGCGTTCGATTATATTTTTATTGAAACGGTAGGTGTGGGTCAAAGCGAAGTGGAAATTGCGGGGTTGGCAGATACCACGGTGGTGGTTTTGGTGCCTGAAGCAGGCGACAGTGTGCAGGCGATGAAGGCCGGACTGATGGAAATAGCCGATGTGTTTGTGATTAATAAAGCTGACCGTGCCGATGCCGAAGCATTAGCCAATTCGCTTTTGCATCAATTGCAGATTAACGGCAGAGAAAATATTCCGGTGCTGAAAACAGTAGCTGTAGAATCGAAAGGCGTGAAAGAGTTACTTGAAAAAATTTCTTCGACAGAAAAAACGGAAGAGAACGCAAAGCGAAGAAAAATACTGCTTGCTGAAAAAGCTCTGCGTGTAATTTCTAAAAACCGAATGAAGAATTTTGATGTAGAGAAAATGAAAGCTGAATTAAATGAACAGAAAGACAACTTCAATCTCTATTGCTTCGTGAAAAAATTTCTTTAATCACGAAAATGATTCATCAGTTATCTATAGACGAATTCCTCAATCAATCCAAAGAACACCTCACTCTCGATGTTCGCAGCGAAGGCGAGTATCAATACGGACATATACTACACGCCACGAATTTGTCTTTGTTTAATAATGAAGAACGAAAAATTGTGGGCACTGCTTATAAGCAACAAGGCAGAAACGAAGCCATACTCATTGGACTTGATTTGGTTGGCAAAAAAATGGCAGACTTTATTCGATTCGTTCAACCTCTCGTTAAAGAGAATAAAGTGTTTGTGCATTGCTGGAGAGGTGGTATGCGAAGCGGCAGCATGGCATGGCTTCTGAATCTTTTTGGTTACGAAGTTTTTGTGTTGAATGGCGGATACAAAGCCTACCGCCATCATGTGCTGAATGTTATCAGCACAAAATTTTCGTACATCATTATCGGAGGCAAAACCGGAAGTGGAAAAACCTCTGTGTTGCACGAGTTGAAAAAAAATGATGAACAGGTGATTGACCTTGAAGGCTTAGCCAACCATAAAGGTTCCGCCTTTGGTGCTTTGGGGCAAGCCCCACAACCTTCTACCGAGCATTTCGAAAATTTGCTGGCAGAAGAATTGAAGTCCTTCGACAATAGGAAAAGAGTTTGGTTGGAAGATGAAAGCCGAAGTGTTGGAAAAGTTTTTCTCGATTTAAATTTCTGGAACAACCTTACACAAGCACCTGTGCTGGTGATTGATTTACCCCTCCCACTTCGAGTAAAAAAATTAGTGGGTGACTATGGAATCTTTTCACCCGATGATTTAAAAAAATCTTTCGAACAAATTGTTCGAAGGTTGGGAACCGAGCAATACAAAAATGCTTTGGTGGCTTTGGAGCAAAAGGATTTTGAAACGGCTGCAAGCATTGCCCTTTATTATTACGATAGAGCTTACGAAAAAGGAATTGCAATGAAAGAAACAAAGGAGGTGAAACGAATGGCTTTTGAAAATGATGATTACGGTGCAATTGCAAAGAGCCTGATTAATGATGCAATTGCGAAACCCTGATTCTTTTTGCTGATATAAAACCCGCACCATTACAATCACAATGCACGCATTGTAAGTAAAGACCCGTTATCAGCAACAGCGTTTTCACATGTGGCGTAAAAGAATGAAAACGCACAAACATGAAAAACATCATTACAACTATCGCTACCTTACTTACTGCCGGATTCAGCTTTGCTCACGCACCTTTTATAACTACTAACAGCACTTATCAGTCGCCAGACGACAAAGTGGCTATGGATATTCAACGAGGAAAAGGCAATGTGCAATTGCATATTCAATTGGCAGAAGCAAGCCAGTACGATCAACTAATCATTGAAAGAAGTACCGATGCGCTGAATTATTTTGCCAGTTGCAAACAACTTTCCGCTTCGCAAATCAAGGGCGATAATGTTCAGGTAGACAAATATTCTACTTCGAAAGATGTTTACTATCGTGTAAAAACAATAAGTAAAGACGGTGTAGTTCGCGCTTACCCGGCTATATTACTTTCTGCCATAAAATGAGAAAATGTTTTTTGTATAAACCCAAAAGGCAGCCTTGTATGGCTGCTTGTTTTTTGTACTCTTTATACAAATGTGAGATTTGTTAATCAATTCAATTCTTTTACTTTAGCCGCAATAACTACCACCGTGAAATCAATCAAATTCGCTTCCAAGCCCGAGAATATTTCTATTGTTGAAAAATTTATTGATGAACTTAAAAGCGAAGTCAATATAGGAGATGAAGTGTTTGGAAATATTCTTATCTCCCTAACCGAAGGCGCTAACAACGCTATGATTCACGGAAATAAATGCGATGAAAAGAAGGATGTAGAAATATCTTGGAGTGTTGATGATCGTGGAAAAAACTTGACGTTTATTATCAAAGACCAAGGTCCAGGTTTTGATTATAGCCATTTGCCAGACCCTACTGCTCCTGAAAATTTGGAGAAAACTCACGGTCGTGGAGTGTTCTTAATGATGCAACTTGCCGACATGATTGTGTTCAGCGACAAAGGCGCTACCGTTGAAATGAGTTTCAAAATTTAATTTTTTAGTTCAAGTAAGAATTTACTTGTGTGCTGTAAGTAGCTCTGAATATTCGGTGGGGTTACCTATGATTTCAATTGCCTTTGCTACTTCTGCATCGTTTTGATAGCTCTTCTTCACCTTACCATAAGCGTAATAATACCTACCGGCAATTTCATTTTCAAGAACGGTAACTATTTCTTTTTTGTTCTTGATAATGTCCTGCTCTTTATCGTGGTCTAATTTTTTTGCAATGGCATCGTAGTGAATTTTCACGGCATCAAAATATTTTTCTTCGGTAGCTGCTTCTTTCAATGTAGCAAGTTTATCCTCGCTTTCTGTTTTGTAACTGCAATCTTTGGTTTTTACATACGCTACAAAATTGTTGAAGTCTTCCTCAGTTAGTTTAAAAACTGCAGCATCGGGAATAGTGTCATGCGTAAGTCTGTAATCGGAACAAAAATCGAACATGTAGTGACGCAGAAAAAGTGTCTCCGCTAGTTTGGTATGTTCTACTTTAGTAAGTTTTACATCGGGGTCAATTCCACCGCCATCCCAAACTTCTCTGCCGCCTTTTGTTTTAAAAGCCACTTTTAATGAATCAGGAATACGCTTCACACTTCCATCTGCATTTTTCTCGGCATAATTCAACGCCTGAATGCATCTTCCTGAAGGTATATAGTATTTAGCGGTAGTTACTTTGAGTACGGTGTTATACGAAAGTGGTTTTGTCACCTGCACCAATCCTTTTCCATACGTGCGCTGACCAACTACTACCGCACGGTCGTAATCCTGCATGGTTCCTGAAACAATTTCAGAAGCTGAGGCACTGGAAGAGTTGGTGATAATCACCAACGGAATCTTTGTATCGCTCGGGTCGTTGAGTGTTTTGAATGAATTGTTCCACTCATCTACCTTTCCTTTGGTAGTTACCACCAATTGATTTTTTTCTACAAACACGTTTACAATATTTACTGCTTCGTTGAGCAAACCACCCGGGTTGCCGCGCAAATCAAGCACTATACCTTTCATGTTTGGGTTGATGCGCTTTAAACTATCGAAAGCATCTTTTACATCCTTACCCGCATTCTCATTAAATATTTTGAGCTTTATGCAGCCTACTTCAGGAGTAATCATGCCGTAGAACGGAACGCTGTTCTCCTGAATTTCCTCACGGGCAATGTTGAACGAAAGCGGTTTTGAATCGAGCGATGAAGTTCTGCGCTCAACGGTTAATGCAATTCGCGATTTTGGCTCTCCAACTAAAATTTTGTCAACGTCATCTTTCTTTTTGTCTTTGGTGGAAACTCCGCTGATAGTTTTAATAAGATCTCCTACTTTTAAACCACTTAAATCGGCAGGTTGATTTTGTGTGACCGAAATAATAACCGGATAGCCGTTCATCATTTCAATTTCAATTCCTAAACCTCCGAACTTTCCACCCTGTTGAATTTTGGCTGTTTCTACTTGTGAGCCGGAAAAATAATTAGTGAAAGGATCGAGGGTTTTGAGCATACCGTCTATGCAACTGCGCATGAGTTTCGATGGCTCTACATCATCTACGTAGTAAGTATTCACCTCTTTATACAAAGCCGAAAAAACATCAATGTTTTTCGAAATCTCGAAATACTCATCGGCAAACGACATGGTGCCGATAGCGAGAACAACTACAACCAAAATTTTTATGAGCTTGCTCTTCATTTGTATTCAAAGTCCCCTTTAGGGGATTTAGGGGTTTACTTCTTCGCTAAAATTTCTTTCATCTTCTTTTCATCCTTAATCACCTCAATGGCTTTTTTCAATTCGTTATCGCTTTTGAAAGATGCTTCGGTTCTACCGGTGTTCAGATAATAACGGTCGGTAATTTCTTCTTCGAGCATACTTTTGATTTGTGGTTTTTCTTTTTGCAAATCAAGTTGCTTATCGTGCATCATCGTTTTCTTCATCGCCTCAAAATCATCTTTGATAGCATCGTAGTATTTATCCTTTTCAGTTGCGAGTTTCAATTCTTCCAAAACTTTTTCGCTTTTGGTTGAATAGTCGTAATCTTTCTTCGTAACCCAGTTTACAAAGTCGGCATAGTCAGCATCGGTTAATGTAAATGTGCGTGCATCACCAATTTTTTCATGCTTGGCGCGATACTCGTTGGCGTAATCAAACAGATAGCTTTTGGTAAGCAGACTGATAGTGATGTTCGACAGCTTTTCAGGCTCGGTGGGAATGTCGGGGTCAATACCTCCGCCATCATAAACAGTGCGCGCGCTGTACTTTGTTTTGAATGCCACCTTCAACGAATCAGGAACACGCTTCACACTTCCGTCTTCATTACGCTCGGCATAATTGATTGCCTGAATACATCTTCCCGAAGGGATATAATATTTTGCAGTAGTCACTTTCAGTTTAGCGTTGAACGGAAGCGAGCGCGTGCTTTGCACCAAACCTTTACCGAAAGTTTTTTGACCCACGATAACCGCGCGGTCTAAATCCTGTAACGAGCCCGAAACAATTTCAGCTGCAGAAGCAGAGCCGCCATCGGCTAAAACCACTACCGGAATTTTTAAATCAACGGGGTCGTTGATGGTAGGGAACGATTTATTCCACTCTTCCATTTTGCCCTTGGTAGAAACTATTTCCAGATTCTTCTCTACAAAAACATTGGCTACGTTAATGGCTTCGTTGAGCAAGCCACCGGGGTTGCCTCTCAAATCAAAAATCAAACCTTTCAGTTTTCCTTTTGCTTCTAATGTTTGCAAAGCATTTTTTACTTCAGCACCAGCGCGCTCCGTAAAACTGCTAAGGCGTATAAAACCAATTTTATCATCCACCATTCCGAAATACGGAACGTTCTTCACTTTAATTTCTTCGCGCGTCATCTTCACGCTCATGTCGGCTTCGCTTCCATCGGCCTGTAAGCGTTTGAACTTTACATTCACATCAGTTCCCGGTTTACCTTTTAGCATAGCACTTACCTGATCGGTTTTATAATTCTTCGCGCTCTTGCCATCTACTTCAATAATTTTATCGCCAGCGCGCAAACCTGCTTTTGCTGCAGGGAAACCTTCATACGGTTCGGTCACCATTACCCATTCGCCACGAACGCCTATCACTGCACCAATGCCGCCATATTTGCCAGTGGTTTGCATGCGGTAGTCGTCCATGTCTTCTTCAGGAATATAATCGGTGTAAGGGTCTAAGCCATCGAGCATTTGAGTAATGCCCGCGTGCATCAGCTTTTCGGGATTGAGCGTATCTACGTAATACGTGTTCAGCTCTTTGTAAAGCGTGGTGAAGATGTCGAGGTTCTTGGTTATTTCGAAGTAACTTGGGGTATTGGTGAATGCAATTCCTGCAAAGGCAACAAGCGCAATAATTGCGATAACAAAATATTTTCTGATTGATTTCATCTGCATAAAATAAAAGGACGAGAGCGAGGGACGAGTAAATACATCCCGATATTTCGTTTCAGTTCTCTTCCGTGGTAAACATAAATTTAAACGCCAACACATTTAAATTGTTGCTGACGTTGAATTGTGATTTATAAACTTTTAAGACAGTGAGGAAATTTGAGAATTCGAGAATTCGGAAATTTGAAAATGTAGCAGCCAATACAAAAACAAATTCACGGCACGGGGTCGTAGCCGTGACCGCCCCAGGGGTGGCAGCTCGAAATTCTTTTAATGGTTAACCAGCCGCCTTTGAAAGGACCGTGTTTTTTTATTGCCTGCACACCATAGTCAGAACAGGTGGGTGAGTATCGACAACTGGGAGCGAGTAATGGCGAAATGAAAAACTTATATGCCTTAATGAGCAGAATGAAAACGAAGGAAAAGAATTTTGAAATCATGCGATGGAGATTCGGTTCATGCAATGAACAATAGCTTTGGTGGTAGCTTCATAAGTTGGCAGTGCCTTGCCTTTGTAGACGAACATAACCGCGAGTTGTTTTTGCCGCGCGGCTAATTTTTCGTAGAAAGGCAGTTTGTTCAAACGATAGGCTTCGCGCATTAAGCGCTTAACGCGGTTGCGGTCAACGGCATGTTTAAAGTTTCGTTTGGGTACCGAGAAACCCGCCTGCGCGGGGTAGAAGGTGCGCAGGGGCTGCACCAAATAAACAAGGGTAAATCCGTTAGTGGAAACAGATTTACCCTCTTTAAAAAGTTGTTCAATCAGTTTTTTGCTTTTGAGTTTTTCTTCTGCGGCAAAGGTGAATTTACCCTGCAGTTGAGCACTGTCAAAACCGGCAAACGATTTAGCAGCGGAAGTACTATTTAAGTCGCTTCTCGTCTGAAACCGTAAGTTTCTTTCTGCCTCTGGCTCTTCTGCGTGCAAGAACTTTTCTTCCATTTTTTGTGCTCATTCTTTCTCTAAAGCCGTGTTTGTTTGCTCTCTTTCTGCGGCTTGGCTGGAATGTCCGTTTCATATTTTATTGGTATTTAAAATTATCCCTTTTCTACAAAAGGACGGCAAAAATAAAAACTCTTTCAACTTATCAAAGGAGATGGAGAGATTAGGCGAGAGAGAGGGGAGGAATTTGGAGCTAAACCGAAGTCACAGACTTCGGTTTATTTAAAGTTCCAAGTCATCCAGCGGAAGACTTGGAACAGCGGGGAGATTAAGGGAGAGAACTATGCTTTTTACTCTTTTACTATTCTCTGTGTTTTTTCCCAATCCTTGCCTTTTACTTTAAGAAGATAAACACCGCTTGGTAAAGCGGCTATGTTTAACTCTGCGTTCTTTGCCTCTATATTTTGTTGTAGCAATTGCTCACCAAGAAGATTATAAATAGTAAGGGTTTGTATGGTTTGCTCTGAGATAATAGCTAAGCAACCAGTGGTTGGATTTGGATAAATTTTTATTAGTATCGATGCATCTATAGAGGAACTCACCGAGACTCCAATGTTGAAAGGAGCTAACTTCAAAACAAAAATATTACTTCTTAAAGTATCGGCAGTAAGGTATGCAGTGTCAGTACCCGGATTAAAATCGACAGTGAAATTGAAAAGTCCCGTGCTATAAAGATTACCTGCACCATCTATGGTTATTGAGAAACCCTCATCATGTCCCACACTACCGATATCTTTAGCCCATATATAATGCCCTGAAGAATCTAATTTGGAAATAAAAATCTGGTGAGGTCCATTGGAATATAAATATGCGATGCCAGTATCAGGATTAAAATCAGCAGTAACATCGAAACGTCCTATTGTATAAATATTATTTGCTGTATCGATAACTATTCCGGTACCATTTGTAAGACCAGTAGTTGCACCAATACTTTTCACCCATACATAATTACCCGAAGCATCTAATTTAGAAATGAACGCATCTTCATAGCCACTTGCTAGTATGTTTGCCGTGTTTGACCCCGGGTCAAAATCAACTGTGTCGCCAAAATAACCTGTTGTATACACATTACCGGATGCATCTATTGCTATAGCAGCACCGCCTTCACTACCAACCCCTCCCATGCCTTTTGCCCAAACATAGTTACCAGCGGAATCCAACTTGGAAACAAAAATATCCCAGTTACCATGCCCAGTCAGATTGGCTATACCAATACCCGGGTCAAAGTCAACAGTTCCCCCGAATTGCCCGCTTGTATAAATATTGCCTAAAGCATCCAAAGCTATGGCATAACCATAACTGCCGCTGTAGCCTATGGTTTGGGGCTTCATATATTTTGCCCAAATAAAATTACCTGTTGAATCTAATTTAGAAACAAAAGTACCCTGACCATTGGTAATACCCAAGTTGGATATACCTGCACCGGGATCAAAATCAACTATACCGGCAAAATATCCTGTGGAATAAATGTTGCCTACCCTATCTAATTTTATACCCTCCCCACCGTCTGCAAAATTACCACCAATTCTTTTAGCCCAAACAAAATTACCTGAAGCGTCTAGCTTTAGGATGAAAATGTCAAGGTTATGGGCTACAAGAGGTATTAACCCTATACCCGGATCAAAATCTACCGTATCCCGAAATGAGCCCGTAACATAAACATTGCCTGATTCATCAACCGCAATACATGCACTTTCATCATGTTTTCCCCCACCTATACTTTTAGCCCATACATAGTTGCCGTTGACATCTAATTTGGAAATAAAGATATCATCGCTCCCGTTCGAAATTAAGTTAGCTACACTTACACCAGGGTCAAAATCTACTGTATCGTTAAAATTTCCGGTGGTATAAACATTACCTGTGGCATCTACGGTTATAAAATTCCCTTCGCTAAAACCACCTGTCATCGCTTTCGCCCATGCATAATATTGAGCATTGACAAAAGCACACTGCAAACAAAGCACCGAAAAAATTATTCTTTTCATGGTCGATTACTTCTTTGTTGATATTTCTCCAACAACAAAGACAACCCCAATATAAACAAAAAAGGCGCGAATCTCTTCGCGCCTTTTTTAATTATAGTAGTTCTGTTCTCTTACGAATTCATCGCAATCAAAAACTCCTCGTTGGTTTTAGTGCCCTTCATCTGCTGCATTAAAAAGTTCATAGCTTCCTGCGAGTTCATTTCGGCAATATGGTTTCTCAAAATCCACATGCGCTGCAACACATCTTTATCGAGCAGCAAATCATCTCTGCGGGTTGAAGAAGAAACAATATCAATAGCAGGGTAAATTCTGCGGTTCGAAAGTTTGCGGTCGAGCTGCAACTCCATATTACCCGTTCCTTTAAACTCTTCAAAAATTACTTCATCCATTTTAGAACCGGTATCAATCAAAGCGGTTGCAAGAATAGTCAGTGAACCACCGTTTTCAATTTTGCGTGCCGCACCAAAAAACTGTTTCGGCTTTTGCATGGCATTAGCTTCCACACCGCCCGAGAGCACCTTACCCGATGAAGGAGCCACCGTGTTATACGCACGCGCCAAACGGGTAATGGAATCGAGCAATATCACCACATCGTGTCCGCACTCTACTAATCGTTTTGCTTTCTGCAACACAATGCTCGAAATCTTCACGTGCTTTTCAGCAGGCTCGTCAAACGTAGAAGCAATTACTTCGGCATTTACATTGCGCTCCATATCCGTTACTTCCTCGGGGCGTTCGTCAATCAGCAACACAATCAAATAAACCTCGGGGTGATTTTTGGCAATAGCGTTGGCAATTTCTTTTAAGATAGTAGTCTTACCTGTTTTCGGCTGACTCACAATCATTCCACGCTGTCCTTTTCCAATTGGAGTAAAAAGGTCAACAATTCGTGTAGTTAATTCCGTTGGTTTGGTAAACAGGTTCAGTTTTTCCTGCGGAAAAAGTGGAGTCAGGTAATCGAACGACACACGGTCACGCACTGCTTCAGGCGAACGACCATTGAGCAAATCAACTTTCAATAAGGCAAAATATTTTTCACCGCTCTTTGGAGGGCGAATGTATCCGCGCACGGTATCACCGGTTTTTAAACCAAACAATTTTATTTGCGAAGGCGATACATAAATATCATCGGGCGAAGAAAGATAACTGTAATCCGAAGAGCGAAGGAAACCATAACCATCGGGCATCATTTCCAAAACGCCTTCTCCTTCTATAATAGCATCGGCTTCCACACTGAAAATATCGGCACCTTTGCGCTGCTGCTCACCGCCACTGCTGCGCTCGTAGTTCGAAGTGTTTTCGTACGTAGTATGTTCTTCGTGTTGGTTGTTAGCGCTGTTGTTGGTATTACTGTTCTGTGTAGAAGTGGTTGTGTTTCCGTCCACTGCTTTTTCAACCGTATCTTCAATTGGTTTCTGCTCACTGGCGGGGCGAAACAAATTGTCTTCGTCTTTTTCTGTCTTCTCCTTTAAATCGGGGTCAATTGGTTTGCGCGCTCTTGGCGGACGTTTGGTTTTATCCTTTGCAGGCTCAACAGTTTCTGTTGTGGCTGCCGGAGCAAGCGCCTGTGCATCGAGCACTTTTAAAATAAGCTCTTGCTTTTCGAGCTTGTCAGTTCCTTTGATTTTTAATTTATCTGCAATTTCTTTTAGCTCGGGCAGAATCATGTCGTTCAACTGAAGAATGTCGTACATACTATTTGGTTTAATGGTAAAATTTTTATTGGATTGATAAGAGCAGGGTAAACATCACGAAAAACATTCGCAGCAAATCACGTGGTTAAAATACTTTTCGAGATTTTTTATTTAGAACGAAACTTTAGTTGGAATGAACTAAACGCTGCGAGAATTATTTCGGATAACAATGCAATGTTAGGCAAAGTTTCCGACTCACCAAATGTTTCTCTTCAAATAAGAACGAACCTTTTGCACAATGAAATCATACAGGTTTTGAGAATTACTATAGCCATTTATAACTATATACAAATCGGTATGTCATGCTGAATGCAGGCTTTGTGAAATGAAGCATCTTGTATTGATGAACTCGAAATACAAGTTCTCCCGCAAAGCAGGAGCGGGACCGGCCCTCACTTCGGAAACCTTCGTTCGGGATGACAAACTTCTTTAAAGAGAATGTGAAACAAAAAATCCTTCCCGTTTTTTCGGGAAGGATTCTGTATTTGTATTGTCTTAATACTCAATACTAATTACTCAATGCTGTTTTTAAGAAATACTCATTTGAATTTTCTTCTGAATATCGGCTACTGCTTCTCTGAACTCCTGGTCAGTATCAATCAAATTTTGAACCGCCTGACAAGAGTGAATAACTGTAGAGTGGTCTCTTCCGCCAAAATGTTTTCCAATAACCTTAAGCGAATTCTTGGTGTAGTTTTTTGCTAAGAACATAGACAACTGACGCGCCTGAACAATCATACGCTTTCTTGTCTTCTCGCGAAGCATATCCACGTTTACACTAAAATAATCGCAAACAGTTTTTTGTATGTAGTCAATAGAAACCTCGCGCGAAATGCTCTTCACAAAGTTCTTGATAATCTTCTTCGCTAAATCCAAATCAACTTCTTTCTTATTTAAAGAAGCCTGTGCCAGCAATGAAATCAAAGCGGCTTCCAGTTCACGAACGTTGGTGTTGATGTTGTAAGCCACAAACTCAACTACCTCACGCGGCAACTCAATTCCATCGGCATACATTTTCTTTTCAAGAATAGCGATGCGGGTTTCAAAATCAGGAATTTGCAAATCTGCACTCAATCCCCATTTAAAACGGCTCAGCAATCTTTCTTCCATTCCTTCTAAATCTCTTGGAGGACGGTCAGTGGTCAACACTAACTGTTTTCCGTTTTGATGTAAGTGATTAAAAATGTGGAAGAAAATATCCTGCGTCTTTTCTTTGTTACCGAAGAACTGAATATCGTCCATCAACAATACATCAATCAATTGATAGAAGTGAACGAAGTCATTCACCGAGTTGTTTTTTACCGCATCAAAAAACTGATTGGTAAATTTTTCACTCGATACATATAATACTGTCTTGTTCGGAAAGTTTGCTTTCACTTCGTTACCTATAGCTTGTGCTAAGTGCGTTTTACCCAAACCAACTCCTCCGTAAATAACCAAAGGATTGAAGGCAGTGCCTCCGGGTTTTTGAGCAACTGCGTAACCCGCGCTGCGCGCTAAGCGATTGCAATCACCTTCCACATACGAATCGAAATTGTAGTTCGCATTCAACTGCGGGTCAACATTAATTTTTTTCAAACCCGGAATAATAAAGGGGTTTTTAATTTGATTTCCATTTAGGAAATAAGGAAACCCAACTTCGGGATTCTGATTGTTTCCTGAATTTTGGTTCGGATAATCAACTGTAGAAGGTGTGTTCGCGTTCGAAGAATTTTCTACTACTATTCGGTATTCCAACTGCGCGTTGTTGCCCAACTCGCGTTTAACTGTTTTGCGCAACAACGAAACATAATGCTCTTCCAGCCACTCGTAAAAAAACTGTGACGGTACCTGAATAGTGAGAACAGTTCCATTTAATTCTACTGGTCTTATCGGTTCGAACCACGTTTTAAAACTTTGTGCACTTACGTTGTCTTTGATTATTTCGAGGCAGCTGTTCCAAACGCTGTTAGCCGATTTTTCTTTCATGCTCACTAATTCTTTAAAGGGTGGACTAAATAATGTGTGTGTCGTAAGACAACGTGAAAATGAAGAAAAGAAAGTTTACAAAAAAATTTTTTGCGTTTGTTTTTGTAAATATTTTTTCGAAAAAAAGATTTTGTTATCCTTCTTTTTTCAATAAAATATTTTAGTTAGGCACTCACTTCGAAATCAATTGCGGTGCTCCAGGCAACAAAATTCCTTTCCGTTTTTTCTCGAAATAAAAATCTAAACGTCCGAGATAAATTCCTGCCCATCCCACTTGATTCACCAGAACCTTTGCTCCGTCTGCGTTTGCAAATTCATCGGGCTTCGTAAAAAAGGTGTGTGTGTGTCCTCCTAAAATCAAATCAATATTTTTTGATTGATACGCCAGGTCCATATCGCTCACTTTTTTCTCATCGTATTTATAACCGATATGCGAAAGACAAATTACTAAATCGCAATCTTGTTCATACTTTAAATGTTTCGCCATTTTATTCGCATTCACAATTGGGTCGTTGTATCGAACCCCACCGAAAGATTCTTTCGGCACTAATCCTTGTAATTCTATTCCAATTCCAAACACGCCCACTTTAACATCATCATACTTGAAAATTTTGTGTGTTTGAATTTTTCCTTCCATTACCGTATCCGTAAAATCGTAGTTGCAATTCAAAAACGGAAATGATGCATGCGTCAACTGTTTTACAAATCCATCGAGACCTGCATCAAAATCATGATTGCCGAGTGTTGAAGCATCATACTTCATTTCGCTCATCAACTTAAATTCCAATTCACCACCATATTTATTGAAGTAAGGAGTGCCCTGCCAAATATCACCAACATCTAAAAGCAAAACATTTTTTTCTTGCTTACGAATTTCATTGAGCAAAACTGCGCGCTGTGCAAAACCTCCAAGCCCCTGATATTTTCCGCCATCCATGGGGAAAGGTTCAATGCGGCTGTGCTGATCGTTAGTATGAAGAATCGTGATTTTCCGTGCATCCCCTTTTGCAAATGCTTCGAGCGGAAAACTTCCTGCACCAATCAATACGCCTGCTGCTATCGAATTTTGTATGAACTCTCTGCGTTTCATTTTCTCATTTACTAATTTCCGAATTTACTCATTCTGTTTTCTGTACTCTTCCGTCAATTATACTTTTAATATGTTCTCCTTTTGTATTCATTTCTTTCAATCCATCAATAAGAGCATCGCGCAAACTTTTTTTCAGAATTGCCTTTGGCAAATACGAAAGCATAATGCAGTTATCACCGCCTTGCGCCAAATAATCTGAAACTGCAATGGTGTAATTTTTATTCAAGTCGAGTGGTTCGCCATTTATAAAAACATCAAACGCTTTTTCCTTGTTGAATTTGTATCGGGCTCCGCTAATCTGCCAGCCGCCTTTAAACGCCATGTAATTAAAAAGAGTGTCGAGTGTTTTTCCGTTCACGGTCATTATATCAATCAGGTTTTCAAAAGGCATCAACTCAATTATTTTTCCCAGAGTAATATTTCCTTTGGGTAAATTTGGTAAGCGAATTCCTCCATTGTTTAGAAAAGTAAAATCAACCTTGCAGTTGCAGTAATCCTGACTCTTTTTCAAAACCAGGTCGCACATCAAATTTCCTAAATCACTTTCAGGAACTGATTTCGTAAGGATGGTATCTGAAATACAAAGCACCACATTCATCTCCTTGTCAAGCGAATCTTTGTAAGGGCGAATGATGGCAGCAATCTTTTCATCGCTGGGCGAATTCGGATTGAGCCGTTCTTCTTTGAATTTGTATTCAGTAACAATGTAGTGCTTGGTGCATGAAGACAACGCCCCCAACCCCCCGAAGGGGGCTATAAAGACAAGCAGCCGTAAAAATTTAAACACAGTTTTCATAATAGAAAAATGGTCTGATCTTCGGTGCAGACCCGAGAGATTATCCTTGATACTCTCCGTAAATCTCTCTGAGCGAATCTGCAATTTCTCCAAGCGTTGCATAATTTTCTACCGCTTCAATTACAAACGGAATTATATTTTTTTCTTCGCGGCTTGCCTCTTTAATACTTTTCAAACTCAGCTTTACTTTTTCATTATTTCTTCTCGCTCGAAGCTTCGCTAACTTATCAGATTGAATTTTGCGGATTGAATCATCTATACGAAGAAGTCCCGTTGGTATTCCTTCTTTTTCCGCAAATTGATTTACGCCTACAATTATTTTTCCTTTCGACTCAACTGCCTGCTGATAAGTATAGGATGCGCGCGCAATTTCATTTTGCATAAATCCTTGTTCAATCGCTGCAACGCTTCCACCCATTTCATCAATGCGCTGAATGTATTTCCAAGCGGCTTCTTCAATTTGATCGGTAAGTGTTTCAATAAAATAAGAACCCGCAAGCGGGTCAACGGTTTCTGTTACACCGCTTTCGTAACCAATAATCTGTTGTGTGCGCAATGCAACTTTTGCTGCTTCTTCGGTTGGGAGAGAAAGCGCTTCATCATATCCGTTGGTATGTAATGATTGTGTGCCTCCTAAAACTGCCGCCAATGCCTGAAGTGTAACTCGTGAAATATTATTCTTCGGTTGTTGTGCAGTTAGCGTGCTTCCACCGGTTTGTGTATGAAAGCGCAACATTTGCGCTTTTGCATCATTAGCACCTAAGTCTGTTGTAATCTTTGCCCACATTCTTCGCGCAGCGCGGAACTTAGCCACTTCTTCAAAAAAATTATTGTGTGCATTGAAGAAGAAAGAAAGCCGCTGACCAAACTGATTGATGTCTAATCCTTTTTTCTGTGCGGCAATACAATATGCTTTTCCGTTGCTCAAGGTAAACGCAATTTCCTGCACAGCAGTTGAACCGGCTTCACGAATGTGATAACCTGAAATTGAAATCGTATTCCACTTCGGTACTTCGGTGTTACAGTATTCAAAAATATCGGTAATAATTTTCATGCTCGGCTTTGGCGGATAGATATAAGTGCCGCGTGCCGCATATTCTTTCAGAATATCGTTTTGAATAGTGCCTGATATTTTTTTCAAATCGGCTCCCTGTTTTTTGGCGAGAGCTATATATAAGGAGAGCAAAATGTAAGCGGTAGAATTAATCGTCATTGAAGTGGAAACATCTTCCAATTTAATTCCCTGAAAGAGAACTTCCATATCTTCCAGTGAGTCAATCGCTACTCCTACTTTTCCAACTTCGCCTTCGGCAAGTGCATGGTCACTATCGTAACCTATTTGTGTAGGCAAATCGAACGCCACACTTAAGCCATTTACTCCCTGACTCAACAAATAATGATACCGCTTGTTACTTTCCTCTGCAGTAGAGAAGCCCGCATACTGACGCATGGTCCATAACTTGCTGCGATACATTTCAGAATGAACACCGCGCGTAAAAGGGAATTTGCCCGGCTCCCCAACTTCTCCTTTATATAAGGAGTAAACTCTCTGAATCTCTATTCCGCTATCGGTGGTAAATTTTTTCATGCTTTTGAAATCTTAAAACAACTGTCTGCATTCGGCTTTCAAAAACTCAAGAGCATGTTCAGTGGGTAAAGGCATGTTAGCGTTTTGTATTCCGGTGAATAGCGCATTTATAAATTGTCCCGCGCTTGCATCGGAAGGTAATTGTGTTCCGAAGAGATTCACGGTCTTTGTCATTTCTTCTTTTGCCTGCACAATTAAATTCCATGCGTTGCTAGAAACGTAAATTTGCTGAGAGAGGTTATGTTCAAACTCTTCACGAATGTTTTTTACCATGGCATATTGCAATTCGCTAGCCAGCATATCTGGTGTGCGCACTCTTGAAATAACCGAGAGAAAATTGATGCGCTCTAAAAAAAGTGATAAGCGTTCATACGCCTGCAAACGCAGTTGCACAATGTCTTTATCGCGACTTAATTTCAGTTCAATGGCTTTGGCGGTTATTTCGCGCTGCATGTAACGCGTAAGCAAAAAGTAAGCAGTCACAAAAACAATGAGTGCAGGCAAAGTGTATTTGAGAATTTCGAGAAGAGCGTTTGCGATTTCCATAATGATGATTGCAATAATAAGGGAGAAATACAAGATTCCTCATCCCGATGAAATCGGGACTCGGAATGACAAAAACATCAATAAAGCATTCTGACCTTGATGGTACTCTTTACTTCTTTGAGCAAACCGAATGCTTCTTTCGATAATGCTGTGTCTACATCGAGAACCACGTAACCAATCTCATCGTTGGTTTTTAAATACTGACCGAGGATATTGATGTTGTGCGAAGAAAGCTTAGAGTTGATTTCGCCCAACACGCCCGGCACATTTTTGTGAATGTGTAAGATGCGATGTGTTTTTGCTTGCAACTGCAAATTCAATTGCGGCACCGAATGCGAACCCGTAGTGCTTCCTCTTTCTAAATAGTTCAGCAGTTTTGAAGTTACATCTAAACCAATATTCAACTGCGCTTCTTCGGTAGAGCCGCCAATGTGTGGAGTGAGAATTACATTCGGAAGATTTTGCAACACAGTCGAAAATTTTGCTCCGTTCTTTTCTGGCTCTTCAGGAAAAACATCAATGGCTGCCCCTGAAAGTTGTCCGCTTTGCAGCGCATTTTTCAATGCCTCTAAATCTACCACATCACCACGACTATAATTAATGAGTATGCTTCCGCGTTTCATGAAAGCAAGCGTTTCTGTATTGAATAAATTGCGTGTAGATACTTCGCTTGGAATATGCAGCGTTACAATATTCGAACGTTTCAATAAATCTTTTAGCGAACGAACCTGCTTTGCGTTTCCGTGAGGAAGTTTCGATTCCACATCGAAATAAACTACGTCCATGCCCAGCGCTTCTGCCATTACACTTACCTGCGAACCAATATTTCCGTAACCAACAATGCCCAGCGTTTTTCCGCGCAACTCAAAACTTCCTTTCGCATCTTTCTGCCAAATGCCTTCGTGAGCCGCTTTATTTTTATCGGTGATTCTGCGAATGAGCATTACTGAAAGTCCGATTACTAATTCGGCAACGCTACGTGTGTTTGCATGAGGCGCATTGAAAACTGCAATTCCTTTTTCGGTGGCGGCTTTCATATTTACTTGATTCACTCCAATGCAGTAGCAACCTATGGCAAGCAACTTGTTTGCTTTGGCTAAAACTTTTTCAGTCACCAAAGTTTTGCTGCGGATGCCGAGCAGATGCACATCTTTTATTTCGCGCATTAAATCGGTTTCGCTTAAAGCACCGCTCAGTTTGCGCACGGTTACATAGCCCGCTTCTTTAAATTCTTCAACCGAAACATCGCTGATGTTTTCGAGTAGGAGGATATTGATTTTATCTTTTGGGTAAGAAGTATGCTTGGACATGTTTATGTGTTACTGGTTACGGGTTGGCAGTTGCGTGTTAATACAAAATACAAAGTTGTTTTCTCTTATGACAAATACCAACTCGTAACCATCAACTCGCAACCCGCAACTATTATTTCGCTTCAGCAAAACGTTTTGCTACTTGGGCCCAATTAACTACGTTGAAGAATGCAGTGATATAATCGGGTCTGCGGTTTTGGTAGTTGAGATAGTAAGCGTGTTCCCAAACATCTAAACCGAGAATTGGTGTGCCTTTGCATTCTGCGATATCCATTAAAGGATTGTCCTGATTTGGAGTAGAACAAACCGCCAACTTGCCACCGCTTACACATAACCAAGCCCAGCCCGAACCGAAACGCGTAGTAGCGGCTTTGGTAAATTCTGCTTTAAAATTATCGAACGATACAAACGAATTGTTGATGGCTTCTGCCAGTGCGCCCGATGGAGCACCACCAGCGTTTGGTGCCATAATTTGCCAGAAGAAAGAGTGGTTCCAATGTCCGCCACCATTGTTGCGAACCGGTGCAGGAAGTTTAGAAATGTTCGCGAGAATTTCTTCAAGCGATTTGGTTTCCCATTCGGTGCCAGCAAGCGCAGCATTTAAATTAGTTACATAAGCATTGTGGTGTTTGCCATGGTGAATTTCCATGGTGCGCGCATCTACATGCGGTTCGAGTGCATCGAACGAATAAGGCAAAGCCGGTAGTGTAAAAGCCATTGTATTTTGTTTTTAGTTTTTAGAAAATGATTGTTGAGGGTGCGAAAGTAAAATGTTTTGAGATTTTTTGGTTGATGATTCAATGGCATAAAAAAGCGCGTCCCGCAATTCTGCGGTACGCGCTTTTGGGTTGAGTTTTTGCGTTGATGATATCGCCAACGCAAAACAAAATTTCTTAAGAATGCGATTTCTTATAATCTTGGTATTGAATGATGCTAAATGTTACAATCGCTGCACCCAAAAGTATTCCGCAAAGAAGTATGAATTCCATATTAGTTTGTTTTAGTTTTATTTCTCATTAGCAGGAAACCAAGTATAGCTAACACCACCGCCACACTTGCCCCAACAATTATCACAATTACGTTTGATAATCCCTGAATTTTAAGAACCGAAGAAAGAACAACACCACCAATCAACAATTTGGAAACATCTACAAAATATTTTCCAACTTCTTTCTTCAACTCTTTATCCATACTTCAAATTTACAACTAATGATTCAAATCAAAAAGCGCGAGGGTTTTTCTTCGCGCTTTTTTTGTATTTGTATTTACTGCTGCTGACTACTGCTACTACTCACATCTTCACCCATCTCTTTCATAAAAGTATGCGCACTATCACCTTTGCAAATAGTTATTGCGGAGTGTGCTTGTGTGGTTTCTTTGAAGAACAAATTTGCCCTGTCAAATTTTAGTTGCTCTATCTCACTTTGATGTTGTAGCAACTGATGGTTCTCTTTAGGTATCGCAATTGCAAAAAATAAAAGCAATCCAGAAGTAATCGGGAGTAAAATTTTTTTCATCGAATTTGTTTTCACTCCCTAAAAATAACCTTCTTTCTAAAAACTACTTCTCTCTCTTCTGCTTAAAAAACTCCGTCAACAAAAGTCCGCATTCATCCTTCAATATGCCGTGAGTTACTTCTGTTTTAGGATGAAGCACTCTGCCTTGCGTTAAGGTATATCCCGCCTTGGCATCGTAAGCACCAAAAACCAAACGACTCACGCGCGCCCACATAATAGCGCTGGCGCACATGAGGCAGGGCTCGAGGGTAACATAGATGGTACAGTCTTCTAAAAATTTACTGCCGAGGTAATTGGCGGCAGCGGTAATGGCTATCATTTCGGCATGTGCCGTTACATCTTTCAGTTTTTCGGTTTGGTTATAACCCTTACCTATAATGCGATTGCCCGCTACCACTATAGCGCCTACGGGTATTTCATCTTCTTCAAAAGCGTAAGTTGCTTCCTTCAAAGCCAGCTTCATAAAATATTCGTCACTAAAATTCATGTTACGTATTGTGATTTTTAAAAACAGACACTAATTGCACTAATTACACGGAAATAAAAAAGCAAAAAACAATTCGTGTCAATTCGTGAAATCCGAGTCTTTTGTATAGAATGTTTTCTTTTTCAAAATAAAGAAATAACCAATCACTGCCGGCAAAACCAAATTGAGCATCCATATAAAAGTAACAGCGCTCAAAATGCCAATTATGTTGTTTGAAAAATTACTGAAAACAAAAATCGCCAGACTTCCTCTGTAACTGAAATCAAGAAAAGGTAACAGGGGCGAAAACGTAAGTGCCACTAAAAAAACTCCGGTGTGAACCACCAGCGCAAAAAAATTGTCGCTCACGCCAAAGAACATCAGCAACAAAACATACTGCAACAGATAAACTGCGAGGCGAACGAACGAAAACAACAATACCTTGAGTTGCACGCCAATTTCGGGTAGCGCATCATTATCAATAACCAAATTATATTTTTGAAGAAACGGGATAGTTGAAATAAATCGATTGAAAAAATCGAAGCGAAAATAAACGAGCATAAAAGCAACACCCACACCAACGGTCAAACCAATCAGCAGCGCATCTGTTCGCCAAAGTGCTACAAAAAAAACTCCTGCCATCAACGTAGCCACACTCTGCGCAATGCCGCCAATAGAACTCAGGTAAAAAACTTTCGCTTTATCGTCTTCATCTAAATACATTACTCTACCTATAAACTCTCCGCTGCGCGCAGGGGTAACAAAACCAAGCGTAACGCCCGCAATAATTCCTTTCAATAAATTTCCGAAGCTTGATTTCGACCGAATCAGGATTTTCCATTTCCATGTTTCTAAAGTCCAGTTCAAAGGCATAAGCAAAACGGCAAGCAACAGCAGATAAAAGTTTTGCGGCTTTACATTTTGAAGAAAAAAAATCCACTGTGTTTTAAAATCGTTTCGTAAAAAAAGCCGGTCGGCAATAAACCAGCACAGCAGAATAAAAATCAAGGCTTTTAAAAATGAAAGGAAAGTAGGATGGCGGAAAAAATTCACGAGGCAAATCTATGTATTGACGGGACATTGGGGCAGTAGGGTATTCGGTAATTGGGTAAGGACAATCACTGTATTTCCCAATGGCCTGATTTCCCAATATCCCAATTTCCTACTCTGTTCTCACGTAATTTTCGCTATGCAAATTTGCTATTTCTGATTTCGCTTTTCAGTTTATACGCCTACATTCGCCACCCCAAACTTCAGTAAGTGGCAAAACCCCGCAATGTAATTTTAATAGTAGCCGACAGCTTACGCTACGATGCTGTCTACCGCGATGGTGGTCCTGGAGTTCCGTATTTAGAGAACAACGGTATTCAGTTTTCGAACGCGCGCTCTGCAGCTTGTTGGACTTTGCCGGCTACTACTAGTATGTTCACGGGCATGATGCCGCACGAGCATGGCACTACTTCGCAAAGCCGCTGGTTTAAAGATGATGTGCCTTCACTGGCTGGTAAACTCAAAACCGCGAACTACAAACCCATCATGGTTACTGCCAATAGCGTAACCACCGATATATTTAACGTGAGCAAAGATTTTGATGAGGTGCACAAAACCTGGCAGTTCACACCAACAAAACATCGTTGGCTTTTGCAAACCGTGTTGGCGCTTAACCGCCCGCGCGTTCGTAAATTAATTCTGAAACCCAAAGACCAGTTCTTCGATAAAGCAAGTGAAGATTTACGTCAGGGAATTATTTATGCGCAAAAAACTTCACACGATTCCTTTTTTAAGGCGAAGCAATTGATTGAAGAAAACAACGCGAAAGGTCAGGGTGTTTTCATGTTTATCAATTTAATGGAAACGCATTATCCGTATCACATTGCCGATACGTTTACGCTGATGAACAAAACTTTGCTCGGCAAAATTCATGAATGGAAAATTCTGTTTCATTTTCTGTCGCAAAGTTTTTTGAAGAACGATAAAGGAGTAGTAAAGCAAGCCGATTTGGATTTACTGCGCACTAAACAACAACTTGCCTGGAAACTGATTCGCGATGATGTAAATAATTTCTGTCGCGAAATGCATGAGGATAAAGACAACTTGGTTGTTTTTTGCAGCGACCATGGCGATAACTTTGGTGACCAGGGCTGGCAATATCATTTCAGCAATGTAACCGATGGAGGAAATAAAGTTCCGCTTTTCTGGCTCGACCACGAAAACAAGAAAGCTGCAACAAAAGATTACAACGTAAGTTCCCGTTTCATGCACCATGAAATTTTGAATAGCTGTGGTTTGGATAACGAAGGCGGCACATTACTTCGCGAAGCGGAAAATAATTTGCCCGTGCTGCAAAGCTTTTGGTATAACAACGAAGAGCAAACCATGCAGAAGTATAAATACAATCAAGTAGCGTTTATAGAAGGCGACAAACGATTTGTTCAACGCGCTGGCAACTGGATGTATGCACCCGTTACCAAAAACGGAAGCGAACCGACTTTTGAATTTGTAGACAAGAACTTCAACCCGCTCGAAGAACTGAATTTACCTGCCGATAGAAAGAAGTATTTAGAAAAATCGCTAAAAGATTTCTCGTCTTTTTCCGACAAAATAATGAGCAAAGGGAAATGAATGTTGAAGAAGTCCGTGAATACTGTATAGCTAAAAAAGGAGTAACCGAAGGTTTCCCGTTTGGTGAAGGTGTATTGGTGTTCAAGGTTATGGAGAAAATGTTTCTGCTCACAAGTTTGAACGAAACTCCCTTTCGCTGCAACTTAAAAATGAACGTAGAACTGGTAGAAGAGTATCGCGAAAAGTACTTCGACATACAGCCCGGCTACCACATGAACAAAAAGATGTGGAATAGTGTTTACTTTGACACCGGAAATATTCCCCGCAAAGAACTGCTTTGGATGATTGACCACAGTTACGATGAAGTAGTAAGCGGGTTGCCTAAAAAAATTCAACAGGAACTAAAACA
>CANJZE010000015.1 GCA_947479455.1 Bacteroidota bacterium
AACGCGCTACTAAAAGCAGCGCGCTTGGACTATTCCAGTCGGTTGAGTTATCCCTTCTTGAGTTGCTTCCCAGCAGAGCTCAAGTCCGTTTCACTCAACGCAACAAAATTATATTTTTAAACCTGACACAGTTTATTGAACACTCCCTATCGCATTCACCGGCTATTTGTTTGTGGGTAATGCCTTGCTCGTTTCCAAAGTTGTTGAGCAGGCGCAAAAAGGCGGTGTAGAATTCTTCGTAATTCATAACCTGCGGGTTTTGGTTACCGAATTTAAACAGCTTTTTCCAAAAAAAGAAATTATTACTTCTCGTAATCAGCTCAGCGGCTTTTGCCCTTAGAATTGTAACATCAAAATAAGGAACACCGCCACTACAAACGCTCTTTGACATACTATAGGTGGCCGCTTAACCTACTATGGAAACAGCATTTGCTTAAGGCGATTGATAAACCATTACCACGGAGAGGTAGTTTGCTATACCAAACTCATACTCCATTACTATGGAAGACCAGTTTGCTATACCAAACTGATACTCCGTTACTATGGAACACCAGTTTTCTATACCAAACTCATACTCCATTACTATGGAAGACCAGTTTGCTATACCAAACTCATACTCCGTTACTATGGAACACCAGTTTGCTATACCAGACTCATACTCCATAACTATGGAACATCAATTTGCTATACAAAACTCACTCTTCATAACTATGGAACACCGGTTTGCTATACCAAACTCACTCTCCATAGTTAGGTAAATCACAAGTTTTTATCCAAAACCACAATTTTTAATCAAAAGTCAACAATTATGAGTCACATCGCAAGAATTTTACCCGAAACTATTGACATGCGCCAGGAAGCCCTATCGCTTGCCAAAAACAAACTTGACAGCCTGCCTGCAGGCACCAACCCGCTAACTGCGGCTACCACCACGCGGCTCAACGCCACGGTTACCGATTTTTTGGCTAAAGTGCAAGCAGTAGCAACTGCCGCTTTTGCTTACAACGGAAACACGGTTTTAAAAGAAAGCACTCAAGCCACCTGTTTAATGTTCACCAGCCATTTTATTCAGGTGTTTAATCTTGGTGTAAAGCGCGGGGTGTACACAGCCGCCCAGCGCGATTTTTTTAACCTGCCGATAGGTAGCGATGCGCTGCCCGATATGGTGAAAGCGAGTGACCTACTGATGTGGTGCACCCGCCTGGTAGATGGCGATGCCCTGCGCATAACTGCCGGTGGCGCGGCTATGAGCAACCCAACTACGGCTCAATTGGACACTACTTTAACCGCTTTTACCAATGCGTTTAATGCGCAAAGCAATTTTAAAGATGCTTTAGATCTGGCGCAGGAAGCCCTCGAAGGCATTTTAGACGAAGCCGATAAAGTGATTAAAAAAGTGTGGGATGAGCTGGAAACTTTTTATAACGAAGAAAGTGATGAAAGCCGCAGAGATAACTGCCGCGAATGGGGCGTGGTGTATGTAACTGTGGGCAGCGAAAAAGCGATGAGCGGCACCGTTACTTATAATGGCGCCCCGGGCGCGGGTTTAGTGGTTAAATTTAAAACGGGCAAAAACAAAAGCACCGTAAGCGGCACCGGTGGCTACTCGCTAAACACTACCCTTATGGGCACCCAGGCAGTGCTGGTGCTTAAATACAATGAGGATAACGTAGAAGTAAAACGCTGGGAATTTGAAGTAACGCTGAACGAAAATGGCGACAAAACCCAGAATTTTGTGGTGAATGATTGAGCCGCCCGCATTTATTCAAAAGCCCCGTTGCAAATTTGCAACGGGGCTTTTTTGTTTACCGTCTTTGCCCTATTCTTTTTGGCTATGCTACAGGGCTATACCTTTGCGCTATTTTTCAACAACAATTAAACTTGGCACAAGCGGAAAAACTTATTTTTATACATCAATCACCATACTCAACTGCCATGAAAAACAAAAAACAACTATTGCCCGCTATAGCCGGCTTGCTCCTGCTGCTACTCACCACCACCACCGCCTGCAATAAAAAAACCGAAAACAACACATCGGCACTCACCGGCAAAATGAAAACCACCACCCAGGTTTCGGGCAGCACCACCCAAACCTTTACCTTTATTTACGATGACCAGGGCAGAATTAGCACACTCGAAAATACAGTAGACGGTAAAGAAGTATTTACCTACACCACCGCCCAAGTTACCCAATGGCATTACAATTTGGGAGCCACCACCCCATCCGACACCACCATTTACTATTTAGATGCCGCAGGTTTGGCTACCCACACCAGCAAAGGCGATACCTACCAGTTTAACACCGACCGCAGAATGACCTACGAAACCATGGGCACCGATACCTCTATATATACCTATACCAATGGCAACTTTACCACCCGCCAATACCACAGCGGCAGCACCAGCGGAGTAGCTACCTACACCCACCTTGCCGATAAATTAGAAACCCGCAACAACAACGGTTTCGATTTTTTGGGCAAGCACAACACCAACCTTATAAATGTAGAAACCGATACCCAATCGGGAGGCACCTTTACCACCAACTATACTTACGAATATGATTCCAATGGCAAAATAACCAAAGAAACCACCACCGGAGCCAGCAATCAGGTGTTGACTTATACTTATTATTAAGCGGCATAACCCATACCATGGAAGAACGAAATAGTCAATAGACCTCTTTCCTAATTCACCTCTTTAATTCTCTTTGATTGCTTTTACCAATGAAAAAAGACGAAACCGACAATGCTTTCTGAAATGAATTAGGAAAGAGGTCTATTCTTCCGTTATTCCAATTCAGCTCCCCCGCAATGCCTATAGAAACAAACTAACCAGAATATTTACATTTGGCGCACCCCTGTAACTTTCTAAAAAAACCATGCAACAAATTAGCACAGAGCCACCCGTTTTTGGTGTTCATTATAAAGAAGAAAACTACTACACCGGCTCATTGCCGTGTTTTTATAACCCCGAAGATTTTGAATGGGTAAAGGACATAGAAGCCCAATGGCAAACCATGCGGACAGAAATTGTAGGCTTTCTGCAAAGTGGCGGCAAGCTCGATGCCTTCACCTCGCCCACCTCACCCGGCTTGTCGTACCCCGAAGCGTGGAAAAAAATTTACTTCATGAACTCACTATGGTTACAACCCGCCAACTGCCGCAAACTACCCATTACCTGGGGCATACTGCAAAAAATACCGGGCATTACCTTAGGCGCAGTTCTTATTTTAGAACCCAACGGGCGCATACTACCCCACAGTAGCGAAAGCAACATCAACATCCGTTGCCATTTAGGAATAAAAATTCCTGCGGGGCTTCCTGAATGTGGTATGCGGGTAGGCCATCAAGAGCGCGGCTGGCAAGAAGGCAAAACGGTTATGTTTAGCGATTGCCACGAACACACCGTGTGGAACAACACCACCCAAACCCGAATAATAGTAGCCTTTGATGTACTGCAAAAACAATATGACGGGCAGCGCGTTTGGCTTTGCGCTAACTATTTAAGCGCACTCAGCCTGCGCGCTATAGATGCCTATATTCCTTTTCGAAAATGGATGCCTGCTTTCTTGCTCAAAGCTATGCACGTAATGGTTTCGGTTTTGTGGTGTATTTATTTACCCTTGCAAAAAAGAGCAGTGGCTTTATCGGGCAAATAAACGCAAGTATGAAAACAGGTTGGTTGCCTTTTTTAAAATCGCTTTTCCTGAAACACCCCTTTCTGTTTTGGTTTGTTTACAGCGCAGTTTTGTTCCTGCTCACTCACTACTTTATAGGCAACTACTACGAAGTGTATGAGTTTATGCATCCGGCTTTGCTTAGTGGAAAATTGATGGATGGAGTACCCGGAGACCTTACCTACCCCATTGTCAATATCGGATTAGCCCACCTCTACCTTTGGTTGTATACACTATCTGCCAACACGCCCTGGTACGATGGCTTAATGGCAATTACCTTTATTCTTTCCACAGCCGTAATTTTTACTTCGCTGGCTATTACACTTCGCCCAAAAACAAACACTGCTGTACTTATTTTTTTCAACACCTCCATTTTTTTTCTCTTCCTAGCCGACCAAATTATAAACTGGAATATTACCCGCACAGCATTTCTCACCTGCATAGCCGCCTTTGTGTGGTTTGCGCTTGTGGTCATACCTCAAAAACTTTCGCGCCAAAACCTTCTCCCTCTTTTTTTAACCGGCTTACTTTTTACGCTTGGCACCATCATTCGCCCCGAAACAGGCGAACTCATTTTACTCCTGGCTATTGGCTACTTATTGTTGTGCTATGGATTAAAAAAAGAAGTGTGGTTAAAAAGTTTACCCCTCTTTATTCCCGTACTGCTTATTGCCGGTTATGTAGCTTATGACCGCCACACCTCTACCGAATTTTACATGCAAGTAGAACCTGCCACCGATTATCAAATAAACATCGGCAATACCATAAGTATTACCGAAATGAAAACCACCGAAGACTCTATGAAGTATGTGGCACTGCGAGCCGGCATCATTAACGACCCATCAAAAATTTCTACCGCATTTATAAAAAGAGTAGCCGGAAACAGAAGCATGTTTGTATTTAACTCCACCAATTTTTATAGAGCCGTAACTATTTTACAGCAAAGCATAAAAGACAGCTATCCTATGTTTCTAGTTAACCTTATCCTTTTAGGTATAGGTATAATTTTTCTTTGGGCTACCCCTTCGGCACTGGTTCGCTTGCTGCTTTTTCAATTGTTTTTCTGGAGCCTTATTTTCGGCATTACCTATTTTATGATTATGGAAAACCGCCTGTTTAGCCCACTCTTGTTTTTTGCGGCTATGGCAGGCATTCTGTTTTTGTGTCAACATAATTTTCACCAAGTTCTCCATCAACAAAAGTCGTACGGCTATACCCTATCTATCCTGTTTTTGGCAGTTACGATGGCGCAACTTTTTTCGCTGCAAAACACCAGCGTAAAATACCAAGCCGATATAAAAACCAATCACCTTGTTTACGAGCAACTAAAAAAAGAAGCCGCGCATAAAATAATAGCTCCCGACACCTATACTTTCATGGTCATTTTCTTCAACAATTTCCTTCCCTTTCAAACACCAGACTTTAGTATTTTCAAAAAAATATTTCTGCTAGATATTGAAAGCCTATCTTTAAAACCCGCCTATCGTACCTTCTTAAATAACAACTGCCACTGTAACTCCACCCATATAGAAGAACTGTACGATTACCTCTATGACCACCGGCAAGAAGTAGTATTAGTAGGCAACGCCAAAAGAATTCACCTGTTCGAATCGTACTTAAAAATTGTACACCACCGCGCCTATTCCTTTACCTTACTCACCACCCTGCCCGCAGGAGCCACTGCCGAAACTACTCACCTTTCCACTTTTCAGTTGCACTAAATTTATGGCTACAACCAGGCTTCACTCAAAAAAACAAAACCCGCTTAGCAAGCAAACCGACAATGTTCGAACAGTAGCCGGCTTCCTCATCAGTGCCTTTTTTTTGTGGCTCACCTTTCGCGCTATTGACTTTAGCGGCTTCAAAATAATTCCTCACACACAATCCCTTCTCTTTCTTTTTGCTGCCATGCTCGTACTTCTGTTTTCGGTTTGGTTACAATCGTTACGCATGAAATTATTTTGGAGCAAACCACCACCATCATCGCCTACAGTTTCTACCCTCCCCAGCTTAATCCTTGGCAACTTATACAACAGCATTATACCCGGCAACTTAGGCGAAGCCATAAAAGCATGGCACCTCAGCCGCAAAAACAATCTCCCCTTCGGCAACACCATAGCCGCCCTAATAACCGAAAAATGGTTAGATGCACACTTGTTTTTATTCCTCTCGGTACTCTATTTTTTGTACCAACCCTTTCAGCCGCACTTTATTCATTATAGCGTAGCAACCGTTGCGTTTATGGTGCTTGGTCTATCCGTAGTGTATAGCCTTATGAAAAAAATAAAATGGGTTGAAAAAAAAATATGGAGCATTGCCCTGCTCTACAAAAAAATTGGCATTCCACTTTTTAGAACCTACCTACAGGTTGGTTATTTTCAAAAACATTTACGGCAACAAAAAACACTACTCCGTTTTGTACTTATCGGCATAGGCGTGTTTACCCTCAATGTGTTGCAGTATTACTTACTCTTTAAAGCGGTAGCTCTGCACTTGCCCATAGCCAATGTTTCCTCCGCCTACCTCATTTCGCTAAGCATGGTGGTTATCATTGCCATACCTTCGGCACCGGGCAATATTGGTGTACTGCACTATGGTGTCTACGCCTCTCTGCTTTTTGCCGCCCACAACTTGGGCATAGCTCCCAATACCGCGCTACTCCAAACTTTTGTGCTGTACACTATTTACCTTCATTGCTCCTGCTTTATTCCTGAAGTTATCATTGGGTTAGTGGTCTTGCTAAAGGAAAGAAACACACTTTTTCAAAACAGGTAAACTCTTCGCTTTTTATTTTCCCTCGAATACTTGTTTAATCAAACCACCTCGGTTACTTTCATCGCCAGAATATTTTTGCTTTATACACTTATCCAAAGCATAATAGTTTATCATTACACCTTTGTTGCCAAACCGTATTTTATGAAAGTTACATTCGTAGTTTTAGGTTCCGAACAATTAGCCATTAGTCAACTATCGGCCATTGTAAAAAAAGCAGGACACCAAGTAGGTATTGCTTTCAGTGCCTCGTTATTCCACGACCGCTTCAATCTCGAAATCCCTTCGCTTGCAAAAATAGTGGATGATAGAAGTAATGTAATACAAGCCATCAAAGACCAGCAACCCGATGTGCTTGCCTTTTCTTGCTTAACCAGCACTTACCAATGGACATTAAGCGTAGCCGAAGAGGCCAAACAAATTTTACCCAATGTAAAAACAGTTTTTGGTGGGGTGCATGTTTCGGCAGTGCCCGACCGGGTTATCAGCCGCCCTCAAGTTGACTTTGCTGTATCCGGTGAAGGCGATATCGCTTTCCCATTAATTTTAGATGCCCTTAGCAAAGGCGGCCCAACAACGCCTATCCCCAATACACGATTTAAAGCGAAAGACGGAACAGTCATAAGAGGGCTTCAACAAGGCTTTATTCAAGACCTTGATGCGTTACCCTTTTTCGACAAAGTTATTTGGGAAGATTTTATACGCGTAGGCGATTTGTATTTAACCATGGCTTCGCGCGGTTGCCCTTACAAGTGTTCGTTTTGTTTCAATAATTTTTTTCACAAACTGCCCGAAGAAAAAACAAAAGGCAACAAGTATGTGCGCATTCGCAGTGTAGACCACGTTATAGCGGAGTTAGCTTGGGCAAAAAAACGTTACAATATTCGGTATGTAGATTTTCAAGACGATGTGTTTACCACCAGCAAGGCTTGGATAAAAGAATTTACCGACCGCTACAAAAAAGAAATTGGCATTCCGTTTCAATGCCTCATTCACCCCAAATATTTTGACGATGATATTGCCCGATGGTTGCATGAAGCCGGTTGCGATTGGATTCAAATGGGCATTCAAACCATGGACGAAAAATTTAAACACGAAAACCTTAGACGATACGAAGAGTCGGACCACATTGTAGAAGCCTTACAATCTATGCACCGCTATGGCATTCATCCTAAAGTAGATCACATGCTGGGCTTGCCGGGCGAACCTATAGGCTCACAAGCCACTGCGCTTAAACTTTATCAAGAACAAACACCCAATAGAATACAAGTATTTTGGACCAGCTTTTTGCCAGGTACCGAAATTTTACAACAAGGTATAGATGCCGGTATTGTTTCCTTAGAACAAGCAGATAAACTCAATGAAGGAATTGATTTTTATTTCTTTAGAAATGAAGACAACATCAATAACCCCGGGCTAGTTAAAATATATCAGAATTATGAATTGCTGTATAAAATGATACCCGCATTACCCGAAAGTATCCGCTATAAACTTAGCCCCGAAAGAGTGAATTGGATACCTAAATTTATAGGCAGGCTAATCGCCTCTATATTGGATGTGTATGTTGGCTTTAAATATAGCAACCCGGAGTTTTCTGCTTATATGAAACACTACTTGCATCACCTTAAATCGTTTGTTATGCAAAAGATAGGAATGAAACCGCCTAAAGCCACAGTGCCTAAAGCCAATAGCGCCATGTACCCAACTTTAGCCGAACCCGAAACACAAGAAATACATATAGAAGCGGCTTAAGGAAACCCTTTAGTCCTCTACTAAAAACTATTTTGCATACACGCTGAAGATTTATGAACGTTTGCCTTCTTCTTCCACCACGAGTTTTAAAATTGCTTTCGGCTACTTCTAAACCTTCGCCTCCCTTGGGTTTAGCCTACATAGCAGGAGCTTTGCAAAGCGCAGGCCACAACGTAACGGTCATTGATGCCATAGGAGAAAATCCGGAACAGGTTAATCCGTTTATGGCTGATAACATTGTTACCAATGGCATTAGTGCACAAGAGATTTTAGAACGCATTCCTAAAAACACACAACTGCTGGGAGTAAGCATCATGTTTACAGCCAACTGGCTAAGCGATAAAAAACTAATTGATTTTATTGGTGAAAAAATGCCGCAACTTACTATAGTGGCAGGAGGTGAACACATATCGGCTATACCCGAAGTATGTATGCAACAAGCCAAACACTTAGCCATTTGTGTACTGGGCGAAGGCGAAGAAACAATTGTAGAACTTGCCAGGGCTATAGAAAACGGGCAAGCGTTACACACTGTAGAAGGTATTGCTTTTAAAAAGCAAAATGAAATTATAACCACCGCCAGAAGAAATAGAACACGTGAATTAGAAACTATACCACGGCCGGCATGGGAACTATTTCCGGTAAAAGCCTATCACGATTACAGCATGTCGTGGGGGGTAGATAGAGGAAAGTCGTTGCCCATTATTGCCACAAGAGGATGCCCCTACACCTGCACTTTTTGCTCAAGCCCCGAAATGTGGGGCACGAAATACAGCATGAGACAACCCAAAGATGTAGTAGATGAAATATCGCATTTAAGAAACAAATTCGGAGCCACTAATTTTGATTTTTATGACCTTACAGCCATTATTAAAAAACAATGGATTATAGATTTTGCCAAAGAAGTAGTTTCGAGAGACCTGAACATTACCTGGCAAATACCCGGAGGCACCCGCTCCGAAGCTATAGACATGGAAGTAGCTGAATGGCTATACAAATCGGGCTGTAGAAATATAACATACGCTCCTGAAAGCGGCTCACAAGAAATTTTAAGATTGATAAAAAAGAAAGTGGTCTTGAGCCGCATGATTACCTCTATGCAACACTCACACACACAAAAAATGAATGTCAAAATCAATATTATGATTGGCTTTCCTGAAGAAAACCACAAGCATATATGGGAAACGCTAGGGTTCTTAATTCAAGCAAGCTGGGCGGGCGTAAGCGATATGTTTCCGGCTACTTTTATACCCTACCCGGGCAGTGAGTTGTTTAAGCGACTACGTGCCGAAGGAAAAATAAATTTAAATGATGATAATTATTACTTGCGATTTACCTATGGCGATACATTCCTGAAGCCTTATTTTTATAACGAAAAAATAAACAAATACGTGCTTCGGGTTTACTTAGCTTTATATATCGTAGTGTTTTACAGCACCAATTTTATTTTCAGACCCAGTAGAATTTACCGGCTTATCAAAAATTTATTAACCGGCAACTTTGAATCGCGCGCAGAAATGGCGATTGAGGAAATTTTCAGAAGAAAATCATACCGCCCCATGCTTTCTCCTACTCCAAGCGCATAAATAAATTTGAAAACAGTAGCCTTGTGTTGATTCTTAAAAAATGATAGCATGAAAAAATGGGTACCTACCTGTATTATACTAGTTGGCTTTTTAGGCTGTGCGCTACTCTACTTTTGCGTTGGCTTTTATTATGAAGACCACTCTGGATTAGCTTCTCTTTTTCAAAGTGGTATAGTTACCGGTGGTCGACCAGCAAGTGACTTCTATATCTACTGTCAAACCTTCACATCGGCTTTTTTTTCTTTTCTCACTCTTTATGTAGCCAAAATTTCTTGGGTTGATTTTGCCTACATCTTTCTTCTCTTCATGGCCTATTGCTTTTCAGCAACCATGGTGCTGAATGTTTTGTTTCCACAGCCTATTAAAAAACGAATTGCTACTATTTTTTCGATACTTTTTTTCGTTCTCTTTTTTGCTGATTCATTTGTGTTTTTTAGTTGGGTAAGGTTATCTTACATAGGCACATTTTTGCTCTTGCTTGGTTGCCTATGGGTAACGGAAACCAATCCTGAAAGTAAGCTAAAATGGTGGCTCTACTTTTTTACAGTTTTACTTTTTAGCCTTTGCCTTTTTATAAGGTATGAAACGGGTATAGCAGCTTGTGTGGCAGTAGGGGTCTATCTAATTTGCAGAGGCGGTAGTATGGCTATCGTAAGCAAAGCACTCGCCTTGCCTTTTGTTATCACGGCATTGTTTATCGTTTATCTCTATTTCAAAGCCGATGAAATTCCTTTTCTAAAACAAACAGAACCCGCCCTATACTATATTTCAGATGCCGTAAATAATCCCAATTTTTTTTCGAGCAAACCGCAAATTGATTCTATCAAAAACTTAGCCGTGCTTAACTACTTCATTATTGATGAAGGCATCATTACAGTCGATTTTATTCAAAGCATGGCAACACAAAAAACAAGATTGTTTTCACAAAACTCCACTACTATTTTTGAAAATTTAAAAGTGGCATATCACCTTACACTGCCCTTTATTACAAAATACGTAGAACTTGTTTTGCTCCATTTAGTAGCCTTTCTTTTTTTATTGCGCAAAACCAAAGGTAGTTCGCGACTGGGCATATTTGTTTTCAATTTATTTATTGCCGGCATTGTGGTAGGCATGGCTTACGGCATAAAAATGGAAGACCGAATTTTTATATCGCTACTGATAACCGGGAGTATTTGCAATCTATTGTTTATAGAAAAAATCAGTATAGAGAACAGAAAAATCGGTTGGGTTATACGCCTTGCAATAGCAGTACTTTTGCTCTCCTTTTCCACAAGGTTTGTGGCAAGGGCAGTGGCGTTTAAAAAGGAGACCTTAAAAATTGAACATCTTGCACATACCATTGACCGTAGAGCAAAAGGTAAATATCTATACCTCGATGTTCATTCTAATTGGCTTTTGCGGGGGGCTTTATTTAGGTCGAGTGTTATGCCTAACGTAAAACAAATTTTATTTTATGATGCGGGGCAATTAGGACTATTACCCTTTTTTAAAACCATAGCAGATAACACTTGCCAATGCAAGTCGGCTCATGTGGATCAATATTTTCATTTTTTGCAAAACGAGGCAAACAATCTTATCCTTATTTCTACCATCAATAGAATGGGTTTTATAAAAGGTTATTTGGAATTGGTTCACCATCAAAAAATTGTTTTTGAACAAGGCGAAAAAATAACAGACGGTAATGATTTGTATTATTTCACCATCAAACAAAATCGCCCATAGGCAACTTATTTTTCTATCGCACCCTCATTTGTATAAACGAGAAGTCGATTTTTTGCAGTTTTTATTTTCACCAAGCCCACTAAATAGTATCTTCGCTTTAGATACTTATACCAAATGATACAACCCATTTTTAAAAACGAATTGCATCAACAGCAATTTGAAAAAGACGGCTTTGTGGTTGCCAGAAAACTAATACCCGCGGCTGTGGTTACAGCGCTGCGTCAACTGTATTTCAAATTTCAAAAAGAACATCATGGAGATAAATTAGGCATGCACTCCACCGCCCATACTAACAATTACGAAATACTACATGAAATACACGAAACCTTGGTTGACCTTACCACAGAATATGCCGACCAGTTTTTAATGAATTATAAATTTTATCTCGGAAATTTTTTGGTGAAAGAAAGTCGTAAAGATTCTCTTTTTGACATGCATCAAGATTGGAATTGTGTGGATGAAAGTCAATTCTGCTCACTCAATTTTTGGATGGATTTAGAAGGCATGAATAAACATAACGGAAGGTTGTTTTTTGTAAGAGGCACTCATCGTTTAGCCCCTAATATTCGATTTGCCCCTAACTGTCCTACCCCCTGGCAAAAAGTAAAAAACATTGCTCCCCTTTTCTATACCTACTTAGATACAGAACCGGGCGATGTCGTTTTTTTAAATAACGCCACCCTGCATGGTTCGGTCATAAATACTTCTGGCAAAAATCGAATAGCGGCTGTGCTAGGCACTTATCCTGCCAATGCAACTCTACTGCACTACTACAAAGATGCCGATGCTCCGCTCGATAAAATAGAGCGGCATATTGTAACCACCGAAGGACTAACCAATATGCCAAGAGGTCAGCGGCCTGCCGGTAGCATTATGGATGGGTATGTAACCTACAACACTCCCGAGGTAACGCCAAAAGAATTTGTTGATTTCATGATGAAGCAGTACAACATGAAAGACAAAATGGTACATTATGTCAGAAGGTTAAATAAAAGTTTGCGTTTTGAAAATACGAACGAAGCATGATGATGGATCCCCTTTTTTTAAATCCCAAAATTAATGAGGAGTATCTGCAAAATGGATTTGTAAAAATCCCATTTGTGGAGGAACAACATTTAGTAGCGTTGCAAAAACTCTTTACTAAATATTGTCCCGATTTTACACATAGCGATGGGCAAGTGTTCTACAGTATGTTTGCCAACAGTCTTCAAAAAAACAGACAACTCAAGCAAGAAATGAATGCCTTGCTTTATCCTTGTTATCAAAAAATATTGACCAACTATGAGGTGTTTGCCGAAATGTTTTTAGCTAAAAAAAAAGATAACAACCCTCTCTTGCTTCATCAAGATTGGAGCTATGCTAAAGAGCAAGAAACATTAACCGCCACACTCTGGTTGCCTTTGCAATCAACTTCAGAAAATAATGGAGGCTTGTTTTTTATTCCCGGTAGCCATTTGTTTTTAAAAAATTACCGCAGCAATTCGCTTCCCACCGGCCGAATTCCCATAGATGAAACTTTGCAAAAACATATTGTAAGTGTACCCGTCAATGCCGGAGAAGCTGTGTTTTTTCACCAGGCAATTTTTCATGGCTCTCATGCTAACCATTCGAATCAAGATAGAGTAGTGGCCGCAAGCATAATTTTACCAAAAAACAAAGTGCCTCAATATTTTCACTCGGCTCCAAACATCCCAATGGTCAATTGTTATAACCTTACCGATGACCATTTCTTTAAGGGCATACAAACATTTGACAACAGCCATGCTTTTGACGAGGAAAAAATAATTTATTCCTTTCCTTATGCCCATCAAATTATTTCTTCTGAAACTTTGCTGGCGGCAATAATCCAACAGAAAAAAAATGCTTTTTAACCAGGCGGAATTAAATCAAACGTATGCCGAAAATGGCTTTGTTATTCTCCCTTTAATAAACGAAGAAACACTTCATCTGCTTCGGCTTCTCTATCGACAAAACTACCCGCAAGAAATGGTGGGATTGCAACCTTCGCTGCGCATTGGCGATGCGCAAAAAAATATTGCTCTTCATCATCAAATAGGCGAACTGCTTACCCCTTCGTTACAAAAATGGTTTACTCCTTTTGCATTTAACGCTAATCATTTTATAGCCAAAGGCGCGAAAGCTGAACACGAATTTGAACTGCATCAAGATTGGAATGTGGTGGATGAAACCAAATATTTGGCCGCACATATTTGGATTGCTCTGCAAGATATTGATGAGCAAAATGGAGGTTTGTTTTTAGTAAGCGGTAGTCATCGTTTTTTTGATACCGTTCGAAGTGGTTCCTGTGGCATTCCGTTTATTAAAGCTACCGAAAAAGTAAAACCATACATTACCTCGCCAAGCATAAAAGCAGGCGAAGCAATTGTGTATCAGCAGGCATTATTTCATGGTTCATTTCCTAACAGCAGTAGTCAAGTTCGCTTGGTTTGCTTATGTAGCATTCGCCCAAAAGATGCATCAATGTTGTACTTTCAGCAACAAGATTCCGCAATTTTTGCCTATGAAATTTCACCCGAAATTTTGTTTGAACAAGTAAAGTCGTTTGAACAAGGTGTAGCCCCCAAGACCCACTCATTACCTGTAAAAATTGAACAAAAACCATTACCTACGCACAGTCTAAACAATCCTGTTTTCGAAGCGCAATTAACTTACAAAAAACAGCCAGATGCTAAAAAAAATACTCGCTTGGTTTAGCCAACCACAAAAGCAAAAGCCATTTTCAAAATGGGAAAACATTCCGGTAGGCGACCTTAAAAAAGGAGAACCCTATATTGACCATCTTTATAATAGAGTAACCGATGGCTATATCATTCAAAATGTGTTGAACGAAACGGAAGTGAAAGAGTTAGTTTCTGCTTTTGAAAATTTAGATGCTTATAAAGCGGTTCACTTTGAAAAAAGAGAGGGATTTATAAATCCAAGAGCATTTTCTCAGATTCAGAATGAAAATGAATTTGACTTCGACTTATTAAACTCCTACTTGAACGATGCCGAATGGTTTGCTAAGTTTTTGAAAGAACGTCTGAGTTTTAACATCAAAGAAAAATTGTTAGACACCTTAGCCAAACTCCAAAACAATGTGCCAATTACTATTCCTAACTATTCAACAGGCGGCACGCACAAAGCGTTCACCTTTGCTACTTACCGATTTTTAAAGCCTGACAAAGGAGGTATGCATATTCACTGCGGCAGCATGTTTCGGGAGATATATCCTAACTTCTATAAGCAGTTAGATAAAATCATCAATTTTGATGGACAGCTTAGTTACTTTTTAATGCTTCAACGGCCCGAAAAGGGAGGTCAACTCCGTTTGTTTGATGCCGAGTGGAAAGACTACAAAAAACATTTTGATGGGTTGGGTTTTGTCAATGACCAAGAGCAAGTAAAAGCCATGAACGAAACGATTATACAAGATATTGACCCTAAACCTGGCGACCTGCTCATCTTTGTGGGGGGCGATATTTGGCACGAAGTAACTAATCCCGAATTGGGTTTGCCCCGCATTACTTTAGGTGGATTTTTGGCATACTCTAATAAAAGGGATGAAATTTATGTTTGGTCATAGAGGATTATATAGCCGCAATGCTTAACCAAGTTGATGCGGTTAACTGAACCATGGAAGCAATAACAATTAAACAACTCGGAAAAACATTTCACACACCTAACGGTTCGGTAAAATTATTTTCCGACTTAGGGTTCACCATTCATCAAGGTGATGTAATTGGCATAATTGGCAAGAATGGAGCGGGGAAAAGTACACTACTAAAAACACTTTCAGGCATCATAAAACCATCTTCAGGTTCAGTAGAAATTTATGGCAAGCTAAACTCTATTATAGATTTAGGACAAAACATGAATCCTGATCTTACAGGATTACAGAACCTATCTTTGAATCTTAAAATTAACGGCTTTAGTAAAGCGGTAGCACAGCAAAAAATAAATGAAGTTTTAGCCATAGCTGAATTGGGAGAAGCTATTCACCAACAAATAAAAAACTATTCAAGCGGCATGTTGTTCCGTTTGGGTTTTGCTTTGCAAACCGTTGTTGATTGCGATATTTTGTTGGTTGATGAAATTATATCGGTTGGCGATTTGCAGTTTCGAAACCAATGCGACACTATCATTAGAAATTTTATTGCACATGGCAAAACATTGCTCTTGGCTTCGCATGATATTGACACCATCAGTTCTATTTGCAACAAATGTTTATTGCTGCACAAAGGCGAATTTCTTTTTGGAGAAACAAGTAATGTGATTCGTTTTTATAAACAATCTATAGAAGGAACAAAACCCGAACACACTATTGGAAATGAACAGATTTTTTATGCACAAGCCGCTGCTGCTGAAAAAAACGCTTCGCTAATTAGTGTTGAACAACCCAATGGAAAAGCAAAAATAAATTTTGACCAACCGCTAACCTTAGCGATTCGTTATAGGGTCAATACTCCGATGGTCATGGGCATTACTCTAAGCCTTTTTTTTCAACAAAAAATACCTTTGTTAAGCAGTTGTATGCAGTATGTTCATTACAACAATCAGCAAGTTTTGTTACACCAACCTGGAGAGTATCATTTAGCCGTTACGTTTCCTGCCGGTTTGCTTGCCCCGGGAACTTACTCTGTTGATTTGGCGTTTCACGATAACCAAGAAATGGTCTTTAAAAACCACAAAACGGCTTACATTTTCCAAATAGAAGCAAATGAGTCTTTGCTATCTGTTTTTAAAAAATCATTACCGCCATTTCCGCTTTTGCCGGCTCTCGAATGGCAATTTTTAACCGACAAAAAAAATAACAACTCTATTTTTAAAAATCCAAATTTACAGCAAGGACTTTATACCGCAGGCTATGTAAAAATGCCTGCTGTTACATTAGCCATCGTTGCCGCCATGCGTGCTTTTTATTTTCAGATGTTTCCCGAAATAGAGGCTGATGGACAAAATAATATTAGCATCATTCATGAAAGTGTTGGGGTAAGAGAAAAATGTCAAACAGAAATTTTGCGATTACTTTCTGGCTATATGGAAGAGCATTTTAAAAACTTCAAAATCATTTTAGCTACCTTTTTTGCCAAGCCATTGAATCATGAATCTTGTGTGGGTTATCATCAAGACCCTACCTTTACTGACCCCGAAAAATTTGATGACTACACCCTTTGGATTCCTTTAGAAGATATTTTAGAGGGAGATGGAGAGTTGGTGGTCATTCCAAATTCGCATACACAGTTTCATAAAATAAATTTCTTTTCAAGCCCATCCCCTTACTTAGCTTTAATTAAAGAACAGGACGAAGTATTGGTGCCTTCCCCAAGCGGTCATCCGGTTATGTTTTTTAACCGTACAGTGCATGGTTCAAAACAGAACGGAACAAAAGATATTAGAGTAGCAGTGTCCATTAAGATTTGCCATCAAGCGGCTAAACTCTATTCGTATTTTAATAGTGAACTACCCGGCAAAGCAGAACGTTACTCACAACCCGAATGTTTTTATTTAAATGCAGATTGGGATGAAACCAAACGACCTTCACAAGAAAAACTAAACGGTATGGTTGATTTAATTTGAACCTTTGTTGAATGAAAAATAAATTTCTTTTAGGCTTGTTTTTTGGCGCACTAAGCCTTTCATTCATGATAGTGGAAGTGTACCTCGACAAATTTGTTTTTACACAAAACAATTACCAGGGTAAAGTGCTATGCTCTTTAAGGCAAAAAATGTTAGAAAAACAATTGCCTGATTATGTTGAACAACCTTTCTTAGGGTATTCAAATTCTCCTACACCAGTAAATAACGACTCTACATTTGCCGTCAACTCATTAGGCTTGAAACGGCTTGAAAAAACGACCTTAAAAAAAGCGGATAGCACCTATAGAATATTGTTTCTTGGCGGACCTTCTACTTGGGGTATGGTCAACAACTTGAAAGACACTTATCCAATGATATTGGAAAAGCTATTGAACGAAAAAAGAGATTCCCCGGTCAACCATCAGTATAAAAAGTATGAATGTTTAAATGCAGGCTTGCGAGGAGCCGCCTCTGCCGATTTGCTAGTTCAATACTTATTCAAGTTTCAATATTTAGAACCGGACCTCATAGTTATTCATGCAGGATTTAACGATGCCTTCACTTACCTCTGCCAAGCCTACCAAGTACAATACCAACCCGATTATCACACGGTAAAGAGAATTTATCAGGAACCCAATTATGACTTCGGTATGTTTCGGCATTTGTTCGTTTCAAAAGCCATTAGTTATATGGCAATAAAAATTTTTTATCACGATTTTATAACATCTGCTCCGCCTTACAATCCCTTTTTTCAATTTAGAAACTATAACCTTTGGTTTGAAGCGGGCAATGATTCTATTTTCTCTACCCATTACAATGCTCTTTACAACAATGTCAGAAATTTGGTTGCCGTAGCTTCATCTAAAAATCAAAAGGTGTTATTGGTTCCTGAATTTTACTACAAATACGACCCACTATTTGGCAAAGAAAATCAGCAAATGTTTGAACAAGGAATAGCGATGAATGATTCTTTTTTTAGAAAAATTTCTGTAGAAATGAAAGTCCCTCTTTGTACGTTACCTATCCAAAATTTTTCTGCCGAAATGTTCCTCCCAAATGAAGACCGATATGTAAACGAAAAAGGGGAGGCGATGAAAGCAAAATTGATTCTTCCCTATGTGGAAAAAATTATAGCCTCGACTTATTTACCTTAAGGCATTACTTAGCAAATCGATCATCAAGTGCTGCTTGCAATGGAGTTGGTTGCAACAACGTTGCTACATTAGTGGCTGGTACATGGTATTTTTTACAAAGAGATAAAAAACTACCCTCCGTCATTTGAGTTGTGTCCCATTTCACAAACCCTATACTTTTCCCCGTTTCCGGACGGCAGTGGCAATCATGTTTAAAATTGGGATAGGTGAGTAAAAAGTCGGAGCTCTGCTCAATTAATTCAATTGCACTATTCGAACTTTCGGGGTCTTTAAAACATGAAATGAGCGGGGCATCAATGGGATAAACGCCAGACATAACCACAACTCTATCTTTCCCAGAAGTATTGATGCCCGAATTATGCACCAAACGATTATCGAACAATAAAATGTCTCCTCTCTTCAATTCTATCGGTTGAAGATATTTGCGTATGGTATTCTCAATGTTGTGAAATGGTGGCTCAAAAGAAATTCCCCGATATGGCGAAAACATTTTATGGCTATGTGGTACTACACACAGGCAGCCGTTTTGCATGTTCGTGTCTTGAAGGGGTATCCAAACCGAAAGGTTGGAGTATTTTGTTTCGTCAATGCCCGTAGAGTCTTGGTGCAAACAAAATTCACTTTCAGGTCCGCTTACTTTCGCAATAAAAGAGTTTAAGACAACTTTATAATCAGAAAAAAGAGAATTGTAAACTGGTTTTAAAAGTTCATTGATGCCTTCATGTACTTTTTTTCGGTATTCAATATCGCGCGAATAAACGCTGTAGAACATACCGCCCGTTACAATATCAAAATTATGGAGCTGTGCATACAAGTCGCTAAGTTTTTGGATGGTAGAATTTTCAAGACGACCTGCCACGATATAGCCTGTATCTAAAAGAATATTTTCTGCCTCTTCGTTTTGAACAAAAGTGCGCCTTACAGGACTCCAATTTTTAGTTATTGAATCGGATGTTGTAAAATACTTTTTTATGAAGTCAGCTACCATAGTTGTTGTCATTAGTCAAAAGTAAGCATTTTAAAATTGTCACTTTCGGTGTAAATCGTTGCACTAACCATTCAATCTAATCTGTTTTCCCAACTGCGCGTTGGAAGAGTAAGCACTATCAACTATTTGCCAAATTTTTTCGGATAGTTCAAATTCGCTTGGCAATTTTCTCTTTTCGCGAATGCACTTGATGAACTCCTCTAATTCATTGATGAGTGGTTCAGGATAATTTACATTAGGGATAAGGATATCTCCACTTTTAACCGCTAATTGAAAACTTCCAAAATCGCTCGAAAGGGATTGATATTCCCGGTCTGATTTTATGATGCGTAGTTTTTCAGAAGTTTGCACGTCATCAAATATCATCATGCATTTGTCTCCGGTTATTTCAATAATGCGTTGCTTTAGCGGGCTAACCCAAGAAACATGCACGCTGGCAATTATTCCATTTGCATATCCCATTTGCATAAAAGCCATATCTGCATGTCCCTTTCCTAAAATAGCTCTGGTTGTGCAACTTACCCATTCGGGCATACCCATCCAGTACAGTAAAATGGAAATATCATGCGAGGCTAAATCATTCACCACATCTACATCGTGCCGAACCAATCCATGTCCTGTTCTTTTGAAAGTGAGGTACTGCATTTTGCCTAATTCACCGTTTACAATGGCTTGCTTAATGTGGCGAACCACAGAGTTAAACAGAAAAGTAAAACCGACTAAAAGAGTTAGATTTTTTTTATCAGCTAAATCGTGCAAAGTTTTTATCTCCTCTTTTTTATCGCTCAAAACCTTTTCACACAAAACATGTTTGCCATTTTCAAGTGCAAACTTTACAATTTCGAAATGAGTAGATACTGGTGTGGCAACAACGACAGCTTCAATTTCTTTCGTATTCAGTAACTCATTTGTGTCTGTTACATTCTTTACATGAGGATATTGTTGCCTAATTTGTTCAATGCGTTTTGCATCTGAATCGGCTATTGCAAATAATTTACAATTTGCACTGTTATCTATAATCCGTGCAAAATTTTGCCCCCAATAACCGCAACCAATCAATCCAATATTTATTTTCTTCATAGTATTAAGAAGCGAATCAATCAATACTTCCGTCTTAGTCTGTACTTGTTTGAGGTTTTGTGTTTTAAAAAGGTGAAGATTAGAGATAGATTAGTCTCATTACAAAAGCAATTAAGCATAATCAACCATACTGTCTTCTACTTGGCTAAAATACCACGTACCTACTATCATTACCGCAACCATAATGAATATAGATGTCCAATAAAAAAATTCAGGGAACGGTTCTCCTAAAAGTGCAAAACGGTAACCCTTAATAATACCGGCCATAGGATTAGCATAAACAAAGGCTTCATAACCCGCAGGAATAATTGTGGTTGGAAAAAAAACTGGGGTTACCCAAACGCCAATGCCAATGATGGTTGGCAAAATTTGATTCAAATCGCGAAAGCGAATACTCAATGCGTTCATCCAGATGGCTACCGCATAGCCGCAAAGAATATTCAGTAAAATAAAAAGCGGTAACGTAAATAGGTTGACAGAAAAACCTACGCGCTCATACGCCATTAGCAAGAGCAGAATCATGAAGGAAATGCCTGCTTCTACACAAGCGATAATGATTTTTGATAAAGGCAAAATGAGTTTTGGGAAATACATTTTGCGAATCAAATTTTGCTTTTGCACAATAGCGGTCGATGCATTATTGGTAATGTTTGAAAATAAATTCCATGCTATCATACCTGTGAAAGCGAATAAATAATAAGGGGTTTGTGTCGCTACGTGCAAAAAGAACTTGAAAATAATCGTAAATATCATGAGTGTAACTAACGGTCTAATTACCGTCCACAATATTCCAAAATAAGTTTGGGCATACATCGTTTTTAGTTCTTGTTGAGCAAAAACCCAAATAAGACTGCGAAATTTCATCAACTCTTTCCAATATTCCTTCGCTGAAATTGGTTTTGATGTAATAATTTTTACGTTTTGCATGCTAAAGATAAAAAAACCCTGTGGAAGAATAAATGAAAATAAGGAAAATTCCTTTTACATGAAAAGTTTTAGTGAACAGATTTTGTCGGTTTCCAATAAAGTAAATGACAAAAATGAATAGCGCGATAGCGATTGAAACAAATACTCCGAGCCGTATTTTATTTCCTGTTTGTTTGTTTTCCATGTTAAGTTTCTTTAAGCGTGATAATTATTTTTTACACAAGGGCGCAAAGACACGAAGTGTCTTAACCATAATTCTTTGCGCCTTCGCGTCTTTGTGTAAATACTTCTATTCAAAAAATGAGCGCACCCATTTGTCTTCCGATTTTTCTAATTCTTTATAAGTTCCTTCTGCTACAAACACTCCATCTTTTAAAACCAAAATTCTGTTGGCAGTAATACGCGCGCATTCTATATCGTGAGTAATTATGATAGCGGTGGTTTTGAATTCCTTCTGAACTTCCAAAATCAGCTTGCTAATTTCTTTCGAAGTAATAGGGTCAAGACCGGTGGTGGGTTCATCGTATAAAATGATTTCGGGTTTCAGAATCATGGTGCGTGCTAAACCAACCCGCTTACGCATACCACCAGAAAGTTCAGAAGGCACTAGGTCAATCGCTTCTGCAAGTCCAACACTTTTCAGTGCTTCTTCTACTAATTTATTTTTCTCTTCCTGTGTTTGCTTTTTTATTTGTCGCAGCGGGAACTCTAAATTTTCGCGAACGCTCATAGAATCATACAGCGCAGCACTTTGAAACAGAAATCCAATCTTTTTTCGTATTGCATTTAGTGCTTCATCTTTTAATGAAAGCACATCTTCTCCCAACACAATTACTTTTCCTTCATCCGCATCTAACAAACGCACTAAGCATTTTATCAGAACTGATTTGCCACTTCCCGATTTACCGAGCACTACTACATTCTCTCCTTTCGTTACTTTTAAATTTGCACCGGTCAGCACATGATTATCGCCAAATGAAATGTGTAAGTTTTCTATTTCTACAACCGTTTCACCGGCTGTAGTTTTTTTCTCAGTAATATTTTCAGTAGCTGTTTCCATAATTTATTTCATGAAGAAGCTCGCTAACTGAACGGCTATCAGGTCAATGATGAAAACACAAAGTGAACCAACTACTACAGCTGAGTTTGCGGCAAGTCCAACGCCTTCGGTTCCCTTTTTACAGGTGTAACCTTTGTAGCAAGCTATGGTGGCAATGGCAAATCCAAAAAAGAAAGTTTTGATAAAAGCGGGAAGCACATCAGCAAAATCGAGACTGTCGAATGCTTGTGAAAAATATAGGCGAATACCTACATCGCCCATAATATTTACCCCAATGTATGAACCGAACAAACCTACTGCATCGGCAAAAATTACCAGCAATGGAATCATAAGCATGGCTGCAAGAATTCTTGTTACCACTAAAAATTTAAACGGATTAGTGCCGGAAACTTCCATCGCATCAATCTGCTCAGTAACTTTCATAGAGGCGAGTTCGGCACCAATGCCCGAACCAACTTTACCCGCGCAAATCAATGCTGTAATCACCGGTCCTATTTCGCGAATGAGTGAAATGGCAACCATTCCAGGCAACCACGACTCTGCACCAAAGCGTGCCAATGTTGGGCGCGATTGAATGGTAAGTACCAAGCCCATGATAAAACCGGTAACTGCAACTAAGCTCAACGATTTGTAACCGATAATGAATGACTGTTTCAGAATTTCGGAAAACTCATAAGGCGGTAGAAAAACGTTTCTGAAAAACTTTCCGGTGAAACGTGTTAGTTCTGCTACTTCAATAAAGAAGTCGTCAAGTCCCGGTGGTATGGGAAATGTTTTTTGCATGGAATGTTACGCTAAATATCTTCTTAGAGTCCATGCAATAGTTTCGTGTTGCTCCATTAAGCCAGTGAGAAAATCGGCTGTTCCCGCATCTTTGTATTTGTCTGCACATTGGTCAACTCCTTTGCGCAAAGCAATGATGCACGTTTCGTGGTCGCGCAATAATTCCTTCAACATTTCTTTCGATGAAGGATATTTGCCCGGTGATTCTTTTAGTTGTGTAAGTTTTGCAAACTCACTCATGGTGCCAATGGCAGGGATTCCTAATTTGTTGATGCGCTCTGCAATTTCATCAATGGCTTCTTCTAACTGCTTGTATTGCCCTTCGAATAATTTGTGCAACTCCATAAAACTTTCACCGTTTACATTCCAATGAAATTTACGGGTCTTGGTGTAAAGCGTTACGCTATCTGCAAGTACTACTGAGAGAAGATTCGTTACGTTCTTCAATTGCTTTTCGGAAATGCCAATGTTTGGTTTCATATTTTTTTGTTTTTGTTTTTGTTTTAAGAAATAGTTGGTCAAATTTTTTCGTTCTTATGTTTTAGATAACGTACAGATTGTTGATGTGGATCATCCATATTTTTTTCAAACTTTTTTTCATCTTTTCTATTGCGGTAGATTAACCAGGCTATCAACAAAGCGAGAAATACCGTTCCTAAAATTGAAAGCAGTACTGAACTTTGTGTAAGATTTATCATATCGAAATAATTTTAGGTGGTGGTGGTGCTTCTTCTTCAGCAATAATTAAGTCGTGCGCTTTTGCCATTTCTTTCATTTCGGCACCCGATACCTGTTCGGCTTTTATCACATTATTATGTGCGTCTTTATTTGCTGTTACTAATTCATTCAACTTTAAGTGCATAGCTTGCGCAAAATGCGTGAAGGTTCGTTGAATAATAAAAAAAGAGAGAAACGTAATAGCGATAATGACGTGGTAGATACCTTCAGTTAAGCTGGTATGTTTCCAATCATGAATGCAAAACCAAACAATGACTAAAACAAGTGCAACCATAAAAACGATAGAGTTTCCAAACACACGCAATGCTGCATTCGCCATTCTTTCGAAAAGCGTTTCGATGGTTTTGTAGCCAACCATTATTTTATGAAGAATTCCCTTTTCGTTTTCCATATTGGGTAATGCAAAGGTGCTTGCATTCACCCCAAAAGCATTACAGAATTTTGAGAGAGTGTTACATCATTCACACATTCTAAAAGAGAGGAGAAGGATGGGCGGGTGACGAAAGAAAACTCGATTACAAAAAGCAATAAAACAAGAGAGCCGACATGATTGCTCAAGCCGGCTTCTCTATTAACCCACCCACTGAGTTTCTTTATTTCTCAATTACCCATGTGCCACCACCTGTAGCACAAGATGACACAGCCGCATCATAAGTAATGTGATTTTCTGTTGAACAGAACTTGCTACCCGAACCACCGTTTACTTCACAGTGACCGCATTTTTTACTACACGAGTTCATGGAGATGCTCATGAAAGCACCGGCTACTAAGATTAACAATAACTTTTTCATGTTTTTAAATTTAGGTTGTGAATGAATTTTCACGATGCAAAGATGCTTGCCTGATGCTTGAAACCGTTACACAATTGCCGAAGAGAATTACATCATTCACACGTGGTAATTCTATTTCCAAACATTAAACCGCAGTTTAAATTTTTTGTGCTGTAGAAGTTCGCGCCAGTCAATAAACAACAGCGCGAAGAGAAGAATAACTCCAGCAACTAAACCGGTAATAGATTTCCAGTTCACCATTCCCTGAAACAGACTCTGCGTATTTTCTGCAGCGTATTTTCCTAGGAGTACCGCAATAGTATCGCTGATCAACTTGCCTACAAAAAAAGCGGGAATGATATAGTAAGGTTTCATTTTTGCCATCCCTCCCGCTATAAAAAGAGGAGTGGTTGGCAAAGGCAACAGCGAATAAATAAAAATAGCTAAGTGACTTTTCCACCCTTTCTCTTTCAACTTCTTTCCCAAATATTGAACGTCTTCGTTCTTTGCCGGTTTGAAAATAGTTCCGGCAAGCTTGGGAATATATAGCGTAAGAATATATCGGCCGGCAATGGAACCGGCTACACCAATAAAAATTACTGCCCAGATATTCAACTTAAATATTACCTGCAGTAAAACCATTAAAGTAAATGCCGGTGGCAAAGGCAGCGGCACCACATCGACTGCAAAAGCAGAAACAAAAACTAAAAGATATTGCCACCACATGGTTTACACACCAAATTTTATCTGTGTTCGGCAAGATGCAATTTGTAATAAATGCGAAGCGGTTAAAGATTGAAACAATTGTTTTGTAACTCTAATTACATCAATACCACCTTCATCCTGAATGAGCACATTTTTGTAAGAGGTTGTTTTTGTTTTTGAATACGTTTTCATGCTGTTTGTTTTTAGTTTCCGTTACCTACGGATCAGGTGTGAAGTAATTTTCACAGAGCAAAGATGAGTTCTTAAACAGCTAAAGCATTATACAATTTTCAGTAAGAGTTATATCATTCACACTTTCTCCGGTTCAATTATAAGTTGCTGTTTTAAGAGTATAACAGAGTACTCGTTTGGCACAATTTTATCGCCATGCGTAAGAGCATATACCTTGGTAAACTCAGCACCGAAGTAAAGTATAATAGCCGAGTAATACACCCACACCAAAATTAAAATTACAGAACCCGCAGCGCCATATACCGATGCAATGGCAGAACTACCAAGGTAAGCACCAATAGCAAATTTGCCAATCATAAAGAGAAATGCTGTGAACGATGCGCCTATCACACAATCACGTAAAACTATTTTGCCATCGGGCAGTGTTCTAAATATTAGCGTGAATAAAAGTGTGCTTATGATAAACATGAACAGAATATTAACAGCATGGAATAAATAAAAAGCATCGAGAGGAAAACGGGCGGCTAACCGATTATTTAACACATCGGTAATTGAATTGATGATTAAACCAACCAATAGCAAAAAGCCGAGGGAGCCAATCATAGAAAATGACATTAAGCGATTTTTTAAAAATTTTTTCCAACCACGTTTTGGTTTTGCCACTATGCCCCATATAAAATTGAGCGATTCCTGAATTTCGGAAAACACACCAGAAGCACCAATCAATAGAATGATTAAACCTACTGTGGTAACAAACGTATTGCTGTTAGATAAGCGTATATTTTTAATTGACTCCTGTATTTGCGCTGCAGCAGCGTTGCCCACCAGCCCATTAATTTGCCCGAATAACTCGCCTCGCACAGCATCTTCCCCAAAAAATATTCCTGTTATGCTTATAATAATAATGAGTAATGGCGGCAATGAAAAGATAGTGTATTACGATAATGCCGCGCTTAATTTCAAAACGTTGTCGTCAATAGATTCGTTGATGGTTTCTTTAAGAATGAAATAAATATTGCCGGCAATATTTTTTAGCTGTATAAATTTCTTTAAAAACGGAACTGGGATTTTCATGGAATTTATTTTACAACAGCAGGTTTGTTCAACTTTGTTTGGCGTTCCTCCAATCGTGCTTTTCTTTTCTCTTTATATTTCTTCCTTGGCGCTTCGTTGTTCAAATCTTCCATTTCGTGATATGCATTGAGAAGCGTTTCTGGAATTTCGCCTTTGTAGCCTATTCTGTAAAACGAAAAACCGTTGAATTGAAATGACTCCGCCTCTAAAATTTCCCTTCTATGCCAAGGCTTCTTTGTTTTCAATTGGAACCTTTGCTTTCATTAGCATAGTATACATAGGGCAAGATCTTATTCTTCCACTTTTATACGCCATCATTATTGCCATATCGCTAAGTCCGGTAGTAAACTATTTGGTTCGCAAAAGGTTTAATCGGGCATTGTCTATCACAATTGTTTTGTTGATAGCCACTTTTTTAGTTGCTGCGCTTATTACTTTGTTATGGTTGCAGGCAAGTCGTTTAAGCGATGCCTGGCCCCAGCTTACCAATAAATTTCAAAACCTAGTTACGCAAAGTATTACTTGGGCTTCCGACTGCTTTAACATCAGCGCAGAAAAAATAAACGAATGGATTTCGAATACGAAAAACGAATTTATTAGTAACAGCAGCGCATTTGTTGGAATTACACTTACAACTATGGGCGGTTTGTTGGCTTCAGCATTACTTACCCCGGTTTATATTTTCATGATGCTGTATTATCAATCGCATTTACTTGAGTTTGTGCATCAACTTTTTGGTAAAAGTAACGACCGCGTAAGCGAGATTCTCATCGAAACAAAAACAATTATTCAAAGTTATCTATCTGGTTTGTTTATTGAGTTTGGCATTGTAGCAGTGCTTAATTCTGTAGGGCTATTATTACTCGGAATTGATTATGCCATTTTGTTGGGCATTATGAGCGCGCTGCTAAATGTCATTCCTTACCTAGGTGGAATTATAGGTGTGGTGCTGTTTATGATTATTGCCTTAGTAACAAAAACACCAGTGTATGTGTTGTATGTAGTTATCCTGTATTCCATCATCCAGTTTATTGATAACAATTACATCGTACCCAAAATAGTTGGTTCAAAGGTTAGACTCAATGCATTCATTTCGGTTGTAGCGGTAATTGCAGGAGCCGCACTTTGGGGTATACCGGGCATGTTTCTTTCCATTCCAATTACCGCTATCATCAAACTTATTTTCGACCGCGTTGATTCTTTAAAACCCTGGGGATTTTTGTTGGGCGACCCACCAACCAAACCAGGAAAAATGAAGTTCAAATTTAGTATTAAAGGTTTCCTCGGAAACTTCTCCATTAAAAATAAAAAATGAAAACAACCGTAAAATTCTTTGTCGTCTTCATCTTCATAATTTTCATCTCTATTTTTGTGAGTCGTTGCAAATCGGGAACGGGGGTAGAAAGCTTTACGAAAACTGAAGCCATTGATTCTGTTTCCGTCACAGAGGTAGAACCAGAAACGCCTGCTGACTTAGCTCAAAAGGAAGATGAGCTTGAAGTTAAAGACACAGCTACACTTTCAAAGCACAAAGCCATCGTAGTACAAAAGCCACTTACTTTGGTTATTCAAAATTTGGAATCTGCTACCGCTCCTGTTTATGTAAGCCTCTATGGAATAAAAAATAAATTTCCCGAACCAAAAGGGCAAATGAAGGAGTATAAATTCAAGCCGCATGGGAATGTGCTCACAGTTCAAATACCCAATCTGAAATTCGGTACGTATGCGATTGCTTCTTATCAGGATGTAAACAGCAGTGGAAAGATTGACAAAAATTTTATCGGCATCCCAACCGAAGGGTACGCTTTTTCCAACAATTTCAAACCCACTATAGCAGCTCCCGATTTTGATGATTGTAGTTTTGTCTACAACTCAAAAAATTGTTCTGTTACCATGAAAATGATTCAGTGAATAAGTGTGAATGATGTAACTATCTCTATGAATTATGTAATGCTTTAGCTCCAAATGCAAACATCTTTGCATCGTGAAAATTCTTTCACAACTAAAACTTAAATAAAATGAATACTACAGAACTAAAAGGAAACTGGGAAGAGCAGAAAGGTAAGCTTAAGGTGAAATTCGCTACACTAACCGATGATGATTTGTTGTTTGCAGAAGGCAAGAAAGAAGAGATGTTAGGGAAACTTCAGATCAAACTGGGCAAAACCAAAGAAGAATTACACACCATTCTAGGAGAAATTTAATCAACTGCTTTTAAAACTAAATCAAACAAGATGAAAAAATCAATTTATGAATTTGTGCTTATCACATTTATAGCAGTTGGCATATTTACCAGCTGCGATTCAGCGGCTAAAAAGGAAGAAGCTGCAAAGGAAAATGTAGAAGAAGCTCAAGAAGAATTAAAAGATGCTGCCAAAGATGCCAATGCAGAAGCCGTTCAAAAAGCAAATGCAGAAGAATGGAAAGCATTTAAAGACGAAACGGATGCAAGAATCAGCAAGAACGAAAGTTACATTGCTGAGCTTAAAGTAAGAATCAAGCGTCCAGGCAAAGTGCTTGACCCACTTTATGAAAAACAGATTTCTGACCTGGAACAAAGAAATCAGGAACTAAGAGTTCGCAGAGATGCATATGAAGCCAACCAAACGGATTGGGGAAAGTTCAAAAGCGAGTATAACCATGACATGGATGGATTGGGAGCAGCTTTAAAGGATTTTTCGGTTAACAACAAAAAGTAAAAAGTAAAGGCGGGTTTAAACACCCGCCTTTTTTATTTGTTCAAAAGCAAAAAACCGACTAATCATTACTGACTAACCGGCTTTTAAAGTAGTGGTTTGGAGGGAATTGAACCTAAAACTCCTTTACCAATGTAATTTCTATTTTTTCAAGCTCCAAAAACCCATTGTGAAGCAAAAGTGAAACACGTTTTTTGTGGTTTCGGTACTACTTGAACCCTCGACAACATCGTTTCAAATGCAAGATACAAATTTTAAATACACTGCAAAAAATTTCTATAGTTCGCTATTCGTTCTCTTACCTAAGCCAAGGCGATTTTTACAATCTGGCGTAAGGAGTGTGAACTTATTTAACCACTCCAGCGGTCTTTTAATGGAAAATATTCTCCCATAAACATAATATAGTGGAAAATATTCTCCATTTTTGCTGTCAACAGCACTTTTAATGGAAAATATTCTTCCCATACATCTTCAGGAAATCATCTTTGGCTCTTCTGATAAAAAGAAATCCAAGCAGGTAGCTAAACTCGAAAAAGAAGGCAAAATTCGAAAAATTGCTCCGCGTATTTATTCTTCCAATCTCAAAGAACCGGTAGAGGAAATTATAGAGCGGAACCTATTTCAGATTCTCAGTCAACTATACCCTGGAGCAATGCTAAGTCACCGTTCTGCTTTTGAATATCAACCCACCAAAGCCGGGCATATTTTTGTTACTTACAAATACACCAAGAAGATAAATCTTGCGGGAATTACACTACGATTTCTTCAGGGGCACAAACCCATAGCTGGTGATAATCCGATTTTTGGAAATTTATTTGCTTCTCAAAAAGCAAGAGCATTTTTAGAGAACTTACAAGTCGCTAAGAATCCAGGTCCCAAATCAAAATGTTTAATGCTGCCTGAAATTGAGGAGAAGTTAGAGCAAATAATACGCGTTAACGGTGAAGATGAATTAAACAAGCTCAGAGACACTGCAAAGGCGGTGGCGAAAACTCTCCGCTTGCAAAAGGAATTCGCATTACTAAACAAAATGATAAGTGCGCTGCTCTCAACTCATACTTCAAAAATTCTTTCTTCCCCTCTGGCTATAGCAAGAGCTTTCGGAACTCCGTATGATCCTGCTCGACTAAAACTATTTGAAGAGCTTTTTCGACAGTTGAAGCAAAAGGAATTTAAAAGTCGTGCGGATAAAAATGCTACCGCAAAATCTTTTCGCAATTTCGCATTCTTCGAAAGTTATTTCTCCAATTATATTGAGGGAACCGAATTTGAGATAGACGAAGCGAAGCACATCATCAAAACAAACAAGCCCCTGCCCGCACGTAAAGAAGATAGTCATGATGTTTTAGGAACCTATCATCTTGTTTCTAACAGGCAAGAAATGTCAACCACTCCAAAATCTTCTGATGAATTTTTAGATATGCTTTCTTACCGGCACAAAGTATTACTCGGTGCCCGAAAGAGTAAAAACCCCGGTCTGTTTAAAGACAAAAACAATTTCGCAGGCAATACTGCATTCGTTGATTTTAATTTGGTAAGGGGCACGTTGATAAAGAGTTTTGATTTTTACAAGGCACTTCACCACCCGTTTTCAAAAGCTGCTTACATGAAGTTTGTAGTGAGCGAAGTTCATCCGTTTTTAGACGGCAACGGACGTATAGCACGAGTGATGATGAATGCAGAATTAGTGAAAGTTGGAGAATCAAAAATTATTATTCCCACCGTTTATAGGGATGATTATACGGGCGCATTAAAAAAAATGACAAAACAATCCAATGCCGACCCGTATATCAGGATGCTGCAAAGAGCACATGAGTTCAGCGAAAACGTGTATGGTGATAACATGGAAGAAATGCAGAACTATTTGACCAAGTGCAATGCATTTTCAGAACATACGGAAGCGACACTCAAAATGATTGCACGTTGATGGCAGAGTCGTAATGTACTTCGCAATATCTTAATTGTAGTTCACTCTTTGGCATCATATTCTATGGACGAGTGATTCTAGTTACTTAGTGCAAATCTTTAGAAACAGTAAAATAGGAATAACGGACTATTCTTTCTCTTCGTCAAATCCGGTTTTTTCTAAAATATCTTTTCCATAAGAGCCCAATTTACTTCATGCTCAATTTCAGCAAGCACTGAGTTGATTGGACTTTTCTTCTTTACACGACCAGTTATTTCATCCCAATCTGAAAAACTCTCGATATACTGTTTAGAAGAAAAATCAAACTTATCCCTATCCAGAATTACTCTAGCGTAGATAGGGATTCTACTACTCTCCAAAATCTGGTCTCTTCGAAGAAAAAATCTGATTGATAGTTGATTTACCATAGTGAAACATTTTAAAATCGTTAGTGAAACAATTGTGAAACATTTACCGTGTAAAACTGAAGCTTTTCGAATGGAACTAAAAACAAAACCCGCGCTGAGCGCGGGTTTGAAGAAACTTGAAGAAACTTGAAACTTACTTGGTGGTTCGGGAGGGAATTGAACCCCCGACACATAGATTTTCAGTCTATTGCTCTACCAACTGAGCTACCGAACCTTAACTGTTTGAGTAGCGAATCCCGATTTTTTTATCGGGAGTGCTACCGAACCTTATTTTGCTGAGCTTCCCGATTTCGCTTTGCTCATCGGGATTTCGAAATTCAGGTTCTTTAAACCCTTATTTCTTAACCGCACCATACCTGCTTTTTAAACAGGGCGACAAAAATAGAATTCTCCAACACTAATGCAAATGGCTTTTCAATTTACGTCTAAAATCTTCACCTCATATTTTTTATGCGCGTGGTTCGTGAGCTGAGCATCGCGCATCCAGGTGTTCAATATTTTAATGTGCTTATACATGATATGATACTGCGCGGCAAAGTCCGCAATGTTGGGTATAGCGCTGTCCACTTCCACCACTTTATATTTATAGGGCTGATATAATTCTTCGGGCTTCACATAAAAACCTGCCCGCTTCGGATTGCTGAAAATAATTTTCATAGCTAACATTCTGAAAATGTAGCGAGAAGTTTCTGGATTAAAATACATGTCATAAAAATTATTTGTCTTCTGGTCTTTAACGCGCTGGTTCATACCCGCTATTCCTAAATTGTAACTCGCTGCGGCAATCGTCCAGTTGCCCAGGCTGTTCTTGGCATTCACTAAATACTTGCACGCAGCCGTAGTGGACTTCTCAATATTATAACGCTCGTCTACTTCATCATTTACTTCCAGGTCATAAATTTGAGCCGTTGATTTTAGCATTTGCCAGAAGCCTACGGCACCAGCGGGTGATACATCATTACGAAAATTGCTTTCAATCAGCGCGAGATATTTAAAGTCTGCAGGCACACCTTTTTCGGCAAGCACCTTATCGAGCATATCAAAATAGCGGTTGCTGAGTTTCATCGCCATCAGCGTATTCGAATGCCAGTAAACATTCAGTTGCAATTCGCGCTCTAATCGCTCGCGCACTTCGGGGTCTTCGAGGGGCACACGCTCACCCGCAAAAAACAATTCGCCTTCAACAGTTACAGGTGAAACTGTTTGAGTAGAATCTGTTTCGCAAATCCATTTAGTGCCGGCACATTCATTGGGAGTATTGGCAAAAATATTTACTGGCTCATCAACAAAATAATTGTAGTTCGATAGAATAGCGGAGGAAGTAAAGCCGAGAGCAATACAAAAAATAATTAGTAGCGGAAGCCAGATTTTCTTTTCGTTCATCAAAAATTATTTGTTCGATTTTTTAAAAACAGGAACTGCCGAACACGCTTCACCAAACATTACAGACTTTGCCAACTTGGTTAGTTGCGCAGCTATCTGCACATAAGCTGCTTCGGGAATTTGCCTATCGCCACAACCTTTCACTACAACACGCGCATCTTTAAAATCTTCTGCATTCAGCTTTGTCAAATTGCGGTAAAGAAAAATTTCATCAGCGTGTTCTAATGAACTACTTGCAATATCTTTAGCATAAGGAGTAAGTTCGGCACTCAACACCATATAAGCCCACATGGGTATAATAGCATCTGCCGAGCAATGCAGCACCACATATTTGTTCTCAAATTTTTTCCAATCGGTATTCTTCACCGTTTCTCTAAAATCGGCTTCGCGCAAAATCAAACCTTTAAACAAAAAGTCTTTCAGGTCAACGCCAACAATCTCTTCCGCCTTCGGAAAATACTCCTCCAGATCAAGCGTTATCAATCCACTTTGAGCTACACGGTTTACAATAGGTACTACAGTTTCCATGGCACGAAATTAAGCAAGATTATACGCTAACATAAACATGAAGAATAGTTTTTGCATTTATCTGTGAAATAAAATGCCTTTATATATGTAATCACTGCGCAGCATGCATTATCAAAAAATAAATTTCCTAATCAGCAAACAATCCTTTCATTTGTTAGCAATTGTAAAAAATAAGAACTTGAATTTTCCTTTGGCAGCATAATTGGTCATACTCGCAAAACAAAAAACAATATGAAGAAGATAATCACCGTAATTGCCATTGTGTTGATGAGCGCAAGTACCTACGCACAAAAATTCGCTTATGTTGATATGGATTATATCCTCAACAAAATGCCTACTTACAACGAAGCCCAAAAGCAACTTGATAAAATTGCTGACGGCTGGCAAAAAGATGTAGAAATCAAAATGAAAGGTGTTGACGATATGTATAAGCAGTTTCAGGCAGAGCAGGTGTTGATGACCGAGCCTATGAAACAACAAAAGATGAAAGACATTGAGGCAAAAGAAAAAGAAGTAAAGGAATTTCAGAAAGCCAAGTTTGGTCCTAATGGCGAGTTGTTCAAGAAACGTCAGGAATTGATTAAACCTATTCAGGATAAAATCTATAACGAAATTCAAAAGTATGCTGTTGCAAAAGGCTACGATTTCATTTTCGACCGCAGTAGTGGACCTACGATGCTTTATGCCGGTGACCGTTTTAATCGCAGTGATGATATTCTTTCGGCTCTCGGCATTTCACAAAAACCGGGAGGACAATAAACAACTCAATTACCTGTTTTATTGCCCAAGGCAACTACAGTGCTTCGGCTATTAACAATTAGGTTTCAAAAACTATATTTGCGCCCCGTGAAAAAATTATTGAGTACGGTTTTCGTGTCGTTCTTTATTTTAAGTTCTGTTTTTGCGCAGCAAAAATACGGTCATATCAACTCGCAGGATATTCTGGAAGTAATGCCCGAATACAAGCAATTGAATTCTTCGCTTGAAAGCAGAAAGGCGCAATACACCAATCAATTAAAGAGATTGATGAACGACTATCAACAGAAATCGAATGAAATGAACGAATACGGAGCTGCTATGATGGGAGCCGTTCGCGAAGAACGATTGAGAGAGATTGACAGTTTGCAGCAAATTATCAGTTCATTTGAAGAAACAGCGCAGGCAGAGTTACAGAAATCGCAATTAAAACTGATGAAACCGCTGAATGATAAATATCTTAAAGTGGTGAAAGCAGTAGCAAAAGAAAACGGATACAACTTCATTTTCGATATTGCTTCGGGTATGGTAGCTTATCATCCTGAAACTACAGGCGATGTTACTGACCTGGTAAAGAAGAAAATGGGAATTAATTAGTCACTAGAATAAAAAACAACATAAAATGAAAAAAACAGTTTTAGGAATTATAGCCGTAATGTTTGCGTTCATCGGAACCACTACTGCGCAACAGAAAATCGGTCAGATTAATTCTATCGAAGTTTTGCAAGCAATGCCGGAGTTCAAACAAATGCAGGCCGACATTGAGAAATCTAAGCAAACTTATACCAAGGCTTTGGAAGGTATGTATGCTGACTATCAGAAAAAACAAGCCGACCTTCAGGAAAAATCAAAGGACAAATCTATTCCCGATGCTATTGTTGAAACCTTAGTGCAAGATTTACAACAGACACAACAACGTATTCAAGAATTTCAAGGAAAGGCTGATGAAGACATCCAGAAGGTTCAACAGGATAAATTGAAGCCTATCAACGACAAATATGTGAAGGCTGTAAAAGAAGTAGCTAGTGCAAATGGCTATACTTATATTCTTGATATCGCTTCGGGTGCTATGGCGTATTATACCGAGGGGCAAAACGATGTAACTGATTTAGTAATGAAGAAACTCGGTGTTACAGCCGCTCCGCAAACTCCGGTTAACAACGGAACGCCAAAAAGCGGAACCGCTCCCAAAACAGGTAACTAAAAAATGAATACGCAGAAACATCAACCTGTAGGTGTTTTTGACTCAGGCATTGGCGGCTTAACGGTCGCCAATGCTATTTCTAAACTGTTGCCAAACGAACAAATCATTTATTTTGGCGACACCGCTCACCTTCCTTATGGCGATAAATCGAAAGAACTTATTCGTTCTTATGCCACCACTATTACCAATTTTTTATTGCACGAAAAAAACTGCAAAGCAGTGGTGATTGCCTGTAACACGGCATCGGCTGCGGCTTACGAAGTGCTACGTGATACCTATAAAGGAATTGTCCCTGTCATCAACGTAATTGACCCAATGATAGAAGCCGTGATTGCTGATGAAGAAATTAAAAAGGTGGGAGTAATTGCTACAAAAACAACCATCGGTTCAGGAGTTTACCAGGAAAAGTTCTCCCGCAGAAAACCTTCGCTACAATATACCGAGTTGGCAACTCCTCTCCTTGCATCAATGATTGAAGAAGGTTATTATCACAACAACATTAGCGAAGCTGTAATTGAAAAATATTTAAGTGATGATGCACTAAAAGGAATTGATGCGCTGGTGCTTGCTTGCACACATTATCCGCTTATTAAAAAACAACTCGCAACGTTCTATAAAAATGAAATCAAGATTTTTGATTCTGCAGAAGTAGTGGCACAGAAATTGAATTTTATTTTGCTGAAAGAAAATTTAGCAAGCGATGAAAAGTACGCGGAAGACATTTTCTATGTTTCAGATTTTACCGAATCGTTTGAGCAAACTACAAACATTTTTTATGGAAAGGAAATCCATCTGGAACTGAATAATATCTGGAAAAAGCAATAATACCCTTGGCATAATTTTTCTATCTTTTATTTGTAAAACAATTGCTGTTATGAAACCATCTCTTTTTATACTCCTTATGCTTATTTCAACTTTCAATTGCCAAATCTCAAAAGCAGATGGCATTGAATTCATCCACGACAAATCCTTCAAAGAAATTCTTGAATTAGCGAAAGCACAAAACAGATTGGTGTTTATGGATTGCTATACATCATGGTGTGGTCCTTGTAAACGATTAGCGGCTCAAGTTTTTCCTGATTCTTCGGTAGGAGAATATTTTAACGCAAATTTTGTGAACACAAAATTTGATATGGAAAAAGGAGAAGGTGTTGACTTGGCAAGCAAGTTCCAGATTCGTGCTTATCCAACTTTACTTTGGATAGATGGAAGTGGAAAAGTGGTTCATAAAATTGTTGGTGGGTTAGATGTAGGAGGCTTGCTTCAAAACGGCAAAAAAGCGGTTGACCCAACTCCGGGAATTTTAACCGGCATGAAAAACCAATATGCCATTGGAAACCGCGATGTAAATTTTTTGAGCGATTTTTTGAATACACTTTTTGCTTCCGAAGAAAAATATGATGATGTTTTCAAGGAATATTTAAGCAAACTTGCTCCCACTGACTTTACCGATAAAAAACATGCGCAAACTATTTTCAATCTTACGCGCGATTTAAAATCTCCGGGCTTAGGAATTATTGTAAAAGACAAAGCTTATTACACAGGCATTGTTGGAGTGGATGCATTCAACAAAAAAATAAATCAGATTGCAACCACCGCTGTGAGCCAAGCACCACGTGCTGATGACAAAGCTTTGTTCGAAGGCGCAATACAGTTGATAAAGACAAATAAAGCTGTAGACCATGAACAGAAAGTTTTAAAACTGTCAATGGATTACTACGCACATATGAACGACTGGGTGAACTACGATAAGAACGCTACGCAGTACGTAAAAAAATATGCTGCTAAAAATGCCGCTGAATTGAATGAAGTGGCTTGGACCTATTTTTTGAATGTTAATGATGAAGCACAATTACAGAAAGCAAGTAAGTGGTCATTTACCGCTATAAATACCGATAACAAGTACACCTACAATCTTACTTACGCTTATTTGCTTTACAAGCAGAATATCTATAAAGAAGCAGAGCGTGCTTGTGACTATGCCATTCTTCGTGCTGCGGAAGAAAATGTGCAGCCATCATCGGCTACTGCTTTGAAAGAGGCCATTAAAAAATCGTTGGAGAAAAAGAATACCTCGAATTGAAAATTGTTTATAGGGTCGTTAGAAGCTAAGTTTCAAAACTTACCTTGGCTTATTACATTCGCACAAATTCAAAAAAATATGAGCAACGAAAAAACGTACACCACTTTTTGGGATTTCTATCCTTACTATTTAACCGAGCATGCACGCCCCCTAAATCGCACGTTACATTTTATTGGAACATCGCTTGTGATAGTCTGTTTAGTTTTGGTTATTGTGAAACAAAGCCCCGGGTATTTATTGTTAGCTCCCCTTTGCGGTTATGGTTTTGCGTGGGTTGGTCATTTCATTCTGGAGAAAAACAGACCTGCTACTTTCAAATATCCGCTCTATAGTTTGGGTTCAGATTTTGTAATGTTCTTTCACATGCTCACCATGCAAATTGATAAGAAAGTTGATGAAGCGCATCAAACTATTGGCGTGCAAAACAAATGGAAGTAATTTATTGCTCCCCGAAATTAGACTTCTACGATACCCGTTTGCCATTACATTTGCCCACTTCTTAAATTGAAATGAATACTGATGAAAGTTACCGAACATCTTGCTGCCGCTAAAGGCAAAACACTTATTTCTATTGAAGTACTTCCTCCTCAAAAAGGAAAAACTATTGATGATTTGTTGAAGGTAATTGAACCATTAATGGAATTTAAGCCACCGTTTATTGATGTTACTTACCATCGCGAAGAAATAATTTACAAGAAACGCGCAGATGGTTTGATTGAGGAAATTCCTTTACGCAAACGCCCCGGCACAGTTGGAATTTGTGCAGCGATAAAAGGCAGATTCAATGTAGATACCGTTCCACATTTGGTTTGCGGTGGATTTACTCCCGAAGAAACCGAAGATGCGCTCTTCACTTTGTATTATTTGGGCATCAACAATCTTTTATTGCTGCAGGGCGACTCTGATAAAAATCCGAAAACCGCTGTAAAAACAAATGCGCACAAATACGCTTCGGACTTAGTAGCTCAAGTAGCTGAAATGAACAAAGGAAAATTTTTGCACGAAGAAACCGAGAACGAAATGAAAACAAATTTCTGCATTGGTGTAGCGGCTTATCCCGAAAAACATTTTGAAGCACCCAATCTGAACACTGATTTAAAATGGCTTAAACATAAGATTGATGCAGGTGCCGATTATATAGTTACGCAAATGTTTTTCGACAATAAAAAATATTTTGACTTTGTAGAAAAATGTAAAGCGGCAGGAATAAACATTCCAATCATTCCAGGCATAAAGCCGATTGCTCAAAAAAAGCAACTCTATTCATTGCCTAAAATTTTTCACATTGATATTCCTGAAACGTTAGCCGATGTGGTTGAAAAATGTAAAGATGATAAGGAAGTAAAACGTGCTGGAATAGAGTGGGCTATTCAACAATCGAAAGAATTAAAAGCTGCGGGCGTTCCTTGCTTGCACTATTATACCATGAGCCGAAGTGAGGCTACTATAGAAATTGCGAAAGCTGTTTTCTGAAAATAAAAAAGGGATGGCGTGAAACCATCCCTTTTTTATTCCTGCAAGTTAAAGACTACTTCTTCTTTGCCTCCCTGCCTGCAACCATTTTGTTTACATCAACATAGTTAATGCGCATAGTATTCGGCAAGCCATAAAGTTCCGGATGACGGTAACGCCCTCTTTCATTCTCGCTCTTCATTACTTCAGGCACAATACGATGCTGTTGTGCATACGGGTCATTTCTAACTCCGGTAACTTGCCAACTAACTTTCACATTTGGCTTATCGGTTTTTACGGAGAACGTATTGTTTGTAATTTCTTTCGAAACAATTGCCTGTGCAAAAGTGCCTATCACTGTAAGTTGATATCTGAACTCAATATTTTCTACTTCGAAGTAAGAAGGTAAACTAACCACTGCATCACCATTAGCATCGGTAGTAATATTGCCGTTGTAAATGTTCATCATATCAGGACTTTCCACAAAAGAGTGAATCAAATATTTGTTAGCCGGATCCATTGGGTGATCTATTTTAAATGTTCCAGTTGTTTTACTGAAATTACCGGCCACATCAACATCGCCAATAAATTCTCCCGCTAAGTTAGAAGTGCCTTGAACACAAGTAGCACATGTTGCATCGCCATACACCGCTATGCTGGTACCAAAACTTGTATCGGCCAAAGCATACAATCCAAGATTGAAGCCTGCGCTATTTACTGCTCTGCCAAGTAATCCAATATTTAATTTTGCCACCGTATTAGCTCCATCGGCAATTCCAAAAACACCCGTGTTGTTTCCCAACGAAGAAGAAGCCGCTGCTTCCACTGCTCTGTTTTGATTTTGTGAACTATCGGCAGTGGCCTCTACTCCAATGTTAAAACCATTCACGCCCGTAGTTCCACCGGCATCGCCTTCAACTCCAAAGTTGATTGCTCCTTTTGCAGCATAGCCGTAAACACCATAATTGTATTGTGCGTTTGTAACATTAGCTAAACCCCGAACTGCAATTTGCGAACCGTTAGTTCCTGAAATTACAGACGTAAGTCCGGTATACACTGTATTGGTTGTAGTAGCACCTGTTGAAGAAACCAAAACCGAATTACCCGCTGCAGTAAATGCGTTGGTTACGCTTAATCTTGCAGTTGGTGTAGCAGTTCCAATTCCAACATTTGTTGCATTGTCAAAAATTTGAGAAACGCCTACCGTTGTAGCACCAGTCCATTTTGTTACATAGTTAGTTGTACCACCACTTAAAGCTCCACCGCTTCCTGTTGGTCCTGTTAAACCGGTAGCACCAGTTGGTCCGGTAGTTCCAGCACCAGTTGGTCCCGTAGCACCTGCTGTTCCAATTCCTGTTGGTCCGGTAGCACCGGTAGTTCCGGTTCCTGTGGCTCCGTTATTTCCTGTCAAACCGGTTGGTCCTGTTGGTCCGGTTGAACCACCACCTGATCCTGTTACTCCTGTAGAACCCGTTGGTCCTGTTGGTCCGGTTGCTCCTCCACCTGAGCCTGTTGGCCCGGTCGCACCTGCAACACCGGTTCCTGTTGGACCAGTTGCTCCAGCAACACCAGTTCCCGTTACACCATTAGCACCTGTTAGTCCCGTGGGACCTGTAACTCCAGCGGTTCCAACTCCAGTTGGGCCGGTTGCTCCGGTAGTACCACCTCCACCATTACCTGCATACAAGGCGTAGGGAACACTGAGTAATTGCGAAGTTCCCATAGAGGTATAAGCTCCCACACCGTTCACTTGCAATTCTACTTGTAAATATTTATCGCCCGAACCCCACGTTACTGAAGTCAGACTCGATACACTACCAATTTGCAAATTCACTAGACCAAACTGATTGGTTGTTGTGTTTTGCGTTTCGGTAAAAACTACGGTTCCACCAATAGTGAGATCGTGAATTGAAAAACGAAGAGATACCGGTGTGCCGTTGGCTAATGGAGTACCACTAGCATCCCGAACAACAGATTGGTAATTTAATTTTTGTGGTGGAGTTTGAGCTGCAGCAAAATATGCAGACAAAAATAAAACCACGATAAAAGAAAACTTTTTCATGTTCTGAGTTTTATAGAATTATTGAATGAAGAGACTAATTAATTATTTGGAATTTTTTGGTAGTGGTGTGCGTTTTACCGTCTTTATCAGAAGTTAAAGTCATGGTCAGGAAATAAACACCGGCAGCAAAAAGTGAAACGTTAGTTTGCTGAATAATTTTTCCGCTGGTATAGTTTGTATAATAAACATCCGCCACTTTTTGCCCAATTACATCGGTCAGGGTAACTGAAAGTTTTCCTGACTCAGGTAATTCAATACCGAACCAAACATTATCTACCGCAGGATTTGGATACACCGCAAACGAACCAAACTCATCTTGTGTCATTTCCAAAATTCCAACCATGTTATCGTTAGGTTGCTGAAAACCTTGTGTAAGAATATTGGCGCCCTGCGCAAAGGTTTCTACCATTGTCATTTCGCCTACGGTGTAAGATAAACTTCCGTTACCGCCATTGCTAGAAAAACCGCCCGTGCTTGAAATTACAGTGGGAGTAAGCATTTGCGCACTTGCTAAAAAGAAGCAGCCAAATGCTAAAAGAGTGAAGTATAATTTTTTCATGCTGTTATAATTTTGGATAAAGAAAAGATTTTGAATCAAATTAGACAAGAATTTTTTTTGAAACTCCACCTCTACTAAAATTTCAGAAAACATGGTTATGGGTTTTGAAATTGAACAGATGTACTTTGCTTTACCACCGAATTTTTATGATGAGTTTCATTTCACCTAACAATATTTTTGCAAAGATAAATTACAAGACTACTGTATTGTCTATCGTCTATTGTCTATCATCTATTCTCTGTTTCTCCCAACTCAATTTTGATTTTCAGCAGGGGAAATTTTTGATAAAAGGTAAAGTGGTAGATGTGGAAACTAAAAACGGAGTGCCTCTTACAAACATTAGAATTAACGGCACTAACCGTGGAGTAACCTGCGATAATGAAGGAGGTTTTGCTTTTTACGTTTTCAAAAATGATACCCTCAAGTTTACTTCTACAGGCTATCTTCCTAAAACCATTCACATTTCCGATTTAGATTCCAATTCATTTTACACACTCGAGATTCAGCTGATTCATGATTTTGTAAAGCTGAAACAGGTAATCATTTATCCGTTTCGAGATAAGGAAGAATTTGAAGACGCGTTTATGGATGCTCGAAATCTCAACAAAATTACCATTGCCGGAATTGCTCCTCCTAAATATTCGAACAAAATTCCGAAGGCAAAATTCACGAACCCCATTTCGTTTTTATACGAGCGTATAAAAAAGCGAAGAGCAGCAAATCCTGATTTTAGACCATGAGGAAAATTACAACGTACAAATTACAAAGTAATAACCGCTTTTTAATTTGAAATTTGCACTACGTGATTTGTAATTATTCGTATCGCAATGCTTCCACCGGGTCAAGATTTGAAGCGCGGATAGCGGGATAAATTCCCGCGGCAAGACCCACTAAGAAGGTAAAAGCCCAGCCACCGAAAACCCAAACGTAAGGAAAGATAAACCCAGTTTTGAGAAATATGCCTACCATATTTCCCATGGCAATGCCAAGAATAATTCCTGCAATTCCACCAATCTGGCAAATCACAATTGCTTCGGTCAAAAACTGAATTCGAATAACACGCTTCGTTGCACCAAGTGCTTTGCTTATTCCAATTTCGCGCGTACGTTCATTTACACTCACGAGCATAATATTCATTAAACCAATTCCTGCGCCTATTAAGGTAAGAATACCGATAACCACCGTTGCAATTTTTACATACTTCAACTGGTCTATAATCTGGTCGGCAAGGCGTTCGCTCTTCGCCACATCGTAATCGTTCTCATCGCCCAAACGTAAATGCCGAATACCGCGCAAAATTCCGTTGGCTTCGTCAATAGCTAAATCTAAATCGCTAGGGTCGTGCACCAATACGTTGATGATGTAGGAAACTGTATTATCAGGAAAACTATATCGCGCATTCATAACCGGAATCATTACTTGATTATCGCTCGAAACCTGACTTGCACCTTTGGTTGCCAAAATACCGGCCACCTTAAATTTTTTGCTGCCTATGCTCACCAGTTTACCCACCACCGTATCGTAAGGTGCAAAAATTTTGGTTACTACATCTCTACCTAAAATAACAACATCGCTTCCGCTTTCAATTTCTGTTTTTGAAAAATTTCTTCCTTCTAAAATTGTTTGCCCGCTCACTTTCAAATAATTTTCATCTACTGCAATTACCTTCACGTTGGGATTCGTTTTCTTCGATTCGTTTTTTACAATAGCAATATCTGTTGCCACTTCAGAAACGGCTACCGTAGCGGGAAACTGAAACACCCGTTTGAATTCATTTGCTTGTTGTATAGTAATTGGTGGATTCTCGATCTTTCGTCTTCGTTTAGGTCCTCCGCGTCTGCGAACCTGCCCTTCGTTTTTAATTCCAAAAGTATTGGAGCCCATTTCGCTAAAACTAGTAAGCATTTTATCCTTGATGCCTTCGGTGGCAGTAAGAATACCAATGAGTGCAGTAATACCAAACATGATAATGGAAAGTGTAAGCACAGTGCGCAAAATATTTGCACGAATGGTGCGAAGTGCAAGACGAATGTTCTCGGTGAGGTTCACGTGTGCAAACTTATTCTTTAACTATGCAAAATCAAATTTGTTTGAGTTCTAAACTAATTTTTGTAGCCGGTGATTCGTTCATTTTTTATCAGTATTCTCGATACAACATTTGCCATGCCTACATAGTTTCAAATCTTTATCCAACAATTCTATTTTCAATTCAAAAATTTAAAAAATGAAAACACCAATTGACCTCTACAAACTTGGAGAATATTTACATTTTAATGACGCGCGTGAAACAACCAATGGAAAACGCAGTGAAGGAATTTTAACCGTTGCTGCGGGAAAAAGCGGACCACCGGCACATAGACACCTGTTACAGGATGAAGGTTTTGAAATTGTTTCAGGAGAAATGATTGTTGAGGTAGAAAGTAAACAGATAATTTTAAAAGCAGGGCAAAGGATAGTTGTAAAGCCCGGAGAGTCGCACACTTTCAAAAACGGAAGTACCACTGAAAAACTCGTTGCTAATTTTTGGTTTGAGCCTGCTTTAAATATGGAATGGATGCTACAAACTTTTGGTGAAGAGGCTATGAAAAGAGGGGGAAGTTGGGCAAATGTTCCGATCCTTCAAATGCTGTATTGCATGCATAAAATGCGAAAAGAATATCGTATTGCCGGAATGCCTTTTTGGTTGCAAGATGTTCTGCTTGGTTTTTTCGCCTGGCTGGCTGAAATTACCGGTGAAGCAAAAAAAATAAATCTGCCTGACTCGCTCAAATAGCGAAATCTATATTCGCACCAAATGGACAATTACGAATTTGAATTGGCAGAACAATTTGCACTGCAAACCAACAAGCATTTTTTCCTGACCGGAAAAGCAGGAAGCGGCAAAACTACTTTGCTCAAAAAAATTGCGAAGCAAACCACCAAAAATTTTGTGATAGTTGCGCCTACCGGTGTAGCGGCAATCAACGCTGGAGGTGTAACCATTCACTCCCAATTCAATTTGCCACTTACTTCATTTATTCCCAATAGCGATTCGGTCAATTTGAATTTGATTACGAATCGAAGAGCCTTGATGGAACACATGAACTTTCGCAAAGACAAACGCAAAGTGATTCAAGAAATGGAGTTGCTGATAGTGGATGAAATAAGTATGGTGCGTGCCGATATTTTAGATGCTATAGATTTTGTAATGCGCAAAGTGCGCAGAAGAGAAAAACCTTTTGGTGGTGTGCAGGTCATGCTCATTGGCGATATGCATCAATTACCTCCTGTAGTAAAAGAACCCGAGTGGCAAATTTTAAAAAACTATTACGCCAGTCCATACTTTTTCGATTCGTTAGTTTGGAAACAATTAGATGCCGCTGAAATTGAATTGAAGAAAATTTACCGCCAAAGCGATGCCCGTTTTTTGCGCTTGCTCAATAATATTCGCCATCAGGAATTAGATGAAGATGATTATGAAGAATTGAAGAAGCGATACAATCCGGGCTTTCGCCCAACTGAGGAAGGTTTCATTTTGCTTTCTACGCACAATGCAAAAGCAAATGCGGTGAACGAAGGCGAGTTAAAAAAATTAGAAGGCAGACCTTATGCTTATGAAGCAGAAGTAACCGGAGATTTTCCCGAGCATATTTATCCGTGCGAAAAATATTTGCAACTGCGCGAAGGTGCACAAGTCATGTTCACGCGCAACGATTCAGAAACAGGAATGTATTTCAATGGCAAACTGGCGGTGGTAAAAAAAATAGATAACGAAAACATTACCGTAACTTTTCAAAGCAACAAAGAAGATTTTTTGTTGAAGAAAGAAGTTTGGGAAAATATTTCGTACACCGTTGACCAGTCGAAAGACAAAATCAACAAAGATGTTATTGGCACTTTTACGCAATATCCTTTGCGCTTGGCTTGGGCAATTACTATTCACAAAAGTCAGGGATTAACTTTCGATAAAGTAATTATTGATGCCGGAAATTCATTTGCCGCAGGGCAAGTTTATGTAGCTCTATCGCGTTGCAGAACTTTAGATGGAATTGTTTTGCATTCACTCATTACACAAAACTCGTTGCATGGCGATGAGAAGATTACCAACTTCAGCGAAGCTCATCATGGAGAGCGCGAATTGGAAGAACAACTGAATCAGGCAAAGCGCGAATACGCCAACGACCAACTGAAAAAACTTTTCGACTTCAATAAACTGCGTGAGCGTGTTGGCGATTGGAAAGAAATTTTGTTTGATAAAGATTTTCCGGACAAAGAAAAAGCCTTAGCGCTTTTCGAAAACTTAGCCTTACAAATTGAAACCATTGTAACCACTTCCGAAAAATTTGAACCGCAATTAGAACGTTTGCTGGTCGATTACAATAACAGTCGCAACACTTTTACTTTGAAAGAGCGAAGCGCAAAAGCTATTGAGTATTTCACCGAAAATATTTTCAATACGCTTATTACTCCTATGCATGAACACATCACCGCAATGGCTTACAAAAGCAAAGTGAAACGTTATGTGCAACAAGTGCAATTGGTACAGGATAGTTTTTGGTCGAAGATGGTTCAACTTTATGGTGCGCGGTTTATGGACGAGAAACTTTTTGATGGAGAAATAAAATTCAGCAAAGACAAATTGAAGACCGTTGCTACTTCTATTACTTCAGGCAAAAAAGAAAAAGGCGGAACGTATCAAGATACCCTCGACCTTCATCGCAAAGGAATTTCTTTAGAAGAAATTGCTTCCGTTCGTGGGCTTACAACAGGAACTATTAAATCGCATTTTGCTAAATGGATTTTAAGTGGCGAAATAAAAGTTCAGGAAGTTCTTCCTGCTGAAACGATTCAAACGCTTGAAAAATTTCTACATGAGAGTGCTGAGAAAACCGTAGCCGCTGCGTTCAAAAAATTTGGAGATAAATACGATGGCAATGATGTAAGAATGGTGCTGAATAGTTTGCTGTTTCAAAAAAAATAAGACGGTAACAACTTTCAAAAGATGTTACCGTCATTTGCTTCTTAATAAATAGCTACACTCATTGTAGCTCCAGCCTCACTCACTGCACTAATACCATGTATCAATCTTGCGGTATCATAATTTTCACCGGCATAACGTATAAAACGAATTGGACAAACACCATTGGCACAGCCAATATTCTTTAGCAACACACCCGTTTCGCCACCAGCATAATGCGAATTTCCGCTTTGATAATTTGGCGAACGGTAAATTCCTTCGCTACCATACCGCCCATCAACTAAGGAAGTTCTAAAATCCTTCGGACCGTCAATAATTCCGTTTTCGTTTACACTCCAAATGGCAAGTCCATCTTCAAGTATCGCGTTATCGCGGTTATATGGTGCTGCCGAACGTTTACGATATTCTACCACAAAATATTGCTCAGGTACCAGTGCATCCCAAAGCACTAACGCATCGGGTGTTGCAATAGAAGGAGAAAATGAATAGCAAGTTTCGGAAGGGGCATGAGTTATAATAGCTGGTGTAGTCCATCCTAACTTTATTTTGTCAACAATATTCATGTTGCTGAAAGAGCAGTTGTCACTCATCATATCGAAATGCCCGGTCCAACCCGTGCCGCAACCGGCAAAGTATTTATCCTTGATATGAAACAAAGCGTGACATAACTCATGGCAAATGGTGGAGGCATTTATTTTTACATCATTTACGCCATCAGAGAAAGCAGCAGAAGCCACCCCAAAGACTGCCACATAATTTCCTGCGGGAATAGACCAGAACATACCATTAGGGTCAGTAAAACTTATCTGTTGGCTCATAGTGCGTGCAGCACCTGAAGGGGTTACAATATTTAATTCCGGAGTAAGCAAACAAATGACCGCTTCGTCTTCGGTAATTTGCGAATCGTGATTTACATCCAGCGCATCCCAATTAATAGCAGCTCCAGTTAACGCATCGCTGTACAATTGCGGGTTTGTAGTTGCATCGCTATAGGTTGCGTTGTTATACGCGGCTGCTGTATAAACATTCTGATAAGTTTTTTGAATTCCGCCTTCTGCCAACGTAAACTGATTCCATGAGTTAGCACTGAAATAGTCGCGAATGCTACCCGTGTTGCTGCTGAAAAATGAACTACGAAGTAATTCTTCGGTCAATCCATTATTAACTGAAACACCTTGATACAAAAAAGGAATCAATACAATTTTTCGGGTGCGAAGTTTCGCCACATCACCATACCAATTCCCCGAAACGCTATTGCCGTAAATCATATCCTTAGCGGCATGGGTAACATCGGCAGAAGAAAACATTTGCTGAACATTGGAGCCACTATTGCACACGCTACGATTGGCAATGCTGTCAGTTCTGCGGCATGAGCCAATAAATAGTAAAACAATAATTGCTGTAGTTAAAATGATTTTCGTTTTCATACTCTTTTGTTTTAGTTGAATACAAAAATGCGTTGCGTAGAGTGCGCCCACAACTACATAATCATGTAGGCAAGAAGATTAGGATGTGGAATTTAGGAGAGAACTGAATTTGTTTCTTGCAATTTTTGCAGCTTTATCTCCAATGAAACTTCGCTCTTTCCCAAAAACAATTCAGCGTTCTTTATCTCGATTGAAACTTCATCGCGATGCAGATAATGCAAAACCGTTTGTAAGGAATGAAGCTGACGAACGGCTTCTGAAATGTTTTTTGTATCGAAACAAAGTTGAAGTTGATGAAGATGCTCGCGGTAAGTTGTTTGAATATTCATGAGCATTTCTTCAGCCCGTTTTTTATTGCCAAAACACAATTCAAGAATGCGGAGATAAGGGAAAGCAATTTCGTTTTTTGAAGAAGAAAAACATTCTTGTGCTTCACGTCTCATTACTTTAGCAATACTTTGCACCAGCTGTTGAATGCGAAAAGGTTTTGCCAAAACATCGTCAGCTCCCGCCTTCATCCATTCGCTCACTTCGCTTTTCAAAACACTCGCAGTAAAAGCAATCAGCGGAATGTCTTTTATTTTTTCATTGGAGGAAGATCGAAGAATCTTCAGTGCTTCCAATCCGTTCATCACAGGCATTTGCCCGTCCATTAAAACGAGTTGGTAGTTATTAGTCGAAATTTTTTCAATGGCTTCTTTACCGTTTTCAGCGGCTTCAATTTTTACCGAAGCATTCAGCAACCGCAAAGTTTCGGTGGTAACGGTCAGGTTAAGTGCGTTGTCATCTACTACCAAAATTTTTAAATCGTTCAATACATTTTTGTCAAACATTTTCCGTTGATGCCCTTGTTTTTCATAAGTATTTGCAGAACCAATCATGTAAGGAATGGAAACAGAAAACTGTGTGCCCTCATTCAGTTTGCTGGTAACAGAAATTTTTCCGCCCTGCATTTCTACCAATTGTTTCGAAATAGAAAGCCCAAGTCCCGTTCCGCCAAACAATCGTGTAGTGGAACTTCCAGCTTGCGAAAATTCAGAAAAAATGTTCGACAAATTTTTTGCGTCAATACCAATTCCCGTGTCCGAAATTTTTAGCTGAAGCAAGATTTGCCCATCATTTATTTTTTCGTGACTCACTTCCACTTTCACTTCACCATCAGTGGTAAATTTTACTGCGTTGCCGCAAATGTTATTGAGTACCTGAAACAAACGCACGGGGTCGCCTTTCAAAATATCAGTTGAAACATTTTCCGTATGAATCGAAAACTGTAAACCCTTTTCTTCTGACTTAAAACCTATCACATGATTTACTTCTTCCAAAATTTCTTCTAACGAAAAATCAATTTGCTCTAATTCAATTTTGCCTTTTTCAATTTTGCTGAAATCCAAAATATCGTTCAGTACGGTCAATAAATTTTCTGATGATTTTCGAATAGCCTCTAAATGTGCCAGCTGGTCAGCGCGAGGATTTAGCATCAGCAAAATATTAGTAATGCCCATCACCGCATTCATAGGCGTGCGAATTTCATGACTCATGTTGGCGAGGAATCGGCTCTTGAGTTGAGTTATCTCTTCGCTGGCCAATTTTTCTTTTTTAATTATTTCCACTTCGTGCAGCACCGTCATTTGCTGCATGCTTTTGTTGCGAGCTTCTTCTAAAAGTTGGTGGTCAAGTTCTTGAAATTTTTCAAAATGCTTTAACGCGTTTTCAATTTCGTTCACCTCTTTGTAGCACTTATAAGCTGTGTGATGCAATTGCGAAAGGTGCGCTAAATCGAAAGGGAAGCTTTGTGCAAGCACATTTTCAATATGCTCAGCACATGTGGCAAATTCCTTTTTTTCCAGTAGTAATTCCGCTTCTAATTTAAGCGTGCTGTAGAAAAATGTTTTGTTTTCTATTTGAGTGCTTACCTCTCTTGCCGTTTTCAAAATGGCTTCGCTTTCTGCAAACTTTTCTTCGCGCAAAAAAAGCGCAGTCATATTCATGAGCGGATAAATTTGCTTTTGCACAACACTTTGCGTTTTCGCCAATTCGTAACTACGCAAAAAATATTCGTGCGCTTCTTCAAAGCGATTCAGTTTCGAAAGATTATCGCCAATGTTATTCAGGTTGCCCGGCTCGCCTTCGGGCATTCCGCTTTTTACAAAAAGTGTGTGTGCTTTTTTATTGAACTCTAAACCGCGTTCTGCTTCGCTCATGTTGCCAAACACCGCCCCGAGCAACGAACAGCAATTGGCTTGCAAAAAAACATTGCCCGCTTCATCTGCCGCTTTCTCTGCAGTAAAAAGCGATTGCACTGCGCCTTTTAAATCGTTCAAAAAATAAAGCAAATAACCATGGCGGTAGTGCACAAAACATTTTAAATCATCTCCTAAGTTTTCGACAGCTACAATATTTTGATTGGAAAGCGTGAGTGCTTCTTCTGTTTGTTGTGTAAAGCCATGCGCTGTAGTTTTATTGAAAAGCAAAAAACATTTTTCACGCAATAATTTTTGTTGTATTGCCAATTGAATGGCTTCGTCACAAATTTCTAAGCAGTGCTTATACTGCATATCTTTATTCAGCAAATAAGTATGGTAAGCAAACGTAACTACATGCAAGCGCAAATTTGCTTTTACAAATTCTTCCACTAATAATTCATCACATAATTTTCTTGCAGTTGCAAAATCACTATCGGCAATTTGTTGAAGCGCAGAAAATTTTTCGGCAAGTGAAGTTGGAAGTATGGAAAATTCTAGTTCGGATATAAACATTAGGCGAAGGTATTTCTTCAGACAATTTTTTGTGTTATTGCCTTACTCACTGCTTCTGCTTGTGAATGCACTTGCAGTTTCTTGTAAATATTTTTGAAGTGAAACCGTACCGTGTCAATACTAATCGCCACTTCATCGGCAATCATTTTTTGCGAGTAGCCTTTCACCAACAGCGCAAGAATATTTTTTTCTTTTTCGCTTAAATCATATTCGTGTTGCACCGGAATGCCACTTTCGTTCATCTTGCGAAACATCGTCAACACTTTTGCAGCAATAGTTGGACTCATGGGTGCACCACCTTTCGCTGCTACTTCAATGGCTTCAAGCAGCTCAGCAGGTTTTGTTTTCTTCAACAAATATCCGGCAGCTCCGGCACAAAGTGCGTCAAAAATTTTTTCGTCTTCTTCATGAATGGTTTGCATCAGCACGGCTACTTCCGGAAATTCTGCACGAACAATTTTTACAGCTTCAATGCCTGTCATTTCCGGCATTTCAATATCCATCAAAACTACATCGGGCCTAAAAAGAAAAATCTGGTCTTTAATATTTTTCGGATTTTCAAATGCTCCTGCGCATTTCATTCCGGCTGTGCCATTAATAAGCTGATACATGCCTTCGCGCAGAAACGCCAAATCTTCATACACCAAAACAGTGATTATGTTTTCTTCCATAAAGTGAAGATGGAAATTAGAAATGAAAATGTGAGCTACATGAATAGGTAGGTAACAATGAAACACCGCAATCAATTCTTTCAGCGAATTTTCGCTAATTCGTTTTTCCGTCTCCGAAATTCGTTTATGTTTGCATCGTGAAACTAGTAGGCAGTAAGCAAATTGCTGTAGGCAATAAATACAATCGAGTAAGCCCCCCATCTTCGCTAACTCTCTGGCTGTTTCAATCTTCCATCTTAAATTTTCAATCCTAAAATTATAGAACATGGCATACGATATCGAAATGATTAAAAAGGTTTACGCAGAGCTTCCTTCAAAAATTGCTGCTGCACGCAAAGTGTTAAACCGTCCGTTAACGCTTACTGAAAAAATTCTTTACTCGCACTTACACGCTTCGCAGAAATTGGAAGATTTTAAACGCGGTGGTTCCTATGTTGATTTTGCACCCGATAGAGTGGCTATGCAAGATGCTACTGCGCAAATGGCTTTGTTGCAATTTATGCAGGCAGGTCGCCCGAAAGTTGCGGTGCCTTCAACCGTTCATTGCGATCACTTGATTACTGCAAAAGATGGTTCTAAAACTGACTTAGCTGCGGCTACTTCAGGTAATAAAGAAGTTTACGATTTTCTTGCTTCTGTTTCCAATAAATATGGTCTTGGTTTTTGGAAGCCAGGTGCTGGAATTATTCACCAGATTGTTTTAGAGAACTATGCTTTCCCCGGTGGAATGATGATTGGAACAGATAGCCATACAGTGAATGCCGGTGGACTTGGAATGGTTGCGATTGGTGTGGGTGGTGCAGATGCCTGCGATGTAATGGCAGGTTTGGCCTGGGAATTAAAACAACCAAAATTGATTGGTGTTAAACTGACAGGAAAACTGAATGGCTGGGCTTCTCCTAAAGATGTGATTTTGAAAGTTGCGGGAATACTTACCGTGAAAGGTGGAACCGGTGCCATTGTTGAATACTTTGGCGAAGGCGCGGTGAACATGAGCTGCACAGGTAAAGGAACTATCTGCAACATGGGTGCAGAGATTGGTGCTACTACTTCTACTTTTGGATATGATGAAAGTATGAGCCGTTACTTAAGTGCAACCGGTCGTGCTGATGTGGCTGCTGCTGCCGATGCAGTGAAAGAACATTTAACTGGTGATGCAGATGTTTATTCTTCTCCTGAAAAATATTTTGATCAGGTAATTGAAATTGATTTGACTACGTTAGAGCCATACATCAACGGACCTTTCACACCGGATTTAGCTACGCCAATCTCTGAAATGAAAGCTGCTGCAGCAGCTAACAACTGGCCAACAAAAGTTAGTGTTGGTTTAATTGGTTCTTGCACTAACTCTTCGTACGAAGATATTTCTCGTGCTGTTTCTCTTGCAAAACAAGTAGCTGAAAAGAATTTGAAAGCAAAAGCGGAGTTCAGCATTACTCCGGGTTCAGAACAAATCCGTTTTACAATTGAGCGCGATGGTTTTATTGAAACCTTTAATAAAATTGGCGCAACGGTTTACGCTAACGCATGCGGACCTTGTATTGGTATGTGGGCGCGTCATGGTGCTGATAAACAAGAGCGCAACACCATCGTTCATTCATTCAACCGAAATTTTGCAAAACGTCAGGATGGAAATCCGAACACTTTGGCTTTCGTTGCTTCTCCGGAATTAACTACGGCTTTGGCTATTGCCGGTGATTTAACTTTCAATCCACTTACCGATTTCTTAACTAACGAAGCCGGACAGCAAGTAAAATTAGATGCACCAACAGGTGATGAATTACCTACAAGAGGTTTTGCTGTTGAAGATGCGGGCTTTGTTGCACCGTTTGAAGATGGCAGCAAAGTAGAAGTAAAAGTTTCTCCAACGTCTGACCGTTTGCAATTACTTGCTCCGTTCCCAGCTTGGGAAGGAACAGATTTGAAAGGTTTGAAATTGCTGATTAAAGCAAAAGGCAAGTGCACCACCGACCATATTTCTATGGCAGGCCCGTGGTTAAAGTACCGCGGACACTTAGACAACATCAGCAACAACATGTTGATTGGAGCTACCAACTTCTACAACGAAAAAACAAATTCAGTTAAGAATCAGTTAACCGGTGAGTTTGGCGAAGTGCCAGCAGTACAACGTGCTTATAAAGCAGCAGGCATTGGAACTATTGTTGTTGGTGACGAAAACTATGGCGAAGGTTCAAGCCGCGAACATGCAGCTATGGAGCCGCGCTTCCTTGGTGTTCGTGCGGTGTTGGTTAAATCTTTCGCGCGTATTCACGAAACCAATTTGAAAAAACAAGGAATGCTCGGTTTGACTTTTGTAAACAAAGATGACTACAACAAAATTCAGGAAGATGATGCAATTGATATTCTTGGATTAACAAGTTTTGCTCCGGGTAAAAATCTTACACTTCAGTTAAATCATACTGATGGTGCGGTTGAATCTTTTGAAGTAGCGCATACTTACAATGAACAACAAGTAGAATGGTTCAAGGCCGGTGCTGCGTTGAATATTATTAGAGCCGCAATAACCTCATCCTAAATCCTTCTCCGAAGGAGAAGGACTTAAATACAAAGCGCGAAGAATTTTCTTTGCGCTTTTTTATTTCTGTAAATTGCCTACACCAAAAATTTAGTTAAACATGAAATCAGCATTCATAAAAGTCAACAACATTCAACTGCACTATGTAGAAGAAGGCACTGGAGTATTAGTCATTCTACTGCACGGCTTTCCTGAGTTTTGGTATGGTTGGAGAAATCAAATTCCTGTTCTCTCAAAAAAATATCGAGTAGTTGCGCCTGATATGCGCGGTTATAACCTAAGCGATAAACCCAACAATATTTCAGAGTATAATATAGATGTACTTGCAAAAGATATTGCTGAATTAATCAAAGCATTGGGCGAAGAAAAGGCGATTGTAGTTGGTCATGATTGGGGAGCAGCGGTGGCTTGGGCAGTTGCCGCTTTGCATCCTGAAGTCGTAAAAAAATTAGCGATTCTGAATGTACCGCACCCAAGCGAAATGAAACGGGCTTTGATGAATTTCAATTTTGCTCAGTTAAAGAAGAGCTGGTATATCTTCTTTTTTCAGTTGCCCTTTCTTCCTGAAAGTGTTGTCGGCACCGAAAGGTTTTTTCGACAAACATTTGAAGGCATGAGCATGAATAAAAATGCTTTCAATGAAGAGGATATAAAAAAATATGTAGAAGCATACAAACAACCCGGAATGGTAAAAGCAGGTATCGCCTATTACCGAGCAGCGTTCAGAGAAACATTTTCAAAATCAAAAGTAGTTTATCCAAACATCAAAGCACCGGTTCTAATGTTGTGGGGAGAGCATGACAAAGCCCTGGGAAAAGAATTGACATACAACACCAAAAATTATTGTGAAAACAGTTGCGAAATTATTTACGACTCAACGAGCGGTCATTTTATTCAACACGATAATCCCGAATTAGTTAACCGCAGTTTGCTTCACTTCTTCTCTTCTTAGCGAAGGAACTTCGCGCGGTGGCAGATACACGTAATCCAAATCGAGAGAGAATTTCTCAGGAAACTTGGCGGTAATATTTTTGTAGAAATCCATTATCTCGCGCATGTCTTTATCCATATCGCCACTCGGATAAATTAATTTGCCAACTCCAGCCTCTTTCTTTTTGTAATCCAAATAACCAAGCCCGATTGGAACGCCTGCTCCAACAGCGGTATGATAAAATCCGGTTTTCCATTTAGTGCGTAAGGCACGTGTTCCTTCTGGCGTAACCATTACCGATAACTCTTTGTTTTGTGCAAACAAATCAATCATTGCTTCGGTCATACTCTTTCTTTCCTCGCCTGCCTTTTTGGGGCTACGGTCAATTCCAATCGCGCCAAGCGGCCCAAAAATTAAATTGAAAGGAAAGCGCATCCAATCGTTTTTCACAGTATAACGAACCGGAATATCCATTAAGTAAAAAGCCGCTCGGGCAAAAACCAAATCCCAATTACTAGTGTGCGGAGCGGCAATCATTACGCTGCGCTCAAAACCGCCACCAACCTGGTCGTTAAACGTCCAGCCAAAAATTTTGAAAATAAGTTTAGAGATGAATTTGCCCATGGGTTGCGAATATAAATTTCTAATTAACATTTGTCAAGGAAAAACTTGTGAAATACAGGAACGAATAGTTGCATCGAATATTTTAGAAATTACTGGATGCGCATTTAGCAATCTTAAAAACAGTCCCGCTATTTCAATTTTCTTGTTTTCATTTTTGGACAAATTGTAAGTGTCACTTACAATTTGTCCAAAATAAATTTTATGTTTACCGCATGATTGAAAGAGACATAAGCAACAAAATTTACTCCGCAGCCAAGCAATTTCCCATTGTGTGTTTAATGGGTCCACGGCAAAGCGGCAAAACCACTTTGGTGAAACATCTTTTCCCAAAAGCAACTTACCTTTCGTTTGAAGATCCTGATATTCGCGCCAAAGTAAAGGATGACTATCGCGGCTTTCTTTCATCGCATAAAGGCTTGGTAATAATTGATGAAGCGCAACGCCTGCCCGAAGTTTTTTCATACTTACAAACGATAGTAGACGACCGTGGCAAAAACGGGCAGTTTATTTTTACCGGTTCTCAAAATTATTTGCTACTCGAAAAAGTAACGCAAAGTTTAGCGGGGCGCGTTGCCATTTTAAAACTGCTTCCGCTTTCGGTTGATGAAATTTCTGCAGCGGGCAAACCCACCGCTAATCTTGATTTGTTGATACACAAAGGCTTTTACCCCGGCATTTGGAAACAGCGTGCAAATCCAGGTTTGCTTTATTCGAGTTACGTGAATACTTATTTGGAGCGTGATGTGCGGCAAATTCAAAACGTGAGCAGTTTGAGTGAGTTTCAAAAGTTTTTGAAGATGTGTGCCGGTCGTGCAGGACAAATTCTCAACTTAAGTTCGTTGGGAAATGATTGTGGCATTTCGCACAATACCGCTAAAGCGTGGTTAAGTATTTTGGAATCGGGATTTATTGTTCACTTGTTGCAACCGTATTTCGAAAATCTCAATAAACGTTTGGTGAAAACGCCCAAGCTGTATTTTTACGACACCGGTTTGCTCTGTCATCTGCTCGATATACACGAACCATCGCAACTGCGCAACCATCACTTGCGCGGTGCATTAATGGAAAATTTTGTGTTTGCTGAATTACAAAAACAAAACTTCAATCGCTTGCTGCACGCCAATATTTATTACTGGCGCGATAAAACAGGAAACGAAGTGGACTTTCTTATTCCACGGGCGGATAAAAAAGTTTTAGTGGAAGTAAAAGCCGGACAAACGATGAACAGCGATTTTACACGCGGCATTGATTACTACCGGAAGTTAGATTCAAAATCTAAACTGAAATCATTTTTAGTTTACACCGGTAAGCAAGATTTAAAACTCAATGGAACACAGTTTTTGCAATGGAAAAATAGTTCAATGGTGTGGAAGTAGGATTTTTAATTTTGGACAAATTGTAAGTTACAGTTACAATTTGTCCAATTTTTAAATTGTCTTACTCTATAATTAGTTTGTCCAACCACTAAGATCACCTTCCTTTTTTGAACCTTAGACAAATCCATATCGGAGATGTCTTTATTCCTTCCCCTTCGGGGAAGGTTAGGATGAGGTTAATATTTTCCCAACCGACCGTTTGGTAAATTAAAAACCCTTTTTACTTTTGTTGTCCGAATTCGGAACACATGCCTAAACAAAAGGTTGACGAGCAGATTATCATTATTGAAGCACTGAAACTTTTCAGAAAGCAAAGCTATTTCAATACCTCGATGAGCGAGATTGCCGAAGCCTGTGGTTTGCAGAAAGGTTCACTGTATCACTACTTTCCCAGTAAAGAAGATTTGATGCGCAAAGTGATTAAGAATGTGCATGAGTTTTTCAAGACCAATGTGTTCAGCCATGCTTACGACAAAAGTATTCCTCCACAAAAAAGATTGGAACGGCTTTTCCTTTCTGCCGAAAAGGTTTTCCTCAATGAAGAAAAAGGAAATCTATTAGGAAACATGGGTGTAGAAACCGCCTTAATGGCTCCGGAATTCAATTCATTAGTTCAACGGTTTTTTCTCGATTTTTTTCACGCGGTGAAAACCATTTATCTCGATAAATATTCAGAAGCAGTTGCTACAGAATTAGCAGAAAGAAGCGTAGCAGAAATAGAAGGCAGTTTAATGTTCAGCCGTGTTTTTAATGAGCCGAATTATTTAAGAAATACAACAAAGAGAATTTTAAAACGTTTAGAAATAACCTCTCCCAAACCCTCTCCAAAGGAGAGGGCTTTAAAACCAAATACAGCGAAAACGAAAACGCGGTAGTGTATTTAAAGTCTCCCCTTCGGGGAGATTTAGAGGGGTAAAATAATTCTTACCAAACGGTTGGTAGATTTAATTTGAAGTTATATTTTCGATTCCCTTTAGATAAAAAGAAACAAAATCAATAAAGAAATGGAAGCAGCAGCTACAGAAAAAAAAGCGGTAAGTGTTATTCCCGCAGGAGCAAGAAAAATTAAAACCGTTGCCGTGCTCGGCTCGGGTGTAATGGGAAGCCGTATTGCATTGCATTATGCAAACATCGGCTTGAAAGTTTTTTTGCTCGACATAGTAACTCCTAAGTTGAGTGAAGAAGAAGCAAAGAAACCCGCACTTAGAAACAAACTGGTAAACGATGCTTTGGCATTTGCTATCAAGAGCAATCCGAATCCTTCGTATGATAAAGCATTTGCTTCGCGCATTACCACTGGAAATTTTGACGATAACCTTTCATGGATTAAAAATGCCGATTGGATTATTGAAGTTGTCGTAGAGCGTCTTGACATTAAGCAACAGGTGTTTGAGAAGGTAGAAAAATACCGCAAGCCGGGAACGCTGATTACTTCGAACACTTCAGGTATTCCTATTCATTTAATGGCAGAAGGAAGAAGCGATGATTTCCGTGCTCACTTCTGCGGCACGCATTATTTCAATCCTCCGCGCTACCTACGTTTGTTGGAAATTATTCCTACAGCGGAAACCGATAAAGAAGTAATTGACTTTTTGATGCACTATGGAGATTTGTTCCTTGGCAAGCAAACTGTTTTATGCAAAGACACTCCTGCTTTTATCGCAAATCGCGTAGGTGTTTTCAGCATTGCAGCCGTTATCAAGTTGATGCAGGAAATGGATTTCACCATTGATGAAGTAGATGCGCTCACCGGAACTTTAATCGGCAAACCGAAATCGGCAACTTTCAGAACAACCGATGTGGTTGGTTTGGATACGATGATAAAAGTAATGACTGGTGCTCATGATAATTTACCGAACGATGAATACCGCGATGTGTTGGGTGTGCCGGATTGGATTAAGCAAATGGAAACCAACAAATGGATTGGTGATAAAACCGGTCAGGGCTTTTTCAAGAAAACAAAAGATACTACCGGTAAAAAATCCTTTGCTACGCTCGATTGGAAAACGATGGAATACAAACCATCCGCAAAAACAAAATCGGCTACTACGGAGTTGAAGAGCATTGAAGACTTGAGAAAACGTTTGGTGGCTATCTCTAAACAAACCGACAAACACGGAGAGTTTTTGCGCAAACTCACTTACTACGTTTCGGCTTATGTAAGCAATCGTATTCCTGAAATCAGTGATGAACTTTATCGCATTGATGATGCCATGCAAGCTGGTTTTGGCTGGGAGATTGGTCCATTTGCACAATGGGATGCTATTGGTGTTGAGGCTTCAACCAAGGCAATGAAAGAAGCGGGCTTTAAAGTGAATGCCTGGGTAGATGAAATGTTGGCGGCAGGTTTCAAAACTTTTTACAAAGTTGAAAATGGCGCAAAGAAATATTACGATGTGGCGAGCAAGAGCTACAAAGTTATTCCGGGCACTGAATCATTTATCATTCTTGAAAATTACAAAGACCAGAAACCGGTTTGGAAAAATGCTTTTGCACGTGTAGATGATATTGGTGATGGCGTGTTGAACGTTTCGTGGAGCACCAAAATGAATGCGCTCGGTGGCGAAGTTCTTGAAGCCATCAATAAAGGAATTGACATTGCAGAAGCGCAAAGCTGGAAAGGAGTTGTGCTAGGTCACGATTATCCAAACTTCAGTGCCGGTGCAAACCTTGCGATGATATTCATGTTCGCTCTTGAACAAGAATATGATGAGTTGGATTTTGCTGTTCGCGCGTTTCAGGCTTCGACTATGCGTTGCCGTTATTCTTCTATTCCCGTTGTTGCTGCTCCTCACGGAATGACGCTCGGTGGTGGTTGCGAATTTACCATGCACAGCGATGCAGCAGTAGCTTCAGCGGAAACTTATATCGGTTTAGTGGAAGTGGGTGTGGGTTTAATTCCAGGGGGTGGCGGAACTAAAGAAATGGCCCTTCGCGCAAGTGATGCTTACTATGCAGGCGATGCACAAATCCCTCAGTTGGCTGAACGTTTCACAGCTATTGCGACTGCAAAAGTTGCAACCTCTGCGCATGAAGGATTTGCGCTTGGTGTATTAGACAAAAAGAAAGATGTGATTGTTTTAAATCAAACACGTCAGTTGGCAGAAGCAAAAGAAAAAGTGTTGGAGCTTTATAATAATGGCTATGTGCAGAAACCACAGCGTGATGACATCACAGTATTAGGTAAAGCAGGTTTGAGTGCGCTTTATGCGGGTGCAGCTTCGTTCAGAGTGGGTGCTTATGCGAGCGAACACGATTTCAAAATTGCGCAGAAAATTGCATGGGTTCTTTGCGGTGGAGATTTATCTACCGAAACAAAAGTAACCGAACAATACCTGTTGGATTTAGAGAGAGAAGCGTTCTTATCACTTTGCGGTGAGAAGAAAACATTGGAAAGAATTCAAAGCATTTTGACAAGTGGCAAACCTTTGAGAAATTGATATGCGATGGTGCGATTTGCGATGTTCGACAACAGCCATCGCATATCGAATATCGTTCAGTCGCAAAATCGTTTTACAAAATCGATAAACAATGAAAGCAAGACACAACCTCAGAAAATTAAATATCTGGAATGATACAGTTGACCTCGCAGTTGATGTATGTAAAATCACTTCCAAATTTCCGAAAGAAGAAAAGTTCGGATTGGTTTCGCAAATGAATCGTTCTGCTGTTTCAATTCCTTCAAATATTGCCGAAGGAGCTGGAAGAAATCATGCAGGGGAATTCATTCAATTTCTCGGAATAGCAAATGGTTCTGGCAACGAATTATTTGCTCAACTTGTTATTTCAAACAAATTAGGTTTTGTAGATAACGCAACTCTTGAAGTTATTGAAGATAGAATTGATAAAACCCAACGCAGTATCTACAACCTTTCAAAAACTTTAGAACAACAAAAGAAAAATTAAACAACCTGACACTCGAATATCGCGCTGTCGAACATCGCATATCGAATTGTCGCAAATCGTATTAAACATGGAAGCATACATTATCGCGGGAAGCCGCACAGCCATCGGAAAAGCAAAACGCGGAGGTTTCAGATTTACTACTCCGGTTGATTTAGCGTATTACGCTATTAAAGATTTAATGAAAAAAGTTCCACAGCTCGACCCAAGCCGTGTGGACGATTTAATTGTAGGCAATGCAGTGCCTGAAGCAGAACAAGGTTTACAGATGGCTCGTTGGGTGGCTGTTCGTGCTTTGCCTGTTGAAGTGCCTGGCGTTTCCATCAATCGTTACTGCGGTAGCGGTATCGAAAGTATTGCTATGGCAACTGCAAAGATTAAGGCTGGAATGGCTGATGTAATTATTGCGGGTGGAACGGAAAGCATGTCTCTTGTTCCTACTGTTGGTTACAAAACTGTTCCTAATTATGAAATAGCGAAAGACCATCCTGAATATTATATCGGCATGGGATTGACTGCTGAAAATGTGGCTGTGAAATACGACATAACCCGCGAACAAGCTGATGAGTTTTCGGTAAACAGTCACAAGAAAGCAATTGCTGCATTGCAAGCAGGAAAGTTCAATGATGATATCGTTCCCGTTGAAATTGAAGAAACTTATTTCGAAGACGGCAAAAAGAAAACGCGCAAGTTCACAGTTTCGCAGGATGAAGGTCCTCGTGCTGATACTTCCATGGAAGGTTTGGCAAAACTGAAACCTGCTTTCAAAAATGGCGGACAGGTTACTGCGGGAAATTCTTCTCAAACATCTGATGCTGCTGCTTTCGTTCTTATCGTTAGTGAGCGTGTGGTGAAAGAATTAAATCTTCAACCGATTGCGCGTTTAGTTACGGCAGCATCTGTGGGCGTTGACCCGACAATCATGGGTATTGGTCCAGTAAATGCAATTCCAAAAGCATTGAAACAAGCAGGATTGAAACTGAACGACATTGATTTGATTGAGTTGAATGAAGCATTTGCCGCACAATCTCTTGCTGTAATTCAGGAAGCGAAATTGAATACCGATATCATCAATGTAAATGGTGGTGCTGTTGCATTGGGGCATCCTCTTGGTGCATCTGGAACTTATCTTTTCCAAAAACTGAATGGCGAAATGCAACGCAGAAAAAGCAAGTATGGAATGGTGAGTGCTTGTATTGGTGGAGGACAAGGAATTGCAGGAATATTTGAGCGCTTGTAGAACGATAGGCGACCAAGCGATTTTCGATTTTCGAAAATTCGTGTATTGAATTGTCGCATATCGAAAATCGTAATGTCGAATATCTTTTACCAAAAACTTAAATCATAAAATAAAAATGAGCGCAACAACTGAAACCAAAACCATCCTCAAGGGCGGAGAATTTTTAATCAAGGAAACTTCGTTTGCCGATGTATTTATTAAAGATGAAATAAGCGAAGAGCAACAAATGTTTGTGCAAACTGCTGCTGACTTCATCACTAATCGTGTTTTACCACACACAAAAGAATTAGACAAACAGAAAGAAGGTTTGATGGTGGAGTTGTTGAATGAATCTGCCGAACTCGGATTGCTTGGTGCTTCTGTTCCTGAAGAGTATGGTGGCATGGGAGTTGATTTCAATACCGATTCTGTTATCAATGAAGAAATTGGGAAAGGACATTCGTTCACTGCGGGATTTGCAGCGCATACCGGTATCGGCACACTTCCTATTTTGTATTACGGAACCGCTGAACAAAAACAAAAATATTTGCCGGGTCTTGCTAACGGAACAATCAAAGCAGCTTACTGCTTAACTGAACCGGGTTCAGGAAGCGATGCTCTTGGTGCAAAATCGAAGGCTGTGCTTTCAGAAGATGGCAAGTATTATATTCTGAACGGACAAAAAATGTGGATTACCAATAGCGGGTTCGCAGATATTTTAACCGTGTTCGCAAAGATTGACGGAGAAAAATTCACCGGATTTATTGTTGATGCAAAGGCAGAAGGTGTTTCGATGGGAAGCGAAGAAGATAAATTGGGTATTAAAGGTTCTTCAACGCGTCAGGTGTTTTTCAATAATGTAAAAGTGCCGGTAGAAAATTTACTCGGTGAAATTGGCAAAGGACACAAGATTGCTTTCAATGTGTTGAACATTGGTCGTTACAAATTGGCGGTGCTTACGTTGGGCGGTTCGAAAAAAACTACGACTACCGCAATCAAATATGCGAACGAAAGAATTCAGTTCAATGTTCCTATAGCTTCTTTTGGTGCTATTAAACATAAACTGGCTGAGATGGCAATTCGCTGCTATGCAAACGACTGCGCTACTTACAGAACTTCGGGATTGATTGAAGACATGATAAACAATCTTGCAGCAAAAGGCACTGATAAAGTAATGGCGAAATTGATTGCGGCTGAAGAATATGCTATCGAGTGCGCCATCTTGAAAGTATTCGGTTCTGAAGTTTTAGATTTTGTTGTTGACGAAGCTGTTCAGGTTTTTGGCGGAACAGGTTTTAGTGAAGAATATCCGGTGGCACGTGCTTATCGTGATGCGCGCATAAACAGAATTTTTGAAGGCACAAATGAAATCAATCGTTTGCTCGCCACAGGTATGTTGGTGAAGAAAGCGTTGAAAGGCGAATTGGATTTGTTCTCTCATGCTATGGCCGTTCAAAAAGAATTGATGAGTGTGCCTGATTTCAGCAGCAGCGATTCGGACGATTTTTTTGCAGCAGAAAAAAAGGCGTTGAACAATGCGAAGAAAGCTATCCTGATGACTGCTGGTGCAGCCGTTCAAAAATTTACAGACAAGTTCGACAAGGAACAAGAAGTTATCATGAACATTTCTGACATGCTGATTGAACTGTTCGTTTGTGAGTCGGTTTTGTTGAGAACAGAAAAACTAATGAGCATTCGTGGCGAAGCCGCAACTTCATTGCATGTAGATATGGCGCGCACTTATATTTCAGATGCTTTAGAAAGAATTAATCTTTCAGGCAAACATGCAATTGCATCGTTCAACGATGGTGATACACTTCGCATTATGTTGATGGGGCTTAAGAGATTCACGAAGTATGATGCATACAACACTATTGCAGCACGCAGAAGAGTAGCTGATAAGTTAATCGAAGAAAACCAATACTGTTTTTAATGAAGTATTGAGTAGTTAGTATTTAGTAAATAGATAAATACATACCACTCATAATTACTGACACAAAAATGTAAAGACGATTCAAAATCTAACTACTAAATACTAACTACTAATTACATGAGCACTACAACACAAACAAAAACAACCCTTAAAGGGGGCGAATTCATTATCAAGGAATCGCAATGGCAGGACGTTTATATTCCTGAGCAAATTGACGAAGAGCAAACGGCTATGCGTGAAATGACAAAGGAATTTGTGCGCAAAGAAATTGACCCGCGCTTGGAAGAACTCGATAAAGACCCTATGAAAGGTGTTGAGTTGGTGAACAAAGCAGGTGAACTTGGTTTGCTTGGATTACACATTCCTGAAGAATATGGCGGTCTTGGAAAAGACCTCATTTCGTTTTCTTACGTTACTGAAATTCTTGGTTGGGGTCACGGAGTTTCTGTGGCTATTGGTGCGCATACAGGAATCGGCACTTGTCCGATTATTTATTACGGAACCGATGCGCAACGTGCAAAGTATCTCCCGAAATTAGCTACCGGTGAATTGAAAGCAGCTTACTGTTTAACTGAGCCGTGGAGCGGAAGCGATGCACTTGGTGCAAAAACAAAAGCCGTGTTGAGTGATGACAAAAAGCATTACGTGCTCAACGGACAGAAGATGTGGATTACCAACGCAGGTTTTGCCGATGTGTTTATTGTATTCGCCAAGATTGATGGGGACGATAAAAAGTTTACTGGCTTTATTGTGGAGCGCGGATACGAAGGATTGAGTGTGGGCGCAGAAGAAAAAAAAATGGGGATCAAATCATCTTCTACGCGTCAGGTGTTTTTCAATAACGTAAAAGTGCCGGTTGAAAATTTATTGGGCGAAGAGGGCAAAGGACACAAAATTGCGTTTCAGATTTTGAACATTGGTCGTTACAAATTGTGTAATGGAGTGTTGGGAGGAAGCAAACGCGCGCTGGCTGTAGCCGTTAAATATTCGAACGAGCGTCAGCAATTCAAAACAAATATTTCTCAATTCGGTGCTATCAAACATAAGTTAGGTGAAATGGCAATTCGCACCTGGATGGCAGAATCTGCTTCTTACCGTGTTTGCGATTTGATTAACCAGAAAGAACATGAATTGAAAGCAGCGGGCAAATCAATGACTGAATATTTAACCGGTGGTGCTGAAGAATATCAAATTGAATGTGCGTTGTTGAAAGTATTAGGAAGTGAGGTGTTAGACTTTGTAGTAGATGAAGCATTGCAGATACATGGCGGTTACGGATTCAGCGAAGAATATCCAATGGCGCGCTCTTACCGCGATAGCCGTATCAACAGAATTTTTGAAGGCACTAACGAAATTAATCGTATGCTTTCGATTGATGCGTTGTTGAAGTTTGCTATGAAAGGCAAATTGGATTTAATGACTCCTGGTATGGCTATTCAAAAAGAATTGATGAGCGTGCCCGATTTTTCTTCGCCCGATGCTGACGATGTTTTTGGTGCAGAAAAGAAAGCATTGAAAAATGCGAAGAAGGCGTTCATTCTTGTTGCCGGTGGAGCTGTTCAGAAATTAATGTTGGGTTTAGAAAAAGAACAAGAAATTTTAATGCACGCTTCTGATATGTTGATTGATATTTTGGCTATGGAAAGCGGAATGCTTCGCGCTGAAAAATTAGTAAACCTGCACGGTCAAGAAGCTTCACAAATTTATGTGGACATGGTGAAGTGCTTCTTCTTCGATGCCATGGATAGGATCAATGTGGCGGGAAAATCTGCATTGGTTGCTTTTGCCGGTGGCGATGAACTTCGTATTATGCTCATGGGCTTAAAGCGTTTCACGAAATATGAAACACTGAACACAAAAAATGTTCGCAGAGCAGTTGCCGATAAATTGATTGCTGAAAACGGATACTGTTTTTGGGATTAACCCCTAAATCCCCTAAAGGGGACTTTGAAAAATACAGCGCAATCTCATAAGAGATTGCGTTTTTCTTTATGAAAAATTATTCACTAAATAATTTATGACTTGCTTCTCCCCTCTCTTTCTGTTTCATCCCGTTTGCGGGAGGAGAGGGGCAGGGGGTGAGGTGATATATGCGCATCTGGTCTTTACATCCAAAATATCTTGACGCCAAAGGGTTGGTAGCTTTGTGGCGCGAAACTCTTTTGGCAAAACATGTTTTAGAAGGAAAAACAAAAGGATATAAAAATCATCCGCAGTTGTTGCGTTTTAAGAAATTGAAAAATCCTGTTGCTGCAATTAATCAATATCTCGCTGCTGTTTATGAAGAAGCAGTAAAGCGAGATTATAATTTCGATAGAGAAAAAATTGATTGGGATTTCAGCAAATCAAAACCTGTGGTTACAACTGAGCAAATGAATTACGAGGTAAATCATTTGAAGAAAAAATTGAAAACGCGCGACCTTAAAAAATTTAAAGAAATAAACGCGCTGAAAAATTTCGATACGCATCCCATGTTTAAAGTAGTGGAAGGAGATATTGAAGATTGGGAAATAGTATAGCGATTTTACAAATTGGGAATTTGATTCCCAATTTGTAAAAAGCTATTCATACTCATTCCCCTTTTCTCCATTACTATTCCCTGTAAATTTTCCACAGTCAAATTCTACATTCAATCGTCCTTCGGGTTGAATAAAACGATGCTCAGGATTTATCTCATTCTTGAAACGCAAACTATCGACATACACTTTTGTAAAAAATTTTGCCCACACAGGGAGTGCAGTGCTCGCTCCTTGCCCATTCTCCATGCTGTGAAAACGAATGTATCTATCATCGCAACCAACCCATGAGCCCGCAACTAAATCAGGCGTAAGACCAATGAACCAACCATCGGAATAATTTTGAGTGGTTCCTGTTTTGCCCATAATATCGTTCATCAATTTCCACCGATAACGCAAACGCGCAGCAGTGCCGCCCATCACTACACTGCGCAACATTTCTACCATCACATAAGTTGTTTGCTCATCGAGCGCTTCATTTTTACTGGCTACAAAATCCTGTAACACGTTTCCGTTTCTATCTTCTATGCGCGTAATAAAAATTGGTTCTACATGCGTTCCTTGATTTGCATAAGTAGTATACGCACCAACCATTTCTATCAATGAGATATCTGCCGAACCAAGACAAATAGACGGCTGTACAGGAATATCACTTTTCACTCCCATCGTTTGCACCATCTTCACCACACTCTCGGGACCAATCTCGTGCATGAGATACGCAGTAACCGAGTTAATAGAATTTGCGAGTGCCTTTCGCAAGGTTAACATGCCGCCATATTTTCCATCGCTGTTGCGCGGAGTCCAATCCTGCAATAAACCAAAGCGTTTGTCTGTAGCTTCAAAAGTTACCGGTTGATTGGGAACCTGAAAGCATGGTGAGTATCCTTTATCGCGAATAGCTACGGTGTAAACAAATGGCTTGAACGTAGAACCGATCTGCCGTTTGGTGTTGATGTTTACGTGGTCGTACTGGAAAAATTTATAGCTAACACCACCTACCCACGCGCGAATAAATCCCGACTCGGGGTCAACCGCCAGAAAACCATTTTGCAAAATCATGCGGTGATAACGAATAGAATCGTAAACGCTAATGATGGTATCTTTCTCGCCACCATCGTAGGAGAATACTCTACGTTTGCCAGGAGTTTTCATAATTTTTTCAATTTCCGCTTCGCTCTTACCTTGCTTTTTCAAATCAATATAAAGCGGACAATGATGGTAGATAGCTTTCCATTCTGCTGGAAAATCTTTCCATGGATCTTTACCTTTCCAGTACGAAAAAAATTTTTGTTGCACTTCACTCAAATGTTCGCGTTGCGATTCCTCAGCTAATTTTTGCAGGCGCGAATCAATGGTGGTGTAAATTCTTAAACCGTCTTTGTAAATATTATACTTGGTGCCATCGGGTTTGCGGTGTTGCTCGCACCAATCCTTCATCCACATGCGCAAATACTCGCGAAAGTATGCAGCTACACCCTCATTTTGAGTATCAGCACTAAAGTGCAATTCGATTGGTAACTTCATCAGCGAATCGCGCTGCTCTTCGTTGATGAATTTGTAATTATAAAGTTGGGCAATCACTACATTTCTTCTGTGCAATGATGCTTCTGGTCTCGAACGCGGATTGTATTGTGTAGGTGCTTTCAGCATGCCTACCAAAACAGCCGCCTCTTCAATCTTCAACGAATCAATTGGCTTTCCAAAATAGACGAAAGCAGCTGATTTAACACCATATGCATTATCACTGAAAGGCACAGTATTAAAATACATAGCCATTATTTCTTCCTTTGTGTAAGAGCGTTCTAACTTCACCGCAATAATCCATTCTTTCAACTTTCTAAAAACGAGCTGTAATTTATTGAGGTGCTCGCGCGGAAAAAGATTTTTTGCCAATTGCTGCGTAACGGTACTTCCGCCACCACCGCCATCACTGCCTACTAATCCTTTCAACACACGAAGCAAAGCCCTAAAGTCAACTCCATTGTGATTATAGAAACGAATGTCTTCGGTGGCGAGTAAAGCGTCTTTCAAATTTTCATTGATGTTTTCAAAACCAATATTGCTTCGGTTTTGTAAATAAAATTTTCCAATCACTTGGTGGTCGGTTGAAATTACTTCAGTTGCTAATGAACTATTTGGATTTTCTAATTCTTGAAACGATGGCATGTACCCCATTTTGCCAATGGCAATGAGATAAAACAAGAACACAATAATACTTGTGCTTGAAAAAAAAACGCTCCAAAACGCGAGGAAAAACTTTTTGTTTTTCATTGGGACGAATGTAGAAAGAAACTTGTGTTGCGAAATTGCGAAAGGAAAGTAGTTGAACTATTTATACACGCGCTTGAAAAATTTCTCATTGTATAAATCAACATTTTTTTCAGAAAGAAGGGTTGAGAAGTTAAGCGTAGAAATGCACGTGATAGCATACTGTTCCTTTTTCAAATCGCTGAATAACTGGTCTTGCGATTTAATCACTTTGTAATAGCTCATCACCTCTTCTCGGTTTTTAAACTGACGAACATTGATGAGTTTGTTCTTGCTGTCAATCAAAACTTGTTTGGACACCAAACGTTTATCGGTAAACTGAGTAGAATTAAACGCATCAACTTTTGCCATGGTGCTCATTATTGCACCTTGGGGCGTAGTCGCATCTTTAATGTAAATGATGAAATAATGCACCGCGGCATCGCTGCGCACATAAGGCGAAGTGGTATCTTCTACTACAACATTCTGCGCCACATTTGTTGCTTTACCAGAAGAATCTTTTACAGTCGAAACATTTGCTGTTGCAGTATCTGGTGAAGTAATAGCGGTCCGCTTTGTAGTTGAATCAGTTTTTACCACAACCCCGCCTTGTTTTGCATTTTCCCTGGCTTCATTCAATTGTTTTTGTATAGCCGCTTCGCTGGTATCAGCACCTCTAAAGAAAACAGCATTAAGCGAATCGCGTTTGGTAGAATCTTTACTCAAATCAATTTGCGGCAACGCTGATTTATTGAGCGCTGCCAATAAATCAGTTGCCGCTTTCTTTACTTCTACATCGGTTGCTTTGCCTATAATTTTGTTGAGTGCCTGCACATAATCTGCCAAACGGTTTTGTTTGCTCAGCACCAACGCTTCGAGCAATTGGAATTTACCGCTGATAGGATTTGGTTTAAAAAGTTTATCAGCCATTTCACATTTATACCAGCACGAGTCAAGACTATCAACCGAGTAGTCGTTATAAGCACGCTCATAGAAATCAAACACGGCCTTCTCCTTTTGCTTGGCTTCGTTTACAAAATTAGGATCGCGTAAAACTTTCGCAATAACACTTTCCGGAAACTCTGTCAAAATTTTATTCTTGTATTCTTCTGCCTTTGCAGTGTTCTTTTGCTTAACCGCAATCAGAAACAAGTTGTAATAACTCTCGAGTAGCAATTTGTTTTTCGGAAATCTGGAGTTCAGTGTCTCAAACATATTGTCCGCTTTGGCATAACTCTCCAAACCATCTTTGTAAATAGTTCCTGCTGCATAATATGCGTCTATTAATTTGCTGTTCGACTTATCTAATTTTTCAGGCGTAAGCGGAATGTTCGAATGCATTTGATCCTCTACTGTACCAGAATTTGCAACTGTTTCAAAATCCTTTTGGTTCGTAGAAATGGTGTCAGAAAGAAGTGCGTTGTCGTCATCGCTAATTGCAGATGTTTTATTTTTTCTTCTCCAGTTGTCTTCCAACTTTCTATTTCCCCATTTTTTAATGAAGTCATTGTAGCCGGTAGCGCGAGCGTTTACATTATAAAAATACCAGGAAGAACCTTGAGTAGTATTTTGCGTTTGCGCATTAACTTGTTGTTGATTGTTCATGAAATTATTCACTTGCGAATTTGAGCCTGATGCTGCCGCCTTCTTTTCTTCCTCTTCTTGTTCCTTTTTGAAAATCGCATCACGAATAATTTTTTCGCGCTGCACTTCGCTCATGCCTGCCAGTAGCTGCAAACTGTCTTCGGTTAAAATGGTGTTCAATTCCTTCACTAAATTATCTAACACCTTAGCGCGTTCGGCTACATCGGCATATCGCAAATCATTCTTCGACATAAAACTCATGGTAGAGTCGTAGAAGAATTTCGAAGTCACATACGCTTCATCCTGATAATCGAGTTCTGCCAGTTTCAAAAACGAAAGCGCTTTTTGCTCATCATTACTGGTCGAGTTATCTATTGATTTATGCAGAAAATTTCTGGCTTCTATGCGGCTATTTTCTGCAATTGAAAGTAGCGCCAACTCGTAATAAATCTGGTCAAAGTAATCGCGGTACTTATTATCCTTCGCCATTTTCGCTAACAGCTTGCGAATGCCCAAGCCACCTTCGCCCCTGCCAAGTTTCGCCATTTTAATTTTAGCGTAAAACTCCATGTCGTAATTCGGACGGCTCTTCAATACTTTCTTATAGTTCTCAACTGCCTTAGCGTTGTTTCCTGTTACTGCATAACACTGTGCCAGTACAAACAACGGTCGCACGCGCAATTTTTTCTTCTTCTTAATTTTTTTGGCGTTCAAATATTTTTCAAGCGGTTCAATGGCAGCCTGATAATCCTTTTCTGCCACACGCAAATCGGCTTCCACCAAATCTACCTGCGGGTCAAGATTTTTATAAAACAATTCATCGCCACGCGTGTACGTAACTACCGTAGATGCTTCGTCAAATTTATTTTGGCGCGAGTATGTTTCAATCAACCACAACAAGGCTTCGCTTCGCGCGGGTTCGTGAATCCACAGCGAAAATTCAGGACGTTTGTCTACCTTCTGTAGTGTTTGTGTGCCATCTTTGTTGATGATTACTTTTACTTCGGGCTTCACTTTTTTCTTTTTCTTCTTCACATACTTTTTCAGCGGTTTGCCCAAACCCTTCATCACTTTTACATAATCAACGCCTTCTTTAAACTCGGTAGTAATGTATTTGAAACTCGAAGCTGCTTTATCGTAATCGCCTTTCAAAAAATTCGCTTGGCCAATCAGCAAAAAGTGGTCATCGCTCCAGTTCGAAATGTTGTGCAACTGAATAGCCAGTGTAGAACGTTTCACTACATCATCTAAATCGCTTGTATAGCTAGCAAACTCCTTGGGGTCGGTGTAATGAAAAACCGGTAACACCGAATCGAATTTGTCTTTATGCGACTCTAACGAAAGTTTGTAAACGTTCTTCAATTTTTCGCTCGAATTGAAATAAGCATTGTAGTGCGAGGTAATATCCTGATAAGCCATGGTAGGCAGCGTGGCATGGTTGGTGGTAGAGCAACCCCAAAGTAACATAAGCAGTCCAGAGAAAAAGAATAACGAAAGTTTTGTATGCCTCAAGGGAGAGTGTTTTTTCGAGGTAATTAACTCGTATGGAACAAAAATATTTTGTTTTAGCAGAAATAAAAGTTGAAGAGCAATTACAGAAGCTATTAAGATAGTGCCTTCTTTTTTTTCAGCGGCAGTTTACTCTTCACCAATTCATAAGATTGGTTGATGTAGTGTTTCCAGTCTTTCGTAGTAAAAACACTTTCCTGCTGTATGTAAATCCATTTATACCGCGCCAGGTAAGGCGCTGGAATAATTCCGCTGCGCGAGGAAAGCTCTTCAAACTCTTCGTCATTTACTTTAAGCGAAACGCGCAGCGGTGCATTAAAGCCCGTAACACAAAACATTTTACCACCTATTAAAAAACATAAATCGTGTCCCCATTTCACATCTTCGGTTACGTGTGGTAACGAATTGCAGTAGTCGCGCAGTATTTCCAAATCCATAAACTGAGTTTTGTTTTGCAAATGAAATCTTCTTTTTGATTACTTTGTTTCGGTAAAATAAAAATACAGAACCCATGTCCCCTATTAGTTTAGTTATGGCCGATGATCACGCAATGTTTCGAAGCGGGGTTATTGCATTGCTTAAAATGTATAAAGATTTAGTGGTGGTAGGCGAAGCAAGCGATGGAAAAGAACTGCTCGACTTACTTGCTGTAATCAAGCAGCCCGATGTACTTCTGCTTGATTTAAGCATGCCGAATATGGGCGGATTTGCGGTGTTAGAAGTACTTAAAAAACAATCTTCAACTATTAAAACCATCGTAATTTCAATGCACGATGAAGACCACTTCATTACAAAAGCTATTGAAGATGGAGCCTGTGGTTTTTTATCGAAGAGTGCTGAGCCCGATGAAATTCAAATGGCCGTGCATAGTGTAATGGAAAACGGTTTCTATTTCAACGACAAAACCAATCTTGCCATGATTCATAACATGGTTTCAAAAAAGAAATTAGTTCCCGTGTTTAATAACACCAGCGTTACCTTCTCCGATAAAGAAAAAATGGTTTTGCAATTACTGGCTCGCGAACTCACCAGTACTGAGATAAGCAATCAATTAAATTTAAGCGAACGCACCATTGAGGGTTTGAGGAGCGCAATGATTAAAAAAACAGGAGTTCGGAATGTGGTTGGGTTAATTCTCTTTGCTGTTCGTAATAAAGTAATTGAACCTTAGGAAATGGTGCCGGTTTCTTTTATCGAAATGATAGAGCGGGGCATATTTAGTTTCATCCAATAAAGTCCTGTTTCCCCTATTGTTTTTGAGAATTGTTCGAACTCAACTGGTTTTACGATATAGCTGTTTGCACCAAAAGCGTAACAGTTATATACATCTTGTTCTTCGCGGGAAGAAGTAAGTATTACCACAGGAATCAGCTGCGTTCGAACGTCTGATTTAATTTGACGAAGAATTTCAATACCTCCTATTTTAGGCAATTTTAGGTCAAGCAATATCAATTTTAGAGTACTTGATGAATTGCTGTTTTCATACTTTCCTTTCGAGAACAAAAAATCGAGTGCTTCCAAGCCGTCATCTAAATGTAGTAGCCGAGAGGATAAATTTTGCTTACGTAAAGCGCGTATGGTCAACTGCGCCTCATGAGGATTATCTTCTACAAGTAAAATTTCAACTTCATTGTTTTCCATATAAAATAGAATGGTTGTTCAAATTGTCAAATGCACAAATCATACCACAACTCAACATATATTATTTAAACGCGAATATCCTTTCTTGAACGCATTAAAATCATCTTAACTTACAAGAATAAACTTGTACTTTACGTAAAGTTAGACAAAACTATATTTCAATACCTTACGCTGCAGGTTAACAAATAAGACAAAAAAAGCATACTGAAGAGTATGCTTTTTTTTATGCTGTAGATTTGAAATTTTAGAAGAGATTCATCCAACCACGCATTGTTTGCCAGCTAGCGCCTTCTACACTAAAAGCTATGATAGCCCAAATTAAAAAAGAGAATGGCGTGAATACTGTGATGATAAACCATTTTTTTTCATGCTTCAAGTGCATAAAGGTTCCCATAATGAAATACACCTTAATGATAGAGGCAATTGCCATAATCAGGTTAATGAAGATTTTACCTGTGCCTTTATCACCCATAAAATGATCGTAAGCAATGGCTATTCCCACTTCGCCAACAGTTACCAGCGAAAGAATGATGATGGTTTTCATCACATCCTTCTTGCTGTCGTTGTATTCACCTTCGGTCCAATGTAAATGGCCTTGTACTGGTTCGTCAAAATTCATATAAAAGTATTTAGTAGTTAGTATTTAGCAATTAAATTAAAATCATTTTCAATTCCGAAGTTTGTAGTTTGTATTGTGCAAATACTCAATATTAGCTACTCACTACTTATAATAAATAGAAACAAAGGAATACATAAACCCACACCAAATCCACAAAGTGCCAATACAAACCAATCTTCTCTACCATTTCGTAATGGCCTACTTTGTCAAATTTACCATTAGCGGCTGATACCGCTAGCCAGATATTGAGTACTACCCCACCTAAAACGTGCATACCGTGGAATCCGGTAATAACAAAAAATAACTGACCGAAGTTTTGAATTTTAGTAGTAACTGCAACTGTTGTTGGTGTCATTCCCTCGCTTATCAGGTGAGTCCACTCCAAGTATTGACAACCCAAAAACCCAATTCCGCATATAATCGTAGGAATCAAAAATTTCACCACCCCATCTTTGTTCATTCGGTAACCTTCTTGCACCGCACGCACCATGGTCCATGAACTTAAAATTAAAAGGAACGTCATGAAACTCACAAACACTAAAGGTAATTTCAAATGTTCTAAACCATGAACAGGAATGGAAGAAAACACTTCTGACGGTTTAGGCCAGCTTTCTGATTGCGTAAAACGCAGAGAAGCATAAGCAATAAGAAATGATGCAAAAGTAAATGTATCGGAGATGAGGAAATACCACATCATTACTTTTCCATACCCAATTTTGAAGGGCGATGCACCACCATCCCAAAGTTCTTTTACGGTTTCTTCTCCCTGATGACTTGTTGCTGCTGAAGACATATCTTTAAGTTATTCGTTAATAGTAATTAGTTATCGGTAATAAATTTGATTATCTGTAATTCAGAAAAAAGAAAACATATAAATAAACCCAAACTGCATCAATGTAGTGCCAGAAACTTACCAGCAATTCAAGATGCAATTGTCGCTTTGGATTAATGATATCACGCAATTCATAAATAGGATCTTTACGATTTTTGAACGCGTTGATGATGAACACCAACATCACTAACAAACCAACAACGATATGCACTCCATGCGCGGCTGTTATTACATAGAGAAAAGACCCCGAAAGGTTTTCCGTCAAAGTCATACCACCTGCCTGCAACACACTCCAACCTTTTAGTTGAAGCAGGAGAAACAAACATCCGAGTAAAAATGAAAAGAACATGTACCAACGAAACTGAGCAAACTTCGATTTTCTATAACTAACCAGCGCGGCATGAATAAAAACGCTCACTCCTATTACCGCAAAAGTACTGAAAAGAAAAACCGTGGGTAGAGTGAATCCTTCCCAACTACGGTAATCTCCCTTCTTTACCAAAAGCGCGCTCGTTAAAGCGGCAAAGAACATAGTCATTGAAGCCATCGCAATCCATAGCGCAAATTTTTGCGGATGAACTCCGGTGTATTCGGTTTTCTCTTTTAAAATATCCTGTTCACTCAAAGTAACGTTCATATTTTTCCAAACAACAAAGCCAATTGCATTATCGGCAAGTACAAAAACGAACCAAACATTAATATACGTGCCGTTTTATCTTCACACTTTCTATAATGTTCAATGGCCATCCATAAAAAAATAACCCCTACTGCGGCAATAATACTACTCCCTATTATGCCAGCCATATTATAGAAATATGGAATCATAGAAACAACTAAAAGCATGGCGCAGTAGATTACATTTTGAACAGCGCTCATTCTCGTTTTGCCTCCTGCCGATGGCAACAACATAATACCTGCTTTTTTATAGTCGTCAAATTGCACCCAAGCTATAGCCCAAAAGTGCGGGAACTGCCAAAGGAATTGTGTGCTGAATAACAAAACAGCTATAAAATCGATTTCACCTGTTGCACATACGTAACCAATCATTGGTGGCAAAGCTCCCGGAATTGCACCAACAAAAACAGCGAATGAATTAACCCGCTTAAGCGGTGTGTAAACAAATGCATAACTCAACAAAGAAATTGCAGAAAGAACACCTGCCGTTGGATTAAAGAAATAGGTAAGCAAAATTATTCCGGATATTCCCATCACACCTGCCGCAATTATCGCTTCCAAGATATTCATCCTTTCTGTTGCCAGTGGACGATTTTTAGTGCGGGTCATTAGCTTATCAATATCCTTTTCAATAATTTGATTGATAGCGTTGGAAGCACTTGTAACCAACATTCCCCCAAGTGCCAGTATAAAAATTTGTGTGTAATTAATAGCCACATGTCCTGCAAACAAATAACCAATAACGGCAGAAAACACTACAAGAAAGCTAAGGCGAAACTTGGCCAACATAGTGTAGTCGCTCACCCGTTGTTTGATGAACTGCATTTTACTAAGTGTTATTGCCTCTGCTTTTATCATTTCTAATTAATATTCGAATTCTGTATTGTCATAAACTATTAACTGCTCTCAATAACTTTTCTCTATTCATGCGGCACTTCACCCGGTTTCAATGGCTCCGTTTGCGGTATATATTCTCTTCCGTTTACACTATAGTCATACGGCCATCTATGCACTGGTGGTATATCACCTGGCCAGTTGCCATGTAACCTTTCAATAGGCGATGTCCACTCCAAAGTTGTGGTTCCCCAAGGATTTCCATAGTCATGACCATCAACGGTTTTTTCTACCTCCACTTTTCTGCCCTTGAAAATACTATAGAAGAAATTTACCACAAACAATACCTGACCTAAGAATACAATAATGGCCGCCACACTTATAAACTCGGCAAGGAAATTAAAGTTGTTGAAGGTTTCGAAATTTGCATAGGTGTAATATCTGCGCGGAAGCCCCGTCATAAAGTGCATAGGGAAGAAAATAGCATATGCTCCAATCAAGGTAATGTAGAAATGAATCAGCCCAAGCGTTTCATTCATGTAACGCCCATATAAACGAGGGAACCAATTGTAAACGCCAGCAAACATTCCGAAGAATGCGGAAACTCCCATTACAATGTGGAAGTGCGCTACCACAAACATGGTGTCGTGCAATTGAATATCAATAGCTGAATTTCCCAAGATAATTCCGGTCAATCCACCCGATATAAACATGGAAACAAAACCGATGGCAAAAAGATTTGCTGAACTCAAACGAACTTTTCCGCGCCATACGGTTCCTATCCAGTTGAAAACTTTAATGGCAGAAGGAATAGCAATTAAAAGTGTAAACAAAGTAAATATTGCTCCTAGATTTGGGTTTAAACCGGTTACAAACATGTGATGCGCCCAAACAATAAATGATAGCACAAGAATGGCGAGTATGGAAAATACCATGGCCTTATAACCAAATATTGGTTTACGCGAATGTGTTGCTAACACTTCAGAAACTAAACCCATTGCAGGAAGAATGATGATGTAAACCTCGGGGTGACCAAGGAACCAAAATAAGTGCTGAAACAAAATTGGTGAGCCACCTTTGTAACCTAATAAATTTCCATTGATGATAATATTGTTCAGATAGAAACTAGTGTCGAGTAAACGGTCGAATTCCAAAAGAACACAACCTGCTAAAAGTGCAGGGAAAGAAAGTACTCCGATAACCGCAGTAAACATCAATGCCCAAATAGTCAAAGGCAAACGAAACATGTTCATCCCTTTTGTGCGCATGTTTAATACTGTAGCTATATAATTCAAACCACCGAGCAATGCTGAAACAATGAAGAGTGTCATTCCCAAAATCCACAAGTCAAATCCAAGACCTGAACCGAGATTGACTGCTGTATCGCGTAAGCCGTTGATAGGCGGGTAAGCTGTCCAACCGCCTGATGCCGGACCGGTTTGAATAAAGAAAGAGAAAAACATAACAACGCCTGCACCTAAGAAGAACCAATACGAAAGCATGTTGATAAAAGGTGAAGCCATATCGCGTGAACCAACCTGATAAGGAATCAAAAGATTTGCAAACGTTCCGCTCAATCCTCCGGTCAATACAAAAAACACGAGAATGGTTCCGTGCATAGTCACTAATGCATAATAAAACTCCTGACTTATTTTTCCGCCTTCAGCCCATTTTCCAAGAAATGATTCAAGGAATGGGAAAGTTTCATTGGGCCAACCCAGCTGTAAACGGAAAAGAACAGAAAGCAAACCTCCTACGATTCCCCAGAAAATTCCGGTAATCAAAAATTGCTTACTAATCATTTTATGATCCTGACTGAAAATATATTTCGTCAAGAAAGTTTCTTCATGATGATGCTCTTCATGTCCATGAACATCTGCATGATGATCGGTGTGTGCTGCTGTAGCGGTTTCCATATCTCTTTATTTGTTTCTTCTAAAAATTATTTTTTACCCAACATAGCAGTCGGTTTTTTCTCTTCAGCTTTTGATGAATCTACTACTGGCGTTTCCGCAGGAGCAGTTTCAGCAACGGTTGGAACATACATTGGTGTTTGCTTTGCTAACCACTCGTCATATTCTTTTTGCTCTACAACTACCACATCGCGTTGCATACCATAATGCGATTTACCGCAAAGTTCGGCACAAGCTAACTCATATTTAAATGTTTGCCAACGTGGTTGTCCTGTTTCTGGATTAATGGTTTGCCACCAGGGTTGTGTTTGAAGATAGGTTCGCATTTCTTCGGTCGTCATGGTTGGAACAAAATAAAATTCAGTTGGAATACCTGGCACACAGTCCATTTTTACGCGGAAGTGAGGAAGGAAAAAACTATGTAACACGTCTTGTGCACCTAACTTCATAAGCACCGGCTTGTTTTTAACCAAGTACAATTTATCAGCCATAAAATCATCGTGACTTTTTGGATCCTCCCAGTTGATCCCTAACTCATTGGTAGGTGAAACATGTTTCTGATCAATAATTCGCTCCCCAAACTTTCCGTCCTTTCCGCTATAGCGTAACATCCAGTTAAATTGTTTTCCAGTGGCTTCAATCACCATCATTTTTTTATCTCTGGCATTCGGGTCAAAAATATGCATCCACTCATACATACCCATTGCTATTAAGCCTGTAAGAACAATTGAAGGAATAACTGTCCAAACTACTTCCAGTGTATTGTTATGCGGATAGAAATACGAATCATGTCCATGACTTTCGTTGTAACGGTAAGCAAACCAGAAAAGCGCAATCTGTGTCAGCACAAAAACAATTCCAATAATCAACATGGTGATATTGAAAAGAAAATCTGTTTTTACTCCATGTTCAGAAGCGGCTTCAGGCAACATTACCGGAGTTAGAATTTTAAAACACATAGCTGAACCAACAAACATGAATACTAAAAAGCCCAACATGAAGTATCCGTTCCATTTGCTCTGGTTATGAAAACTAACCTTTCCGTCCCTCAAATCGGCTGTAAGTTCTTGTGCTCTTGCTATTAAAACAAGCACTACAAACAGCAAAACTATTGTCGCAAAAACCAAAAATGTTACCATGATATTTTTATTTCTTTCAGTTTATCAAATCAATTATGAATAGGTTACAGTAATTCTTTCACACTCCTTCAAATAAGGGTCGTTTTCTGGAGTGATTGGTCGCTTAGCCAAGTTGCGGAAAAACAAAAACAAGAACGCTCCCAAAAATCCGATGAATACTAATACTTCTCCAATATTGATTGAGGCATAATTAGCTACAACTTCTGCTTCTCCATGTCCGACATGTTCGCCCTCTGCACCAGTTTCATGTGCATGTGACTCTCCTTCATGTTTTGCTTCTTCATGTTTTACCTCAGTGGCAACCGCTTCTGTGTTATCATGCGCAGGTGTGGCATCGGTAGTTGTTGCAGTTGTATGATGTTCTTCATTAGCTGCATATAAAACTACTTTTTCAGTTTCCACTTTTGCATGGTGCTTATGGTCTAATTCATGATTCCAGTTTGGTTCAACAAAAGTATAGTTGAAGAAGTCAACATAGTGCCCGAAGATTAACAAAGCAGAACCGAAGCCGATGATTTTGAAATTACGTTTGTTGCCTCTCTTGATTAAGAACACAAGTGGGAAAACAAAGTTTACAATCAGTGCCAGGAAAATAGTGAACTTGAAATAGCCATGTCCAAAACGCTTAACCCAGAAAGAAGTTTCCTCAGGAATATTTGCGTACCACTGCAACATGAATTGGTCGAACCATAAGTATGTCCAGAAGATTGAAAATCCGAAAAGCAATTTTCCTAAATCGTGAACGTGATTTTCGTTCACCTTAGGTAAGTAGCCGAGAGATTTCAAATAGATAACTAACAAAATAGTCATTGCCCAAGCTGCGCAACCGTAGCTCGCAAAGTTATACCACCCAAAAAGTGTAGAATACCAGTGCGGGTCTAAACTCATAATCAAATCCCAACTTGCGGCTGATTCTGTTAACGCAAACATTACAATGAATGCAGCAGCTAATAATTTTGATTGCTTGTAAACCTTAGGGTCTGTTTGGTCGGTACGAGCAAAGAACTTATTCATGTACCAAGAGAATCCTAACCACAGACCTGCATAAACGAATACGCGGCTAACCCAAAACACCGGGGCAAAGAAAATTACTTTAGTGGTGTGATTAGGTGTAACTACCGGCTCGTGAAGAATGTGTTTCACTCCATCATACAAAGTGTGAACGTTCAACAAACCTAGCACTACTATACCTGCCAAAATAAATCCACCTATTCTCAAAAATCCTGAAAGTGAAAGGAAAATTCTTTTCACCAGAATATGCCAGCCCCCATAAGCCAAGGTTCCTGCGGCTACTGCAAACATGCCGAACAAACCTATGCCCGTGAAATAGTAAGTGTTCGCTAAAATATTTGACCACAAACGTGCGTGGCTGTTTTCTGGATACAAAAGAAAAACATAAACCAATCCGAGCAATCCGATGCCCATCATGATGAATAAATTTTTCTTCAGTTTGTCGGTAAATTCAAAATTATCTGTCATCTCTTATTTTTTTCTTTCGTTAACCGTTAACTATTTTTTTGCCGTTGCTGTTTCTGCTACAACAGGAGCCGCACCAGGTTGAATACCCGCTAAACTCTTGATATAGTGAATCACCTGCCATCTTTCTTTTACATTCAATTGGAAACCGTAACCGCCCATCATGTTTTTTCCGTAGCTCACGCTATAGAAAACTGCCCCGTCCTTCAATGGAGGCAACAAAGTTTTGTAAGGTTGTGGACGAGAAGTAAAAGGACCATCACCACCGCTTGGCAATTCGACTAACTGTCCATTGCCTTCACCTTTTTCACCATGGCATGGTGTGCAATTGATGTCATACAATCTCTTTCCTTCAGCAGTGTTTTCCGCTGTGTGTTCCAACGGGTCGCTGATTTCATTTCCTGCACGCATACGCTCTGCATCTTGCTTCGCAGGGTCATGTGAAAAATGATTCTTAATCACATAACTCATCAACAACTGCTGGTTCGTTCTAATCTTTTCATCGTTAGGAATGTAGCCATAAGGAATAGTTCCTTCTACCGGTTTACGAGCCGCCATATTGTTCCCTTCGGGTGTTGGAATTTCACTCGTTGCATACGTTTCATACGCATTTGAGTAAGTCATATCCGGCATGTAAATTCTACCGGTTTTTTCTCCACCCGCCTTATCGCACGAAGCGAACATCACCGCTACTGCAATTACCGGAATCAGTTTTATAATTTGTTTTCTCATCTTAGAATGATTCAATTTCTTTTATTTATAAACCTTCGTTTTCTGCAAACACTTTGTCTTTAACTTCTACCGCTCCTTCTTTTTTGCAAACTTCTTTGATTGAACTGATGTCAGCATCTGAAAGTTTTTCTGCATCAAACACTAAAGCAAAACGGTCGTCAGTTGTTCTCTTGTCATAAATTCTCGGAACTCTTCCCGGCCATAATTTATTTCTAACTAAATAAGTCAAAGTCATTCCCCATGCAGAGAAAAGAACGGTTAACTCGAAAGTGATAGGAATAAAAGAAGGCACTGGCCAATAAGGTTTACCACCGAAGTTGATCGGGTAGTTAGTTGTCATTACCCAAGTCATGAACGTAAGCGCCAATGTCATTCCCGTTGCGCCAAAGAAAAATCCTGCAGTGTGTAAACGGCTTTCTTTGTAACCCAACGCATCTTCCAATCCGTGCACCGGAAACGGAGTTAAGCTGTCGTAGATTTCAATGCCCTTGTGGCGAATGTGCTCTATGGCATGAAGATAAACCTCTTCGTGGTCCCAAAGACCTACCACGAATTTATTTGAAGTAGTTGATGCTGCGCTCATGTATCTTAAGTTTCTATTTTTTGAATTAGTTATCCTCTTGAATCTTTATCTAACGGACCAACTTTGTATGCTCCAACATATCCTCCATGTGTTGCATTCGCTTCTTTTGCTCTTTGTGCTTTTGCGGCTTCCGATGAAATTCTGAAAATCGCTTTCACCTCGGCAATAGCGATTGTCGGGAAGAAACGGGAAAACAACAAGAACAGGAATAAGAATACCGAAATTGAACCTGTGTAAATTCCAATGTCAACCCATGTAGGTGAGAAATATGCCCAGCTAGATGGAAGATAATCATCAGCCAAAGAAGTAACAATGATTACGAAACGCTCGAACCACATACCAATGTTCACGAAGATGGAAAGGATAAAAGTTACCCAAAGATTTCTGCGCATGCTCTTGAACCAATATAGTTGAGGAGAAAGCACGTTGCAACTCATCATCATCGCATAAGCCCAAAGATATTTTCCGAAAATACGGTTATAGAAAGCAAACTGTTCATACAACGCACCCGAATACCAGGCGATAAACAACTCAGTTAAGTAAGCAATCCCTACAATTGAACCAGTAAGCACAATGATTTTATTCATTGACTCAATGTGGTTAATAGTGATATAATCTTCCAGACTGAAAAGTTTTCTAGAAAAAAGCATCAACGTTTCCACCATTGCGAAGCCGGAGAAAATAGCACCCGCAACGAAGTATGGAGGGAAAATAGTCGTGTGCCATCCAGGTATAACCGAAGTAGCGAAGTCAAAACTTACTATCGTGTGAACTGACAATACGAGTGGGGTTGAAAGACCGGCTAACACCAATGATAACGATTCAAAACGTTGCCATTGTTTTGCGGAACCCTGCCATCCGAAGGAAAGGATATTGTAAATATATTTTCTCCATTTCCCTTTTGCACGGTCGCGTATGGTTCCGAAATCAGGCATTAAACCTGAATACCAAAACAACAAGGATACCGAGAAGTAAGTAGAGATTGCAAATACGTCCCAAAGAAGTGGTGAGTTGAAGTTTACCCAAAGTGGACCACGCGTATTTGGAAGAGGGAAAATAAATCCTGCATCCCAAACTCTTCCCATGTGAAAGATAGGAAACATACCCGCACAAATTACCGCGAAAATTGTCATCGCCTCTGCTGCACGGTTAATACCCGTTCTGTAACGTTGACGGAACAATAAAAGAATTGCTGAGATCAAGGTTCCCGCGTGACCGATACCGATCCACCAAACGAAGTTGGTAATATCCCATGCCCAACCCACAGTTTTGTTCAATCCCCATGTTCCGATACCAAACCAAACGGTCCAGCCTAAACAGAAAACGAAGAATGCGGCACCCGCCCCGGTGAGCAAGGTAGCAATCCACCACATGGTTGAGTTTCTTTCAGTAGGAGCAACTAAGTCATCGGTAATTTTGGTGTAGTTCTTATCTAAACCATTGATGAGCGGCTCCCGAAATTCTGATTCGTATGCGTGCATATTTTAAATTTTAAAACAACCCCTAAATCCCCTAAAGGGGACTTAACAGCCGGTTTCTCATTAAGTATTTTTTATTCCTTTAATCATTCTAAATTCAATAAAAATATTCTCTACTTGTCTTTTGCCTCTCAAGTCCCCTTTAGGGGATTTAGGGGTTTATGCTTTCTCGTGATAGTAATCGATCACTTGATAGTTTTTCTCTTCTTCTCTGTTGCGAACTTGTGTCAAATACAACACGTTCGGCATAGAGTGGGTTTCTTCAATTACTCCGAATGCTCTTTCATCGTGGAATAATTTGGTAACCGCACTTTCCTTATTATTTCTGTCACCGAAAGTGATAGCATCAGCAGGGCAAGCCGACTGGCAAGCCACTACAATGTCAGAATCTCTCAATACTCTGTTTTCTTTCTTAGCATTCAGTTTACCACCTTGCAAACGTTGAACACAGAAAGAACATTTTTCCATTACACCACGTGATCGCACAGTAACATCAGGGTTCAACACCATTCTTGTCAATGGTTCGTGCAAGCCCAATGTTTCAGAAGCTACATTCATATCGTTGCTGGTGCCGTATTGCTTATCAAAAGCATCGGCCTGCTGGAAATCGTACCAGTTAAATCTGCGAACCTTATATGGACAGTTATTAGCACAATATCTTGTTCCAATGCACCGGTTATAAGCCATTTGGTTCAACCCTTCGTTGCTGTGGTTAGTGGCAGCAACCGGGCAAACATTTTCGCATGGTGCGTTATCACAGTGCTGACAAAGCATTGGCTGGAATACCACATCCGGATTATCTGTTTCACCGGTGTAGTAACGGTCAATACGCATCCAGTGCATTTCGCGGCTGCGCGTAACCTGGTCTTTACCTACTACAGGAACGTTATTTTCTACATTACAAGCAGTAACACAAGCACCACAACCGGTGCAACTATTTAAGTCTACCACCATACTCCAGTGATGCCCGGGATAGTCATGCTCATAGTAAAGTGTAACCATCTCTTCCAGAATTTCCTTGCGGTCTTCGTTACCGGCAGAAGGATCTTTTTTATATTCGTGAAGTGTGGTTTCTTTAACTGTCTTTCTTGTTTTAATACCACCCAAATCTTTCATGGTGATATTAAAATGGGTTTGTGTAATCGCTACTTTTTCAACTTTATCTGTCTTTTCAATAGTAGCTTTAGCTGCATAAACAAAATTATCACCGCCCTTACCTAACAACTGGAAAGCATTTTTACCTACACTCAATTCAGGATGCGCAACTGCTTCACGGCCGTAACCCAAGGCCACACCAAAAACCCCTTCCGGTGTTCCGGGAACCCCTACTACCGGCAGTTCAATGCTTGCTCCGTTTACAGTAAGTTTCGCAACAGCGTATTCTTTGGCTTTAAAATCAGGGTCAATGTTGTAACCGTTCTTGTTCATCCAACGTGGGTTCGCGATAATGTAATTACCCCAAGTAACCTTAGAAACCGGATCCGGCAATTCCTGTAAGAACGGATTATCCGCCCAATAACCATCGCCTATAGCTATTGATTCATAGAAGCGAACCTGCACATCGCCTAAACTGTTACCGGCAGAAGCAAACGCGGCCGCTGCTTCACTAACTCCTGCACCATTGTAAGAAGCACTGCCAGTTGCAGGCATTTCTACTTCACCATCCGCAATGGCATTATCCCAGAAAGCCCAGAAGCCATTGTAAGTAGATTGTTTTCCGTAGAAGTTAGACTCCCAGTATTTTTGTAAGAACTCATAGTAAGTTCCTTCTTTACCTGCCCACTTCAATAAAGTATCCTGCACCTGACGGGTATCGAATAATTTTGAAATAGCAGGTTGAGTAGTATTTAAAATTCCGGCTTTAGGTTCAGCATCGTTCCAGCTTTCTAACCAGTGGTTATCAGGAAGAATATATGAACAAGCAACAGAAGTTTCATCCACACGGTTTGCGAAAGAAACCGATACTTCTGCTTTCTTCAACGCATCAGCTAATCCTTTTACAGGAGAAGTGTACACTGGATTTGATTCGTAGAATAAAACACCTTTGATAATTCCGTCATTCAATCCTTCGATTAAAGAAGCGATTGCTTTATCAGAACCCTGTTTGGTGTTGTAAGGTCTATCCCAGGTAATAGTAGTTCCGTAATTACCGAGTGCATTATTGATAGCGTTGACAACAAGTTGCGCATCGGTATTGTTGCTTCCGCACACTACCAATGATGCTCCTTTTGCTGCCAGCAATTCTTTACCGGCCTTGTTTATTTTTTCATTTTTCGAACTTCCTGCACCGGTAACTATATTATATAAGTCAACGAGCGAGGCATGCATTTCGCTTGGCTTTTGCGAAATACGCGTATCTGCTTTGTAACCGGTGATAGTAGGCACCGATTCAATTTGAATATGGCGGCTCATGTCGCTGCTTTCTTTGCTTACTTTTCTTTTTGCAGAATAGTCTTTAGCAAATTCAACAGGCGATAACCATGTTCCTAAGAAATCGGCTCCAACACCTACAATAACTTTAGCCGCGCCAAAATTGTAAGAAGGAATTAAACGCTTGCCGAACGATTTCTCATTGGCATCCAGCATTCCTGAGTAAGAAATACCATCATATACTAAGTGCTCAAACTTTCCTGCGCCTAATGAATTTCCGAATTCAGCAATAACGGCTTTTGTGGAAGGAGAAATAACTGAAGAAGAAAACAAAACCACTTTGCCCGATGCGGCAGCGGCTTTCAACTTCTCTCCTATTTCGTTATCGGCAGTTTCCCAGGTAATATTTTCTTTTCCTCTTTTCGGATTGCGGAAACGCGCTCCGTCATATAAACTAAGAACAGAAGCCTGTGCGCGTGCACTGGTTCCGCCCTTGGTGATTCTTGCATTTTTTGTTGCTCTTCCTTCAATCTTGATTGGACGACCTTCCCTTGTTTTTACTAAAACCGCACCATAATCTCCGCCTTGGTAAAAAGTAGAAGCATAATAATTGGCAATACCCGGAGCAATTTCTTCAGGTCTCCAAATATATGGTATAGACTTACGCACGGGCATTTCGCAACTTGCAGCAATAACCGCAGCAGTGGTGCTGAATCCGAGCATTTTCAAAAAGTCTTTTCTGCTCGATTTTTCGGTGGTGATAGACTCAGTAATAGAACCAAGAATAGGCAATTCTTCAGCGAACTCCTTTTCAGCGATGGCGCGATAGCCCTCTAATTGTTCTTTTTCTTCTATCCCTTTCCAGTATATTTTTTCTGACATATTCTTGAGTTGCGAGTTTCGAGTTTAAAGTTTTGAGCTCAATTTTAGTAGTGACATCTTTGACACTCTGTTCCACCTACCGTAGCCACAGTTACCTTATCAATTTTCTTGTTCTTCAAATCTTCGTGAATCTTGGTATAAACGCTGTAGTAGTTGTTGGAAGCAAACTGCACCTCAGTATTGCGGTGACAGTTGATACACCATCCCATTGAAAGAGGAGAATACTGATAAACAGTTTCCATAGTTTCTACCGGACCGTGGCACGTTTGGCATTTTACTTTACCTACTGTAACGTGTGTAGCATGATTAAAAGCAACGTGGTCGGGCAAGTTGTGAATACGTACCCACTCTACCGGTTTTGCCTTTCCTTCATTGTAAGTTTTGCTGTAAGCATCCCAACCGACAGCCGCGTAAATTTTTGCAATTTCTTCAGTGCCGTATTTAGGTCCTTTGCTCACTTGCTTGTGACAATTCATACAAGTATTCAATGAAGGAATGTTAGAGTTCTTGCCTTTGCTAGCGGTGCTATGGCAATACTGGCAATCAATTTTATGAGTGCCTGCATGCAAAGCGTGAGAAAAACGAATTGGTTGTGTTGGTGCATATCCTTGCTGACGACCGAAATGAGAAAACACATCTACCGTTTTATAACCGCTGTAAACAATAACGATTAATAGAAGTGCTACTTTGAAGTTCAGTGTTTTGTAGAAAGGAGTTTTAGCTACTTCTACTTCCCCTTTTTTTTCAGCTACAATTTTATCGAGCTTGTTTGTTACTACTACCAATATAATAACCAGTAATAAAAGGAAACTTACAAATAAATACAGTGTCGCACCCGGACCTTTCTCTTCTGTGGTGGCAGTTTCTGTTGGCGGAGCTACTGTAGTTGTTTTTAAGAACTTGTCTGAATTCTCTATGTAGAATAATATTTTGTCAATGTCCTCGTCCTTCAATGAAACAAAAATATTCATTTCTGAAGGGCGGCTGTTTGCCATGTCTATCGCATATTTATCGCCTGCACTTACAGCATCATGCCAGTTGCGAATCCATGTGTGCAACCATTGTGTTCCGGTCTTGCCTTTGTGTTCACCGCTTGCTTCCCAACGGGCAGTTACGCCTGCAAGGGCAGGTCCAGTTCCATCCGCCTTAGGGTTATGGCAAGAGGCGCAATTGCTCTTGAACATTGATTTGCCTTCTTCCCACTTAGCTTTATCGTCCTGCGCGTGAGCAAACAGAAACGATACCGTAAAAAGGATAGCAAAGATTGCTTTGAACGAAAATTTGAAAGCCGCGCGGTGGTTATGTTCTGACCTCATGTAGAAGCGAATTGTCATAGAATTGTAAAAATTGCGCGCAAATATGTAAATGCAGTGTTGAAAAACAAAAATTTGTGAAAGAAAATTTGAAATCATTTTCTGTGTTTGGAAAGAATATAAACAAGCGGCTAAAACGCTGTGTTTACAAGGGTTTCAGCGGCTTCAAAAGAAGGAGTTAGTATGGCAATTGTGGAAATGTGAATAAGAAGTGGAGGATTGGACGGTGAATGGAACACTGTATCCCATTGTTCAATCTATTTTTGAAAAAAAAATGCCCGGCTCTGCAGTCGGGCATTTTCTATTTCAATTCCTGAATTTTATTGCACTATCAGGTTATATTTTACAGAACCGCTTTCGGTAGTAATATTTACCACATATGTGCCGGTTGCGTACTTAGCTAGGTTAATAGTTTGCGTATAACCTGCATAAACACTCACTCCGTTTGTTTGTTCAACTTTCTTACCTGACATATCAAATATTTCGAGTTGAATTTTACCGTTAATGCCTTCAGTTTTAAGTGTTACGTAATCATGAGATGGATTAGGATACAATAATACTGAGCCTGAAGTAAGTTCATTGATACCTACACAAACGTAAACAGTAATATCTGCATAAGCAGTATCCTTACAACCGTTACCATCGGCATATTCATAAGCTATAGTAAAAGTGCCCGAAGCAGATGGTGTAAAGCTACCACCACTCACATTTGCTCCTGAGAATACTCCACCTGCAGGAGAGCCCCCGGTTAAAACAATAGCAGAGGAACCTGTGCAGGCAGAATCATCAGCTAAGGTAAGTGATGCAACAGGAATAGTATTGATAGTTACGTCAACGTTGTCTGTTCCTGTGCAGGTGTTAGCATCGGTAACAGTTACGCCTATAGTTCCTGTCGCTGTAACAGAAACAGTTTGAGTAGTACTGCCATCGCTCCAAATATAACTTGCACCTGCGTTGCCTGCATCTAATGTTGCAGTTCCACCGCACTGTGTTACATCGCTGCCCAATGCCACTGTTGGTGGAGTATTGATAGTTACGTCAACGTTGTCTGTTCCTGTGCAGGTATTAGCATCGGTAACAGTCACTCCTATATTACCTGTTGCTGAAACAGACACGGTTTGTGTATTACTGCCATCGCTCCATAAGTAGGAAGCTCCTGCGTTGCCTGCATCTAACGATGCACTGCCACCACACTGAGTTATATTGGTGCCCAATGCAACTGTTGGTGGAGTGTTGATGGTCACATTGATGGTTCCGATTCCAATACAATTGTTAGCATCAGTTACGTCTACATAATAATTACCTGTAGAAAACACAGTAAGTGTTTGATTGCTGCTGGCATCGCTCCATGTGTACGAAGCACCTGCGTTACCCGCGTCTAAGGTAGTACTGCCACCACATTGGGTAATATCACTTCCTAAAGTAACAACCGGAGCAGGATTGATAGTAACATCTATATCATCTGTTCCTGTACAAGTGTTCACATCAGTTACCGTTACCGCATAGTTTCCGGAATTTGATGTAGAAAGAGTTTGTGAAGTACTGTTGTCGCTCCATAAATAGGCAGAACCAGCATTACCTGCATCTAATGTTGTGCCGTAACATTCCGTTAAATCAGCACCCAAAGCTACAACAGGATTCGGGTTAACTGTTATATCAAATGACTGTGGTGTGCCAACACAAGGGGCACTATTGCAACCCGATGCCAGTGTTTGAATTTCGGTCACGCTAAGTGCATGACTAAATACCATGAACTCATCTAAAAGACCACCCGCAGGTGCGCCAACGTTACTGCCATAGCCCATAACCTTAAACGGACCCGCTCCGGCAATTGTAGGTCCGGCTTGGGCAACGGTGCTAACCAGTGCGCCATCGAGATATGCCTTTATATCTCCCGCTACAGCATCATACACGAACGTATTTGTATGAGGAGCTACGGTAGCACCGCCATTAATGTATACATCGGTAAAACCTCCGCGCAAAATCCAGTTGTTGGCTCCGGCTACACCATTAGTAAAGCAACGGAAAGAGCCCGCACTTGCATCACCAAAAATGTAAAACAGGGTAGCTGATGGTGTTATGTTTGAGCTCTTAAAAGATATAGTCCATGAAGTACCTGAAAGATTAGTTGCCCAACCGGTATTTAAGTAATCGGTTGAAGAGGCAACTCCGCTTCCTATAAGTGAGCCATCACATTGGCTGGCTGCACCCTGAGTTAGGCCTCCCATAATAGTTGCATTAGCGGTACCTAACGGTGGAGCACTTGCCAGGTTAGGAACCGATGTTCCCGAGCCGTCAAATTTATAGTAAAGCAATTCAGGAGTTAACTGAGTACCCGATGATGTTGGTGTCACCGTAATAGTTGCAGTTACCGGTGCATTGGTGGCGTTTAATCCTGTGAAAGCAGCAATATCGCCTGTGCCGCTGGCTGCAAGACCTATGGAAGGGTCATTATTTGTCCAGTCGTAAGTAGTGCCTCCTAAAGAACCTGTAAATGTAATGGCTGATGTACTGGTATTAACACAAACCGACTGATTAGAAGGAACGTTTACATCCGGTAAGGGGTTAACGGTAATGCTTATGGCATCTGTTCCGGTGCAAGTATTTGCATCGGTAACAGTAACAACGTAAACTCCTGTAGCGCTAGCAGTTAAAGTTTGTGCAGTGCTGTTATCGCTCCACAAATAGGTTGCGCCAACATTCCCTGCATCTAAAACAGTACTACCACAAACGGTCAAGTCGTTACCCAAGCTAACCGTAGGAGCACTTACATTCACCACAGTAATACCCACCGCAGCTGAATCAGCACATCCGTTCAGGTTTGTTTTAATCATGTTATAAAGACCCGGGGCAGAAGCAGAATAAGCATTGCTGTTTGCTCCTGAAATGAGCGCTCCATCCTGATACCATTGGCTGGTTCCGCCTGAGGTTCCGGTTAAAAGAATTGCACCACCGGGGCAAAGATTACCTGAACCGCTAAGTGTAACAACAGGCACAGCATTTACGCGTATATTTTGTGTCCAAAAAGTATCGGGTGTACAGTCACCATAATGTAACAATACGTTAACTGTATAGTTTCCTTGAGAAGCATAGTTATGTGATCCACTTCCTGATTGAACGGTATCTATTTGTCCATCACCCCAAGCATATATTACCTGATAGTCGGCTACACCGGCTGCGCCTACACGTGCTACCGTGTTTGTACAAACCGTATCTTCTTCAACTGCAAAAACAGGAGGCATTGCCATGCCCCTTATATCATCAGGATTACTGTGAACAGTTGTTCCATATACTCCAGTTGAGGTGGCAAACAAAAAATTTGAACTAATGTTTGATACTAAAAAAGAATCGAGGTTCCAGTGTAAAGCTCCAAAGGTTTCACCACCAGTGGTTCCAGTAATGGGAATGTTTGTCACGGGTGTGTATGGTGTTGATGGAGGAAAAGATTCAAACACTACCGTGCCGTTACCCGACCAATGATACATTTTGTCATCAACCGGGTTATAACAAATAACTTCTCCATCAGCTCCATTACCAAGACCTACTGCAAGTGTTTTAGTTGCGTTTGTTTTATCAATTAAGTAAAGTGTTTCAGGCACTGTAGCTCCGTTACCTGTAGTTCCGAATAACTGTCCGTCTTTTCTGAATGTTAAGCTTGAAAAATTATCGCCAAGGTTGCCCACTTGTGTACAAATACCGCTTGGCAGGTCAACGGTAACCAACACCCGACCCGTTACTCCACTTACCTTTGCAATACCATACACTTTAAACTAACAGGGGTCAAATACCAAACTGTTCATACCCGTTATAGTGAAACCGGGTAAGCTTGGTCCTATGGCATAAACTATGGCAAAATTGTTTGCCACATCAAATGCCCACATAGAATCCTGAAAAGGACTGGTGCCCCAAACTAAGGCGTGAGGCGGGTAAGTCTGACTGTTTCCTCTATGAGAAACCAGCATGCAAAACATGATTGCAACGAGTGTAAAGATTTTTTTCATAAAATAATTTTTTACGTGATTAACATCGAAACTGGTCAAATATATATAGCAATTTCAATTTGCAAAAAAATTTCTACGCCTTCCTTCCCCGCAGGGCAATGCCATTAAGTTAAGGATTTATTGCACCGCCCTTCAGGGCGGTGATGCAATTGCAAATAGAAAACAGGGCTTTAGCCCAATTGATGATTTGGCTAAAGCCACTGTAGTGGTGTTTGTTTTTATCCATCCCATAAATGGGATGGCAATTAATTGCCTTAAAAGCTATTGACTGTCGCTTAACTTAATCGCATTGCCCGCAGGGTCCCGAAACGCAGAAGTTCGCCATTAAAATCATTGGCATTTCGTAATTCCTAATTTCTTCTATTTTCGAGGACTATAAAATGCAAAAGATCATGAAAAATAAATTTGTGTTCATTCTACTTTCTAGTTTTGTTTTGTTTGGCTGGCAAAAATCTATTGCGCAGAACAATGTTGGAATTGGCACTACTAATCCCGATCCTTATGCACTGCTTCATTTACAATCAAACAGTAAGGGGTTGCTGATACCAAAACTAGATGCGGCCGAAAGAACTTCATTAGGCATTTCGCTCAATATTACCAATCAAGGCCTTTTAGTTTTTGGCCCCGATACCAATCAATTTTGGTACTGGGACGGCACTCAATGGGTTCCCTTTCCATTACCTCCAATACCAGGTCCTACAGGTGCCACGGGTCCTCAAGGAACACAGGGAATTATTGGCATTACAGGTTCAACAGGGGCGCAGGGTTTGCAAGGAATTCAAGGTGTAATTGGTAATACAGGAGCGGTAGGTGCAGTAGGTGCCACCGGCTTAACCGGAGATACGGGGCCACAAGGATTGCAAGGTATACAGGGTTTGCAGGGTATACAAGGTATAGCCGGAAACACCGGTGTAACCGGACCCACAGGAAACGGCAGCAATAATATTTCTATGACTTTCAACACCAGTGGTACTGCTTCTGTTACCGATGCAGGCGGCACAATTACTTCACCCAATCAGGCCTGGTTGGTTGGCGGCAATACAAATCCTTCGAGCAATAATTTGGGACAAACGGGAAACGTGCCTTTGGTTTTTATTACCAATAATTTAAACCGGATGAGTGTAGAAGCGAATGGCGATATTTTTGTAGCCGGTTCAAAACCAATTTTTGTTCAACGATTTAATTGTAATGGCTGTGATAATCCAAACAGAAGTACAGGAATATCTACCGCAAATTATGTGGCGGTGTTAGCCGGTTTTTATCCTACCAGTAATTCGAATGCTGAAAGCACTCGCGCAGCCGTTTATGACAATGGTGGTGTTTGGTATTTTAAAGGCGATACCGAAGGGCCAAGCGGTGAAGATTGGAGTGTAGATATTATGTTCATCAAACGTCAGTTAATAGATGACCTGCGCCCGGCAGGACAATACAACTCGGGAGGCACAGGATTCTAAAAACCAGGATTAGTGTTCAATCACTAATCGTTTTGTTTTACTGTGGCTTTCGTTTTTCACTTCCACCACGTAAATACCACTGCTTAACATTGAAATATCAATCGTTCTAATTCCATCGTTGATCTTTTATCGAGAGAAGAAATTTTTTCATAGAAAAAAATTTTTGTCCATTAGATTTAAAAAGGTTTAGACCTGTGTCGAGTCTGTGGATAAATCAACGATTTTTTTTGCAGAAAAAAAATTCCTGTTTTTGAATTTCGCATAAGGTAATTCTAAGCGGTCTGATTCAACGCCCCAAACAATTTTATGTCGAAGCAACAAGCCCAAAAAAAAGAGCTGCGCGTTTGCGCAGCCCTTTAAAAAAAATGAATTTCAAATCTTAGTGCGTAATGAAAAGTTTCTTGGTAATAATTCCATCACCATTTTTCACTTTTACTAACACATAAGCGGCTTCTAAATTGTCGAAGGCTTTAGTATAAACACTCGCCTTACCAAAGTGTTCATTCGAAAGTTCCTGACCCAGCAAATTATAAACCTGAATAGTAGCATCCACATTCATCAAATGCGTAAAGTCAACAAACACATTATCGCGGAAGCTGTAAATTTTAACGGAGCCATTCATTAAGTCTTGTAAGCCTGTGGCTGCGGTAACCACAATAGTTTGTGTAACCGTAGAAATACAACCATCGCTGTTTGTCACCGTTAATGTTACAGTGTAAGTGCCCGGCTCTAAAAATTCGTAAGTAGGATTTGCTACTCCGGTAATAATTGTTCCATCGCTAAATTCCCACTCGTAAGTTGTAGAGTTGGGCGTAGTATTATTCATGGTAAAGGATTGGCCTACCACTACATTACTGTTAGTCATATTGAACGAAGCATTCACGGTGTTTGCACCACCTACTACTACATTTTTAACAACGGTGTATCCACTATTGTCAACCAAAGTAAGCGTATAAATACCTGCTTGCAGTGCGCTTACATTTATTGGAGTAGAAGAATTCAACACACCTGATGAAACAACATTTCCTGTGTTATCAGTCACTGCATAATTCCATCCAGCAGGTCCGGGTTGTGTTACATTTATTGAACCATCGCCCAAACAAGTTGAACTGGTTGAAACGATAACTGCCGGTGGCGTAAAGTGTAATACAAAGCGGTTCACTGCATCCGTTTTTGTATGCGTATAAACGTATTGCGCGTTGGTTCTGAAGTTATGCCATGCACCACCCAGTTGTAAATCTTCTAAAAGTACCAAAGTAGTAGGATCAAAAGAATTTAATCCACTTGCATTAAGCGTAAATTGACCATTTGTTCCAGGGAACATACCAAGAGGTACTGTAGGATTTGTTACTACATCGCTATAGGAGTTTATCGCCATTCTTCTGGTATCACCAAAGTTCATAAGCGTGTAAAGTGTAGGTTGGTCATATTGACTCTTCACTTTGTCGGCATCTAAACCAAGATCATATCCGCTGGTTGAAGTAGGTGTGAAATTAACTTTGGTTACATCGGCAAATCCATTTCCGGTTACATCTAATTGCAATGTTTGTCCACTCAATTGGTAAAACGGAATAGCTGAACTTGCCTCACGTTCATCTTGATTAAATGTAAAGCTTACTGTTCCAGGATCGGTTACGCGAACCATAAAACCTTGGAACGAAGACAAGTGAGCGGTGGCTGCACCGTTGCCAATAGTTGCCGGTTGGTACGTACCATGGTAAGTACCTGAAGTATGCCAAACCTGAACCGTTGGATCAATGCCTGCATGACCATCATGTAACCAAACTGGTGATGGGAAAGGATTGCCAATTAAGTTCCATCCTGGTTCAACTACCCAACTTTCAATGTTTCCTGTTGGATAACCGGTATTACTCAAACCTGTAATGGTTTTGTTGCCGGTGTTTGGTGAACCGACTAAATCGTATGTTACCCCATTATTCAAATACACCGAATAGGCTCTACCATTATCCATTACACCTTGAGATTTAACTTTCCAACCGCTCATTAAACAAGATTGATCAGGAACGTTTTCTTCCCATTGAAACACATTTCCGTAGTTAGTTCCGGAAGCTAATTGATCTTCATCACAAGCTGCAGTAGGTGTTACAAACACATCGTTTATACCCGTGAGCGATACACCCACATCAATAAACCCTGGAGTATTTACAGGAGATGAAATAAAGTGCTGATCGTGTCCTACACCGCTAGTGTAACGTTGAGCAGTTACAGGTCCTAAGTAAGTACCTGTGCAAGTTCCGCAGAAGTCGTTAATGTAAGCCGTAACGCTTGGGCTCGATAACAATTTAGCTTCTCCACCCAAACCATTTCTAAACACACCCTTCTCTAGCTTAAGCTCATTCCAAACTCCAATGTCGGCACCTGCTGCTACATCAATGTTATTGTTACCCACTCCGCTATTATTTAAAATTGTTAAGTTTTCAATCGTACCAATGCCCGACATAGTTTGATTTGCTGAACCTATCATTTTAAATAACCCTGCACCTGCTACGTGCATATTATTTCCTCCGAAACTAGTGTTGGAACAAACGGAAATATTATTCAATAGGGTCAGTGTAACATTATTCGCAATGTCAATATTACCAACAGAAATAGGGACGAAGATTGTAGGGTCGTTTGGTTGATCTGGAATAACGACATCCACACTACAAGCATCAGGTACAAACCCTACACTCCAGTTTCCGGCATCATGCCAATCAATACTTCCACCTAACCACACAGCCGCTCCACATGGGCTAATAGTAAGTGTTAATGAACTCGTAGCATCAGCGCATGGGGCACTTGAATAGGCAGTAAGTGTTAGCACCACACTTCCTGCAACTAAGTCGGCAGTGCTTGGTGTGTACGAAGGATTTACTTGTAATGCGTTTGAGAAAGTTCCCGTTCCGCTACTTGTCCATTGAACAAAACTGTAACCCGAAGCCGTAGCTGCAACCAAGGACACCGGATCAATGTTGCATGAAGTTAAATCACCACCAGCATTAGCACTTGATGATCCTGAAACCTGAACTGCAGGCGATCCTGCATCCGGTGCACTACATGCATTGGTAGCAACTACCGTATATACACCTGCATCAGCAGCTTGCATATTTACCCGAGTTGGATTTTGAATGTTAGCGACAAAACCGTTTGGTCCAGTCCAACTCCATGTTATATCAGAGCCTGAAGCAAAAGATGCACTCAAGTTCAATGTGCTTGTTTGGCAAATAGGATTTGGTGTGGCATCAGCAGTTAAACCAATCACAGCTCTATGAATTGCCACTGAAGCGGTGGAAGAAGAAACTGTTCCGCAAACATTGGTTGCTGATAAATTATAAACTCCTTCATCAGTTGCTTTAATAATAGTAGAGCGAGTTGCATTCTGAGTATTCGCTGTATATGTGTTAGGACCTGTCCAAGACCAAGTGGTTACCACTACACCTCCGGCAACAGTGCCGGTTAAATTTAGTGTGGCACCCTGGCAAATTGGGTTAGCCGATGCTGTAGCTGTTAAACCCGTAATAGGCGTGTTAACCGTTACCGTTATCAACGTTGTCAACTGAGTAAAACAAGTGGTTACACCAAAAGTAGCCAGCACATTGAATGTGGTAGTGGCAGCAAGCACACCGGTAGGCAGGTTGATAGTTCCACCAGTTCCTGGTACGGAACTTCCTACTGCTACATTCGAAGGATGTAAACGCAACTGGTAATTAACTCCAACTTGCGAATTAGGAACCTGAATGTTGGTTCCTGCTCCTGTACAAAGTGGCGAGGTCTGTGCTACGGGAACTAAATTATTCGGGGTTTGTGTTACCGTAATTAAAACAGTACTAACCGCAGCTGAACAAGGTCCTGCACCATCAGGATCATTAGTGGTTAAAGTAAGCGTAACTGAACCTGAAGTGATAGTAGGAGTATATGTTGATGTTAATGAACTCGCATCGGAGAAGTTTCCGGTTGGTGCAGACCAAGTTGAACTGGTAGCGCCTCCACTAATACTTCCCGCAAGAGTCACAGTTCCTCCTGAACATACAGATTGGTCAGTGCCTGCATCTGCTACTGCAGATGGATTAACTGTAATCGTAAACGTCTTCGGTGTTCCAGTGCAAGTAACACCTGAACTTGTGAAGCTCGGAGTAACCGTAATAGTTGCTGTTACCGGGCTTATACCCGGGTTAGTTGCACTAAAAGCACCTATGGTACCTGTACCACTTGCTCCAAGTCCAATGCTGATATCATCATTTGTCCAACTGTAAACAGTTCCTGTAACTGCACCGCTAAATACAACAGCTGTAGTATTTGAGCCGTTACACTTTGTTTGATCTGCCGGTTGATTGACAGTAGGAATCGGATTTACTTTAATCGTAAATGTTTTAGAATTTCCAGTACATGTAACTCCTGCATTTGTGTAGCTAGGTGTTACCACAATAGAGGCCGTAACCGTGGTTGCTCCGGTATTCGTAGCAGTAAACGAAGCTATGTCACCAGTACCACTTGCTACCAATCCAATACTTGGAGTATTGTTCGTCCAATTAAACACGGTTCCTACAACAGCACCAGTAAAAGTAATTGCCGTAGTTCCTGAGTTATGACAATGCGTTTGGTTGGCAGGTTGTGCCACAGTAGGAATTGGATTAACCGTTAACAATGCAGAAGCCGTACCTTTACAACCGCTGCCCTGATCGGTAGCAGTTAAGTTGTAAGTTCCTGCATTAGAGACCGTGACATTTTGTAAAGTTGAAGTGAAACTTGGTCCAGACCAAGAATATCCAAACACACCGCTTCCTCCTGTACCTCCCGATGCACCACCCAATAGATTAGTAGTGTTACCACTGCAAATAACTAGGGTTCCGTTAATACTGGCTGACGGATTTAAGTTAACTGTTACAGCTTTAGAATTCGAAGTACCGTTGCTACAACCTATTGGAGTAACTACCACATTACCGCTGGTAGTATTGAAAGTAACCGAAATGGAAATAGTTCCTTGTCCGGAATTAATTATCGCTCCGCTAGGTACTGTCCACAAATAACTAGTGGCGTTGGCCACAGCTAAAATGCTGTACGTATTTGCAATACCCTGGCATACGGTTGCATTACCGGTAATTGCACCAGCAGCCGAAGGTGCCGCGCTTACCACCACCGTAGCATAAACAGGTGTTGACCATCCACAGCAATCTTCTTTCACTCTTAGCTTAACCAAATAGGTACCTGCCGTAAAGCCAGCGGTGTTAACCAAGCCGGGACTTTGTGAAGTACTTGTATAAACCGTAGGGTTTGCAAAACTTGTTTTAGCAATTGACCAATCATAAGCTGTGCCGATAGTCGCAGTACTCAAACTTATATTATCACCTATACAAATTGGGGTTGTAATAGGATCTATAACCGGCAATGAACGTGTGCCTTTTATTTTTATGAAATTGTAATAGGTAACTCCGTTTATGACTACATCTTTATCGCCCGTTGTTGTATAAGATACAACTGCCGGAGTTGAAGAGTTTGTATAGCTTGTTGCCAAACTGGTATTATTATTTACAAAACTGCTTACCACCGTTGCACCCCAAGTTCCAGCAGTTTTTGTAATCGTAATTTCTGAATTTGTACAGCCTTGATTTTGATTAACAATTAAAACCGGACTGCTTACCGGTGCCGAACCACAAGTTGATGCAGTACTTGGCGCACAAGCAAAACTAGTGAATGTAGGTGCTGAACCTCCCGAAAGAACATAAGCATAACTAGCTCCAGTTGATCCTGAACCGCCTGCACTTCCCGCTCCTCCGTTGCTTCCATTACCTCCGTAACTTGAGTTACCACATCGGCTACCACCACAACCGGTCATCCATCCATTTCCACCAGTGGAACCAACTCCACCCGCGCCACCGGCACCACCTGCTCCACCTACACCGCCTGCTCCTGCAGTAAATTGGCATCCAATAAAATTTCCAGAAGTTGAATTATTATACAAGAACAGGGCATAAGAAGCACCACCACCGGCTCCTCCAGAACCCGCTCCTCCACCGCCTCCACCGCCTCCACCGCCTCCACCACCCGGTCCAGAATCACCCGTGCAAAAGGATGTCCCCGAAGCACTTGATCCTCCACCTGCTCCTCCACCGCCTCCGCCACCATTTCCTCCTGTACCTGCCGTTCCATTATTTCCTATACCAGGAACTTGAAATCCTGATACGATTGTAGCTGTATTCGAAGATCCCGCGCCCGGAGTACCTGGAGCAACACCATTATTTCCTGCAGCTCCATCAGCTCCGTTGTTACCACAACAAGATGAACCTCCTCCTCCTCCTCCTCCTCCTGCACCACCTCCACCTGTTGCTCCTGCTCCTCCTGCATCTCCATCACCCGCACCACAATCATTAAAAAATACCGCTTGATTATTGCCTCCTTTTCCGCCTGTGCCACCACCTCCTCCACTTAATCCTGTATTTCCAGTTGGTGCATTTCCTCCTTGAATTTGTGCCCCCCCTGTTCCACCACCTCCACCACTTCCAGCACCACCACCTGCGCGTGTTGAACAATTATTTCCAAAAACATCGCTGCAATCGCATTGAGAATTAGCTCCAGCACCACCATCACTGCCTCCACCTCCCGTTGATCCTGCATTACCCGTTCCACCCGAGCTACCCGCTCCTGACTGTACAATAACTCTTGAGAAGGTATAGCTACTGCATCCTTCCAAATAAAGAGCATAATTAGAAACACCCTCTTTATTGCTGTAACCGGTTCTTTCTGCTGATGTTAAATCTCGAGTTGTTATTTTCAAATCTTTAATAGTAAAACCTGTTCGGTTAACCATTACTAAGCCCCTTAAATAACCAACGTTACGTCCAGAAAGACTAATGTTTTTGTAAGTAGTATTATTAAAACTTAAGATGGTTTGGTCGCCAGCTATATCACTTGATTTTGTCCAGTAAGTAACATTGTTCACATAACCACCATCTAAAGTAAATGGATTTGAAGTAGTAATTACAAACTCATCGCTGAAAGTATAGGTTCCCTCCAAAAGTATGATATGGTTTCTTGAAGGATTGGCATTCAAAATTGTGAATGCATTGGCAAAAGAAGAAGGACAAGAAATTGTTCCTTCTGTCGTATTCACATCACCTGTTGGGGATACATAGATATAATCACAGGCTCCAGAACCCGAGCTCGTGGTAGGGAAGGTAAATGTTTTAGTAGAACTAGCGGTACATCCATTTGCGTCTTTCACCGCGATAGGATAATTCGTATATGTTGCCGGAGGATTCGGCAAACCAGAAGATACGCTACTTGCACCATAAGCACCTCCGTTAAAACTATAAGTAAAGGTTCCTTCGCCACCCGATGGAATTAAGGTAATGTAGGCGGCACTATAGAACGTTCCCGCGCAATCAAAGTTTAATGAGCTAGCAATAGTTATTGCCGATGGCTGTGTGAGTGTAAACGCTTTAGAAATGGTACAGTTATTCGCATCTTTTACCGTAACCGTATAAGTTCCAGCTAGAATAGCTGTTCTGTTTGCCGGGTTGTTTGTGCCTGCAACATCTGCCCAATCGTAAGTAACACTACCTACGTTATTTACTACTGCAGGGGTAATTGTACCTGAAGCTGTGCCATTGCAATTGATATTAAATCCACCACCTGAAGAACTGGATAATGTGCCTGTAACACTAATTGCATTTGGCTCAATCAAAGTGTATGTAGCCGTTTGGTTACAAGAAGCTCCGTCAGAAATGGTAACTTGATAAGCTCCAGCCGGTAAAGTTGAAATCGTGTTGGCATTACTTACAATTGAACCGGAGTTAACTCCATTTGACCAAGCATAAACATAAGGTGAAGTTCCACCCACCGTAACGGTAGCCGTTACCGAACCATTAGATGAATTATAACAACTTACCCCATAACCGTTGTATGTTGCATTGTTAGGATTGCTCATAGTAACAGTAAAAGTTGCTGTAACTGTAACTACCACTGTTTCATACGTACTGCTTTCACATTGTGTGGTAGCATCATAGCTGGTAATATAGATGCTTTGGCTGGAGGTTACTAAATAACCGGCACCAGTGGCTAACAATGTTCCTCCGCCTCCGGCTGAAGGAGGAATTCCATTGTAAAATCTACACGTATTTCCATCTAGACCCGGTGAAGCATTTAAACTATATGGGCCACAACTGGTAACAGCGTTTGACGCCACATTTGGCAAAGCCGGAATAAGCACAACCGCATTAGAAGAATATGGTGAAACATCACAGCCACTACCGCTGTAACTCACTTTTGCTCTATAATATCTTGATACAGATAAAGACGGAGTTGTTATCACTGAACCACCAACACTGGTAGTCCCTGCACCTATTGCGGACCACCCGGTTGAACCGTCTAACGACCATTCCCACGTATAAGTTGGAGTTCCTATTCCGTCAGCAGGTGTAGCAGTTAAAGTGGCAGTATTAATTGAAGCACAGGTTGGGCTGCTGGTAACAGCAATAGTCACTGTTGGATCTAGTACTACATTCCAAGTATATAGATTATCTGCTGGATTTGGATTACATCCATTGCCTGGACATGCTCTTCTTGCGCGAACTTGAAACTGATTGGTTCCTGTAGCAGAAGCTGCGTAACTTGTATTAGCTAAAAATGTACTCCACGATGAACCTGCATCTGTCGAGTATTCGTACACATCGGCAGAACAACCAGTACCACCCGAACCTGCTACCAATGTTGTAGCAGAGATTAAAGCGCCTTGACAAATTGTAGTACTTGCCGCTGTATTAAAACTAGTAACTGCCGGGGCAGTAGGATCCAAAACAACAATAATTGTTCTTTCGGTTCCATCAGCCAGTGCACATCCTGTAGTACCGGCAGTAAACTGTGGACGGTAATAATAAGTTCCTGTTGAAGGAGGAACATCACCTGATGTTACTGCCGTTCCTGCTCCGCCAGGTGTAGTTGCTCTTACCCAACTAACTGTTCCGCCCTGAGTGTTATTCACAGTAGCTGAAAAAGTAACTGAACCACCGTTGCAAATTGAACTACCGCTAACTGGTGTAATGGTATTAGTAGCCCAAGTTGGAAGAGCAAGAGTTGTAATAGGCGTTGTTACTGTATAAACACTGCGGCAAGGGGTGCTACCGTTCCGCGTTCTTACTCTTACATAATAATTTTGATTGGGATTTAATCCGGTTACTACTCTTGACAATCCAGTACCGAAATTGGTAAGTCCATCATAACCGGCCAGTAAAGATGTAAAAGCGTTATCTGTTGCAATTTGTATTTCGTATCCTTCTACATTGGTACCTGCGGTCCAGGTAATTGTAAATCCTGTACATGTTACTGCAGAAACAACCGGTATGCCTGGTTCCACAGGTGTAGCTACTCTATAGTTGATTACGGAAGAAACACCCGACCAAGCACCACAAGCAGAAGCTGATCTATTGGTTCCTAAAGTAACACTTGTTACACCAGTAAATGTCCACGGTGATGCTACTGTGCATGTTCCATTTCCATATAGAACACCCGCGGTTGTATTTCCGCCTACTGTAGCTAATGTTGCTGTGTAATATGTAGTGGCTGTAAGTCCTCCTCTATTCATTGTAGCACCAGAACCTACAGTTGCAAACAGCACGTCAGAACATGAAGTTGCTGAACCTTGTGTGCCGGGCGTTATTTCTGTTCCCAAATTACAACCCAAGGTGCCAACGCATTGTGCAATAGCGGTGTTGGTAATAGACACAACCAATAAAATAAAGCAAGTAATAATTGCCTTGCTAAAAATATTTTTCGAATGAGGAGTAGATAGTTTTCCCATAGTGCAATAATTTAAATAAAATGTGTCAGGTTGAATTAAAACAAAAATCTTCAAGCAAGTTAAATCTTTTCTAGGCAAAAGTCAAAAAAAATATCTCCAAATGTTCAGGTGGTTCGAACAAGAGAAAAAATAGGGCGATAAAAGTTATCGCCCTATTGTATTTTTTATTTCGTAAGAACCAATTTCTTGGTGTAAACTTCATTAGCTGAAGAAACTACAGCAGTATAAGTGCCGGAGGCAAATCTGCTCAAATCAAACTCTATGAGGTTGCCCCCTTTGATTAATTGATGAACTGCTGAAGAAACCTTCTCGCCAATTACGTTGTAGAAAGCAACTGTAATTTCTTGTTGAGTAACAGCGGTAATAATTAAGCTGGTAGCAGCATTTGTTGGATTAGGAACAAAATCTTTTACGCTGAAAGTAATTTCGCCATTGATAATAGCCGTTACTACATCGGTGTATTTAAATTGTCCGTCATTATCCACTTGTTTCAAGCGGTAGTAGTAACGAGTTCCTGCTACTACATTCACATCGTTGTAAGTGTAGTCGTTTTGAACCGTAGAGTTATCGTGCCCGTCAACAAAGGCCAACTGTGTCCACGTTTGTCCATCTACGCTACGCTCTACATTAAATCCATCGTTGTTTATTTCTAAACTGGTTGCCCATGTCAACTTGATAAAAGTATTGTTCACCGCATTGGCTTCGAAGTAAATCATATCTACCGGTAGCGGTGAAATATGTGAACTGCCATGTAACCAAAACTCAGAGAACTCTGTTACGTGCATTTGCAAGTAGTGATGTGAAGGTCCGCTGCTGAATAAAGATGTAAATCCTCCACTCGAAACCATATCGAAAGCTGTGTTTGGTGCAGTTACGTTGGCACCGAATAAACGATAGATTCCCCCTTGAGCATCGGATACATTGTTAGTATAATCACCATCTACATTGGCACCACTATATTTTGTAACGTAAAGTTCATTGATATTATGAACATCATCGTCATCGGCACAGCCGTCTTGCGGATTTACCGGTGGGGTTGTAGAACTGCTAATTAAACTTGCTAATTCAGCATCTGAGAAATATAATCTTACATCAACTGCACTTGCAAAAGCGTTTTGAGTAGTAATAGCGAAGTGACGCTCCATAGCTTTCTCCGGATACAAATAACAGTTTCCATTTGTATTGATCGTTCCTAAGTGACCGCTACTATTTAAGATTTCCGGTTCAGTCATCTCTTTATATAGATTCACCGTTACCAATCCTAAATTTTGGTTGTTATCCTTTATAGATAATAACGCATCGTTGTTGCTATCGCGGAAGGTCAACCATTTATTCAACATTTTTGAATAACAATCTAATCCGGTTGTGGTTGTATTGGGAATATCGGTAGGGTGATCATTGAAGGTAATAACATTAGACGTGGCTGAATTACAGCCCCCAATGTCAGTAACTGTATAGTAACGTGCAATACCATCTGTAGGTGCTTCGAAAGGCTGCGTATTGTTATCAATGTTTGGAAGCTGTGCGTCCAAAACATTAGATGACGTATAGCTTAAAATACCGGTTCCTCCCGTAGCAGTAACCAAAATGATGTCCTTGTCTGGTCCTGTAAATGCACAGTTATCAACTACAGCAGTAGCCACAATAGGTGAACTGTAGAAGATGGTAACATCATCCACTTGATCGGGACAAACACCGTAAGACAAAGTCCAGTAATAAACATGCGAACCATAAGCTGAAGCCAATGCTGCAGCTGTTGGATTATTAGCGGTAATGAAAGCAGTACCTGAAGGATTACCAGGGTCATATGTCCACACTCCTGAACCGCCCCCCGGAGCTGCGTTTCCAGCTAAGGTGGTAGTCAATCCACTACAAACCACCTGATCAGGACCTGCATTAGGTATTGGCAATTCATCTACCGGCCAGCTGGCAATTACCGTAGGGCCTGTAGCCACACATCCGTAACTTCCTGCACTGCGGCTTGTTCTAACTTTCACACTGCCAACTGCTGTAGTTGTTGTAATGGAAGCACCTGAAGTATAAGCAGTCCACGTTGAACCGTTATCAATACTCTTTTCGTAAGTATCAGTTGCTCCTGCTGAACCGCCTGTGCCAGCTATAATAGTAGCGTTAGGAGATGTTCCCTGACAAATAGTAGTTCCATTTGAAGGAGTTGCTGTATTCAATGTAGGATTTACAGTAGTGCTGTTGATTGGCCATGTAGCTATAACTGTTGGTCCTGTTGCGCTACATCCGTAAGTTCCCGATGAACGACTAGCTCTAACCTTCACGCTTCCTGTAGCTCCTGTGGCATCAATAGTAGCTCCTGACGAGTAAGCAGACCAAGTTGAACCATTGTCAATACTATATTCATACGTATCGGCTGCGCCAGATGAACCGCCAGAACCTGCTACGATAGTAGCATTAGGTCCATTGTATCCTGCACATATTCCAGTGCCGTTTGCCGGTGTAGCTGTGTTTAATGTTGGATTTACCGTAGGGCCGTTGATTGGCCATGTAGCCAATACTGTAGGACCAGTAGCGGTGCATCCATAAGATCCTGCACTGCGGCTTACTCTCACCTTCACACTTCCTGTAGCACCCGTTGCATCTATGGTAGCACCTGATGAATAAGCAGTCCATGTTGAACCATTATCAATACTCTTTTCATAAGTATCCGTTGCTCCTGTAGAACCACCTGATCCTGCTGTAATAGTCGCATTCGGTCCGTTATATCCAGCGCAAATTCCTGTGCCGTCTGCCGGTGTTGCCACATTTAATATAGGTGCAACATTAGGTGCAGCAACCGGCCAATGAGCTAAAACATTGGGACCTGCCGGCATACATCCATAACTTCCTGCTGAGCGACTTCCTCTTACCTGAACGCTTCCCGTTGCTCCTGTAGCATCTATTGTTGCGCCTGATGAATAAGAAGACCATGTTAAACCATTGTCAATACTTTTTTCATAAGTGTCTGTTGCACCGGTTGAACCACCAGAGCCTGCATTAATTGTAGCATTTGGACCGTTATAGCCTGCACATATATTTGTTCCGGAAGTGCTGCTATACAAAATAACGGTAAGGTCATCTACACCTAAACCATGATCAACTCCTGTTTCGTCAAGATCTGTCCATCTCAACCAAACTGAACTTCCGTTAGCTAAAGAAGAACCGAGAGATATAATTCCTGTAATTGTACTTCTGTTTGAACTGTTATTACCGTCCAATGCTCCTGCTGTACCTGGAGTAATAGGAGAAGTAAAACTTAAACCCGATGTAGAAGTATAGGTACCAGAAGAAATCGTAGCTGCCACATCTGTGCTATAATCTAATGTCAATACATTAGACGTTGCAGTACCACCACCTGCTCTCCACTGCTCACCTGTATATTGAACATAAATTTTGTCAACTGTTCCTCCAGTGCTGTTTGTTAGTTTAACTCCATAACGAAGTGTTCCGGTAGAGGCAGAAGCCAAAGAACCTATTGTTCTGTCAGTAGCTGAACTTGAACCGTAGTTATTTAAATTACCTACGTTACTAGATCCAGTTCCTATCACTAAACCATTTGCTCCTAAGTTGGTGCTAGCCGCATACCATCCCGGTATAGTTGTGTTGTCTGTCCAGGTAACTGTGCTGGTCGAACTTAAAGTGGCATCAAAATTCTGCACATAAATTTGGCCGTTGCTTGCCGGAGTAGCGGTATTCAAAGTAGGTGCGGTAGTTAATCCGTTTACTACCACGTTACTTTCAGTGCCATCTGCCAGGTTACATCCATTAGATCCCGGTGTGTATTGTGGTCTGTAATAATAAGTTCCAGTTGATGGTGGTGCATCGGGCGAAGTAACTGTAGTACCTGAACCACCTGCTGTGGTTGAACGAACCCATGTTACTGTTCCGCCTTGTGCTCCATTTACAGTTGCTGAAAAAACAACCGTTCCGCCCACACAAATTGCATTACCCGAAGCCGGAGCAAAACTATTAGTTGCCCAAGTAGGGTCAACTGCTACCGTATGCGCAACTGATACACCAGTTGCATTACAACCAAGACCTGTTGCCGGAAGATTTCTTCTGTAGTAATAAGTACCCGCTGCCGATATACTTGCAATGGTCATGGTGGCAGTTCCTGTATTCGTGTAAACCGCTCCCGTAGGTGTGCCATTGGCTACCGTACTAAATGTACTATTGTTTGCTGAATATTCCCATACCGGAGTTTGAGTGCCTGTTCCCCCGGTTAAATTAGATGTAGCATCTGTAGTTCCTCCAAGACAGATTGTACTGTTTGTTAATGTGGCTGCACTTAATGCAGGGTCGGCTACTACCGTCAAGGTTACTGATGCACTTGTTGCATTACAGCCTACACTTGTTGCCGGAAGATTTCTTCTGTAGTAATAAGTGCCCGCTGCCGATATACTTGCAATGGTCATTGTTGTCGTAGTCGTATTCGTATAAACCGCACCAGTTGGGGTGCCATTGGCTACCGTTGTAAAGGTGCTGTTATCTGTAGAATATTCCCATACAGGTGCC
>CANJZE010000016.1 GCA_947479455.1 Bacteroidota bacterium
GCCCGCGCTATTTATCTACCCTCTTTCGGTGGCAGATAAATTGGTTTGGCACCGCGGCAAAGCTAACATCTTTTCAAAAAGTTCTTATCTCTTTACTATTTTGCCGCACAAATTTTCCCAATGGCAAAGCAGCAGAGCAAACCCCAACCGAAGGCAGAAAAAAAGGTTGAACCGAAAAAAGAATTCATTCTCACCGAACTTATTCCTGAATCGCTGGCGAAAAAAATATTTATAGGAGTTGCTACAATTTTGATGTTGACGATGGCTTTAGTAAGTCATCAATACGGCATTTCGGGCGATGAAAATTTTCACCGCGTTTATGGACACCACGTGGTAAATTTTTATGCCACACTAGGACAAGACACCACTGCTGCAACAACTAACGGTCCCGATTCGTTGATGGTTTATTACGGAGGTTTTTATGATGGCACAGCTACTCTCCTATCCAAAGCACTTCCCTCGGTTAACGAATGGAATGTTCGCCACTTCTGGAATTCGATGTTTGGTTTTTTTGCAATGTTGTGTGCTGCACTTGTAGCTGTTGAAGTTGCCGGTTGGCAAGCGGGTTTAATCACGCTTATTCTAATGGCTTTCTCTCCGCGCTTTTTTGGTGAGAGCATGAACAACCCGAAAGATATTACCATGGCTGCGGGTTATATGGTGTCGTATCTTTTCATTCTTAAATTTTTAAAACAACTTCCTAAACCAACACTTAAAACCGCCATAGGTTTAGGATTGAGTATTGGTATGGCCATGGGGATTCGTATTGGTGGTTTGCTTTTAATTCCTTACACCTTTTTGTTTTATGGTTTAGCCATGCTCAACCTTTATAGCATTGGTGAATTACTCGATTTTTCAAAATTCAAAGTCAATATTCTTCCGAGTTTAAAATTTGTTTTACTTGCTACAGTGCTTGGTTATTTTGCGAGTTTACTTTTTTGGCCTTATGGTTTGGTGAGCCCGTTGAAACATCCGCTCGAAGCATTGAACGTGGCAGAAAAATTTCCGGTGCAAATAAAAATTCTGTTTGAGGGCGCGCATATTTCTTCTACCGAAGTTCCATGGCATTATATTCCTAAATGGCTTTTAATCTCTACTCCACTCTTCGGTTTAATCGGATTGCTCGCTTCGTTTTTATTGATTCCATATTTGCGAACACAGAAAAAATTATTGCTGCTCGGCTTTTTGTATTTCAGCATTGTGTTTCCGATTGGTTATGTGATTTATAAAAAGTCGGTTTTGTATGATACCATGCGCCACTTCTTTTTTGTTTATCCAAGCATCATTATTCTTTCAGGAATTGCATTTGATTACTTGCTGAAAGTGATGCCCGATAAAAAGAAATACATTTTGGTGGGAGCAATCGTGTTACTGATTGTTAGCCCTGCACGTTTCATGTTTGCCAATCACCCGAACGAATACGTTTACTTCAACGAATTAGTGGGCGGCATAAAAGGTGCGTATGGAAATTACGAAACCGATTACTACATGAATAGTGTGAAACAATCTGCCGATTGGTTGAAAGAACACGAAAACCTAAAACGAACTGACGGAAGAAAAACAACGATTTACAGTAACGCCATTGGACCAGTTAATTTTTATTTCAAAGAAGATTCTGCAACTACTGCTGTAGGTTATGCAAGTTATCGCCAACGCGGTGAGAAAGATGCGGACTATGAAATTATGTACAACCGTTTTATTGACCGCGATTTGTTATTGCATGACTGTTTTCCTCCCGAGCAAAGTGTTTATACGGTGTATGCCGATGGCGTTCCGCTTTCGTGTGTAATTAAAAAAGATGACAAGCGCGACTATGCCGCACAGGAATTAATGGGAAAGAATGATTACGCAGGTGCATTGGCTTTGCTTGAACCTTACTCGCAGAAATATCCGAAGAATGAACTCGTGCTCGCGAACCTTGGCTTGTGTTATTTGAACGTGCAAAAGTTTGATGATGCCGCGCGTGTATTAACTGCGGCACTTAACCTGAGCAGAGAAAATACAAATGCAGCTTACTGGTTAGGTCTTGCTTATTTCTACAAACAGGATTTTACAAATGCCGCAGCTATACTTACCGATGTGGTAAAAGCGAATCCGTATTTTCCGGGGCCTTACAGTGCTTTGATTGAAAGTTTAAATCGCATTGGCGATAGAAACGGAGCTTCGTATTACACAGGAATTTATCAGCAGTTGGGAGGAGGTCAATAGAAGAGAAAATCTTCAGGCAGCTTTCTTCAGTTTAACAACAGAAATTTCGTGCCCTGTTTTAGTTTCATCGTTTACTACTTTTCTTACTTCCTCAAGAGTATCAGGGTCGAGATAATATGCACCGCATAAATCACAAATTTGTGCAGGCACATCTTTAATAACCAAAGTATTCTCTCCCTGCACAAACGTAATAGCAGTTTTTCCGAGCGCAGTGTTTCCGTGTTTACAGGTAACGCATTTCATGTTATTACTTTTTACGTGTTTTAAAATCAGGTTCGAAGTGTTCGCTATCTACTTCATACAAAGTTACAATTATTGCTGTAAGATTTTCTTTACTCCAGGCCACTACAGCATGCAGCGGACGATTATTCACCAACCTAAATATCAGTTTGCTTGGGTACGGAAAATCATCAAGGTAATCTTCAATTATTTCTCCCTGTTCAAGCAATTCCATCAACTCCTGTTTGCTGATGTTTCGATACAAACATGCGCATAGAGGCATGGTCTTTTATCAGGATATTATTGAAAAAGAAATTGCCTATCAGTTGCACTTAACAAACATACTAAAACATTATTGCTTAGTTGCTAGTCAACTAATTTCCCTTTTCACTTCTCCTTCACTAATCTGTTCTCATTCCACTTCGTACTCCAGCTATCTTTATCCGAAAATTTTTCGGTGCGCTTGCGAACTGTTTTGCAAAAATACCAGGTAGCATTTGCGCGCTCGTTGTTGAGGTCAAGTAACATATACCCATGGTCAACTAAATTTTGAAATTGCAAATGAGGATTGGTAGATTTTCTTTTTAAAATGAGTTCAACAATTTTTGCCAAACCGCGGGGAATACGCTCACCCAAACCATTCGAGGTAACACTTGGCACCACGTATTCTGCCCCTATTACTCCTTTACCTGTTTTGCGGTCGTACTTATTTTTATTGGTAGGATTCAACACTAAATCAAAAGCCCAAGCCAAATGAATATCACCGGTAACGATGATGATGTTCCTGGTGTTGTTAGCATAAAAAGAATCGAACAATTCTTTCCGCTCCTCGGGGTAACCATCCCACGCATCGGCATTAATGCGACTTTTTTTTGTGAGCTGATGCGCATCTAATTCTGAAAACACCACCTGGTTTGCAATTACTTTCCAACGTGCAACAGAATGCTCTACACCTTGTGTAAGCCACGCGGTTTGCTTCGCGCCAAGAATAGTTCGAGTAGTGCATTGCAACAATGTATCATAAGGGCCCACTTGTTTGCATCGTTCTTCCACTCGCGTGTCAATCATAAACACATCGGCTAAGCTGCCGTAACTAATTTTGCGGATAACACTTTCTTCCGCATTGTCAACAATAGGTATCCATTCAAAATAAACTTTCTTGGCAGTAGCTTTTCTGGTGTTCCAATCACCTTCGTCTGCTTGCTGATTTTTTGCACCTTCCTTATAAGCATCATTAGCAAATTCGTGATCGTCCCACACGTTAATGAACGGATGCAGTCGATGCGCTTCCTGCAAATCTTTATCCAAGCGGTATTGCGCATAACGACTTCGGTAATCCTGCAAATTCAAAATTTCATGTTCAGGAATATGCTGCCGCACACTCTTATGTTTCTTGTTCTTATTAGCACCATATTCATAAATATAATCGCCCAGGTGAATCACCGCATCAATATCATTTCTGTTTGCAAGCAAGTGGTATGCATTAAAATATCCGTGTTCGAAATTATTACAGCTAACTACTGCAAAACGAAGCTGATTTGATTTTAGAGGGGCCGTTTTAGTTCTACCTATGGGAGAAAAAATGTTTCCCGTTTCGAAGCGATAAAAATAAGTGGTAGCAGGCTGCAAATTCTTCACTTGCAATTTTACCGTGTATGCCGAAGAAAAGCTAGTGCGGAATTCATTGCCGGCCACCACATTTTTCATAGCAGAATCGGTGGCTATTTCCCAATTTACAGCTACGGTTTGGTCGCTATCGTTCAAAACTTTTGTCCAAATAACAACGCTGTTTTGTTGCGGGTCGCCCGATGCCACACCAAAACAAAATGGTTTTGAAGAAGGGTCAATCAGCTTGTTTATTTCTTTGTCAAAAAGATCTTGTGCAGTCAGGTTTGCTATAAATCCACTGAACAAAAGGAAAGCAAAAAATTTCATGCGCGAAAATTTGAACGCAATAATAAACTATGCGTGGAGTAAACTTGAAAGAAGAAATTACGATTTGCTTGACACTAGTTGCAAACCACACCAAAATGATTCTTGAATCGTAAGCCACGCGAAATATCGCTGCAAGCAAGCGAATCAATTCCGGCAGGGGAAAGCAAAACGCTATCTACTTGCTTATAGAATCTCGAAGACAAAAGTCCGGTACCATCAGTAATATTAGTGTAAACGGGTAAAGCTTCGCCCGAAGTAATTCCACCTTGCGCTTGTTGCGAAGCAACAAATTTTGAAAGGTCAATTCCACCGGCAGCAAACATAAAGTTCATTTGCTTGAACTCGCGTGTAATATCGGGCGACTGTTGCAAGTTGGCAACTAATTTACTCAGCAGAACATCGGCAGTAAAATCTGCTCTTACATTGCTCGAAGAATTTAAATCGTCAGGAATTTTTGATTTGAAAAAAGGTATATCAATTGAATTTTCGGTAATACCCGAACTAGTGATTTCTCTATAAATGAAACGAATGGTTAAGTCGTAAATTGCTGCATTAATGGCAGGTTGCCAAGTGAAGGTGGTTGGGTGTGCATTAGACAATGCAAATTTTATACTAGGGTATGGGGTGTTAACTACAAAATTATTTACTAAAGCTACGTTACTTCCATCCGTAGTATGAGCAATCATCTTTCCGTCTCGCCAAACTTCTAAACGGTAGGTTTGCGTAGCCTTAATTATACCATTGAATGTGTAGAGAATATTTGGTGTATTGGCAAACAAGCCCGTGTCTTTTGGTAAGCCAATCGTGTTGCCGTCAATTTTATGGAGATAAAAAGAATCTTTTTTGCTGCCATTTAAAAAACCAATCAGCTTTACGGTAATGGAGTCTGCATAATAAATCGAATCAGTAATGCCGGCAGCCACCGTTGCATCGCCATCAATCAAAAATGCTTTTTGAACACGAATGTAATGCGCGGTAGAATCTACATTCAACAAACCGTACACCACGGGAATTTCTTTGTAAGGCGCTGTTAAATCAAAATCTCTTTTGCATCCGGCAAAGCAGGATAACACGACCAGGGCAAGTATAAAATTGTTGCATTTCATAAGGCGGGCAAATGTATCAGAAATCTTCTTTTGACATTAAATATTTTGCATTACAAAACCTTATGTAGACTTTCGCCCACAATCAAAAATGAGCACATGTCAGTTCACAAAGAAATTAAACGCATTACCACGCATACCCTTCAGGATTTTAAAAAAGAAGGAATAAAAATTTCGATGCTCACCAGCTACGATTTTTCAATGGCGCGTATTATCGATAGTGCCGGTATTGATGTAATTCTGGTTGGCGATTCTGCTTCCAATGTAATGGCAGGTCATGAAACCACTTTGCCTATTACGCTCGACCAAATGATTTATCACGCTTCGTCTGTGGTGCGCGGTGTAACTCGAGCGTTAGTGGTAGTTGATTTACCTTTTGGTTACTACCAGGGCAACTCGCGTTTGGCACTTGAATCGGCCATTCGTATTATGAAAGAAGCTGGCGCTCATGCCGTAAAATTAGAAGGTGGTGGAGAAATTCGTGAAAGCGTAGAGCGTATTCTCACAGCCGGAATTCCGGTAATGGGGCACTTAGGGTTAACGCCACAATCCATTTATAAATTCGGAACTTACACTGTGCGAGCAAAAGAAGAATTGGAAGCAAAAAAATTAATGGAAGATGCATTGCTCCTGCAAAAAAGTGGATGCTTCGCTATCGTTCTCGAAAAAATTCCTGCCAAACTTGCTACAGCTGTTTCGAAAAAATTATTGATTCCAACCATTGGAATTGGTGCAGGGGGAGGAACCGATGGTCAAGTGTTGGTATCGCACGACATGCTTGGCATTACTCAAGAATTTAAACCACGGTTTTTGCGCAAATATTTAAATCTGTCAGAAGAAATTGAAAATGCGGTGAAGCAATATGTAGATGATGTGAAGGGCAAAAACTTTCCGAATAAAGAAGAGCAATATTAAACACACAACCTGTAGAAATAAAAAAAGGCGAGCAAAATTTGCTCGCCTTTTTTATTGTAACTAACCAACTATTAATTTACCACTGAACATCGTAATGTTTTTTGCAAACCATCTGCTTGTATTTTTACAAAATAAATTCCCGAAGACAAGGAGCTAACATCATAGTTGATGTTTTGATTGCTCTGCGCAGTTCCGTTGTGAACCGAACCTATTAATTCTCCTGTTGTAGAAAACAATTGAACGTTCAAATTTTTCATCGCTGAATTTTTCACCGTAAAATCAATGGATGTAGACGTAGGGTTTGAAGATTTCATTTCAATCAAATCATCTAGGCTCACAGAAGGTGATACGCCCAAAGCTGAAGGTGAAAGTATCCAATCAACAATAACTTGCGCGTTTGGTAGTGTGCTTTGTGTATAATGGTTTACCCAATGACCGGCTTCATCAATCAAAAACTTATGAAAATTCCATGATACTGATGCATTAGAAACGGTGTTGAGTGAAAGCTGCGTAAGCCATTGAAAAACCGGATGTATGGATCCGCCCTTTACATGAACACTTTCTGTTAAAGGGAAAGTAATATTATATGAACCACAAGTATTTATCAATTCAGAATCGGTACCTTGTTGGTTAAAATCATCGCTTGGGAATCCAATTATTTCAAACCCGTGTGATTGATACAGATCATAAATTTCTTGTAGTTGAGTAAACTGTGGCGTATATCCGCAGTGTGCGGCTACGTTAACCACCATTACTTTCTTGCCATGGTATTGCGAAAGGTCAATGGGCACCCCATCAATTGTCATAGTAGAATAATCGTGAAAAGTTAAAGGGGCTTGTGCGTTTGCGAAGTGAAGAATTAAACTTATCGAAAAGAGCGTAAATATTTTTTTCATAGCTTTAAATTGTTTCCGTAAAACTAAGAATTAGCCGGAAATAATTTTTGTTTCGCTAAAATTCATATTCTGTGTTCCCTTATTTACATTTACTTCAAACAATTTCATTCATGAAAAATTCTTCAATCATACTTTCGCTTTCGCTTCTTCTATTTGTTTCAAATAATTTGTTAGCTCAACAAAAAGGAGTTACTGCTACTAACAAAGGCGCCAGCGTTTCAAACGGCAAAGGCAGTGGTGTGGAAGTAAAAAAGAAAAATGTAGAGGTAAAAAGTAGTAAAGGTGGCGGAGCAGTGGTTAATAACAAAGGCGCAGAAGCTAAAAATAAAAATGGTGCCGGTGTAGAGTTGCACAAGCATGATGTTTCGGCTAAAAATAGTCACGGCAATGGAGTGGAAGCCAATAAAAAAGGATTAGAAGTAAAAGGTAGCAAAGGCGGAATGACTGTAGATAAAAAACATTTACAGATTAAAGGGAAAGGCGTAAATATTAATTTGGGGCATTGATCATAAAGGTCACTTGCCAAACTCTACGTCATGCAAATCGCTTTTCGACCTGCTACGAGTCTCGATATTTCAACTATCAATTTTCTCGCGCAAAAAATTTGGCGCATACACTATTCCAACATTATTTCGGCAGAGCAAATAGAATTTATGTTGCTCAATCGTTATTCATCTCGTGCCATTGAAGAAGGCATGAAAAGCGGAGAAAAATATTTTTTAGCTTTTCGCGAAAGCGAAGCGGTAGCTTACGCCTCGATCGAGCAAAAAAATAATTTCTATTACCTCCACAAATTTTATTTGGATGTTTCTAAACATCGAACCGGAATTGGGAAACAGTTTTTCCACTATTTGCTTTCGCAAATTGACGCTTCAAAACCTATAAGGCTTCAGGTAAATCGAACTAACTACAAAGCCATCAACTTCTATTTCAAAGTTGGTTTTGTAATTGAACAAGTTGGCGATTTCGATATTGGAGGCGGCTATTTTATGAATGATTTTGTAATGACCTATCATCACCCGCTCTAGGGGTTACTTCATCAACTTATCATACTTGGCAGAATTGCTTGGATCGCATCTGCGCAAAACAGTAATTGCCTTTGCTTTTTCTCCCATGTCGGCTCCTGAAAAGACATTGACCAGCTCGTCACTTTTCGCTTGAAAAAAAACTGCAAGTAAAACGGCATTTGGATTGTCACGAGCAATTTTGTCTAATTTATCTAGAGCGTTTAAGATGTTTTGCCGTGCCAAAGCTGGTTTCTCATAAAAATTATCCATACCCAAATAATGATAATCGTATAAAACTTGTTTGAATGCATCATACTTGCTTGCCTGTAAATTATTAATCAGCCAATAGCGATTACGCTGTCCATCAAAAGGTTTCCAACCTTTTGAATCAGCGGCACTGGTTGGCACGTTATTCATAATTTGTTCAGCCATTGTAAAATATTTTGCCCCTCCACCTTTAGAAAAACTTTCATAATCCATACCAATAAGCACATATGCATAAAAACCAAGAATAGAAGTGAGGTTAGAATTGTATTGCGTTACGTTAAAATCAAGCGGTTGTCCTTGTGCATAGGTGAGAATACAATCCTTATCAATAAAATTAAAGATAGGAGAGTTATAACTACTCTTGAAAACCGGGCGAGAAAGTTGCACTGTAATACTGGCACTGTAAACATCTTGTGCTGTAGGTGCCTCTAGGGTAATGAACATCGTACACTCAATTTTTTCTTCAGCAGTAAATTGATCGTTAGTCCAGCTTTTTGAATTCATAAAGTCATTCAAAGCAGTTTGCATATTAGCGAAAACACTGGGGTCGACTCCAACTGCTTTTTGTGAATTAATAGCCACTTGGCAGCGAAGTTCCTGTGCATTCAGAGAAACCGCTGACAACAAAAATAGAGCAAGTGCAATTAGTTCGTATCTCGTATTTCGTATTTCATATTTCATAAACGCTTTTTCAGAATTTGGTTTACAAATGCAACAATATCTTTCGCCACTTCTTCCTTACTCTTCAATTCAAATTTAGTAGCATTTCCTACTTTGTCAATTATAGTAACTTTGTTGGTGTCGTTTTTAAATCCCGCACCTTCATCGCGCATGGAGTTCAAAACAATAAAATCAAAATTCTTTTTCTTCAGTTTCTCTATCGCATTTTGCTCTTCATCGTTTGTTTCTAACGCAAAGCCAACAACAATTTGATTCCCCCTTTTTTGCTTTCCTAATTCCAGTGCAATGTCTTTTGTCTTCAACAACTCAATTGAAAACTCCTCTTCCTTCTTTTTAATCTTCGTTGTACTCGGAAACTTAGGCGTATAATCAGCTACTGCGGCTGCAAACACTATAACTTCGGCTGAAGAAAAATATTGTGCGCAAGCCTCAAACATTTCTGCTGCGGTTTCAACTGCTATTTGTTTAATAGAATTGTTTGAAGGATTCAAACTTGTAGCCCCTTTTACAAGTATTACTTCATCACCTGCTTTTGCAAATTCTTCAGCTATGGCAATTCCCATTTTTCCTGTAGAATGATTGCCAATAAATCGCACAGGGTCGATGGGCTCGTGAGTAGGACCAGCAGTAATTAAAATTTTCATGGAGGACAATGCTAAGCGAAATAATCTTTCAAATGCATCATAATGTGTTCCGGCTCTGCCATTCTACCATCGCCTGTTAAACCACTGGCTAGTTCACCATTTTCAACAGGAATGAGAATATTACCGTAACTAAGCAACAAATCAATATTGTGTTTCACACTCTTGTGTTTCCACATATCTAAATCCATAGCTGGAGCAAAAAACACCGGGCACTTGGCAGAAAGGTAGGTTGCCAGCAACATGTTGTCGCACATTCCTAAAGCCATCTTTGCAATAGTATTTGCCGATGCTGGAGCAATCACCATTGCATCTGCCCATAAACCTAACTCCACATGGCTGTTCCAAGTTTCGACATTATTGGTAAAATCAGTAATCACCGGATTTTTACTAAGTGTAGAAAGTGTGAGTGGGGTTATAAACTGAGAAGCCGAAGCAGTGAGAATTACTTTCACTTCTGCTCCGGCTTTTATGAGTTGACGAATTAAAATGGCTGATTTATAAGCGGCAATTGAACCACAAACTGCAAGAACTATTTTTTTTTCTTTGAGGTTGCTCATAGAGCAAAAATTAGTTTGCCGTTGGCTCTTCTATTACACGAACCGAAAGTTCATCGTTTTGATATTCTTTGGTAGCAAGAATTGACGCATGAGGAAGTTTTTCATAAAACTTCGAAATTTCAATCTGCTCACGGTTCTCGTGAATTTCTTCCAGGTTATCGGTATGCGATGCAAAGTCTTCCAACTTGGAGTGCAATTCTTCTTTAATTTCTTTCGAAATCTGATTCGCTCTTCTAGAAATGGTATAAATAGCCTCGTAAACATTACCAGACTTTTTTGCCATAGCTTCCAAGTTTTGCGTTTCAATCAGCGGACTGATTTGGGTCATTTTTATTTTTTTTAGCTTATCCATGTGACTTAAGTTTTTTGATTTGTTCGTTAGAATTATTGAAAATCCGCTCTGCCTCTTTCATGTATCGGCTGTTTGGAAAACGGTCGACAAAGGTATAATAAGTTTTCACAGTTTGCTCAAGCGTAGGAAGTTTATCCTTACTTTTTTTGTCCTCACTCATCAGAAAATTATTTTTCACAATCAGAAAATATGCCCTTTCGTTCCATTTAACCAATTGTTCAAGTTCCTTTTTATCGGTAATTAGTGATTGCTGAGCCGCAAGTTCATTAAAGAAAACACGGAAATGTTTTTCGCGCTCTTCGGGGGGTGAAACTTCTGCCCATTCATAGGCACTTTGCACCGACTCAAAATGCGATTGCGCAGCATAACTTTCTGCTTCTTTCAGCAATTTACTGCCACTGAATTTATATTTAAAGGTGTTGAAGCTTTTAACCACATTATTAAATCGCTCTGACTTACGTGAAGGAATTGAATTTTGGGCATACTTGTAACGCGCCTTCACAATCATAAACGTAACTTTCTCCCCTTCATTAATATCCGGAAAATCGCGAAGAATATTTTCGTAAGAGGTAGCTGCCGCTTTGTAATTACTTGTTTTATAATAAAGGTCAGCAGCGTTGAGTGCCTTCTTTTCTAATTTCTTTCTCAACTTTTCTACAGCTTCATTACACTCTTTCAAATACTTGCTGTCGCTATACATGTTCAGGAACAATTCATACGACTCCAACGCTTTGTACGTATATGTTTGGTCAAGTTCAGGCTTTGGCGAAAGCATTTGGAAACTCTTGGCGTGCATAAACAAACACTCTTCGGAATATTGACTGTTTGGATACAGGTCATAAAAATTTTTGAAGTGATAAGCCGAAATCATGTAATCGCCTTGCTTATAGTTAGCATATGAATACATATAGTATAAATCCTCGGTGCTTTCGCGCCCTTTCATTAAACCAATCAACTCTTCGAAAATGGGAATGCACTTGAAATATTCCTTCTTGTTATACCAAAAAATGGCCTTGTTCTTTTTATAAACCAGGTCATTGCTCTTTAATACTTTTTCAGGTGTTTCGCAGGAAGAAGTAAAAAGCAATATCGCATATGCCACGGACAAAAGGCAAAACTTAAAATAACGGGGGATGAATGAGCTGTAAATCTTCATAGAAAGGGGCGCAAATATAGATTTCATTTTGGTTTATAGTAATGCACTAAGCAAACGCAAAAACGGTGCAATAGTATTTTGTAACTGCAGTAAAGGTTTCGTCATAAGTATTTTTAATTTTTCTTCTTTGCCTAATGAAATTAGTTGATACGCATTGCCATCTTTATTTGCAGGAATTTGAAAATGACTTAAGTGTTTTAATTCAACAGGCGCAGCAAAATGGATTAGATAAAATTTTTCTTCCCGCAATAGATTCCGAAACTCACGAACGATTAATCGCACTTTCAAAACTCAGCATTCAGAATTCAGAACTCAGAATTCTTCCGATGATGGGATTACATCCTTGCAGCGTTAAGGAAAATTTCGAAAAGGAATTGAAGCTGGTTGAACAATATTTAAACAGTGAAACAAAATTTTATGCCGTTGGTGAAATTGGCTTGGATTACCACTGGGATTTAAATTTCAAGGATGAACAACGAATTGCGTTCGAAAAACAAGTTGAAATGGCGATAGATAGAAAACTTCCAGTAGTAATTCATAGTAGAAAATCAACGCAGGATTGTATTGATGCAGTGAACAAATTCGAAGGAAGGGTGAAAGGAATTTTTCACTGTTTCGGTGGTACGCTTGAAGAGGCAAAACAAATAATTGATTTAGGTTTTTACTTAGGCATTGGTGGAGTAATTACCTATAAGAACTCGGGTTTGAAAGAAATAATACAGCAATTAAGTTTGGAAAATTTAGTGCTTGAAACAGATGCTCCGTATTTAACTCCCGTGCCGCATCGCGGAAAACGTAACGAACCGTCATACACCAGATTGGTTTGTGAAAGCATAGCTTTAGCTTTAAACAAAACCAATGCAGAAGTGGCAGAAGTTACTTCAAGAAATGCGCAACTTATTTTTCAAATGAATTGATAGATTCGCGTCCCAGATTTAGAGAGTTGAATAGTTGGCTTAAATTTATTCCGTTGATTATTGCTTGAAAAGCGATAAACTGAAAGATATCGAAGGGCTGAGATGAATTGAAGTTGGTATTGGTGTTGACCTGGGTTTTATTATTCGAGTTGTTCTTTTTGTTATAAAAATTAGAGAGTTGTCCGAGTGGCTTAAGGAGCACGCTTGGAAAGCGTGTAAACCGCAAGGTTTCGAGGGTTCGAATCCCTCACTCTCTGCTGTGCTGGAACTAATATCTTCCTTCCTTACGGAATTAAAATCCAATTAGGTTCAACCAATTGCGGAATGTTTTCAAGTTTTTTGTAGTAGTTATTCCTCGGTTGCAAAAAATGCGAAGTTTCAAAGCCAAGTAATGGTATGAATAATACAAATCTCTTACAAACCAGAGGAATACTTTACTAGGCTTGATTCCAGGCAAAAAAAAATCCCCCGAGTACTCGGGGGACCTTTCACTTTCCTTTATCGGGAATCCTATATTACTACAGAAACTACCCTTCGATGATTACATAAGAACCTATAGCACCCGGAACTGACCCTCTGATAAGAATTAGGTTCTGGTCTGCCAATACTTTTACCACTGCAAGGTTCAATGTTTCTACGCGGTTACCGCCCATTCTTCCCGGCATACGCACTCCTTTGAATACGTGTGACGGATCAGAAGAAGCACCGATAGAACCCCCTGCACGTGCGCGGTCATGCTGACCGTGAGTCGTCATTCCCACTCCGGAAAATCCGTGGCGTTTTACAACACCCTGAAATCCTTTTCCTTTAGAAGTTCCTATTACGTTCACTAAATCTCCTTCTTCAAATGTTGTTGCAAGAACAACTTCGCCTACCGGCTTTTGAAAATCATAATCGCGAAACTCAACTACCTTCCTTTTAGGAGTTGTGCCTGCTTTTTTGAAATGCCCTTGAAGTGGCTTAGGAGTTTGTTTTTCTTTCTTGTCGTCAAATGCTAACTGCGTTGCAGTATAGCCGTCAATTTCCACAGTCTTGATTTGTGTAATTACACATGGTCCTGCTTCAATAACGGTAACAGCAGTGTGTTTTCCATTGTCAAACACACTTGTCATTCCTACTTTCTTTCCGATAATTCCTTTCATACTATTTGGTTTTAGAGGAGCCGTTTGTTTTAGTGGCTCATAAATGATAAAATATTTTAGAGTTTGAAGTCCGAAGTCCGAAGCTGGAAGAAATACATGTATTCACTTCTGTCTTCCGTCTACAAGCTTCCAGCTAACTATGCTTTGATTTCCACTTCAACACCACTCGGAAGTTCGAGTTTCATCAATGCATCAACCGTTTTAGAAGATGACTGATAAATATCAAGCAAGCGCTTGTAAGTGCAAAGTTGGAACTGCTCCTTAGAGTTTGCATTTACGTGCGGTGAGCGAAGAACAGTAAACACTTTACGATTAGTAGGAAGTGGCACCGGTCCGCTTACAATCGCGCCTGTGTTCTTCACTGTCTTTACGATTTTCTCGGCACTTTTGTCAACGAGATTGTGATCGTAACTCTTCAATTTAATTCTGATTCTTTGGCTCATAAAAAGAACGGTTTAGCCCCCATACCCCCGAAGGGGGTTTAGGGAAGGTTTATAAATTTTATTTTATCGTTTAAAAAAATCATTGCTGTTTTTGTATTTGCCTTTAAGCCCCCTTCGGGGGTTTGGGGGTTGTTATTGCTCTACTGCGCTGCTTCTGTTTTTACCCTGGTTCTTTGCAATAACTGCATTAGCAACACTTTCCGGTGCCGGTTGAAAACTGTGGAATTCCATTACTGATGTGGCACGACCCGAAGTCAATGTTCTCAACTGTGTAACGTATCCAAACATTTCGCTCAATGGCACTTTCGCTTTCACTACTTGTGCATTCACCTTTGCTTCCATACCTTCGAGCAATCCTCTTCTGCGGTTCAAATCACCTACTACATCTCCGGTGTTTGCTTCAGGCGTAATTACTTCCACTTTCATGATAGGTTCCAAAAGAACCGGTTTGCAAAGTTTGCCTGCCGTTCTGAAAGCAAGTTTCGCACACAACTCAAACGATAACGCATCTGAATCCACTGCGTGGAACGAACCATCAAACAAACGAACTTTCAAACTATCTACTTCGTACCCAGCAAGCACACCTGTTTTCATAGCTTCTTTAAATCCTTTTTCAACCGGGGGAATAAATTCGCGCGGAATTGAACCTCCGAAAATATCATTCACGAACTGTAGACCAAGGAAACCTTCATCGGCAGGACCGATTTCAATTTTAATATCGGCAAACTTACCACGACCACCCGATTGCTTTTTGTATTGCTCACGGTGCTCAATCGTTTTAGTTAAACGTTCTTTGTAGTTAACCTGAGGTGCGCCCTGATTACATTCCACATTGAACTCTCTCCGTAAACGGTCAACAAGAATTTCCAAGTGCAACTCACCCATTCCGGCAATAATTGTCTGACCTGTTTGCTCATCGAACGATACTTTGAACGTAGGATCTTCCTCCGCCAATTTACCAAGAGACATGCCCAATTTATCCAAATCTTTCTGTGCCTTAGGCTCAATAGCCAATGAAATAACCGGCTCAGGGAATTTCATACTTTCTAATACTACCGGATGTTTTTCTTCGCAAAGAGTATCTCCTGTGCGTATATCTTTAAATCCAACCGCTGCTGCAATATCTCCTGCTTCTACTTTCTCAACTGAGTTCTGCTTGTTAGCATGCATCTGGAACAAACGCGAGATACGTTCTTTCTTTCCGGTGCGCGTGTTCAATATATATGAACCGGCAACAAGCGTTCCCTGATAAACTCTGAAATATGCCAAACGACCTACAAATGGATCGGTAGCAATTTTAAATGCCAATGCACAAAACGGTGCATCTGTATCGGGGTGAATTTCTAATTCCGCTTCTGTATCAGGATTTGTTCCTTTAATATTCGGTTTGTCTTGCGGTGAAGGAAGAATAGCACAAACGGCATCTAACACCAATTGCACTCCCTTGTTTTTGAAAGCAGAACCACAATACATAGGAACCACCTTCTGCGCAATAACCGCTTTGCGAACAGCTACGCGAATTTCTTCGGCAGTAATTGAATTAGGGTCAGCAAAATATTTTTCCATTAAGCGGTCGTCAAACTCCGCGACTTGCTCCAACATCTTCTCGCGGTATTCTTTCACTTCATCTAAAAGTTCTGCAGGAATAGGAACTACAGTTGATTTCATTCCTTTATCGTCTTCGCTCCAAACAATAGCTTCGTTAGTAATCAAATCAACAACGCCCTTGAAGTTTTCCTCAGCACCAAGCGGAATTTGCATAATCATTGGAGTAGAACCCAACATGGTTTGCACTTGCTTGCAAACGTTAAAAAAATCAGCTCCTGAACGGTCCATTTTATTTACAAATCCTAAACGCGCTACATTATAGTTATCAGCCAAACGCCAGTTAGTTTCTGATTGCGGCTCTACACCGTCAACAGCAGAAAACAAAAACACCAAACCGTCCAATACCCGAAGTGAACGATTCACCTCTACTGTAAAGTCAACGTGACCCGGAGTGTCAATAATGTTGATGTCATATTTCTTGTTCTGCCAATCCCAATGGCAACGGGTTGCAGCTGAAGTAATGGTAATACCACGCTCCTGCTCCTGTTCCATCCAGTCCATAGTAGCTGCACCTTCGTGCACTTCACCAATTTTGTAGTTCACACCGGTGTAATACAAAATACGCTCGGTAGTTGTTGTTTTACCCGCGTCAATGTGTGCAGCAATTCCAATATTTCTCGTATAACTTAAATCTTTTCCCATTTTATCACCCCTCCTAACCTCCCCGAAGGGGAGGAACTTGAGAGTCTCTTTTTATTTAGTGTTTTCGAATTTTTATCTCTGATTTTTTGTTCCTCCTCTCAGACACATTGAATTAGAACTTGAAGTGAGCAAACGCCTTGTTTGCTTCTGCCATTTTCTGTGTGTCTTCTTTCTTTTTGAAAGCACCACCTTCGCCTTTTGAGCCGGCAATAATTTCTGAAGCTAATTTATCGGCCATTGATTTACCGTTTCTATCGCGGCTGTACTGAATAATCCATTTCATAGCCATAGAAGCTTTTCTATCGCCTTTCACTTCTGTAGGAATCTGGAAGTTGGCTCCGCCAATTCTTCTTGATTTTACTTCTACTGAAGGACCAACGTTCTGCAAAGCTTTTTTCCAGATTTCCAAACCGTTTTCTTTAGTTCTCTCTTCAATTAAATCAAGAGCACCATAGAACACTGTATAGGCAGTTGATTTTTTGCCTTCATACATAATACGGTTTACAAATTGCGTAACCATTACATCACCGAATTTGGGATCTGGCTGAACGTAACGTTTGGGAGCTTTTTTCTTTCTCATTGCTTTTTATTTCTGATTTCTTATTTACTTTTTCTGACTATTTCTTTTTTGCAGGGGCTGCAACAGCACCGGCTTTAGGTCTCTTAGTTCCGTATTTAGAGCGGCTCTTTTTACGGTTTTCAACACCCGCAGTATCTAATGAACCGCGCACGATGTGGTAACGAACACCAGGCAAATCTTTAACACGACCACCGCGAATCAACACGATTGAGTGCTCCTGCAAGTTGTGACCTTCACCCGGAATGTAGGCGATGATTTCAACTGCATTAGTCAAACGAACCTTTGCTACTTTGCGCAAAGCCGAGTTTGGTTTTTTAGGTGTTGTAGTATAAACACGTGTGCAAACGCCACGTTTTTGCGGACAAGAATCTAGGGCACGGCTCTTCGATTTTGCACGGATAATATTGCGTGATTTTCTTACTAACTGTTGAATTGTAGGCATTCCTCTTTTATTTTGGGACGGCAAAAGTAGATTTATATTCCGAATTACAAAATCGGTTTTCAGGAAAAAAACAATAGCTATAAACGCTTCGAAAGTAAATTGCAGCATGCTTGTTTTTACATCCGAATTTTAGCGATTGGCTTTACTAAACCTGTAGCACAGCGTTTCAGTTTCTTTGTATAATTACATTTACTAAATCACCTAACAACCCTTTAAAAAGATTCAAATGCTATTACGACCACCCGCTTTACAAAAAGGAGATTCCATTTATCTCTTGAGCACCGCACGAAAAATAACATTGGAAGATATACAACCCGCTATTCAAACTTTTGAAAGCTGGGGATTGAAAGTGGTGATTGGGAAAACCATTGGTAAAGAGTTTCGTCAGTTTGCAGGAACCGATGCAGAGCGTAAAGAAGATTTTCAATTCGCGTTGAACGACACTTCTATCAAAGCAATTATTTGCGCGCGTGGCGGTTACGGTACTGTGAGAATGATGGACGATTTGATTTACGATGAGTTTATGAAGCATCCGAAATGGGTGGTGGGGTTTAGCGATGTTACTTTTTTGCATACCGATATTTCAAACAACCTCGGCATTCAAACGCTTCATGCTGTAATGCCTTTTAGTTTTTTAAAGGCGACAACCGAAGCCATTGAAACTTTGCACAAGGAGTTGTTCGGCATCAAAAACGAATTTGAAATTGCTCCGCATGAATTAAATCGCGTAGGCAATGCAGAAGGAATTTTTATAGGTGGAAATCTTTCCATTCTTTATAGTATAACCGGAACTAAAAGCGGCATCAATACTTCGGGCAAAATTCTGTTTCTCGAAGATTTAGATGAATACCTCTACCACATAGACCGAATGATGATGAATCTGAAACGTTCAGGCAAACTGAATGATTTAACAGGGTTAGTCGTTGGAAGCTTTACAGAAATGAAAGACAATAAAGTGGCTTTTGGTTGCACGGCTTACGATATTATAGCTGAGCATGTCGCAGAGTTTAAGTATCCTGTTTGTTACAATTTTCCTGCAGGGCATATTGAAGATAACCGCACACTAGTGATAGGAAGAAAATATTCTTTGCAGGTGAAACCAGATTCGGTAAAATTATTCTGATGGATAATTGGTTAGAATATGCCGGTGTTGCTTTCGGTGTTATTTATGTGCTGTTGGCTTCGCGAAGCAATATATGGTGTTGGTTAACGGGCATTATTAGTTCGGCAATTTATATCTACATCAATGTAACGCATCAGCTTTTTCAGGATGCTATTCTACAAACGTATTATGTCGTTGCAGGATTCTATGGTTGGTGGTTATGGAGCAGCCCCTCCCAAACCCTCCCCTCCCGCGTAAGGCGGGATGAAACAAAAGGGGGGGGCTTAAATGCAAATACAAATTCAAGGGTAACTTCGTTTTCACTTCAACAAAATGCGAAATTGATTTTTTTCGGTTCGTTGCTTGTTCCTGTTTTGGGATTTGTATTTGCGAAACTTGGCAACTCACTTTCTTATTTCGATTCGGCAGTAACCATTTTCAGTTTCATTGCCACCTGGATGACCGCAAAAAAGATTTTAGAGAACTGGCTTTTTTGGATTGTAATTGATGTGGTGGCAGCGGTTATGTATTTCATTAAACATCTTGAACTCACTTCAGCCCTTTATGTTTTCTTTGCTGTAATTGCTGCTTACGGATATTACGAGTGGAAGAAAACCTTGACTAAATGATTTACAAAATCACGCTTACCGGAACTGAGTCAACAGGCAAATCAACGCTGGCAGAAAAACTTTCTATTCATTATAAAACCATTCATGTCCCTGATTATTCGCGCTATTACATTGGGCAATTGGAACGCGCTTATACGTATACCGATATCTTGAAAATTGCGGAAGGAATTATTGAACAGGAGAACAACCTGATTCGCCAAGCCAATAAAATTTTGCTCAGCGATAACGACCTCATCAACATAAAAATTTGGTTGCAGTATTACAGATGGGATGTTCCGCAGTGGTTGAACAATGAAATTAAAAAGCGCAAAAGCGATTTGTATTTACTGTGCGATATTGATTTGCCGTGGATGCCAGACCCACAACGCTCCAACCCAAACGACCGCACCGAATTATTCAACGAGTTTTCCAACGAGTTGAATTCGCTGGACGCAAATTTCAAATTTGTAAGCGGTGCGTTAAACAACAGAACCGAAATTGCCATAGCACATATTGACACGTTTTTGATTAATCAGTAGAAAAGAACAATTTCCATCTTGTATCGTATAATTTGTTTCCGAATACTATGACCGAGATTTCAGCAGTTAAATCAGCTTTTGAAGAACAGATTGAAAATTTACTTGCGGAGTTTGAGCAACGCAAAAAACTCCGTGATACTACGTGTTCTCAAATTGCGCTTGAAGCATTTCTCTTAGCAAAAGGGAAAGGCTATAAGCTCTTGTGGCTAAAAGCCGCTACCACACTCACACACTATTACTCTGATATTACCAGCGAGTTTGAAAAAGCTATTCAGTATTTACAGGAAGTAGTTGAAGAATTAGATGATGAACTCGATGCAGAACAAAAATCGGAATTCTATAGACGTATTGGATTGAATCACGATTATTTAGGAGAACCCATTAAATCGAAATTAGCTTACGATGATTCTGTTCGCCTGTTGGAAAATAAAACTGACTTAAGCGAAACCGGATTCTTAACTCTTGCACGTTCGCTTTTTAACGAATCAATTATTTATGGCGACTTAGGATTAGAAACGCTATCGAAGGAATATCTGCGCAAAGCATTTGAATATTTTCAGAAAGCGAATTACAAACCCGGCATCTCAAGGTGTTACATTTCGTTTGGTATAGAAGCTTACGACAAAAAAGAAAACGAGAAGGCGTTGGAACTTTATCAAAAAGCCATTTCTATTGCTGAAGAGATAAACGATACTCCACCTTACTGTATTGCTATGGCAAACAGTGGAATTGTTTATGCCGATTTAGCGGAAAAAGAAAAAGCAATTGAATGTTCGGTGAAGGCGCTTGAACGCGTAAAAAATCAAACGAACAAACATTTTGAGCTGAGTATTTATCAGTTATCGGGACGTATTTATCAGGTGGTAAAAGATTTTGAAAAGGCGAATGAACTTTTTACAACAGCCGATGGAATTTATGTTGAAATGGGAAAAGTGGTTGACAATTTTGAGTTGTATAACTACTGGTCAGAAACCCTTAACGCATTGGGAAGACATCAGGAAGCATATGAAAAACTGCAACGCTTCATGAAACAAAAAGACGATTTGCATGAACTGAACAAGCAGGCGGAGTTAAGCGATGCCACGCTTCGCTTTAAATATGAAGAAGGAAAGAAAGAGCAGGATTTGCTAAAGAAAAAAAATGCAGAGATCGAAGAATACGCGCATCAATTAGAGATGTCGAATTTTGAACTAAAGCAATTTGCTCACGTGGCTTCGCACGATATGAAAGAGCCGTTGCGCATGATTTCAAACTACTCACAACTACTCGAGAAAAGTTTTAACGGGCAATTAAAGATTGACCAGAAAGATTACATCTACTACATTAACGATGGAGCCAAGCGCATGATGAATGTGATTCAGAGTTTGCTGCATCTTTCTAAAATTAATTCGACACAACGCAAAGAAACAGTGAGTTTAAATGATGCATTAGATGAAGTGCAGCATTTGCTTAAACCGTACATTGAAGAGAAAAACGCCATCATCAAATCTGCTTTGCTTCCTGAAATTTCTGCTGATAAAATTCACATGATTCAATTATTGCAAAATCTGGTGACCAACGGAATTAAATACAACCGAACTAAACAGCCTGTAGTTGAAATTGGATATTCTTCTACCGAAAAAAATCATTCTATTGAAGTTGACGATAACGGAATCGGTATTGCAAAAGAATACCGCGATAAGGTGTTTATCATCTTTCAACGCCTGCACAACCGCAATGAATTTGACGGCACCGGCATTGGACTTTCTATCTGCAAAAAAATTGTTGACTCGCTTAACGGCAAAATCTGGATTGAAGATTCTCCTCTCGGTGGAACAAAATTCTGCTTCACAATTCCAAAATAACATTTAAGAAACCTGCACTTCTTATATTCGCTGCTTCAACATAAAAACGTTATGCAGGCAATTATTCCCGTGGCGGGAGCAGGAACAAGGTTACGTCCGCTCACCTACACACAACCCAAGGTTTTAATTTCGGTAGCCGGAAAACCTATTCTCAGTTTTATTATTGACGAATTGCAGGAAAACGGCATCACCGATTTCGTTTTTGTGATCGGCTACCTTGGTGAAAAAATAAAAGAGTTCGTAGAAAAAAACTATCCGAAGCTCAATGCAAAATTTGTTCAGCAGGAAAAACGCGAAGGGTTGGGTCACGCCATTTGGATGGCAAAAGACCAGCTTGATTTAAATAAAGAATTAGTGATTCACCTGGGAGATACCATTGTAGATATTGACATCAAAAAAATTCTTGCCGAACAACATTCAACACTGGTAGTAAAAAAAGTTGATAATCCGCAGGCGTTTGGTGTAGCCGAAATTGATGCCGATGGTTTTATTAAAAAAGTAGAAGAGAAACCAATGATACCCAAGAGCAATATGGCACTGGTTGGTTTTTATTTTATAAAAGAAACGCGAAAACTTTTTGACGCACTCGGACACAACATTCAAAACAACCTGCGCAACAACAATGAGTTTTACTTAACCGATGGCTTACAACAAATGATTAAGGATGGCGTGATTTTTAAAAGCCACAAAATTGAAAGCTGGTTCGATGTAGGCAAAAAAGATATTCTGCTCGAAACAAATGCCTTGTTGCTGAAAAAACTTGGCGACAAAGCAAGCAACAAAGGCGTGAGCGAAAACTCCATCATTGTTCCGCCTGTGCAAATTGCAGCAGGAGCAAAAATTAAAAACTCCATCATTGGACCTAATGTTTCTATTGGTGAAAACACCGAAATCAATTATTCCATCATTAAAAATTCCATTGTTGGTTCGTTCAGCAAATTGGAGAACATGGTGTTGCATTCATCTTTAATTGGTAGCGATTCAATCATTAAAGGATTAAGCCAGAGTTTGAATATTGGGGATAATACGGAGATAGACCTGCGAGGAGAGAAAACCAGCCCCTAAATCCCCGAAGGGGACTTAAATACAAAATACATTTTGCTACCATTATACATTCATTTACGACTAAACCAAATTCTCCCCTTCGGGGAGATTTAGAGGGGCTGCTATGAAAAACAGAATTACCGAACTTTTTGAAATACAATATCCCATCATTCAAGCCGGTATGATTTGGTGCAGCGGTTGGGAACTAGCAAGTGCAGTAAGCAATGCTGGTGGATTAGGAATTATTGGAAGCGGTAGTATGTATCCCGAAATTTTGCGCGAGCAAATTCAAAAATGCAAAGCAGCAACATCGAAACCTTTTGGTGTAAATGTGCCGTTACTTTATCCTGATATTGATAAACACATCGCTATTATTATTGAAGAAGGAGTAAAAATTGTTTTCACGAGCGCGGGAAATCCGAAAACGTGGACGAAGCATTTACAACAACATGGCATTAAAGTAGTGCATGTGGTTTCGTCATCAAAGTTTGCGAAGAAGGTGGAAGATGCCGGTTGCGATGCAGTGGTATGCGAAGGTTTTGAAGCAGGCGGACACAACGGAAGAGAAGAGACAACGACTTTCGTTTTAATTCCGCAGGTGCGTGCTGCCACTAATCTTCCATTGATTGCCGCGGGTGGAATTGGCACAGGTAAAGGAATGTTAGCAGCAATGGTTTTGGGTGCCGAAGGTGTTCAGATAGGAACAAGATTCGTGGCGAGTGTTGAATCATCGGGACATGAGAATTTTAAAAACATCATCTTGAATGCGCAGGAAGGTGACACGATGCTCTCAATGAAAAAAGTTGTTCCGGTTCGTTTAGTGAAAAATGATTTTCAAAAACGTATTCAGGAAGCGGAAGATAAAGGTGCAAGCAAAGAAGAACTTGAACAAATTCTCGGTCGAGCGCGGGCCAAAAAAGGAATGTATGAAGGCGATATGAACGAAGGCGAGTTGGAGATTGGTCAAATTGCTTCGTTTGTGAAAGAGATAAAACCAGCTGCCGAAATTGTGAATGAAATTTGGAGCGAGTTTCTTGAGGCAAAGAAAAATACAGCGGCTCTTTAGAAAAACTGTTTAGGCTATTCAACCCTCTTTTATATTTTCGCCACTATGCAATACAAGCGCATCCTTCTAAAACTCAGCGGAGAATCTTTAATGGGCAACAAGCAATTTGGTATTGATGCCGATATGGTAATGCTCTACGCCAACGAAATTAAACAGGCAACTGATTCGGGTGTTCAGGTAGCAGTTGTAATTGGCGGAGGAAATATTTTTAGAGGGATACAGGCAACTGCTAACGGAATTGACAGAGTGCAAGGTGATTACATGGGAATGCTTGCTACAGTGATAAACAGTATGGCATTGCAAAGTGGTTTAGAAAAAATTGGTGTGAGCACACGATTGCTGAGTGCTATTGAAATGAAAGAAATCGCTGAGCCGTTTATAAAACGCAGAGCGGTTCGCCACTTAGAAAAAGGTCGTGTTGTAATTTTTGGCGCGGGAACAGGCAACCCGTATTTTACTACCGACACTGCCGCTGCTTTGCGCGCCACCGAAATTGAAGCCGATGTAATTTTGAAAGGAACAAGAGTAGATGGCATATATGATTCGGACCCGGAGAAAAATCCGAAGGCGAAAAAATTTGACAAGCTAAGTTTCGGAGATGCGTTAAAGAAAAAGTTAAGCGTAATGGATTTAACTGCCTTTACACTTTGTCAAGAAAATCATTTGCCCATTATTGTTTTTGATGTAAACAAAAAAGGCAATCTCAAAAAAGTGCTTGACGGAAAGAAAATTGGAACGATAGTAAACGGTTGAATAGGTTGGATTAAGTTGAGTAAGTTAGATTAGTTGATTCGTTTTCCTCTTGAAGAATTTGATTTATTGCTTGTCTTTATAACTCAATAAACTAATCAACTACTCACTCAATCAACTAGACCATGGCAGGTTTTAGAGAATTGGAAGTATGGAAAGAATGCCGCAGGTTGAGATTGGAAATAAGTAGACTCTGTAAAAAGTTTCCGAAGAGCGAAGATTATTTATTGAAGAATCAAATAATAAGAAGCTCGCGGTCAATAACAGCGAATATTGCTGAAGGACACGGAAGGTTTCATTACAAAGAAAATATTCAATTTTGCAGGCAAGCGCGTGGCTCACTGGAGGAAACGAAAGACCATTTGATAACCGCCTTTGATGAAAAATATATTACCAAAGAAGAATTAAAAGAACTGAACACTATTTACGAGCAATGCTTGAAATTATTGAACGGATACATTGCTTACTAAAAAAAGAAAAGAGACGGAGAAGACTTATAAAACTGAATCAAACTTAATCAACCATTCACTTAATTAACTAAGCCATGACAGACGCAGACGTAAAAAAACTTTTAGACGAAACCAAAAGCCAGATGCAAAAAGCATTGGAGCATTTTGAATTTGAACTTTCAAAAATTAGAGCGGGACGCGCCAACTCGGGTATGCTCGATGGCATAGAAGTAAATGCTTATGGAGCCATGACTCCTATTTTTCAAGTGGGAAATATTTCTACGCCAGATGCAAGAACTCTTTCTATTCAACCGTGGGATGCTTCAATTTTGCCCGAAATTGAAAAAGCAATTTTGAAAGCCAACATCGGTATCACTCCACAAAATGACGGAAAAATTATTCGTTTGAATATTCCACAAATGACCGAAGAGCGCAGAAAAGATTTAGTAAAGAATGCAAAAGCAGAAGCCGAAAAATGCCGCATCTCTATTCGCACTATTCGCAAAGAGGCAAATGAGCAGGTAAAGAAATTTCAAAAAGACGGATTGCCTGAAGACAGCGCCAAGAACGCTGAAACTTCGGTGCAGAATATCACCAATGATTTCTCGGCTAAAGTGGAGAAACATTTAGAAGTGAAAGAGAAAGAAGTAATGACGGTGTAACTGAAAATATTTTGGGGCACAAGGCAGTTTAATTCTCCCTCACTCCTGTGCAGTAAATACACAACTGGTTATCTAATTTACTAGCGGCAAACATAGAAATGCCTTTTACATACATGCCTAGCGGACACATACCCATGAACCGTGTGTTGTCAACGTTATCGTAGGGAATATTATAAGCGCTTCGCAGACCTATGCCGGTATTAGTTGTAACCAATCCAGCGTTTAAAGGAGCACAACGAAGTTTCATTCGGCCATCTAATCTATCCGATGCATAAATTTCAATTCCCGTGGCTACATAATTATCGGGGCAGTTGCAGGAGTGCGTTGCGTTGTCTACTCCAACATCTTGCGTATTAGTTGCGCTACCAGCTGTAGTTAAACCATTAGCGCCATACCATTCAGCAACGTTTTGTAAAAGTTCGGGCAGTTTTGCTCCGTTCATGTTTATACTCCCTTCAAAATAATCGGTACACCGAATGCTTATGCCGTTCATTGCTGTAGTGAGGTCGGTAAACACTACAGTATTGTAACAGTTGTCGCACTCGTTTATATCACCTGCAAAATCGGCATCGGCAGTGGTTAGTGTTTTTACCAGGGCGCTTCCATTTACACTTAGCTTCACATGCGGTGTAATTGTGCCTATTCCTATGTTAGTACCATTATCAAAAATTTGTGAGTTGCCTAGAGTTGTGCTATCAGGCGTAAATTTTGAAACATAATTCAAGCTGCCGTTCACGGTTCCGTTACCGGGAACTCCCTGCGCACCAGTGGCACCAATAGCACCTGTTAAACCCGTATCGCCACTTGGTCCCGTTGCGCCCGTTGCTCCAATAGGTCCATTGCTACTTGTTACAGCATACAAAGCAAAAGGCACACTCAATAATTGTGTAGTGCCCATATCGGTATAGTTTGTTCCATTGTTAGCATCGAATTCTACTTTCAAATATTTATGACCGGTAGCCCAATTAATTCCCGCGAATGTTCCAATAATAACTGTACCGGTTCCTACTTGTGTGGTGAACAATCCAAATTGATTAGTAGGAATAGTTGAATGGGTTTCCATGTACACTAAACTTCCACCGGGGAAACCATCGAGTATGGTGAACTTGATAGAAATAGTCTGCCCTGCTAGTATGGCTCCGCCTGCATTTCGCGCTACTGCCTGATAGTTGAAGCTTTGGGGAATTTGTGCAAAGCTGTGGAGTGCAGTAATGATGAGCACAAGCGAGAAAATTTTTTTCATGGGAAGGGATTTAGTTTTTCAAAGTAACAAGCCATGTTGCATTTTTTTATTTCAAATGGAATGACGTTAAGGTTTATGCAGCCAATAGCTTTATTACTTCCAGTTCGGTACCGCTATCAAATCTTTGTTTGGCAATAGCTAAAACTGTTTTACTGGTTTGCTGACTAAGCAGATAGTTGGCACAAGTATCGCACACTTCTGCCGGCACTTCTTTAATAAGCACAATAGCCGAGTCGCGTTCTAATTTAACAGTGACTTTTCCTGGTGCGTAGGTTCCGGATTTGCAGATGAAACAGGTCATAGTTTCTTTTTTCGTGTTTTAAAATCAATTTCAAATTTTTCAAGATTAGGTTCGTAAGCAGTTACAACAAAACAGGTAGCTGTTTCTTCATCATAGGCTAAAACCAAATGTATGGGTCTTTTGTCAATAAATGAAAGTATTAGTCTGCTGGGAAAAGGTTTATCGCTTACGTATTCTTCTACTACCATCCCTTCGCGTATTACTTTCTCCGCTTCTTCTTCCACTATTCCTCTCTTGGCCATGTATTCGATGGCGTGATTGGTATATTTTATGGTCGTGCATTTCATACTTACCAAAACTAACAACCTTTTTGTAAAGGTATAAACCTAAAATCTAACCAATTTCCTCATACAACTTTTTGTGCCCGAAACAATTTTAAGCAGATAAACACCGCGCGGTAAATCGGTTTCAATTTTTGCTTCGGTAGTTTTTAAAATGCTTTTAAAAACCATTGAGCCGTTTACATCAAATAAAACTATTTCGGCATTGAGCCAAAGATTACTTGCCGCAATTTCCCAACTGCCGGTTTGATTAGGATTAGGAAACACCGTTAGTTCTGCTGCGTTCCACAAATCATCAATAGTGGTGGTAATTAAAATATTATTCGATACAGCATGGCAACCATTGCTGTCGGTAATTTGCAAAGTGTAATTGCCTTGTTGAGTAGCTAACAAAGTATCGAAGTTAGCACCTGCAATGGCGTTGCCATTAAAAAACCATTGATAAGAAACAGCATTGAACGCGGTGAGTATATTGCCATTTACGCTGATAGACACCGATGGTAGTGGATACACTTGAACCGATAAGTGGTTCGAACTTGATGTGCAGTTATTGATATCAGTAACCGTTACATAATAGTTGCCAGCGTGTGAAGCATAAATACAGTTAGAAGTTTGCCCTGTGTTCCATAAATAATTTTGATAACCGGAAGGTGCGCATATATGCACGCTGTCGCTGCTGCAAATAGGAGAGGAATTATTACTAGCAATTTGCACCGAACCAATTCCTGAAGTATCTACAAATACACTGGCTGTGGCTAGGCATCCGCCATTATCTATTACGGTAACCGTGTAAGTTCCTTGTGCAAGATTTTGTAAACTATCGTTTTGAATACTGTTACTCCAATTAAAATTATAAGGCGCGTTGCCATTGCTTGCAGTAACTATTGCTGTGCCGTTGTTTAAACCGCAGCCCGCGTTGGTAGCAGAGGCATTAAGCGATAAACTGTATTGTGTTACACTGATAGCATCGCTCGCTGTGCAGCCCGCGCTTGTAGTAACGGTAACTGCATAAGTTCCGGGGCTACTCACATTGAATGTAGCCGCGGTAGAAGAGTTTTGCCAATGATAAGTAGCGGTAGCCGTACTCGCATTTAAAGTAAGTGAGTGCCCCGCACACAAAGCAGTATCGTTTCCAAGATTGATAATGGGCGAAGGACTTGTGCTGATAACAATACTATCGGACATAATGCCGCAGGCATTGCTGTTTTGAGCCCAGTATGTTCCTGTATTAGTTACTGTAATTTGCGAGGCTGTTACTCCCGTGCTCCACAAAGTATTTGCATTGCCTGTAGAAAGTATTTGCGAAAAACTACCGCAGTAAGAAGTATCGTTTGGTAACAACACAGGTGCAGGTAGTGAACCCGCAGTTATAATGATTGTATCACTTGCATTGCCGCAACCCCCACTAGTGCTTGCCCAGTAAGTGCCTGGAGTGCTTATGGTAATTTGCGACGCCGTTACTCCGGTGCTCCACAAAGTGTTGGCATTTCCGGTAGTTAATATTTGTGTGAAGTTGCCGCAGTAGGAAGTATCGTTGCCGAGTTGAAGTGTAGGACTGCCATGTGTGACAACAATTTTATTTGGCAAACCTGCACTGCTCGACATGGTGCCTAAATTGAATCCATCATCGACCAAATTACAACCTGCACCTGCCACATTTGGATTATTGATTACGGCTAAATAGCTATCGAGATATACGGCTATGTAAATTTTATTATCGGGACCACGCTGCATATAGGCAGTATGATAAGGCGCACCGGGACCTGTGACATTTCCAAGATTTACCTGCGATGCACTGATAGCCGCTCCGGTGTATGTAGTTAAGTCGAATTGATAAATCCATTGCGTTGTCCATCCTCCCAAATAAAGTTTAGTACCATCAGCTGAAAATTCAACTGACCATGCGTTAGAGAAACCCGAAAAGCTTAACGGATTAGAAAGCGTACCGGTAGCGTTATTAAAATCAAACAATTCAAAAGTTCCTGTGCCATAAGTAGCGGTGGCAATGCGATTGTTTTGAGCGCTTACATTTATTTGACCAGGTGCATTATTGGTTGAACCGCTGCGCGAATTTCCTACAGTAGAAACAACAGGAGTTGAATTCAATCCACTGCATGTAATTAAATAGGAGTTGAACGAAGATGAGTTCCAAGGGTGAGTAACAATCCAAATATCATTTCCATTAGCATGAACTACGGGAACAATTTGTTCCGATGCAGGATTGAGCAGCACAATATTTTTTTGTCCCGAAACAATATCACCCAAACCGCCATTCAAATTCATGTCAATAATATTGTAGCGCAAACCGTTTGAACTGGCAAAGGCATCGAGGGTAAATAGATAATAGAGATTAGTACTGCCGGGTTTGCGAACTGCCGTGGCTGTGTGCCCGCCTGAAAGACTGCCTAACAATCCCGCACCATTCGGCATAAGTGTATGATTGCGATTGTAAACTTCTATACCATCGCAATAGAAAAGAAGGTTGCCGAGCGAATCGGAAATGCTTGCAGGATTATCAATGGCATCCATCGAACTGTTTAGTAAAGGCGTTGCAGTACCCGAAGAAAAATCAATGCCTGCCTGATTTCCGAAATACCATTTATCGTATTCTTTTTGCGCGTGTAGCGAATGAACAGTTGCAATTGTTAGAAGCAGGAGTAGATGTTTTTTCATAGTGCTGAAATTGTAGAACCAAAATAAAAAAGATTCGCTACAGCATCACGTACTACTTCTTCTCCCAAGGCAAATACCCGTGAAACTCGGGAACTATCCTGAGCAGATAGGTAAGCAATAGATAAGTGCCACCTAAAACAAAACTACGAAGCAGAATGTTTAGAACGTTTGAACCGTAAACGGGCAATAGAAAATTTAAACCCACACATAAAAAAACAAGACCTATCACTTTCAGGGTTTCTATATTATATGGCTGAAACTTGAACTTGCGATGAATGATGAAGAACTTAATAGCGGTATATAACAGCGAAGAAATAGCAGTTGACATAGCCGCGCCATTGATACCAAAGCGTGGAATTAGCAGCATGTTATTGATGAACGTAATAATCACCAAAAGCAAAAGCAACAATGCACCCTGCCAGTATTTTGAAGAATAAAAAATGATACTCGTGTTGGCTCCGCCAAACATACTAATGAGCGAACCGATAGAAATAATCCAAACCACTTGAATGCCCTGCTCATACGCCTTGCCTACAAGTGCTAAGAGAAAAGTGATGTTGCAATTGATACCTACAAACAACAAACCTCCAATGAGCGAAAGATATTTTACCGATTTGTAGTACACGTCTTTAACATCGTCCATATCATTTTCTACCACTGCGTGTGCTACTTTTGCGGTTACAATTCTATCAAGCGCGTTGAGTGGTGTTTCAATAATGGTAGGTATAAATGATGCTATGGTATAAATTCCCACAAAGCTCAGCGGCAAAAATTTTCCGATTAAAACAGAATCTAAAGTCTTTAAACCAATAGCCGCAATGCTGGCAAACGAAAGCAGCAAACCGAAGGTGACCATTTCGCGCATGCCTTGTTGTTTGAAAAAGCTCCAGTCAATTTTAAGCGAAGGCGAATCAATTTTTACGAGGTAAATAATCAGCAGTAAAAGTTGCAGCGCATACACACCCACATAGCCGCCCATAAACTGCGGCAGCGTTAGCCAATGAAAATAATAAGCCACCACCAAAACAATATAACCCGCACGTGCATACAAATCGTTGAGATAAGAAGGCACGGTAGTTTTAAAAAGCGAAATCAAATACGTGGTAATAACCGAACCAAATGCCAAAAAGAAACTGAACGGAAAAATGTAGTTGAAGTAATCAATAATGAGCGGGCTTTCTCTGCGGTATTGCGCAATAATAAATTCCTTAAACACTACCAGCCCTACTGTTGAAACCAAAAATCCAATCAACGGAAACAAAAGCATGAAGCCGAAAAACCCGTAATGACTTTTATCGCGATTCCGGAAATGGGGAAAATATTTGATGGTAAGATTGTTTACGCCAATTGGAATAAACGTAGAGATGAGGGAAGAAAAAGCAAAGAGCACTCTCGCCAATCCAATCTCCTCTGGTTTTAAAAATTTGGGCTGAATAATAATAAGCGAAACAAAACCCAGCAGAATTCCTGCATACGAACTAATGGTATTTTTTATTCCCTGTCTTTGTATTACTCCCATGTATACTTATCGCTCCTTCGTGAAAAATTTATTGGTCAAACTTAAAACAAAAACGCATTGGCGGGTTTGAGGGGCTTTTATTATTTTCGAAACATGAACTTGCGATAGCAGTTAAAAACAAATACTATGAAAGGAATCTCATTTCTTACCGATGCAAAAAATAAAAAAGTAGCCGTGCAAATTGATTTAAAAAAGCATGGGGCAATTTGGGAAGACTTTTACGATGCTATTGTAGCCCATTCCAGACGCCATGAAAAAACAATCAGTTTACAAGAGCTTAAAGCAACCTTGAAAAGCAGTGGCAAGCTATGAGCTACACCGTTCAAATTTCCGCAACTGCTTCAAAAGAAATTCAAAGTTTGCCCAAACAGGAAATTCCAAAAGTGATTTCAAAAATTGAAGCACTCGCTTCTAATCCACGACCGCCAGGCTGCAAAAATTAGTTGGCACTCCTGAAAAACTCTGGCGAATACGTTCCGGCAATTACCGTATTGTTTATGCTGTTGAAGACAAAGTAAAAATTGTAGAAGTAAGAACTGTTGGCGATAGAAAACTTATCTACGATTAGATTTCGCTGCATACCTCTCACTCTTCCCCAAAACCGCCATCACCGCCCTTGCCTCCATACAGAATATTAAACACAGGCTGCACTCCATACACCCATTTGTTATAGCGGTTCGAAAGAATAATAACAGCCGTGGTATCTTGAATATAACGATAGAACACCGTGTTATTGCCGTGCCACCAACCGTTGTGATACACCAAATAATTTCCATCGGGTTGTTGCAATAGCCGCCAGCCGTAACCATAATTTCGTTTGCCCGGGTGCTCAAAACTACGGGGCGCGTACGCCTGCTTCATCATTTGCTGCGAAAGCAATTTGCCATCGTAAAACGCTTTGTCCCATTTAAACATATCGCTCACGGTACTGTAAACTCCTTTATCGCCAACCACACCATCAAAGCAATCGTCCTTCTGAATTTCCCATTTCGAATTATAGCTGAGCGCTATTTTGCGGCTCAGCGAATCTTCGTGATTGTAAATAAATGTGCGCTCCATTTCCAACGGCTCAAAAAAAATTTCATGCATAAACGCGCTAAACTTTTTGCCTGAAACTTTTTCTACCACCAGGGCAAGCAACATGTAATTGGTATTACAGTATTCAAACTTCTTATTGGGCAAAGCATAAGGCGCGGGCTTTTCGGTTTGCATAATCGCCAGCACCTGTTCGTTGTTTAAAAACTCGCCCTTGTTGCATTTGCGCGAGCAGAAATAAAGATAGTTAGGCAGGCCGCTGCGGTGGCTCAGCAAATCTTTTATGTACACATGCGCATAAGGAAATTGCGGAAAAAACTTTTGCAGTTCATCCTCTAACGAAAGCAACTCATGCTCCACACACCACAGCACCGCTGTAGCCGTAAATGTTTTTGAAACCGAAGCCAGTTGAAACGAATTGGTATCGCTCATTAAATTTTTGCTGCGGTAATCGCAGTAGCCAAAACATTTATTGTAAACGCAGTTTCCGTTTTTCGAAATCAATACGCTACCACTGAAACCGTTTTGCAAACTTCTATTTGTAAAGAAGGTATCGAGCTTATGAAAATAAGGATTGGTAGAATCGGGAAGAGAAGTAAGAGGTGCTTTGCGATTCCACCGTTTAACGGTTGGCGATTTCATTAGCCACAAGTAAACACCCGCACAAAAAGCAATAATTAAAACTACTGAAAAGAGTTTTTTCACGTGCGGAAAATAGGAGAACCTATCTAAATCACCTTTCCGCTGAAACAGCGGAATGAAACAAAAGGGGACTTTGAAAAATGAGAAACCAGGTTCTCATTTTACCTTTTCCCTTGACTTCAATTTCTCCGCGTTCTTCAAAACTGAATTTTGGATTTGCATTTAAGCCCCCTTTAGGGGGTTGGTGGTTGACTTTGTTTTTAAATTCTTCACTCACCTGAATTTTATTTTCCACTCCATGGCTTTCCATGCGACTTGCGGTGTTTACCGTATCGCCCCACAAATCGTAAGCGTATTTATTTTTACCAATTACACCGGCTACTACTTCACCGGTGTGTATGCCTATGCGCAGTTTTATTTCTCCATCAGGATATGCCTCAAGAATTTTTTCGTTCATGGCCAAGGCCATACGTGCCATTCGTTCGGCATGGTCATAGCAGGGTTCGGGCAAACCGCTTACACACATGTAAGCATCGCCAATGGTCTTTATTTTTTCCACACCGTATTCATTTGCCAAACTATCGAACATGCTGAAAATATGATTGAGTGTAGTACCCAATTCGTTCACGTTTTTCTTTTCGCTCCACTTAGTAAAGCCCACCATATCAGCAAACAGCACTGAACAATTTTCAAATCGCTCAATAATTTCTTCTTCCCCGTTTTTAATACGCTCTGCTATTTTTTGAGGAAGAATGTTGTGCAATATTTTTTCGGTGGCTTTATGCACCGCTTCTTTTTGTTGGGTGTTATGCTTAAAGTTTAATTGTGTCAATTGCTCTTGTGCGGTTTTACCAAGAATTTCTTTTTCGGTGCTGTGAAACAGTTTATGATACTCAAACGCCTGTTGATAATTGCCGGTGGCTTCATAAACATCACTCATGGTTAAATAGCACTGCGCCAGCATATCGTTTGCATGTAAACTCACACTCTGCTCAACCGATTTGTTGAGATAAACCAGTGCTTCATCGAACCGGTTTAGCGATTTAAGCACCAGCCCCATTCCGCCATTCGAAACAGCCATGCCATGCACATCATTTATTTCTGTGCTCATTTTAAGCGCGGTCAATTGGCATTGCATCGACTCTTCATAATTACCCATGCTATGATGTGCCGCACCCAAACTGTTGTAGGTAACCAGAATATCAGCGGTATTGTTCAACTCGGTATAAAGTTGAATGGCGGCATTGTAATATTCTATGGCTTTTTCAAAATTTTTCAGCAAATCATAACACACACCCATGTTTGTGTATGAAGCAGCAATGCCCGATTTGTCTCCGGTCAGTTGGCTCATGCGCAGCGCTTCAGAATAATTGGTTAAAGCCTCAGGATAGTTGTGTTGATAGTAATAAACGTTGCCAATATTTCGAAACGAAGCAGACATGCCCTGCACATCATTAGCATCTCTGCGAATTTGCAAAGCTAGCAAATGATACTTGAGTGCTTCCGGATAATTGCTTTGAAAATTATAAACGTTGCCAATGTTGTTGTAAGCCAGCGCCATACTTTTGGGGTGACCTATTTTTTCGGAATGTTTCAATGCTTCAAACTGGTGCCGCAGCGACTCGGCATAGTTGCCTGTGTTTTTGTGCGCAATGCCCATACCTACATAACTCAAAATAATTCCCTTCGCTTCTTCACTTGCCAAAAAATGTTCGAGCCCTTTCATAAAACTATCGAGTGCAGCAGCATTTTCTGAGCGGGTTCGTTTTAATACTCCTTCGTGATAGTGTGCCCATGCCGTTAAACGCAAATCGGAAGTTTGTGCTGCAATCATTTTCAAATCTTCGATATGTGGTTCGGAATGAATGGAAACAACAGCCGCATATTTTTCAAGAATGGTGAGCAGAATTTCACCACGAGCCTGCACATCGGCAGTGTCGGCTAATTTTTTTTAAACTCTTCTATTTCATCATGAACATTCATGTTCGCTTATTTCGGTGCTGAACAAAAATAAAATAGTCATCCTTTCAGACGACTATTTTAAACCCTTCGTATCAAGCAAATAAATTATCTAGTTACCATTATCCTCTTCGAGCCCACCTTTAGTCCACGCATCGAAATACTCAGCAAATAATTTGCTGCCGGCAATGTGCTAACATCAATCGTTGTTTTCAATTGTTGATTCAAGGAATAAAATGATTGTTCGAAAACTTTTTGTCCGAACACATTTCTCAATTCAATCACTCCACTTTTTGTTTTGCTCTTACTTAAATCAGCTACAATATTTAAAGCAGAAGAAGCAGGTTGAGGATAAATAAAGAAATTGATTTCATCAATTTCTTCAGCCAAAGAAGTCAGTTGAGTGCTATCATACACTATATGCAAATCGGCCGAAAGACAATTGCCTTCGCTTACGGTAGCCGCCACATATTTCAAAGTTGAATCGGCAGTAACGGTAATTGAATTTGTACTTGAAGTAACACTGCATGGCATAGTGCACCATTGTATTGAAGCATTTCCATTATCGTTAGTAACTACAGCCGTTAAAGTAGATGCAACCGGGGCATTGGGTAAATAAAGAAGTGTATCGCCCGGAGTAATATCTACGTTGAGCGCGCAGCAAAAAGATTGGTTGCTGATGACTGCTTTCATTCGCAACATCATGCGGTAAACTACGCTCATAAAATATTCAATGCCCATACTCTCCGAAGGATGGTCGCGGCCTTCCATATTATATAGATAACTGCACACCCCTTTACTCCGCGCAACCGAATCAACCAGATAACTTCCCTCCATATCGAAGGTTCCCAAAGTAAGCCCCGCAAAACCGCCTTTCTTGTAAGGCACTACTTGGTCGGCATCGCCATGGGCACAAATAACAGGAACATCACCCGGCTCAATCCAATTGGCATTAATAAGCGCACCCGACACATTGAATGTGCCCGCAGCATGCCAACTATAATTCGGATAAAATCCTGAACTGCTGTAAAACCCTCCAAGAGCATTGAGAGCCGCCAGTGAGCCGCCCGCCATTTGTGCCATCTCGCTGTCTTTATCGCAGTAAGCAGTCATGAGCGAAGTTATAGCACCGGAAGATGCACCACCAATCAAAATTTTGCTCGTGTCAATTCGATAGCTGTTTCCTAACTCTGAATAATCTGCTTTGAAATATTGCACCGCTCCCCGCATATCTTGCATCGGCCTGAAGAAAATGCGCATCTGCTGCGGAGGAAAGGCGCTAAAAATTTCAGTAACCATTTGTGTTATATCATCATAAATACGGTAATCAATGGCAGCCACCACATAACCCGATCTTGTGAGATGTTCACACACGAGTTTCACATACCAGTCATCGCGGCTTCCGGTTATGAACGCGCCACCAAAAGCAAAAATGGCCAAAGGCCTGTTGCTCATTGTATCGCCATAAGGCTGATAAATGTCCATGAAAAGTTCCTGTGTATCACCGTTAGCTCTGGTTCCTCTGCCAAATTGAATTGTTTCCATGGTTACCGAATCGAAGATGGGCGAAACGTAGCGACAGTCAGCGCATTGCTGACTGAATGTTTTTGGAGAAAGAAAAATGAGTGAAAGACTAGCCGCAAAGAGTAAAAAAATTCTTTTCATGTTCTGGGTTTGAAATGAGTAATGAATTTTAACTAAGCCGATGTTAAAGTAAAAAGAAAACTGATTTTCCATTTTCCTGATTTCCTGATTACTTCGCCACATGAAACGCAGTTCCATTTATCCGTTACTAAATTTTTATAGCAAATGAATTTTGAAAGGAAGAATTTAACTAACGAAGAACTGATTCGTCTCTACCAACTCATTCTTAAACCAAGAGTGATTGAAGAGCGCATGTTGAAACTGCTCAGACAGGGTAGAATAAGCAAATGGTTTTCGGGAATAGGACAAGAAGCAATTTCTGTTGGAGTAACCGCTGCATTGGAGGAGGATGAATATGTTTGCCCGTTGCACAGAAATCTTGGCGTATTCACCACACGCAATTGCAATCTTCAACAACTCTTTGAACAATTTCAGGGAAAACAAAATGGTTTTTCGCAAGGGCGCGAAAGAAGTTTTCATTTCGGTACCAACGAACATCATATTGTAGGAATGATTTCACACCTCGGTCCGCAACTTTGTGTTGGCGATGGAATTGCACTGGCATCAAAACTTAAAAAAGAAAAAAAAATTACCGTTGCCTTTACTGGTGATGGTGGAACCAGCGAAGGCGATTTTCACGAAGCGTGCAACATTGCTGCCGTGTGGGATTTGCCAATAATTATTTTGATAGAGAATAATGGTTACGGTCTTTCAACTCCCACCAACGAACAGTTTCGTTGCAAATATTTAGCCGAGCGCGCTATTGGTTATGGCATGAAAGGTTTAACGATAGACGGCAATAATATTCTCGAAGTTTATCACACGGTGAAAGAACTCGGCAAACAAATGCGCAAAAAACCTTTTCCCGTTTTGTTGGAGTGTATGACCTTTCGTATGCGCGGGCACGAAGAAGCCAGCGGAGTAAAATATGTGCCGAAAGAATTGATTGAAGAATGGGGCAAGAAAGATCCGGTGATGAATTACGAAAACTGGTTAATCGAAGAAGGAATTATTTCTCCCGACTATCCCGAAATGCTGAGACAGGATTACGACAAAGAAGTTCGTGCCGCATTTGACGCAGCAGATAAACAACCGGAAGTAGAACACACAACAGAACAGGAAGAAGAGGATGTTTATATGGTCCAAAGTCCGAAGTCCGAAGTCCGAAGTGAAATGCAGTTACATCCGACATCGGACACCCGACATCGGACACTGCGTTTTGTAGATGCGATTTCAAATGGATTAAAACAATGCATGGAGAAGTATACCGACCTCGTCATCATGGGTCAGGATGTGGCTGAATACGGAGGGGTTTTTAAAATCACCGATGGCTTTGTAGAAAAATTTGGAAACGAGCGCGTGCGCAACACTCCAATTTGTGAGAGCGGAATTTTAAGTGCCGCACTTGGCTTAAGTGTAAAAGGAATAAAGAGCGTAGTAGAAATGCAATTTGCCGATTTTGTTTCCACCGGTTTTAATCCAATCGTAAACAACCTCGCAAAATCCTATTGGCGTTGGGGACAAAATGCAGATGTGGTGGTGCGCATGCCCACTGGTGCAGGTGTGGGTGCAGGACCTTTTCATTCGCAAAGTAATGAAGCTTGGTTCTTTCATGTGCCGGGTTTAAAGATTGTTTATCCGAGTGGTTCGTATGATGCAAAAGGTTTGTTGTGTGCCGCTATTGAAGACCCAAACCCCGTAATGTATTTCGAACACAAAGCGCTTTACCGCAGTATAGAAGGCGAAGTGCCTGAAGATTATTACACAGTAGAAATTGGAAAAGCAAATTTAGTTAGTGAAGGAGAAGATGTTTCGATTATTACTTATGGAGCGGGAGTGCATTGGGCGATGGAGCACCTCTCCCAAACCCTCTCCGAAGGAGAGGGATTAACAGCCGATATATTGGATTTGCGAACGCTTCTTCCATTCGATAAAGAAGCAATAGAAAAAACAGTGAAGAAAACAGGGAAAGTTTTAATACTTCATGAAGACACTTTAGTAGGTGGCATTGGCGCAGAAATTTCTGCTTGGATTACCGAAAACTATTTTGAGCATTTAGATGCACCAGTTATGCGATGTGCCTCGCTAGATACGCCTGTGCCATTTGCACTTTCGTTAGAAAAGAATTTTTTGGCGAAGGCAAGATTGAGTAAAAAAATACAGGAATTGTTGAGCTATTAAAAAGCACTTTAAAAAACAATTTTTCCTTTTTATATCAACTGGTATTTGCTGTTGATAACAAAGTTTGAACTATACCAAAACAACTTACTTTTGAAGTAACCAAAACCCAAATTTTATGACAGAATCATTACAACCAAACATGCTCGTTAGCGCCTTAGCGGCATTGTTTCCTTTAGCATTAGGATTTATCTGGTATAACCCTAAAGTATTCGGCAATGCCTAGATGGCAGGAGCCGGTCTAACTCAGGAAACCGCACAAAAGGATTTTAATATGCCACTTGTGTTCGGACTCAATTTTGTTTTCAGTTTTTTAATCGCCATATCACTTCACTTCATGGCAATACACCAATATGGTTTGCAATCACTTGTTTTGCCTGAAGCCGGTAAGGAAGTAGCCGAAGGAAGTGCTGCCTTAGCTGCACAAGTGATGGAGGCCTACAAAGGAAGCTATCGTTCCTTTGGTCATGGCGCTCTTCATGGTGCTATTACTGGAATATTTTTTGTTTTTCCACTGCTAGCCGGTGGTGCTTTGTTTGAACGCAGAAGTTGGAAATACATTTTTATTAATGCCGGTTACTGGATTATATGTTTAGCTGTAATGGGTGGTATAGTTTGTAAATTCAACTAGTTTGCTTTTATTACTTACAAAGCCCTTCGCTGTTTCTGCGAAGGGCTTTGTTGTTTTAATTAGGTAAAGAATGATCATGAAGCGCAAAATTATTTTTAGGAAATAGCAAAACCATATCTACATACGTTGTTGAACTTCGTTTCAACTTTTATTTTACTTGTGCGAAACATTTACACTTCCTTATTATTACCATAATTATCGTTCTGCATTTTGAAACAAAAAATTCTTTTTCTTACTCCACCATTTACGCAACTCAATACTCCGTATCCAGCTACGGCTTATCTCAAAGGTTTTCTGAATACAAAAAACGTTGAGTCGCATCAGGCAGATTTGGGAATAGAACTTATTCTGCAGCTTTTTTCCTCCAAGGGTTTGCAGAAAATGTTTGCGCAGTTAGAAACACTTGACCTTGAATTGTCGGCAAATAGTTTTCGCATTTACACTTTGCAAAGTGATTACATCAAAACCATTGACCCGGTGATTCGTTTTTTGCAAAACAAAAACCCTACACTGGCTCATTCTATTTGCGACAGAACTTATTTGCCCGAGGCATCACGCTTTTCGCAGCTCGAAGATTTGGAATGGGCGTTCGGCACTATGGGCATTCAGGATAAGGCGCGCCACCTTGCCACCCTTTATTTAGAAGACCTCGGTGATTTAATTAAAGAGGCAGTTGACCCACATTTTGGTTTCAGCCGCTATGCCGAGCGGCTTGGAAGAACCGCCACTCATTTTGACGAAATTGAAAAATCTTTGCTGGCGCAGAATTCTATCATCACCAATTTTTTAGAAGAGATACTCGAAGAGAAAATAAACCAGTGGGAGCCGACCGTGGTTTGTTTGTCGGTACCTTTTCCCGGAAATCTTTTTGGCGCATTGAAGTGCGGTCAGTTTATAAAAAAGAAATATCCCGCTATAAAAATTGTGCTCGGTGGCGGTTATGCCAATACTGAACTAAGAAGTTTGCACGACCCGCGCGTGTTCGACTTTATTGATTATATAAGTTTAGATGATGGCGAAGCACCTATGGAATTTTTGCTTGAACATTTGAACGGTAAGCGAATTGCAAAAGAGTTGAAGCGAATTTATTTGCGCGAAGAAGGCAAAGTGGTGTACTGCAACGCTGCTAAAGAGAAAGATGTTGCCCAGCGCGAAACGGGAACGCCTGATTACAGCGATTTTTTATTGGATGAATATCTGTCTGTTATTGAAGTAGCAAATCCCATGCACCGTTTGTGGAGCGATGGGCGATGGAATAAACTTACGCTGGCGCATGGTTGCTATTGGGGCAAATGTTCGTTCTGTGATATTTCGCTCGACTATATTAAGAATTATGAGCCGCTTAATGCCGAAATTCTTTGCGATAGAATTGAAACCATTATTGCGCAAACCAATCAGAATGGATTTCACTTTGTAGATGAAGCCGCTCCGCCTGCTCTGCTGCGCGATTTGGCTTTGGAAATTATCCGTAGAAAAATAACGGTGACCTGGTGGACGAATATTCGTTTCGAAAAAACCTTTACTGCTGATTTAGCTAAACTGTTGAAAGCATCGGGATGTATTGCGGTTGCAGGTGGATTGGAAGTTGCCTCTGACAGATTACTAGCTATGATGAAAAAGGGAGTAACTGTTTCGCAAGTTGCAAAAGTTGCAGACGCTTTTACACAAGCAGGCATTATGGTTCACGCTTATTTAATGTATGGCTTCCCCACACAAACCGCGCAGGAAACAATTGATGCGCTCGAAATGGTTCGTCAGTTATTTTTGAATGAAGCTTTGCAATCTGGTTTCTGGCACCGCTTTGCCATGACCTCGCATAGCCCGGTTGGTTTGAATCCTTCTCAATTTAAAGTGCAGCGAACCGGTCCGGCTTTTGGCGGCTTTGCCGATAACGATTTGTATCACGATGACCCGAAGGGAGCCAATCATGATTTGTTTGGAGATGGATTAAGCAAATCGCTTTTCAATTTCATGCATGGAGTAGGTCTTGATTTTCCTTTGAAAGATTGGTTTGAGTTTAAAACTCCGAAGACAACTATTCAATCAAACTATATTGAAAATTGTTTGAGTGGAACAGAAAGTGAATTGCCAAAACAAAACGCCATAGTTGTTTGGCTTGGAAATATGCCGGCAGTAAATTTCTTTGAACTCACACAAGGCAAAAAGAAAATGGAGATGGCAGAACTCGAGTTTTGCGATAAGAAAAGAGATTGGCAAATGCATTTTCCGGCAAAAGAAGCGAAGCGGTTGATGGAGATTTTTCCGAAATTGATTATTGAAAAACAAGCACCGCTGCTTTATTCAGAATTAGAAAAAGAGTTTCCTGCTTTACTACAATCAAAAGCAGGTATTCAATTGCGCGAAAACGGGTTGTTGGTTTTGTAAAACACGACTTATATCAGTTTCTGTTTTCTTTCAAACATCATACATTAGCGCGCTTCAAAATTTTACCGTACATGATTTACACAGCCGACCAAACACTTCAACTCAAGCAACATAAGTTTGCCCATTTATTAGTGGAAGAAAAAAATCATCTGTTCACGCTTACCCTTAACCGACCTGAGAAAAAGAACGCATTGAATCCGGTTTTGTTTAAAGAGTTGGCTTATGCAATTACTTACGCTCACCACACACGCGATGTTTGGGCGGTGGTGGTAGCAGCCAAGGGAGATGTGTTTTGCGCGGGTGCCGATCTGAAAGCATTCTCAGGAGCCTCAGAGGAAACCACCTCCACGGTTCCTGAACCTAATGGCGAAGTGGTGATTGGAAATATTTTTAACTCGTTGCACAAACCGTGCATTGCAAAAGTGCATGCGCCTGTTTATGCAGGCGGTTTTTTAATTGTTTGCGGTTGCACACATGTAGTGGCTTCATCAAACACTACTTTTAGTTTGCCCGAAGTAAAACGCGGACTTTATCCTTTTCAGGTAATGCAGAGTTTATTGCAGATAATGCCGCCACGCACCGTTTTAGATTTATGCATTAGAGCAAAAACATTGACCGCAACAGATGCGGAAAAAATAGGATTGGTTAGCAAAGTGGTTGAGCAAAATAAATTGGATGAAGAAGTTCAATCGCTGGTTGATGAAATTTTTCAGTTCTCTCCATCGGCTATTCGTTTGGGCTTAGAAGCATTTGATAATTTGAAAAATATTCCAGTTGCCGATGCACATCAATACTTAAAGCAAATGTTGGGCGAGTGCATTCAAACTGAAGATGCAGCCGAAGGCATGGCAGCATTTATTGAAAAAAGAAAACCGGTTTGGAAAGGGTAAATACCAATTAGCAAATGAGTCAATGAGCAAATAAGCAAATGGGAATACAAAATTCCTTACTGACTTAAAACGACTCTATTAAACATGAAAAACGAATTCTGCATTTATCTAAATACTCAATACTCACTACTTAATACTCTAAAACAATGGCTAAGAAAATCGTAATTACTGCATCGCTCACAGGAGTTCTTGCAACGCGTGCACAATGTCCTTATATTCCTTACACACCAAAGGAAATTGCACTCGAAGGCAAACGCGCTGTAGATGCAGGAGCAAGTATTCTGCACATTCATGCGCGTGAAAACAATGGCGGACCTGCTTACGATATTGAAACTTACAGACAAATTGGTGAAGAAGTTCGATTGCTCTGTCCTGATGTGCTTATCAATTACAGCACAGGTGCAGTTGGTCTTTCGCGCGAAGCGCGGATACAGCACATCACTGCTTTGAAACCCGATATGGCTGCGTTGAACATGGGTTCCATGAACTACGGAATTTATTCTCCTAAAACAAAATCGTTTTATCACGACTTCGTTTTTCAAAATCCTTTTTCTGATATCCAGTTTTACTTAGAGAAGATGAAAGAGGCAGGAACCATTCCTGAAATGGAAGTGTTTGACAACGGGCATATTAATAACGCGAACCCGTTGATTGATATGGGGCTTTTGCAAAAACCTTATGTGTTCAGTTTTGTAATGGGCGTGTTGGGGGGCATTCCGATTTCTACAAAAAATCTTTTGCATCAGGCGGCAAGTGTACCCGAAGGTTCTATGTGGCAGGTGATTGGCATAGGCAGAAAGCAATGGCAGGCTATTGCGGCTGCAATTACCATTGACGGAAATGTTCGCGCGGGACTGGAAGATAATTTCTATTTACCTGAAGGCGAAATGGCGAAGAGCAACGGAGAGTTGATTGAAGCGGCAGCTAAATTAGTTCGAATGATGGGAAGAGAAGTGGCGAGTATTGCAGAAACAAGAGCACTGTTGAACAAACCATTATCTAATTAAAATCAAAATCACCACTAAGAACATTAAGGGCATTAAGAATAAACAGAAATAATTCTTTGTGTTCTTAATGTCCTTAGTGGTTTAAAATTTCACTCATGTTTCAAAAAGATTTATTCAAAGATAAAGTTGCGTTAGTTACTGGTGGCGGAAGCGGAATTGGTTTTGCCATTGCAACTCAATTGCTTCAACTAGGTGCCATGGTTATTATTTCTTCACGCAAAGAAGAAAGATTGAAAGCTGCAGTAGAAAAACTTTCAGCTTTCGGAACTTGTCGTTACGCTATTTGCGATACGCGTGAAATTGAACAGGTAGAAGCGTTAGCAAAAAACATTGCCGACCTCGAAGGCAAACTGGATATTCTCATCAATAACGCAGGTGGACAGTTTCCTTCACTTGCCGAAGATATTTCTATTAAAGGTTGGAATGCCGTTATCAATAATAATCTGAACGGCACCTGGTATATGACTCAAACAATGGCGAAGAATTTTTTCTTTAAACAAAAAGAAGGAAGCATCATCAACATTATAGCAAATATCTATCGCGGATTTCCTTCGATGGCGCACACCGGTGCAGCACGTGCGGGAGTAGAAAATTTAACCATGAGCCTTGCCGTAGAATGGAGCAAGCATAATATTCAAGTTAACGCAGTTGCTCCCGGCATTATCAAAAGCACAGGGCTCGACCAATATCCTCAGGAATTTTTAAAAGGTATTGAAGAATCAATTCCCGCTAAACGTTTAGGAACAATTGATGAAGTGGCTTACCTCACGCTGTTTCTTTGTAGCCCTATGGCGCGTTTCATTACAGGTGAAACTGTTTATGTAGATGGCGGACAACGCCTTTGGGGAGACTTATTTAAGATGTAATTACCAGCCTTTCTGCGTAAACACTTTCCAGATATAATATTTCAACGCTTCAATTTTTGTCGGCTTTTTGTAAAGCGATGCCTTTGTTATTTCAGGAAAATATTTGGTGAGCGAACTCATGTAGCTATTGAAATATTCATTCAACAACAAATCATTCCCTTTAAGTATTTCACGAATAGTTGTGTAGTTGAAATGAATAAACACCACAGGAAATTTCCCGTTGATTAAAACTTCACCATCAATCTTTTCGCGCACGCATACATAACGATTCCACTCTGCCACATTGCATCCCTGATGACGAATAACCAGCGCATCTTCGCGCATTACAGGAATGAGGTCAAGATATTTTTGGTCGTCAAAAGTTCCTCTGAACGGATTTTTTTCACAGCGGTACAAACAACATTCAGCCCACCATTGCAAAGTATCAAGCGCAGTTTTATTAGCACCAACAAAGCCTGCGTTATAAAGTCCAACACGATAGTTTGCCTCTAACATATTCTGGCTGTGGTCGGGTGTACGTTCGTAATTGTGAGGGGTTAATGCAAAAGAATATTCATCGAGATAGTCGAACAGAAACTGGTACTCGTTGCAGAAAAAAATATCGTTATCTAGATAAATCAGTTTATCAATTTCAGGTTTAGAAAGCAGGTGTTTCATGAAAGCGGGCTTCATGCTCCAGCGTAATTTATCGCGCTGCGTTCTGTATTTAGAAATAATGTTTTGAGCAACTTGTTCTGCATTTACATCTTTCAAAAAATAAATTTTTGCCTCTGGAAAAGGTGAAGCGGGAAAGGAATCATCAACCACCAACACATGCAGTGAAATATTTTCATCATAAGCCAAAAGCGATTCGCAAAGTGCAAACGCTTTGTAAGCGTGGTCGGTAGTAGTAATCGTGCAAAAGTGATTCATGCTATTGAGTTGCCTTTTGAGATTGTAGTTTTTGATAATCAGGAAATACCCGTGGGTTGTTTGGACTAACCGCTAAAACTTTTTCGTAATAATAAATAGCACTGTCAACTAGATTCAAGTATTGATACGTTTTAGCAATGTTAATCATTGGTTCAACTTCATTTGGGTTAGCAACTAATGCTCGATGATTTGTTTCGATGGATTTGTCAAACTGCTTTAAACTATAATACGCATAACTCAAATTGGCATACACTTTCATGTCGTTGCGATACATTTTTACATATCGTTCGTAATAGTAAATCGCTTCTTCCACCTTTCCTTTGTTGTGCAACATTACTCCCATACTAAAACACGGCAAGGCAAAGTTTGTATCAATTTTCATTGCTGATTGATACTGCGCAAACGCTTCCTCTTTTTGCCCGAGCCCTTCATACACTTTTCCTAAATCATAAGCAGGATTAAGGTAGTTTGGGTAAACCTCCAATGCTTTTTTAAAATGCACAGCAGCTTCTTCAAGCAATTGTTTGCGCTGCAACTGGTCAGCATCTTTCGATTGCATGAAGGCATATAAGCCCAATAAATTTTGTGCTTGTGCAGAATTTTCAACGGCAGAAATATCGTGACGGAACAAAGTGAGGTGGTCCTTCCAATCAGCATTTCTTGAAACAACAATCACGAAATAGAAAAGCAACAGAGTAATAATGGAATAGCGCAATCCCGATGAAAGCGAAGTCCATGAGACTTGTTTCTGAGCAGACGAAAAATCAGTTTTGAAAATTTTGAGCAAGAGCGAAGCAACAACAAATGCAAAACCAAGTGATGGAATAAAAAGAAAACGGTCAGCCATCATTCCGGGAACAGGCATTACAATATTGGTATAAGCCGAAATACAAAAGACAAAAAACAAAATTCCGAAAGCGGTGACGCTGTTGTTCTTCATTAGAAAAACTGAAAGCAGAAACAAACTGAAGTAAAGAAGGATTCCAATTATGGAAGTAATATCAGTAACGGAATGCGCTGTGATATAACTGTAACCATAGTAGAACGACATTGGATACGGAACCAAAATCAATTTGAAATATTTCAGCAGTATATCGGCTGCTGTTCCTAACTGAATAGTGAACGGCTCCGTTTTACCGACAGGATTTTCAATAAAGATTAGCGGACGATTTACATTTTCTGGATTAATGCTCACCGGATTTTTCCAGTCGAGCTTAGTAAGTGTGTTTTTGATTTCGACAGGATTGCCCGGCAATTGAATTTGGTCCCATGAAAGTGCGAGACCGATAAACAGAAATAAATAAATAGTGATTAAACTTTTTCTGATTTCTACTTTTTTGAAATGCAGAAACCAAACAATCGCACTCATTGGCAGAAACAGCAAAAGGAAATTTACATCGCTATGTTTATGAGCAAAGAATTTAAAAGCAACCAACAGAGAAGACGCAATCAAAATTCCAATGCTTACAAATTTCAATAAACGAACCTGCTGAAAATAGAAGCCTGCATAAAGCAGTAAAATAATAATGAAACGGAAATCGTGTTGAACAAAAAGGAGCGCGCAAACACCAAGTGCAAGCACCGCTGAAAGAAATTTCAGGATTCCTTTTGAATTGAAAAAAATCAACACAACGAGAGTCAGTAAAGCGTAGAGTAAAAATTTATCTGTCAAGCCTCCAATCACTGCTATTGAAATAATAATTGAAGAAAGTGAAAGCAACACGATAGTTTTACCTTCTGCGTTAGCAAAGTAGAAAAGAGCACACAATAAAACTACGGCAGCATATAATACAGCAAGATGATGAAAGAACAATCCGTAAAAGCCAAGCGAAGTAATTGCGATAGCGGGAAGTAGATAGAACAAGAAGAAGTTCAACTTTAAAAATCCTTTCGATTCTGCAATCCATTGCGCATTTGTGTTTGCAACTACTGCATCTGTTTTAAAAGCAGATTTTACTTTTTGATTAAAATCAGAGATAAAATTCTTGAATCCTTGTGCGCTGAAAAAATTATTCATCAGCAAAAACATAAACGATACAAACACAAAAGCCGCAGCAATAATTTTCAGTTTGCCCAAAATGTTGGGAATGTTCATTACAGGAAATGCAACTACTGCTAATACAAAGAACAACAACATCGCCTGACTGAATTTGATTTTACGAAACACAATAAGCAGAACCGGAATGAAAACGATAAACACGTTTGTTGTTTGTTTTGAAAGCAGAGAAGCAACAAATGCGATGGGCAATAACAAGAGATAAAACCACTTTTTAGAATCAATAAACCGCAAGGCACTCAACAAAGCAAGCAGCGCAAAATCTACAGCAAAAATCTCATCGCGGTTTTTAATACTCACCACAATTTCAGTATGAATAGGATGCGCAACAAAAATGATGGTGATTAAAAACGGAAGAATAATAGAATAGCTATTCAGCAACAACGTTAAGACATAAAAAAGCAAAACACAGAGCAACGAATACAGCAGCACATTAATGAAGTGGCTGATGTGAGGATTTTCGCCAAACAGTGAATGCTCCAACGCAAACGAGATCAAAACAACAGGACGATATTCATACGAGTAACCGCTCTTGTCCTTGTAATACGGCTCATTTAAAATAGAAGGAATAGCACTGATGCCGCCTTTGGTAAGCCGGTGATTTTTGGTTACAAGTTCATCATCGAGATTGTAATTATTGAAAATAGAATTGGCGTAAATCAAAAAGCTAAAAACAAAAACCACCGCGTAAAGAATACGCGATTGGTTGTTTGCAGTTGCCGGTTTTTTGTTCTGTGGTTTCTCTTTTGCCATTTTCAACGTTCAACAAAAGTGAACAAATGAGGGTGAAGTGCGCGCACTTCATCAATTACCTTTTTCGAATCGTGAATCACCACTTGTCGCCCTGCTTTAGCCAACTTAACAGCGAGTAAAAGCTTTTGTGATTCATCGATGTAAACCGTTCCTTCTTTATAAGCCACACCATCGAAAATAATTTTTTCATCAACGGAATTCTCTTTCAGCATAGTGTTTAACTGAAATTCCAAATGCTGTTGATTGACTTTGTCGGTGGCTTCGCTAATTGGCAAATCGGCATTTACATTTTCAGCAAATTTTTTAAGCGCACGATTATCGCGCGGAAAGCAAGGACCACCGAAACCAAATCCGTATTGAAGAAACTGATTTCCAATTCTTGCATCACTTCCTATAGCGTGAAGAATTTTTTCTGCATCTGCTCCGCTCCTATTGGCTAAATCGCCAATAGAATTGGCGAAAGAAATTTTTGTGGTGAGAAAACAGTTGGTCGCTAGCTTCGCAATTTCTGCACTCAACCTATTCATTCGGCAAACAACAGGATTAGTAACCGCAATTGATTTCAGAATTTTCTCAATCGCATTTCCCGCATCTGTATCGCTTTCTCCAATTAAAATTTGAGATGGGTTTTGTTGGTTATGAATAATAGAACCCTGCGCAATAAATTCAGGATTGTAACTAACCGAGTAGTTATACGCTTCCATTTTTGTTGCAAGCGTATCGCAATAACCCGGCATAGTAGTGCAACCAACTACCAAAAGTTTTTTGTGTTCAACTTTTCCTGCTCGAATAATTTCATCGGTCACTCTTTCAATTTGCGAATGGTCGTAACTGCCATCTGCTTGCGAAGGAGTTGCCACCATAATGAAAATTGTTTGCGCGGTGCTTTGCAAAATTTCAATTAACGAATTAGTAGCCTTGAAACTTTTACTCTCTGTCAAATACTCATTCACCTGCGGTTCATAGGAGAAAAAAGATTTTTCATTCAGTGCGTATACATACGCATCACTCATATCAGCACCTAACACAGCATAACCCGTCCGCTCTAAATTAAGAGCGAAACACAAGCCCAGCTTGCCAATTCCTATAATGCCTATGGTTTCCAAATTCTGTTTTTATGCTGCGTTAAATTCGTGCTCTTCAAATTTTGTATCTACAAAACCCCAATTGGGTTTGTTCAAATTGTATTTCGTTTTTCCTTCCTTCAACATCTGCAAAGTTGCCTTCACCACCAGCCACCAATCAAGCGAAGGTTTACGCGCCATGAAGTTCAACATCTTAATGGCATCGTCAATACTTTCCCATCCTTCCTCGTGGTAAATGTGGTAAACACATTCCTTGTAATTAAAAATCTGTTGCTTCATTCCCTGCAAATGCGCTGCGTAAAGCGCAATCGTATCCACATGAATCGAATACAAATCCAACTCAGGATAGCCATCAATTTTTAACCAAGCTATGTTACTCATCAAGGTAAAATCTCCGCATGCTACCGTGTCCAACATCGCCAATTCGTAAAAATTTCCGAGACGAATCTTGTCGTACCATCCCCAAAAATAATCCAATGCCTTCATCGGGTAATTGAAGTTGTAAAAAAAATCGGGCACACCGCGAACGTGTTTGAGCGTTTCATTTTTACCGATGCGTTTTATCACATGATTCTTCGCAAATGAAATTTGTTCGTCAAATTTTTCGAAGACAAGTAAACCGGCTTCGGCATCTAAACGATTGGTGCGATAAAAAACATTTTCTTTAAAATCTTTTTTGTTCAACCGTTCCATACATTCATCGGCAAACAGAATATCAATATTCGTACACAGAATAAATTTTCCGCGCGCTCTGCGTATGCCTACGTTCTTCGCAATCATTTGAAAAAGCGGAATTGATTTGCCTGTAAAATACTGCTTGTGAATTTCGTTCGGAACAGTGATGTAACGAATATTTAAGACATCTTCCTTTGTTGGTTTGGGCAAAACATCTTTCAGCAAAGGTCTATCGGCCGGAGGATTCCATTCCACAATAATCAGTTCCGCATCTAAGGAAAACTTTCTGCTTTGATGAAGCAGTCCATTGACAAAAGCAGTCATGCGCTTCAACAAATCACCTCCGTGATTATCGTTTCGCGATGTAACTACAATGGATAAATACGGCTCTTTCATTTCTATATTTCAGTTTCGGAAAGTTCAAAGTTGATAATTCCCCAGTCATCAGTGTTTGTGTTGAACGAACATTTTTGATTCATCATCACCGCACCGTTTTTAAGCAGGTGATGATACATCAGATTCATATCATGATTCTCTTTATCAAAATCAAATCTGCGCTCATGCTCCTGATGATAAACCAACCATGGAAGATTTTTTTGTTTCACTCCGCTCACTGCTGTCATTAATAAATGTAGCGAATCGGTATGCGTTGCAATCCATGTATCTTCAGGATAACCTCTTTCCTTCAACCAGCTTTCTTTATCCATCAGAAAAAAATCGCCCGATGCATTGCAGGCATATTGAAACGTAAACAATTCTTCGGAGTATGGAACACGAAAGATGCGGGTGATTTTTCGAAACGGATAAATGGAAGTGTAAAAAAATCTGCGAATGAAATTATAAGCCGTAAGCAAACGGAAAGTTGTGTGCAATTGAAAAGGCGGACGGAGCAGATACGTACCCCCGCGCATGAAAAATTTAAAAACGTTTTGCTGAATCTGATGAAGAAACTGTTTTGCATCACCTCCAAAAACTAATTTCTCTTTCGCACTAAAATCAACTCTCGTTGACCGATAAAAAACTCCTTCTTCTAAATTCTGCTTTGACATAAATTCGAAAATCTGCGGGTCGAAAACCACATCAGCATTTGTGCACAGAATAAATTTTCCGTTTGCTCTTCGTATGCCTGCGTTCTTCGCAATGAATTCAAAAAACGGAACGGGCTTGCGCAATTCTTCTTCCACCAACAGTTCATGAATTTCATTCGACACTTCAATAATGCGCGTTGAAATAAATTCTGTTCGCGCAGGAAATTTTATCATTTCCTCAATGGCTGCATTATCATCTACAGGATTGTAATTCGCGAAAACAATTTCGGTTGGCAAACGAAAATGATTCACCCAATGATTTATCCAATCGAGTGTGTTTTGCAAGCGCTGATTGAAATCGCCACCATAGTTGTCGTTTCGCCCGGCAATAACAATACTTAAATACGGCTTGTTCAATTTGTCAATGGTTCTTTTCGAGTAGCTCAATCAAAAATTTGCTGTAAGTTATCTGTCCTTCATCGTTAAAGTGACCATCATCTGAACGGTAATCACGAATGCTTAATGAAGCGGGGTAAAAATAATTTTGTTGCGGAAAAAGATTTTTGTACTCGCTAACCTTTGACAAGCGAAGTGTTTTCCGTTCGGGAATAATGGCGAGAATAAAGCGCGAATTGTTTTTTGCGCACAGCGTTTCTATTTGTTTCATCAGCAAGTTTGCCGTTGGTTCCATTTGCTCTCTGCTCAATTCGCTAGAGAAATATTCTTTGTATTCCTCGGGACAATCCCACACCCAGCCAAACTTTCTGAAAGTCATCCAAAGCAAAGTAGTGATTGATGTTTTAGACCAAACTGTTTTGAAAACATCAGCATGTGAAAGGTGAGAGTTCTTCGCCATGAAATCGTAAGCGGCTTTTGCATCGGAAAAATAAGTGGTGTAAGGACAGGCAATTAAATTGCCAGCATTAGTAGCAAAGAAAATTGGTTTGTACGGTTCCGCCTTTCTTTCAAAATACTGCACATCATTACCCAAATAAAAATTGACAATCACCACATCGGGTTGTAGTAATGGAATATATTTTTCGGCAATAGCAGCATACTGCGCAGGGTCAGCTCCGCTTATGCCTGCGTTGTAAACGGCATATTCTTTCGACAATAAAATATCGGAAAATGAATTGGTGATGTCCGATGCGGAATGCCCCCAGGTGAATGAATCACCAATCAACAGAATTTTCTTTTTGGCAGAACGATACTGTTTGAACTCAACACTTCTGAACCCATCGCTGTTAACCGGATGTTCTACATAATTCTTCACTGCTTCATGAAAATCATTCTCTCCATTAACTTCTGCTTTTATTTGCTGATAACAAGCTGTGAGTTCATTATGCGTTTGCGAATTCATAAGACGCAAGCTTTCGTAGCCAAGCGAGTAAACTTCATACACTAACGAATCAGGAATATTTCTGTCGGCTTTGTAATCAGTATCATTTTTGTGCTGCTGAATAACGGAATCAATCCAATGCTTTGAATTCGCATCTACTTTAAAAATTCCGTTGCTGTCAGCATTGAAACCATAATGAGCCGAGAGGTGTTCTACTTCTTTATTCCAGGGAGAGTAAGCAATTTTACCGGGCTTGTAGCCCGCCATGCGCAAAGCCATTTCAGCAACTGCGAAAAAGAAAACGAAAACAAAAATTGATTTGAATAAACTTCGCATCGAACAAATTATGCTTAAAATTATCGCTTAAACGAGCCGCAAAATATACTTTGCACTCTATCTTTCGAATTAAATATCAGAATCTGTTGCGCATGAAAATTACTTTCAAACTTCTTCTCAGCTTTCTTCTTTTCTGTAACATAGCAAACAGTCAGGTTATGCAGGATTCAACCGCTTGGTTCAGTCACAAGCATGTGATGGACTCCTATATAGGCAACATGAAAACCGACTTGGAGAAAACAAGTTTCCTCAGAAAGTATGCTTGCGCTTTGATTATTACCGGAAGCTATCCGAACTACTGGTGCGATAATTACCACAAGGTGCAGGACATACGTTGGTTTGAGTTGCCGCGTTATTTCGACATTTTTTCCAATGACAGCGGCACAGCAAAATGTGGGTTGACGAGTTATTTTTTCGGAGCATTGCTTTCGCATTATGGCTTTGAGTCGTATCTGTATAACATGAGCGCGAACGATGGTGGGTGCACGCACCAAACTACTTTGGTTTACATCAACGATGGCGAAAGGCGAAAACTGATTTGTGAGGATGCATTTTACAATTTCACTATTACGGATGACGAAGGAAACCCGAAAGATTTTTTTGAAATGCTTGCTGAGTTAAAAAGCGGGAGCACCAATGCCGTGATTAAAAGTGATACTGCCATTTCAAAAATGATTGTTCCTTCGGCTTTGTTTAATACCGCTAAGTTGCCAAAAGAAACTGTCGCAAACCTCCTGAACATTTCAAAATTGAAAAACGCAAAAACCGAACAGAGCTATCAACTGATTCAGTATCAAAAATCTTTTTCGACCATGACAAAAATGGATCCACGCGCTAAATTTGAGAATGAATGCTTGGCGGGAATAGAGAAAGCGGGCTATTCGAGAAACTTCCTATACATGTTTCTGTTGCAATTAGGCGATTTGTATAGTAAGAATGAGGTGAGTTACCTTCAGGCAAAAATCAATGCCATACTCAAATAAATAACATCTAAAAAGTTCGAAACTTTTTAGATGTTCGCTACATGACACTTCAACAAAAATTAGACCTCGCTATTCGCAATGTTCCCGATTTTCCAAAACCGGGAATTCAGTTCAAAGATATTACTCCTATTTTTTTAGATGCAAAACTCTGTGATGAAATAGCAGAAAGCATCGTCAATAACTTTTTGCATAATCACGGAAAGGTAGATGCCGTTTGTGCTATTGAAAGCCGCGGATTTTTTATTGGTATTTTGATTGCACAGAAACTAAACATTCCGCTTTTCCCGGTACGCAAAAAAGGGAAACTTCCTGCGGAAACAAAATCGTTTACTTACGATTTGGAATACGGAACTGCCACGCTCGAAATTCATACAGGCGTTGTAAAACCAAAATGGAATGTGATGATTCACGATGACCTTTTAGCAACCGGAGGTACCGCCATGGCAGCAGCCGAGTTGGTGCAAATGGAAGGGGGAAACGTAGCAGGTTTTTCATTCATTGCCGAATTGGATTTTCTGAATGGTAAGGATAAAATTCTGCCTTACTCCGGTAACATTGTTTCGCTGATAAACTATTAAGAAGCGCAGGCAAAATTTCTATATTCGCCACCTAAATTTTGTTATAACAAGTAACCCTTAACCCGCAACTTTTAAACCAACGATATGAGCGCTATTGCCCCTTCAGAAATTTCTACCGGAATGAATTTCGATTACAACGAGAATCAGAAAATGATTACGCAAACCATTAAGGACTTTGCCGAAAAAGAAATTCGTCCGCACTTTATGAAGTGGGATGAAGAGCAGATTTTTCCACGCGATTTGTTTTACAAAATGGGAGAACTCGGTTTTCTCGGAGTTTATATTCCTGAAAAATATTCGGGTTCTGGCCTTTCGTATTTTGAATATGTAACGGTAGTTTCTGAAATTTCGAAAGTGTGTGGAAGCATTGGGCTTTCTACGGCTGCACATAACTCGCTTTGCACCGGACATATTTACTACCACGGTACTGAGGAGCAGAAGAAAAAATATTTGCCAAAGCTTGCCACTGGTGAATGGATTGGTGCATGGGCCTTGACCGAAGCTAACACAGGAAGTGACGCGATGCGCATGAAAGTAACTGCAAAGAAAGTTGATGGAGGCTGGGTGCTGAACGGAAACAAAAACTGGATTACACACGGTGCAACAGGCGATGTGGTGGTTGCTATTGTCCGCACTGGCGAATTGCTCGATACCAAAGGCATGACTGCTTTTATTATTGAGCGCGGAACCAAAGGATTGAAAGCTGGAAAGAAAGAAAACAAACTTGGCATGAGAGCTTCGGAAACTGCCGAAGTAATTTTTGAAGATTGTTTTGTGCCCGATGAAAATGTGGTGGGTGGCGAAAAAGAAATTGGAAGAGGCTTTCAACAGGCCATGCAGATTTTGGATGGCGGAAGAATTTCTATTGCTGCGCTTGGTTTAGGAATTGCGAAAGGTGCGTACGAAGCAAGTGTGAAATATGCCAAGGAGCGCGAGCAGTTTGGTCAGCCGATTGCGAACTTTCAGGCAATTGCTTTTAAGCTGGCAGATATGGCTACAAAGATTGAAGCAGGCGAATTGCTCACCATGCAAGCCGCTTTCTTAAAGAACGAACACAAGAAAATGACTAAGGAATCTGCCTTTGCTAAATATTATACCAGCGAAGTAGCGGTGCAGGTTTCTACCGATGCCGTTCAGATTTTTGGCGGCTATGGTTACACCAAAGATTTCCCTGTAGAAAAATTCTACCGCGACAGCAAACTTTGCACTATTGGCGAAGGAACTTCGGAGATTCAGAAGTTGGTTATTTCGAGAGAGATAATGAAAGGGAACATTTAGTTTGGTTATTTAAGCGTAGTTTTTATTTTTGCCGTCCATAAATTTTAAAAAGCATGTTAACTATTGACGCAAGAGAATCGGATACTATTGATAAGGCATTGAAGAAGTATAAAAAGAAATTCGAAAAAGCGGGTTTCCTTCGTCAGCTTCGCGAGCGCCAGGTATTTATTAAACCAAGCATTAAACGCAGACAAACGGTGTTGCATGCAGCTTATATTGAAACATTAAAGAGAGAAGCAGAAGGTTAGTCTTCTGTTTTCGAAAAATATAAAAGCTCATTCTGTAAACAGGATGGGCTTTTTCTTTGGGGATTAGTCTTAATACGGCAAACACTACTTTTGATTAGCGATTGAAGATTAACGATTGCAGAATGCAGAAGTAAATACAAACTCTTCACATCGGTATTTGCCTTTCGCTTCGTTAATCTAAAATCGTTTCCGGTCAAGGCATCGGGATGAAACAACTCGTTGTTCGCAAATCAAGTAAGCACTCTTTCTCTCTAAGGACATATCGTTTCTCTTCGTTGAAATGTGTAATGAAACAGAATGAAATACGTTCTATGTTTGAATTATGCACGCGCAGGTTGAATCCTTTTTAAATTATATAGAGTTCGAGAAACGCTCTTCGAAGCATACGCATGTAGCGTATGCCACCGACCTGGCGCAGTTTGATCTTTTCTTAAAATCGTTCGAGCAGGAAATTGTTTTGGCTTCGCATATTGATATACGCAACTGGATCGTGAGTATGATGGAGCAGAAAATTTCTGCACGTAGTATCAATCGTAAAATTTCTGCACTCAAATCGTTTTATAAATTTTTGCTGCGTAGAGGGGTGATTAAGAAAACGCCTCTCACAAAAGTGCAAACGCCCAAAACGGTGAAACGTCTTCCGGCTTTTGTGGAGCAAACCGGAACAACACGGCTGCTGAACGATATTGAATTCCCTGAAAATTACGAAGGCATGTTGGCGAAGATGGTGATTGAACTGCTTTACGGCACGGGCATGCGCAGAAGCGAGTTGATTCATTTGAAAGAAAGTGATGTAGATACTTACAATTCGCAACTTAAAGTTTTGGGTAAGCGAAATAAGGAACGCATTATTCCTATTCACAGCGAACTTCGCAATGCCATTAAAGTTTTTTTAGAGCAAAAGAAAAATTTGAAAGAAGAATCTGCTTCTGAAATTTATCTGCTCACCGATATGAAAGGAAACAAACTAAGCGAACGGTTTGTTTACAGCACGGTGAAAAAATATTTGAACCTTGTTACCACCCTTGAGAAAAAAAGTCCGCACACGCTGCGCCATACCTACGCCACGCACCTGTTAAACAATGGTGCCGATATCAACGCGGTGAAAGAATTGCTTGGTCACAGCAGTTTGGCCGCTACACAAGTGTATACTCATAACACCATTGATAAGTTGAAAAATATTTACAAGCAGGCGCACCCGAAGGCGTAATTAGAAAACCGAAGAAGTGTAAGTTGAACTTATAAAATCAACATAGCATCGCCATACGAAAGAAATTTGTATTTCTCTTTCGCAGCGCTTTCATAAGCTTTCATTAATAAATCGTAACCGCAAAACGCTGCCGCCATAATCATTAAGCTTGATTTTGGCGCGTGGAAATTAGTAAGCATCGTATTGGCAATACTAAAATCGTAAGGAGGATGTATGAAAAGATTGGTCCAGCCGTTGAATGGTTTTAAATAATGTTCGGCAGAAACTGCTGATTCAATAGCGCGCATCGAAGTGGTGCCTACTGCACAAATTCGGTTGCCATTATCTTTTGCATGGTTCACTGTTTTTACAGCTTTATCGGGAATGATAAATTCTTCTGCATCCATTTTATGTTTAGAAAGATCTTCTACATCAATAGTGCGGAAAGTTCCGAGACCTGTATGAAGCGTAACTTCAGCTAACTCTACGCCTTTAATTTCCATACGCTTTAATAACTCGCGGCTAAAGTGCATACCTGCAGTGGGAGCAGCCACAGCGCCTTCAACTCTTGCAAACACTGTTTGATAACGCTCGGCATCCAATGGCTCTACATCGCGCTTAATATATTTAGGTAGTGGTGTTTCGCCCAAACCAAAAAGCACCTTTTTGAATTTATCATAGTCGCCATCAAAAAGAAAACGGATAGTTCTTCCGCGCGAAGTGGTGTTGTCTACTACTTCAGCAATCAAATCATCATTGGCTCCGAAATACAATTTGTTTCCTACACGAATTTTACGAGCCGGATCCACCAACACATCCCACAGAAATTGTTTTTGGTTCAACTCACGCAAAAGAAACACTTCAATCTTGGCACCTGTTTTTTCTTTGGTTCCATAAAGGCGCGCAGGAAATACTTTTGTGTTATTCAGAATAAGCACATCGCCATCGCCAAAATATTTGAGGATGTCGTGAAATTTTTTGTGTTCAATTTTTCCCGTTCTGCGGTCAATTACCATCAGTTTACTATCGTCACGGTTTTTTGCGGGATACTGCGCTACTGCGTCTTTTGGGATGTTGAATCCAAAGCTGGAGAGTTTCATGTTTTATGTTTTTGAATTTTACGGAATTCAAATTTTCAGAACGTTTCTGAATTTTCGAGGGCGCAAAAATAATCGGGGAATTGGATTTGACAAGAAATGAATTGATTTTGCAAATGGCAAAGACAGTTCCGTGCTTCACTACTAAGTTTTTCTTACGTTTGCCGCGTGAGTATTTTTCTACAAATTTTTTGGCAAAGTTTGGTTTTATCCTTCGCTGAAATACGCGCCTCCAAACTGCGCTCCACCCTTTCGCTCATAGGTATCAGCATCGGCATTCTATGCATTATATCGGTGCGCACAGCGGTAAATTCGATGGAAATGAATATTCAAAAATCGTTTGCCTCGCTGGGTAAAGATATTTTGTATGTGCAAAAATGGCCTTGGATTATGAGTCCTGATTATCCGTGGTGGAAATACATTAATCGCCCTTCCACTAATCGTAGAGAGTTGGAACAGTTACAACAAAAAATGAATGGTGCACGCAGCAGTTGTATCGTGTATCAGGCAGGTGGAGCTAATGTAATTTATGGCGACCATGTGGCAGAACGTGTACAGATATTGGGAGTATCATATGACTATAATCAAATTAAAGAAATAGAGTTTACGCAAGGGCGATACTTTACCTTGAGTGAAGCAAACAATGCCCAAGCGGTTGCATTAATTGGCAGCACGGTGGCCGAAGCTTTGTTTGAAGGCAGAACGCATATTGAAGGAGAGCAGATTAAAATCAGGGGAGTAAAAGTAGCGGTGATAGGCGTGCTGAAAAAAGAAGGGAGCGATATGATTGGTCTGTCGCATGATAATGAGGTAATGGTGCCGTTTAGTTTCATGAGCATGTTTGTAAACATGAACGATATTGGTAATGACCCACTGCTCGAAATAGCGCCCAAACCGGGAGTGCCCATAGATGAATTGCGCTATGAATTGAAAGGGGCTATGCGCTCCATACGGAGGTTATCGCCTTATGAAGAAGATGATTTTGCCATTAATCAAATCAGTGTTTTCACCGAAGCCATCTCTTCTATTTTCTCCATCATTAATATTGCCGGTTTGTTTATTGGCGGCTTTTCAATTCTGGTGGGAACCTTCGGCATTGCCAATATTATGTTTGTGAGCGTGCAGGAACGCGTGTATCAAATTGGAATTAAAAAAGCCATGGGCGCGCGTAAGGTTTACATCTTGCTTGAATTTTTGTTGGAAGCTATTATGCTTTGTGTATTTGGTGGCTTGATAGGATTGCTGTTAGTGGTAATTGTTTTTCAGGTACTGGGATGGATAATTGCCAGCAACGGGTCCGATTTTGAATTTTATATAACTACACAGAACGTCATGATAGGTCTTTCTATTTCGATTGTGACCGGAATACTTGCGGGTTTTATTCCTGCCTGGAGTGCCGCGAACATGAAACCAGTAGATGCAATACGAGGTGAGGTGAGCGATTTGTTTAAAGGGATGGGAAAAATATTCAACAGAGGAAAGGGAAAAGCGATTTAATGCATTTATCTATTTCATCTCCTTCAAACTAATAGGTGTAACACCAACTTTCTTGCAAACAGCAGCAGCACCTTTATTAGCAAACTGTGCAATTTCTTTGACCGAATATTTTTGTGCATAAGCGAGGGTGGCAATACTAATAGCCGTATCTCCAGCTCCTGAAACATCTGCGGCTTTAATAGCTTTTGCAGGTACAATAAACGACTGTCCTTCGCGGGTGAAACAGAAAATGCCATTGCTGCCAAGCGTAACCATTAAGTTTTTGAAACGGTTCTTTCTTCTCAGTTCTTCTGCACCGCTGCGTAAACTTTCAAGGCTCTTAGAGTTAATACGGTAACCGATTGCTTCTGAAAACTCGCGAAGATTCGGTTTGAATAAATCAATTGCCTGATAGTCGAAGAAGTTGCGCTCTTTAGGGTCAACCGCTACAGGTATTCCGCTTTTGGTGGCGAGCAATAAAATTTGCTTGATGAAATATTTAGTAAGCACCCCTTTGTTGTAATCCTGAATGATGATGATATCGGGCTTATCGTTCAAAAGAATTTTTCTGAATTCCTTTATCAGCAAAGTTTCCTGTGCTTCGTTTACATCATCCACTTCTTCTTCATCAAAACGAACCACCTGTTTGTCTTCATCAAAAATGCGAGTCTTTAAAGTGGTTACACGGTTTTTGTTTTGCAGTACGTGATTCGTCTTTACTCCGTTTTCGCGCAACATTTTAATCAGCGAGTTGCCCGTTGCATCTCTGCCCACCATCGAAAGCAAAATTGGTTTTGCTCCGAGTTCAGAAATATTCAACGCCACATTTGCCGCACCACCGGGGCGCGATTCTTTGCTCGATATTTCTACCACCGGCACCGGTGCTTCAGGCGAAATGCGGTTCACTTCTCCGAATAAATAAAAGTCAACCATTACATCGCCTATGATGAGAACGCTGAGGTTGGAGAAGTTGAGTTTAGCTGGCATTTAGTGCAATTAGTAAATTCGGAAATTTGAAAATTCGGAAATGAAAATACCCTAAGCAAGTTTCGAGAATGCATCCTTCATTCTCTTGCAAGCTTCTCTAAGTTTTTCTTCTGAAGTTGCGTATGATAAACGAAGACAATTTTTATCTCCGAATGATTCACCACTCACCACAGCCAATTTCGATTCGCTCAAAATGTAAAGAGAAATATCTTCCGGAGTATTCAACGCTTTGCCTTCAAATGTTTTTCCGAAATAAGAACTTACATCGAAGAAAAAATAGAAAGCACCTTCGGGTAAATTCACTTTCAAGTCCGGAATTTCTTTCAGCAAACCGTAAACCAGGTCTCTACGTTTTTTAAATTCTTTCACCATGTCGAAGCTCGGAGTCATATCGCCAAGCAAAGCAGCTTCGCCTGCTTTTTGTGTGATAGAGCACGGAGCCGAAGTAAACTGTCCCTGCATTTTATCGCATGCTTTAGCAATAAAAAGCGGAGCACCGATATAACCGAGTCTCCAGCCTGTCATGGCAAATGCTTTGCTGAAACCGTTTACGGTAATCACCTGTTCTTTTATCTCACTGAACTCCGCCAAGCTCGTATGCTTCTGCCCGGTGAAATTGATGTATTCGTAAATTTCATCGCATAGCACAAACAGGTTAGGGTGCTTCTTTACCACGGCAGCAATCGCCTTCAGTTCATCGTGCGAAAACACCGAGCCAGTAGGATTACAAGGCGATGAAAAAATCATCAGCCGTGTTTTAGGCGTAATGTATTGCTCAAGCAAATCGGCAGTCACTTTAAAATTAGAATCAATCGTAGTAGGAATTTCCACGCACTTACCTTCGGCAAGTTCGGCAATGGCAGCATAACTAACCCAGTAAGGCGCGGGTAACAAAACTTCATCGCCCGGATTTATTAAACTCAATACCACATTGGCAATAGATTGTTTAGCTCCGGTAGAAACCACAATCTGCTCCATGGTATAATCGAGATTATTATCGCGCTTAAATTTCTGCACTATCGCTTTGCGCAACTCGGGGTAACCCGGCACAGGCGTGTATTTAGTATAGCCCTTGTCAATGGCAAGCTTGGCTGCATCTTTAATGTATTGAGGCGTGTCAAAATCGGGTTCGCCCAAACTCAAATCAATTACATCGTGACCCTGCGCTTTTAATTCGCGGCTCATTTTGCTCATTTTGATAGTGGCAGATTCCTGCATTTGGTTGATGCGGTCAGAGAGTTGGTTCATAATTGCTGTAGCTTGTGACATGGTGAAAAAGTTTTTGTTTCATCCCGAACTTGTTTCGGGAACGTTCTGTTTTCATTTTCAGAACGAGCGCGAAAATAATCTTGCGCAGAAATTGCGCGGCAATTATTTTGGTAAGTAATTAACAGCGGGGGAGGAATTTTCAACGGGGAGGGTAGGGCGAAAGGCGAAAGAAGTTGTCCCAAATCGCGAACCACTAACTTTTCTATCTTCGCCCTCTCAAAAAAACAACCATGAGCAAACGAATAGTAGTAATAGACGGAGCGCGCACACCCTTCCTGCGCTCGGGCACCGATTATATGGATTTGATGAGTTACCAACTGGGGCAGTTTGCCATCAAAGGGCTGCTCAACAAAACAGGCATTGACCCTAAACAGGTGGGCTATGTGGTTATGGGCACCGTTATTACCAATGTAAAAACCAGCAACGTGGCGCGCGAAGCGGCTCTCACTGCGGGCATACCGCAAACCGCACCTTGCCATACCGTGACGATGGCTTGCATCAGCGCGAACCAGGCAATCGTGACCGCTATGCACGTGCTGCAAAATGGCGATGCCGATGTGGTGATAGCCGGTGGAACCGACTGCGCGAGTGATGCGCCTATTTTGTTCAACCGCCCTATGCGCAAGAAATTATTCAAGGCACAAAAACTCAAAGGTCTGGGTGATTCGTTGAAGTTTCTTTCTACACTTCGTCCGGTTGATTTTAAACCCGAGGCTCCCGCCATTGCCGAATTCCTCACGAACAAAACAATGGGACTCGACTGCGATATTCTTGCCGCTCGTTATGGTGTGACACGTCAAGAGCAGGATGAGTTTGCTGTGCGCTCGCATCAACTCGCTGCCAAGGCAGATGCCGATGGAACACTTGCACATGAAATTGCACCGGTGGAATCTGCGCCTAAGTTCAAGCGCATCAGCAAAGACAACGGCTTCCGTGCCGATACCACGATGGAAAAAATTTCGAAACTAAAACCTGCATTTGTAAAAGAAGGAGGAACGATTACTGCGGCTAACGCCTCTTTCTTAACCGATGGCGCAGCTGTGGTTTTGTTGATGACAGAAGATAAAGCAAAGGAGTTAGGATTGAAACCAAAAGCATACTTACACTCGTATGCTTTCAGCGGTTGCGATTTGAATGAAGAACTCTTGTTGGGACCAACTTACGCTATGAGCAAGTTGTTGACCAAAACAGGAATGAACATCAGCGATATGGATGTGTTCGAATTTCACGAAGCATTTGCCGGACAAATAATGGCCAACCTCAAATGTATGGCAAGTGATGAATTTGCAAAAACAAAATTAGGAAGAGACAAAGCAGTAGGCGTTGTGCCAATGGAGAAATTGAATTTGTGGGGTGGAAGTTTATCGCTCGGTCATCCGTTTGGTGCTACCGGTGCACGCTTGGTGACCACCGCTGCAAATAGATTGATTAAAGAGAATGGGAAGTATGCGTTGCTATCGGCTTGTGCTGCGGGCGCGCATGGACATGCGATGATTTTAGAAAAGTATAACGGATAGGAAGCAATGGTATATCTCACAAGAAGAGAACATTTCAACGGAGCACATCGCCTCTTCAATCCTGACTGGACGGAAGAGCAGAACGATGAGGTATTCGGCAAGTGCGCCAATAAGAACTGGCACGGTCACAACTTCGATGTGTTTGTTACCGTGAAAGGAGAACCGAATCCCGATACAGGATTTATCATGAACGCTCACGAACTCGCTAAAATTATGAAGCGCGAAATTGTTGAACGCCTAGACCATAAGAACTTCAACATGGATGTGCCTGAATTGAAAGGTGTTCTTCCAAGTACAGAAAATGTAGTGAAGCAGATTTGGAAATGGATTGCTCCTCACATTACCACTTGTCAGTTGCATTGCATTAAGTTAGTCGAGACAGAGAATATTTACGTTGAGTATTACGGAGAGACCAGTTGACAGTTGCCGGCTGGCAGTTCACAGTAATACAAATCCTGTCTTTACTGCGAACCGTGAACCGCGAACCATAAAACCACACCATGAAACACTACGAGAAAAAAGAAATCTATAATCCCGAAACGCTTACACTGGTTAAAGACCACTACAGTGAAATTTTAAAAGCATTAGGAGAAGATGTAAGCCGCGATGGCTTGGAAAAAACTCCCGAAAGAGTTGCGAAGGCCATGCACTTCTTAACACAAGGTTACGAGTTAGATGCTGTTGAAATTTTGCGCGGAGCTTTGTTCGATGAGAAGCACAACCAGATGGTGATTGTAAAAGATATTGAATTGTATTCGCTCTGTGAACACCACATGCTTCCGTTTTTCGGACGTGCGCATATTGCTTACATACCTAACGGAAAGATTGTTGGATTAAGTAAGTTGGCTCGTGTGGTAGATGTGTTTGCAAGAAGATTGCAGGTGCAGGAGCGTTTAACAATACAAGTTCGCGATGCTATACAAGAGGCATTGAATCCGCTTGGTGTTGCTGTAGTTATTGAAGCCAAACATTTGTGCATGATGATGCGTGGAGTTTCAAAACAAAACTCTGTTACTACTACATCTGCTTTCACCGGTGAGTTTGAAAAGCAATCAACGAGAAGTGAGTTTATTAATTTGATTTCTGCAAAACTAAGTTAGGGTGTAGTTGATTGAGTGAATTGAGTTGATTTAGTGAGTAGTTTGCTTTATCGTAACACAACCAACTTAATCAACCAATCAACTAATCAACCAATCACTAATCAATGAAAGCATACGTTTTCCCGGGTCAAGGCTCCCAATACACAGGAATGGGAAAAGATTTGTTTGAGCAATCTGAAACTGCCAGACAAATGTTTAATCGTGCCGATGAAATACTCGGTTTTGGCATTTCAAAAATAATGTTCGAAGGAACTGACGAAGAACTAAAGCAAACAAAGGTTACTCAGCCTGCCGTTTTTTTGCACTCGGTAATTTCATTTGCATTACTTGAAAACGTAAAGCCCGATATGGTTGCTGGACATTCCCTCGGAGAGTTTTCCGCATTGGTAGCTAACCAAACATTGAACTTTGAAGATGCATTGCGATTAGTTTCTGTTCGTGCATTGGCAATGCAGCGCGCCTGTGAATTAGTTCCCTCTACAATGGCAGCGGTTTTAAATTACGAAAGCGAAGCGCAGGTTGAAGCAATATGCGCGGAGATAAAAGATGAAGTAGTAGTTGCCGCTAATTACAACGCACCTGGTCAGTTGGTTATTTCAGGAAGCGTAAAAGGAATTGACGAAGCTATGGAAAAAATAAAAGCAGCTGGCATTCGCAAAGTGATTAAGTTGCCTGTGGGCGGTGCGTTTCATTCTCCGCTAATGGAACCAGCGCGTAAAGAATTGGCAGAAGCTATCTATCAAACAAAATTCAATACTCCCGTTTGTGCGGTATATCAAAACGTTTCTACAAAAGCAGAAACAAATCCCGATGTGATAAAAGAAAACTTAATCGCACAACTTACTTCTCCCGTTCGCTGGACGCAATCGGTAAAACAAATGGCTGCCGATGGCGCTATTGAGTTTATTGAAGTAGGACCTGGAGTAGTGTTGCAAGGGCTAGTGAAAAAGATTCTTGACTAAGCATTTTTAAAAAGTATAGGATTGCGGTTTCCTCCTGACTCATCGGTACGCGTCACTTCATATATTTACGCTTGATGAATTTCTCCGACTCGCTTCTGTTTATTTCTAAACTCAACAAAAAAAAAATTGCGAATGCCGCGAGTGTGCTGTCGTCCTTCTATTATTCAAAACTTACGAAGCAGCCGGTACAGCGCGGAGTTCCTTTTAATGTTTCTATTGAACCAACCACTAACTGCAATCTCGGTTGCCCTGAATGCCCCAGTGGTTTAAAATCATTTACTCGCCCAACCGGAAATCTTGATTATAACTTCTACAAAAAAACGGTGGATGAAATTGGCGACAAACTGATTTACCTCTACTTCTATTTTCAGGGCGAGCCGTATCTGCATCCAAAGTTTTTAGAGTTAGTACAATACGCTTCGCAAAAAAATATTTACACGGTTACCTCCACCAATGCGCATTTTCTTACCGAGCGCAAAGCAAAGGAAACGGTAGAGAGTGGTCTCGACCGCATTTTAATTTCCATTGATGGCACAACTCAAGAAACCTATGAGCAGTATCGCATTGGCGGAAGTTTGGAAAAGGTAATAGAAGGAACCAAAAATTTAGTTCGTGCCAAGCGTGAAATGAAATCCAAAACCCCGAATATTATTTTTCAGTTCCTTGTTGTAAAACCAAACGAGCATCAACTTGATGAACTACAAAGACTCGCTAAAGAAATAGGAGTAGATGAAGTAAAACTAAAAACTGCGCAGATTTACGATTTCAAAAACGGTAACGATTTAATTCCGCAGAACGATAAATATTCGCGCTACAAAAAACAAAACGATGGTTCTTACGAGATAAAAAATGAGTTGCTAAACCACTGCTGGAAACTGTGGCACAGTTGTGTAATTACTTGGGATGGCAAAATTGTTCCTTGCTGTTTCGATAAAGATGCGCAACATCAGTTAGGTGATTTAAACACGAAAACTTTTTCCGAAATATGGCAGAGCGATTTGTATCAATCTTTTCGTTCGCGTATATTAAAATCCAGAAAGGAGATTGATATCTGCACCAATTGCAGTGAAGGGACTAAGGTATGGGCGTGACCTAAGGTTGTTTTTATGAATCATGGTTTTCTCAAAACAAAATTTTGTATTGCGGCAAAACGAAAATGCCCTGCTGGTATTCGTTGTTCAAAGAGTTGGTTCGCGGGTTGTAAACCTTTCGAAAAATGTTTTTGATGTTAGCTACATTTTGCAAGTCGATAGAAATTTCTTGCGTAATTTTTTTGAAGCTTAGGCGGTAAGCAATTTTTAAATCGAGGCGGAAGTAGTCTTTATATTTTAGCGAGAACGCCTCGTTATCTATGAGCACCTGCGCGTGCTGCGCAGCACTGGCGGCCTGGTTAATAGGCGTGTAATAACGCCCGCCCGCGCCTGTCATTTTCATATCGGCCGAAAGGGTGTGGCGCTTGGCTATATCCTTTTTGCCGCCAAAAACATATTGATAACCCGCCAGTGCATTGACCACATAATGACCGTTGAAGGCAGTGTTTCGCCATACGTTGTCGCTGCCTTTATATTCCGATTGAAAGAAAGAACCCGTAACGAGGAAGTAATAATTTTTGCTGAGGAATTTTTCGATGGTCAATTCCAAACCATAATTTCTGCCAACACCTTTGTTGACGAGGTTGGTGTTGCTAGGCGTAGCAAAATCTGCCCCCGAATTCAACATGCTGAACGAAGATTTTGTTTGCTCCACGGGTGCATTGTTGATGTATTGAAAATAGGTTTCGGCTTTTAAATGAAAATCTTTGGCGAAGGTTAAATCGTAACCAAGCACCATATGATTGCTTTGTGTAAAATCCATTTTCAAATTAGTGGGCGCGCGGTTGGCACTCAGCGAAACTTCGTAATTATAATACGTAGGCAAAGGCTGAATCTGATGATGCAAACCATAACCAATGCTGATAGATTGATTTTCGCGGAACTGATATTTTAAACCCGCGCGCGGCTCGGGCGCAAAGCTGCTGCTGAGCGAATAATACTGCGCGTGCATACCTAAATTGAGCGAAAGTTGCTCACTGAATTTGTGTTTCCACATGGCGTATGCTTCTACTTGTGTGCTGAACCCTTTGCCATATTTCATAGGCACAAAAACACTTCCGTATAAAACGCTGTCGGCAAATTTCAAATCGTAAACGTTTGCAATTAAACCAACGGTGACGGTGTTTTTTGCATTGAGTTTGCTGTTGGTCATGATGTGTGCACTATATTTATTCTGACGAAGCGAAACTTTATTGGTGCGGATTATTTCTGTTCTGTAAATAGGTTCGATGGAATCAATATCGGCACGCTGGGTTTGGTGCGTGGCTGCGAGCATGAGTTTGTAATACGTTTTCGGATTGATGAAGTAAGTATGCGAAAAGCCGAACATGCCCGTTTGCACTTTGTTGTAGAGGTCAATGTTTTCGTTGCCGTATAAATTTTGTGCGGGCTTGCTGATGTCAACTACGTGACCGAGTAATTCAATTTTATCTAAACCGCCCAAGCCCCAAAAGCGAAACACGCCCGCCTTCTTGGTAGGAATATCAATTTTAAAAGTTAAGTCCTGATACTCCGGCACAGCGGTACCTGTTCCGAAATTTACTTTGAGTAATTTGAAAAGACCGAGCGTGGAGTAGCGGTAGTTGAACATGAAACTCGCCTGACTTTTTTTCTTGGCAAAAGGTCCTTCGGCTCCAACTTCAATACCGTTGAAACCAAGTTGCGCAAGAAATTCGAATTTGTCTTTGTTTCCGTTGCGCATACCTAGATCAAAAACACCTGAAAGCGCGTTGCCGTATTCGGCAGGAAAAGCGGAAGTGAAAAAGTCTCCGTGTGAAAGCGTGTTGTTGTTGAGCATACTCACCGGTCCGCCAGTGCTGCCGAAACCGCCAAAGTGATTGGGGCTTGGAATATCAATGCCTTCGAGGCGCCACAACATGCCCATAGGCGAATTGCCGCGAATAATAATATCGTTGCGGGCATCGTTAGCACCGCTTACGCCTGCAAAGTTTGAAGCCATACGCGCGGGGTCGTTTCTGTTTCCGCTAAAGCGGCTCGTGAGTTCTACATCAAACGAGCGCGCACTAATTACCGCAAATTCATTTTTTGCTTTGCCTTGTTCTTTGCGCGCTGTCACCACCACTTCGTTCATGTTCGTTACTTTCTCCTGCAACTCGATGGTTTGATTTATTTCTTTTCCGGAAATAACAAGAAGATTGTTTACGCCTTCATCTTTATAACCAATGTAAGAAGCACGAAGTGAAACACGACCAAGCGGAACTTCCAATTTGAAATATCCGTTTTCATCGCTTACTGTTCCATTTACTTTTCCGGTGTCAACCACCACCACTTTAGCACCCATCAGCGGATACTTGGAATCTTTATCGAGCACTTGCCCGCGAATGGTTTTTATATCCTGCGCATGAAGCAAGGTGAAAGAAAGAATGAAAAAAAATAAGGAAAGAAATTTGTTTCGCATGCGAACAAAAAATAGTTGCTGTTGTTTTATGATAAGCAATAATAGCACACAAATAATATTTTCGCTGGCGAAAAGAGCGAAGTTCTTAATCAACCATGAGCAAAAAAATTCTTGTCCTTTATTATTCTCAAACCGGTCAGCTTACTGAGATTGTAGAAAATTTTGTATTGGGATTAAAGTCCCCTTTTGTTTCATCCCGCCTTTCTGAGCGGGAAGGGGATTTAGGGGTGGTTGAAGTTGTTCGCGCTAAACCAAAAAACGATTTTGCTTTTCCGTGGACATCGGAAAGATTTTTTGATGCCATGCCTGAAACCGTTTTGGCTATTCCTGCTCCAATAGAAAAGATTGAACTGAAAGAAGCGAAATACGATTTAGTAGTGTTCGCTTATCAGCCCTGGTATTTAAGTTTGAGCATTCCTGCCAATTCAATTTTAGCGACAGATGAAGTGAAGAAGATTTTGAAAGACACACCGGTGGTTACTTTAATTGGTGCGCGGAATATGTGGCTGAGTTCGCAAGAGAAACTGAAAAAAATTTTGAAAGAAGCTGGAGCAAATCTTGTCGGAAATATTGCGCTGGTTGATAGAAACCAAAACTCCATAAGTGCTATTACTATTCTGCATTGGATGATGAACGGCAAGAAGGACAGCTATCTCGGTATTTTTCCAAAGCCCGGAGTTTCGGATGAAGACATCAGTAACACAAAGGTTTTTGGCAAAACAGTTTTAGAGTTTTTGCAGAAAGTAAATTTTGATGGACTGCAACAACAACTCGTATACCAAAACGCGGTGGATATAAAACCAGATTACATGATTATTGAAAAACTTGCTCCGCGTTTGTTTTTAATTTGGGCGAACTTCATTAGCAAACGAAAGAACCGCACAGCTTGGTTGGTGGTCTATAAGTATTACCTCTTATTTGCTTTGTTCATTATTGCACCAATTGTATTGACGGTTAATGCGATTTTGTTCAGACCGTTTATGAGGAATAAAATTCGGGAGAAGAAAAAATATTATGAGGGAGTTGGAATGATGGAATAATGGAAGATTGGAAAGGCAAGACCTGTATTCCATCCATCATGCCAATATTCCATCATTCCAAAATTTCAAACAAAAAACGAATTTGTAACTATAACATTACACACACATGAATAACGCACAACAACATTACGATGTAATTATTCTCGGTGGAGGACTTGCAGGTCTTACACTTTCCATTCAGCTAAAAAGAAAGAAACCGGATATTAAAATTCTCGTTCTCGAAAGAAGAAAAGAGAACGCGCCAAAGGCGGCACACAAAGTTGGCGAGTCAACGGTTGAGTTAGCAAGCTACTACTACCGCGAAATAATTGGTGAAAAAGAATATTTAGAAAAACATGAGCTGCCGAAATACGGTTTGCGTTTCTTTTTCAAATCGCACACCAAAGAAATAATTGAATCGCGTGTAGAACTCGGTCCGCGCAAATGGCTTTACACCCCCAGCCATCAGTTAGACAGAGGCACTTTCGAAAATCATCTCGCATCGCGCACACAGGAATACGGCACCGAATTTTTGTTAGATGCTTTTGTAAAAGATGTAGAGTTTGGCAAAGATCAAAGCACAGTTAATTACAAACATAAAGGCGAAGAAGTGAAAGCAACCTGCCGTTGGGTAGCCGATGCAACAAGCCGCCACAGTTTTTTAAAACGCAAACTTGGTTTCGAAAAACCAATGGACCATGCAGTAAATGCGGTGTGGTGGAGATTGCGCGGTGTAATTGATATTACCGATTGGAGCCAGAGCGAAGAATGGAAAAATTATCCCGAGGTGAAGCTGCGTTACTTAAGCACTGTTCACTTTCTCGATAAAGGATATTGGGTTTGGGTTATTCCTTTGGGGACAAAAAATACGAGCATAGGCATTGTTGCCGACCCGGCCGTGCATCCGTTTGAAACTTTCGACACGTATGAAAAATCGTTGGAGTGGTTGAAAATAAACGAACCGCTTTGCTACAAAATGCTTGAACCCGAAACACCCAACAAAATGGATTTCAAAATATTGAAACACTTTGCGCACCACAGCGGTCGCTTGTATGATGGCGGTATGCGTTGGGGCGTAACCGGAGAAGCCGGAGCATTTCACGATCCGTTCTATTCACCAGGCAGCGATTTTATTGCGATGAATAATACTTGGTTGAGCGACTTAATTCTTCGCGAACTTGGTGGAGAAGATGTGCAGTTCCGCGCGGAGATTTACGAGCAAACACATTTGGGTTTAGTGGATAGCTGGATTCCTATTTACCAAAACAAATATTTGCTGATGGGTAATGCGCAGGTAATGAGCACAAAAATTTTGTGGGATTGGGCTATCTATTGGGCCGTGCCTGCATTGCTTTTCACCAACAATGCATTTACCGATTTACGCACGCTTAAAAATTTATTCGGCAACGAAAATGCGCTGGGTCATAAGTTCCGCAAAATTCACGAGCAGATGCAAAAGCTGTTTATGGACTGGCAGCCGTTCGACACAGAAATTTTCGAAAACAAATTTGTTGACCCGATTGACCTCAGCTACATGCTCGACTTTCAAACCAATATCACACAACAGCATGGCGATAAGTTGTTAGAGAAAATTGGAGAAAATATTTCTGTTCTCGAAAAAGTAGCGGCAGAAATTTTCCGCAGAGTAAGCCACCATGCCAAAGGAACATCATTGGATATGGCAGTGAATCCTTACACTATGAGTTTAGAAAATCCTGTGTCTGATAGCAACGAAGCTCTCAACGTTCCTCGCGATGAAAAAATTATAAAGGATGTGGATGTGCTTTGGTTTTATGGGGAAACACAACCGGCTTAAAGAATCATGAGCGTGGAAAATTCTGTTCAAGGTAAAATGGAAACCATTCAGAATACATTTCTGCGTGTGCAGGATATTTTTTTTGAATCACCCGATTGGAAACGGCATGTGGCAGAATTAGAATCTACCGATATTGAATTTCGTTCAATTGCTTTTGAATCTGCTTCCATGAGTATTGCTTTAGAAGATTTAAAGCAAGGCGAACAACTCACTAATTGGTTTCGGTTTTTAAATGAAGCAGCATCGGCTCATACTACACAAGTGCATGTTGGTTTAGGTTGGGCGTTGGCACAGCAATTGAAAAATCCAATCACTTATTTACCGGAATTAAATCCAATGATGCGCTATCGTGTTTTAGATGGCTATGGTTATTACGAAGGAATATTCAGACGCAGAAGAAGCATCATTAATCATTTAAAGCTTGCTGTTGAAAATGCAGTTGCATCCGGTGCGATTGACCAAGGCATTGGAAGAAGCATTTGGTATTTGAACAAAGGAATTGTTGCTGATACAAAAACTATGATAGAAGGATTTGCAGTTGAACGGCACAAAGATTTATGGCGCGGTTTGGGAATTGCAATCGCGTATGTGGGTGGCTGCGATAAAGAAATGTTACAAGATATTTTTTCAAAATCTGATTCTTACAAAACACAATTAGCCACAGGTGCGGTAATGGCATTAGTCAGTCGCGATGCTGCAAAATATATTTCTACCGATACAGAACTTGCCTGTAAAGTTTTCTGCAACAAAACGGCAGAACAAATTCTGGAACTCAACTATTCCATTAAAAGCAAGATAGATTTAAAACATGCCAATGCTTATTGCAATTGGGTGACTGCGCTAGAAAACACAATAGCTCGGTAACAGGGTAAGAAAATCGGCAATCTGGCCTTCTCAAAAAGTAGTTTAGTATCACTTAAATATTTATGTTCGCGCTCTTAAATTTCGAATTGATTAACCCGCAGTAAATGTCTTTGAAGCAAGTTTATATAAACCGCGCTGCTCACTTTTTTCCAAACAATCCTATTTCAAACGATGAAATAGAGAGCTATTTGGGATTGGTGAATGGTAAACCATCGCGTTCAAGAAGCATTGTTCTTCGCAACAACGGCATTAAGCGTAGATTCTACGCTTTGGAGAAAGGCGGGAAGTCAACGCACACCAACGCGCAAATGGTTTCGTTAGCCGTTCGTGAACTTTTCAAAAACAATCCTGAAGAATTAAAAACAATTCAATTACTAAGTTGCGGAACTTCATCACCCGACCAGGTGATGCCTTCGCATGGTGTAATGGTGCATGGCTGGTTACCCGAGACTGGTGCTATTGAAGTGCTGACTCCCTCCGGAAATTGTTGTGCTGGAATGCAAGCCTTGAAGTATGCTTACCTATCCATTAAAAGTGGTGAGGTTCAAAAAGCGGTGACTGCTGGCTCTGAAAGAACTTCAAAACTAATGTGCGCCTCTTCGTTTGAAGAAGAAGCGAAACAATTAGCCGCATTGGAAGAGAATCCGAACCTTGCTTTCGAAAAAGATTTTTTGCGTTGGATGTTGAGTGACGGTGCCGGTGCATTTTTGGTTTCTGATAAGAAAAATGAAACCGGTGTTTCATTGCGTATTGAGTGGATGGAAAGTTCATCGTATGCGCATCTAGTAGAAACCTGTATGTATCAAGGTGGCGATAAATTGCCCGATGGTTCTTTGAAGAGCTACATGGAATTTTCTGCTGAAGAAATTACGGGTAAATCTGTTTTTGCTATGAAACAGGATGTGCGTTTGCTGGATGAACACATTATTGACTTAGGCTATCAGACATTAAAAGGAATTATTGACAAACACAACCTCAATACCGCGGCACTCGATTTTTTCCTTCCTCATATTTCTAGTGAATTTTTCAGGAAGAAAATAGCTGCAAAATTGGAAGAGATGCAAATTGGAATTCCGCACGAGAAATGGTTCAGCAACTTGACCGAAGTTGGAAATGTAGGAGCCGGTTCCATTTATTTAATGATTGATGAATTGTTGAGCAAAGGCAAATTGCAAAAAGGACAAAAGCTGTTACTTATGGTTCCGGAAAGTGCGCGCTTCGCATATGTGTATGCGTATCTCACCGTGTGCTAATTACGCTGTGCGTGCTTCGCAACGATTACACAGATAAAGGCAATTGATAAAGACAGTTCGATAAATGCAAAATAAAAACCAGAATTTCTCTATTGTATTAGCTGCGAAATCAACGGTTGTTATCCGTGTAATCATCGCGCAGCGTAATTGTATTTCAATATGAAGCAAAGCGAAATTCCTCAAGACCCCTCTCCGCTTGATAAGTTTACCAAAGAAGTTTGTTATGCGGTGGATGAAAAAGGTGATTATACCACTGCGTTAAGTCGCGGCTGGCAGGTAAAAGCCGATGCACTTGGTATTACTTGGGAAGAGGCACAAGCACGAACTGCGAATGCTCGCGAAAAAGTAAAGAACGGTGAAGCTTCTCCTATTTTATTTTTCATGGAATTGAACATGATGGACTTGCCGATTGTTGCCGCTTATACTGGTTTTTGGCAATGGACTATCAAGCGACACTTGAAGCCTAATGTCTTCAAAAATCTTTCGGATAAAAAGTTGCAGAAATATGCCGAGGTGTTTGATGTAACTATAATTGAGTTAAAGAATTTTTCACCGCAGATTGCACAGATAAACAAAGATTAAATTCTCAGCGTTTATCCGCGTTCATCTGTGGTAAACCTGATTTGAAACATGCAATTAGACTTTCAACATATTCAAGCAGCTCATTGCGAAAACGGAGTTACAACCAATTTGTTACGCCACATGGGAATTCATCAAATTACCGAGCCATTAGCTTTCGGTATTGGTGCAGGAATTTTTTACATCCATATTCCTTTCTTAAAAATAAGTGGCGGACCTGCAATTTCTTTTCGCACTATGCCGGGGCAGATTTTCACGCGCACTTGCAGCGCACTCGGTGTAAAAATTGAGCGCAAAACTTTCAGCAGTAAAGAAAAAGCGCAACTTTTTTTAGATGATTGTTTGGCGAAAGGTCAACCTGCCGGTTGTCAAGTAGGCGTTTACCACCTTACTTATTTTCCAAAAGAATTTCGCTTTCATTTCAATGCGCACAATCTGGTTGTTTACGGAAAAGAAAACGACACTTATTTAGTAAGCGACCCGGTAATGGAAACCGTTACAACAATTTCAGCATACGATTTAGAGCGCGTACGTTTTGCCAAAGGCGCTCTTGCACCTAACGGACAAATTTACTTCCCAAAAACAAGCGAACCGGTTTCAGAAGAACGGATTAAGAAGGGAATTATAAAAGGCATTAAACACGCCTCATGGTTTATGACGGAGACACCGGTGCCGATTTTAGGTGTTGCCGGAATTCGCTTTACTGCCGGAAGAATTAAAACATGGCGCGAAAGTTTAGGAGTGCGCAGAGGTGGTTTGTACCTTGCGCAATTGGTTCGCATGGGTGAGGAAATAGGAACTGGTGGTGCTGGATTTCGTTTTGTGTATGCCGCATTTTTGCAACAAGCACACCCGTTTGTAAAGAAGGATGAGTTGTTAGAAATGTCGAAACAGTTTACTGCCATTGGCGATTTGTGGCGCGCATCTTCTGTGCAAGCATCAGGAATTTATAAAGGCAGAATAACCGAACAACAGGATTTTAATGTAATGGGCGATATGCTTTTGAATATTGCCGAAAAGGAAAAGGCCGCATTTAAAGCTTTGTATAAAATCAAGTGGTAAGTATGGAATCTGCAGCCATTCAAATTCAGAATCTCAACTTTCAATATGCCGAAAACTCAGGAGTAGTTTTCAAAGATTTCAATTTGCATATTGCTGCTGGTGAACGCTTTGGTTTGCTCGGACCCAACGGTGCAGGAAAAACCACGCTAATGAATTTGATGACCGGTGTGCTTCAAGCTAAAAGCGGCAGCATTAAACTTCTGGGCAAAGAAATTTCGGAAGATAAAGATGTAAAAAAGCTATTCGGTTTTGCTCCGCAACATCATTCATTTTATCAGGAATTATCGCCAACAGAAAATTTAGAATTCTTTGGCGCTTGGGCGGGACTGAACAAAAAAAAAATTAAAGAGCGCACTAAAGAATTATTAGAAGTTCTAGGTTTAAGTCACGTAGCCGATAAACCTGTTTCAAAGTTTTCGGGGGGAATGAAAAACCGTGTGAACCTTGCCATTGGTGTAGTTCATCGTCCGCAAATTTTATTTCTTGATGAACCAACTACCGGTGTAGATGTGCAAACGCGCCATGCTATTGTTGACTACCTTAAAGAACTGAACAAGGCAGGAACAACTTTGATTTATACTTCGCACCATTTAACCGAAGCAGAATCGCTTTGCACTAAGGTAGCGTTGATAGATGAAGGAAAAATAATTGCGCAGAACGATTTGCAAACTCTTTTGGAGGAACACAAACAGGACGGACTCGAAGGATTATTTTTAAACTTAACCGGAAGGTCGTATCGCGATTCATAATGTATAAACTCTACACCGCCATACTAAAAGAACTCCGCATTATGCTTCGCGACAAAGCTGCATTGGCGGTTATGTTCCTTATGCCGGTGCTGTTAGTGGTGGTCATCACCAGCATACAGAACAGCAGTTTGAAAATGATAAACGATAACACGGTGCCGATGCTCGTGTGCAACCGCGATGGTGGCGAAAGCAGTTTGCAGTTTATTGATGCGCTGAAAAAAATCGGCATGTTCGATTTGCAAAAGGCAGATTCCTCGATTACCGATAAACAACTTACTGATTCCATGCACGCTAAGGATGCATTAATTGCTGTTGTTGTGCCTCAAGGATTTTCTTCCGCCTTAAAATCAAAATCGCAAAACATTACCGGTAAGGCGTTGACAGAATTTGGAATGGCGGTGAACACTCCACAGGATTCTTCGTCCGTAAAAGAAACTCCACCTGTAAGCATGTTTTATAATCCAGTTTTGCAGGAATCATTTCGCTTATCAGTGAACGGAGCTTTGAAAAGCGCACAACAGTTCACTGAAAACCGTGCGGTGTTGCAGGCTTTGTATCAAGCTATGAGCAACAAAAAATTGCCTGATAGTTTAGAGCAACAAATCTTAAACAACAAATCGAGCATCGATCAAATTCCTACGGCTAAAGACGGCAGCCGCAAGATTCCGAATGCCACACAACACAACGTTCCGGCATGGACCATCTTCGCGATGTTCTTTATCGTGGTATCGCTAAGCACCAATGTGGTGAAAGAAAAAATCAGCGGCAGTTTTATTCGGCTAAAAACTTTGCCAACCAGTTTCATTTTAAATTTAGCGGCTAAGCAAATTACTTACATAGTAGTTACGCTCGCGCAAGTGCTTGTTATTTTTTCGCTCGGCATATTTTTATTTCCGCACATCGCCTTACCTAAATTAGTGTTACCCGAAAACTTGGGCTCATTGTTTTTAGTATCCTTAGCCTGCGGCTGGTGTGCCGTAAGCTATGGCGTGCTCATTGGTGTTTATGCCAAAAGTATGGAACAAGCCATCGGCTTTGGTGCAGTATCAGTAGTAATTCTTGCCGCTATCGGAGGTATTGTTGTTCCGAGTTTTGCCATGCCTGAATCGTTACACTTACTTATGAAAATTTCTCCGCTGCATTGGTGCATGGAAGCCTACAATACTTTGTTTTTGGAAAATGGATACGTGAAAAATGTTTTGATATCTCTTCTCCCGATATTCGTAATTATTGTTGCGATGCAACTAGCGGCTATACTTGGATTGAAGAAACAACGATTGATATAATTCTCCATTTGTTCAATTACAGACATAAAAAAAGTCCCGCAAAAAATTGGGGGACTTTTTCATTTATGAGTTTTGATAATTTATGCAGCCGCTACTGTATCAGCTATCACATGCACAAACTGTCTGTCGTTTTTACCTTTTGTAAATTTCACTACACCTTCAATTACTGCGAAGATAGTGTGGTCTTTACCTTTCATTACTCCATTGCCCGGGTGGTAGTTAGTACCACGCTGACGAATGATAATGTTTCCCGGGTTAGCTGTATCGCCACCGAAAATTTTTACACCTAAACGTCTGCTATGCGAATCGCGACCGTTCTTTACTTTACCTTCTCCTTTTTTATGTGCCATGACCTTTTGATTTGTTTCATTCCGCATTTTTAATGTGGAAGAAATTGGTTAATGATTTAGTTTATTTAAGCAATGCTCTCAATAGAAATTTGAGTAAGCGATTGACGGTGACCTTGAGATTTCTCGTAAGTCTTTCTTCTTTTCTTTTTGTAGATAAACACTTTGTCGTCTTTCAAGTGCGAAAGAATTTTTGCGTTTACTTTAACACCGGCTACTACGGGTGTTCCAACTTTTACAGTGCCACTATCATCAGTCAGTAACACGCGGTCAAAAGAGACAGCATCACCTGCATTTCCTTCTAAACGATGCACGTAAAGTTTCTTTCCGGCTTCTGCTTTAAACTGTTGTCCTGCTATTTCAACTATTGCGTACATATTTTCTTGTATTTTTTGGGAGCGCAAATATAATTACACAATCTAAAAATCCAAATGGTATGCAAGTATTACTGAAACCGGCACAAAGTATTCTTCTCTGAAAACAGATTGCACGAAAAGTTTTTTCTGCGCTTTTTGAAAATTCAATTAACTGTTTAGATTTGCGCTCCGTTTTTAAAAACGGTGTGTTCATTGCATATTGTGTAGATAAAAAATTACTAAGCCTGGGTAACTCAGTTGGTAGATTATCTCGATTCATTATCGGGAAGGTCGAAAGTGAGTAAGACATGGTGCAGATTAATAAGCCCGAGTAGCTCAGTTGGTAGAGCAGCTGATTTGTAATCAGCAGGTCGGAGGTTCGAATCCATCCTCGGGCTCAGGTTTTGAAAAACGTTCTTTGATAAAAAATGAGCGCTTCGGTAGATCATCCCGATTAATTATCGGGAAGGTCGGAGGTTCGAATCCATCCTCGGCTCCAGGTTTTTAAATAAGAATCGCCTTCAACAAAAAGGGGAGATAGTCAAGTGGCCAACGACAACAGACTGTAAATCTGTCCTCTTACGAGTTCGAAGGTTCGAATCCTTCTCTCCCCACTTAATTCTCCCGGAAAGAGATAAGTTGATTGAAGTATATTTTCGTTCTTTTAAGTAATATTTAATGCGGGAGTAGCTCAGTTGGTAGAGCGACAGCCTTCCAAGCTGTAGGTCGCGGGTTCGAGCCTCGTCTCCCGCTCTCTGTAGAAGTGATCAGTGGTCAGGAAAACGGTAATCAGTCAATTAACTGTTTCGCTGTTTCACCGATTACAGTTCACTGAATACAACAAGCCGTTGTAGCTCAGTGGTAGAGCACTTCCTTGGTAAGGAAGAGGTCGCGAGTTCGATTCTCATCAACGGCTCTAAAGTAGTAGTGAAATAGAATCAAAAAAGACAATTAAAATTTTCAATAAACAATTAAACAGAACAATTAAAAACAATAACAATGGCTAAAGAAAAATTCATTAAAGACAAGCCGCACGTAAACATCGGTACAATCGGTCACGTGGATCACGGCAAAACAACTTTGACTGCCGCTATCACTACCGTGCTTTCAAAGAAAGGTCTTGCAGAAGTGCGCGACTATTCTTCAATTGATAACGCTCCTGAAGAAAAAGAAAGAGGTATCACTATTAATACTGCACACGTAGAATATCAAACGCTTAAGCGTCACTACGCTCACGTTGATTGCCCTGGTCACGCGGATTATATTAAGAACATGGTTACGGGTGCTGCCCAAATGGATGGTGCTATACTTGTTGTTGCAGCTACTGATGGTCCTATGCCACAAACGCGTGAGCACATCTTGCTTGCCCGTCAGGTAGGTGTTCCTCAGATTGTTGTATTCATGAACAAAGTTGACTTGGTTGAAGATCCTGAGTTTCTTGAGTTAGGAGAAATGGAAATTCGCGACCTTTTGACATTCTATAAATATGATGGCGCTAACATTCCGGTTATTCAGGGTTCTGCACTTGGTGCATTGAACGGTGAAGCAAAATGGGTAGCTAAAATCGATGAGTTGATGGAAGCAGTTGATAGTTTTATTCCGGTTCCTCCGCGTATGGTAGACCAGCCGTTTTTGATGCCGGTAGAGGATGTATTCTCTATCACTGGTCGTGGAACGGTTGCAACAGGTCGTATTGAAAGAGGTGTTACTAACACCAACGATCCTGTAGAATTAATTGGTTTGCAGAAGGAAGGCGAAAAAGCGTTGACTTCAACTGTTACCGGTGTTGAAATGTTCCGTAAGATTCTTGATAGAGGTGAGGCAGGCGATAACGTAGGTCTTCTTCTTCGTGGTATTGAAAAAGAACAAATCAAGCGTGGAATGGTAGTTGTTAAGCCGGGTTCTGTAACTCCGCACACTGAATTCAAATGCGAAACTTACGTGTTGAGCAAAGAAGAAGGCGGACGTCACACTCCATTTTTTAACCAATACCGTCCGCAGTTCTATTTCCGTACAACTGACGTTACCGGTGAAATTACAATGCCAGCAGGTGTTGAAATGGTTATGCCTGGTGATAACGTTACACTTTCTGTAAAACTTATCTATCCTATCGCTATGGAGAAAGGTCTTCGTTTCGCTATTCGTGAAGGTGGAAGAACAGTAGGTGCAGGTCAGGTAACTGAGATTATTAAGTAAGACACAAGACGTCAGACAATACAAGAGCGCGATTCGAAAGAGTCGCGCTTTTTTTTGTGTTGTGGATTTACGGAATAAAATAATACTTCGTTACCTCGTCAACAATCCTGCATCTACCACAAACTCGCTGCCTGTTAAGTAGCGGGCATTGTCAGAGGCAAGAAACACCACAGCATTCGCCACATCTTCGGGCTCTACCCAAGGCACAGGCAAAAGATTTCCTGCGCTGCGCTCTGCAATTTCTAAAGCAGTTGAACCTTCGATGGCTGCAAGACCATCCTGCATAGGCGTGTTTACTCCCGTTGGGTGAATAGAGTTGACGCGGATATTGTATTGCGCCAACTCAATGGCGAGCGATTTGGTGAGACCGGTAACTCCCCACTTACTCGCCACGTAATGCGAAAGGCGGTTAGCACCACGCAAACCAAGCACCGAAGAATTATTCAAAATCACTCCGCTCTTCTGCGCAATCATAATAGGAATAATTCTGCGCGCCACTAACCACGGTCCTTTCAAATTGATACCAATCATATTATCCCATTCGGCTTCGCTTAGTTCGTGCGCCAGACCATAAGCGCAAATGCCCGCGTTGTTGAAGAGAATATCAATGCGGCCGAAGGCCGCATGTGTTTCATTAACCGCGCGTGAAATAACTTCATCGCTGCGCACATCGCCTTTGTGTGTAACGCATTTTACTCCGAGCTTTTCGCATTCAGCTTTCAATGTTTCCAAATCGTTGTTCGAACCGAATTCATATTTCGGATAGTCGAGTTGTTTGGCAATGTCGAAGGCGGCAATGTTTACACCTTCTTTTGCGAGAGCCAAAGCTGCGGCTCTTCCCTGCCCGTGCGCAGCACCGGTAATGAAGGCGGCTTTTCCTTTGAGGTTTGTTTCCATGTTTTATTCTTTAGTAAGTGAAGTATAGGGCGCGAGGTAATCATCAATTTCAACTTCAAGCGTGTTGCTGAAAACATTGGTAGCAATCATTTGTCCGGCAAAACAAACGAGCACAATTATTTCCTCTTCGCTATATTTTTTTGCAACGCGCTGATAGAGTTCTTCATTTATTCTTCCTGCATGAACAGAAATTTCACTTCCGAAATCGAGAAGCATTTGTTCGTCAGTGGTAAGCACAAGTGCTTCGGGTTTTTCTCCGTTTTCAATAATCACTTTCCGGAAATAAGTAGTGCAAAGCGGACAATTACTTTCCGATGAAATGGAATGCGCAAATAAATAAGCAAGGCGTTCTCCGGTAATCTTCTTTACGTTTCCATACAAATCGTACCACCGCATATAAATTTCAAACGCCAGCACCGAACGCCCCATGGTGCCTTTCATATTCGTAATGCGGCTTTGATGTTCGCGCACATGTTTTTCGAAAGCCGACTTTGTTTCGTCAGAAATATTTTCGTCAGTTAAAGGAAGGATTCGTGGCATGTACTATTTGGATAAAAGTGTCCGGGTAAAAATAGAAATTAGAATTTCTGAATTGGTTTAGTAAGAAGCAAATTTTGATACTTTCGTTTTCTCAAAACACAAAAACAAATCTAATATGTCAACCAATCCATTTACACCAGAACACGAATTATTGCGTCAATCATTCCGCCAGTTTTGTGAAGCTGAAATTACTCCGAACGTAAAATACTGGGAGGAGAATAAAATATGCGACCGCGAAGTGTTTCGCAAAATGGGCGAGCAAGGGTTTTTCGGAGTTTCGTTTCCTGAAGAATATGGCGGCAGTGGAATGGATATGTGGAGCGCTGTTGTCATTAGCGAAGAGTTAACCAAGGCAAACATTGGCGGATTGTCTATGTCGCTTTATGCGCATACTTATTTGCCATTGCCTGTAGTGTTGGCTTTAGGAACCGAAGAACAAAAACAAAAATATTTAGCACCCGCTTTACGTGGAGAAAAAGTTGCCGCACTAGGTATTACTGAGCCGGGAGCAGGAAGCGATGTAGGCGGAATTAAGACTACTGCTGAAGATAAAGGCGATCATTACTTAGTGAACGGTTCAAAAATGTTTATCACCAACGGAACAATGGCAGACTTTATTGTACTGGCAGTGCGCACAGGTGAAGGACACACGCTTTCGCTTTTGTTGTTTGATACAGATACACCGGGCTTTACAGCTAATTCGGTTCACAACAAATTAGGAATGCATTCAAGCGATACGGGACAATTATTTTTTGAAAACTGCAAAGTGCCGAAGAGCGCATTGCTTGGCGAAAAAGATTTCGGCTTCTATTATATCATGAGTAATTTTCAAGAAGAGCGATTGATTGCTTCTGTTACTGGTGCAGCATCAGCAGCACATGCTACACTAAAAGCAAAACGTTACATGCAGGAACGCGAAGCGTTCGGCAGACCAATCGGCAAATTCCAAGTGTTGCGTCATAAAATTGCAAAGATGGCGGTTACATCAGAGGCTTGTAAGTCCATCGCTTACCGCGCAGTAGCTGAGTATATCGAACTAGGACCTGCCGCTTACAAAATTGTTTCTATGGCAAAAGCATTTTGTTGCGAAGAATCGTTTAACGTGGTTAACGAATGTTTGCAGATTCACGGAGGTTGGGGCTATATGGAAGATTACGGTATTGCGCGTTCGTTCCGCGATATTCGTTTAATGACGATGGGCGCAGGCACCACCGAAATTATGTATGAAATCATCAGCAAGATTGAGATGGATGAGGTGAAACACGAAAAGCAATTTGTAAAAGCGAGAGCGTAATTTCGCTTATTGAACGTCCGGTTCCTGTTGACTGAGGCAGTGAAAACTTCCTAGCCCCCAGATTAAATCGGTGGAATCAAGCCCTACTACTTTTCTATCAGCAAAACATTTTTGAAGAATTTCTAAAGCGCGTTCATCGTTTTTCGCATCGCGGAAAGTTGGCGTGATGACATATTTATTGCTGATGTAGAAGTTAGCATAAGAGCAAGGTAAGCGTTGGTCTTCGTAAATTATTTTATTTGGCATTGGCAGTTCAATGATGTTCATCTGCTTTCCGTTTTCCAAACGCATGGTCGAAAGCATTTTCGAATTCTCCTTCAACGGCTCGTAGTTTTCATCGCTCTTGTTTTCTTCTATCACCGTAACAACAGTATCTTCATTTACAAAGCGGGTCAAATCATCAATGTGCCCGTCTGTATCATCGCCCACAATTCCATCGCCTAACCACAACACATTTTCTACTCCGTAATAGTCAACTAAATATTTTTCAATTTCTTTTTGCGAAAGATTTGGATTGCGGTTTTTATTCAGCAAACAAGAAGTTGTTGTAAGCAAAGTTCCTTTGCCATTGAACTCTACACTTCCTCCTTCCATAATTATTTGAGGATAAAAAACAGGCAGATTTAATTTCTCTCCAATCAAAGTTGGAATTACATCGTCCAAATCATAAGGAGGATATTTATCGCCCCATGCGTTGTAGCTCCAATCTACAATAGCCTTCTTTTTTGTTTCGTTGTTTATCACAAATGCCGGACCGTGGTCGCGGCACCAAGCATCATTTGTAGGATGGAAATAGAATTGAATGTTCACTGCGGCATCAATATCTTTTAAAGAAGAAAGACGAAGTTGCGTTAGCGCAAACTGTTTCATGGTTTCATCTTTCACGTTGATGCAAACCTTTTGGTCCTGTGCAACGAGCCATATAAAATCGCAATAAGATTTATAAATGGTATGAATTTTTCCAGGCCAACTTGCTTCTTTATGCGGCCACGAAAGCCACATAGCACGTTGCGGAGCAAATTCTGCAGGGAAGTGAAAGCCGAGTTCTCTAGGAGTTTTGTTGTCCGATGTCCGATGTCCGATGTCCGATGTATGAAGCATGTGATTCTACTTAAAATTATTTACTCAATGACTTACGTAACGCAGCAATTTTATTCATCAGAATAAATGCTTCTTCATAATGCTCATCAAAAGTTTCCTCCGAAATATATCTTCTGCGAATAGCTTTTATCAAACAGGTTACAACCTCTGAAACAGAACGAAGAGAGTATCCAATAAACTTACTGAACTCGGCATTACTATTTCCGGTGCATCCTTCGGCTAAATTCAGGGCTATACTATCTACAGCTCTGTTGATTTGAGTTTGAAGATTGTATTTTTCAATTTCCGGAAACGTTGCCGAGATGTCATAAATCTTTTCACCAAAGTCCATAGACAATTGCCACACATGTAACTTCTCGAATTTAAATTTTCCTGACTGCATTTCTGTATTATGTATTTACATCCGACATCGGACTTCGGACATCAGACATTATTCTTCGTCAATAAATCGTTTGGTAATCGGCTGATAAGAATCAATTCTTCTGTCGCGCAGAAAAGGCCAGTGGGTGCGGTAGAAATCTGTTTTCTCCAAATCAATTTCTACCACCGCATTTTCTTCTTTGTCGTGCGAAGCGAGGTAAAGCAAATTGCCAAAAGGGTTGCTTACAAAACTTCCACCCCAAAATTTCATTAATCCGTTTTGTTCCAATCCCACTCGATTCACACTCACCACATGCACACCGTTTGCCACTGCGTGAGAACGCTGAATAGTTTGCCATGCGTTGTATTGTTCCTGATTTGTTTTTTCATCTTGTGCAGTTGCCCAACCAATAGCTGTTGGATAGAAAAGAATTTCTGCTCCCATCAAACTAGTGATGCGTGCTGCTTCAGGATACCACTGATCCCAACAAATGAGCACGCCAATTTTTGCATACTTGGTTTCGAAAGTTTTGTAACCCAAATCACCGGGAGTGAAATAAAATTTTTCGAAAAAAGCAGGGTCATCAGGAATGTGCATTTTGCGATACTTGCCCAGGTAAGTACCATCGGCATCTAACACCGCGGTGGTGTTATGATATATACCGCTTGTTCGCTTTTCAAACAGCGAAGCGATGATGACTACGTTTAATTCCTTCGCAACTTTTGAAATGGCATCGGTAGATTCACCCGGAATTGATTCTGCCAGTTTGAAGTTTTCATAATCCTCCACATCGCAAAAATAAAGCGAGGTAAAAAGTTCCTGCAAACAAATTATTTGGGCTCCGCCTTTAGCTGCATCTCGAATTCCGGCAATTGCTTTTTCTAAATTAGGCTGCGCTTCTTTTACACAACTCATTTGCACTAAACCTATTTTTATTTTACTCATTTTTGGAAAATTGAATGCCGAAAATAAAATTTTAATGGGCGGAAATAAGTGATGCTAAACCGAAAGCTGCTCCTGCTGCCAGCGCACCAATCAACGTGGTTTTCAACGCACCTTCCCATTCATGTTGACCAATTGCTCTAGCTTTCAGAAAACCGAATATAAAAAGTGCAACAAGCGTAACAGCTACAGAAACCAACAAGGCTTCACTTGAATCATGAATGAAAATATACGGAGAGAGCGGAACCAATCCGCCAACGATATAAGCCACTCCAATATTTAAGGCGCTTCGCGATGCCCGTTTGGCATCTGGTTTCTCTAAACCCAATTCAAAGCGCATCATAAAATTGACCCACTTCTCTTTGTCCTTGCTCATTTCTTCAGCAATTAGTTTACTCGAATCTTTACTTACACCATACTCTTCTAACACTTCACGCACTTCTGCTTTTTCTTTTTCAGGAAAAACATCGGCTTCATAATTTTCTCTTTCCCATTCCTTTGCGTAATGGTCAACCTCGGTTCTTCCGGCTAAATAACCACCTAAACCCATAGCAATACTTCCCGCTGCAATTTCGGCAATGCCAGCGGTTACAATAATGGAGGTAGTATCAATTGCTCCACTCAATCCTGCTGCAAGTGCAAATGGTACTGTAAGGCCATCGGCCATTCCAATCACGATGTCTTTTACAAAGGCGGGGCTTTTAAAATGCTCTTCTTCGTGATGGTGGTGCATGGTCTTATTTTTTTCAAACTTAAACTTTGTTTGTTTTTTGAAGAGAATAAATAACTAACACCTGAATAATGATGGAAGGCTTATAAGCAGAGGATGCAATTTTGTCACTTGTTTAAACGTTTGCTCATAAGTTTAGTCTGAACAAATAAGTTCGTTCCCATTGGCATCACCACAACCCGATTACACTTTACTTACTGCTCAAATTCAACAAGGCGATGAACTCGCTTTAGAAAAACTTTTCCTTTCCCTCAAAGATTCCGTTTTCAATGTGGCAATTGGCTATGTGCGCAATACCGAAGATGCCGAAGAAATTTTGCAGGATGTTTTTGTAGAAGTGTTTCATTCCATTTCAACATTTAAAGGCGATTCAAGTTTAAAAACATGGATTACCCGAATTGCTATCAACAAATCGCTCGACTACATCAAGTTTAAAAAACGCAAAAAGCGTTTTGCTTTTGTTACCTCCATCTTCAGCAAAGAAACGGGAGAGGTCAGAATTCACGGCTCAGACTTTAATCATCCGGGAGTAGTGATGGAAAACAAAGAAAAATCTCAATATCTGTTTGAAGCCATTGATAAACTGCCCAAAAAACAGTGCGATGCTTTTATGCTTTTAAAGATTGAGCAAATGAGTCAGCGCGAAGCGGCTGAAGTTTTGCAGATAAACGAAAAAGCACTGGAAAGTTTGATGCAACGCGCAAAAGAGAATTTGAGAAAATTGTTAAGTGAGGTGTATGACGAGCTATAAACAACAAATCGGGCTGTCATCCTGAACGGTGGCTTCCGCAGTGAAGGAACTTGTATTGTGATGTCACATAAATACAAGATGTTTCACTTTGCAGAGCCTACGTTTAACATGACAAAATCGCACCGAAGGAAAATCTTTCAGTCCTCGTCTATAATTACACGACTATGAAAACACGAAAAGAAATTTGGATTGAACAAACTCTCCAGAGCACCGAAAACATACAGCGTATTCAAGCCAGTGAACATTTGTTTACAGATATTCAATCGCGGCTACGCACAAGTATTAGGAATATCGAAATGGTTCCTGCACACAAAGTTTGGTTGGCAGCCGCAAGTATTGCTTTGTTGTTCGCTTTGAATTTTACCACGCTTACTTATTCATCGCAGCAAAAACAATCTACTGTTCACACTTCCGCATTGACAGAAAACAGGTTCGATATTTATTCAAATTCATAAAATGCAACGCGAAAAATTTTTAACCGTAGCTGTTGTGTTTCTGTTCATGTTAAACATTTGCACAATCGGCTTTGTCTTTTTTCAACGTGGACATCGGCCTCCGCCACCTATTCATTTTGAAAAATTTATCCCTGAATCGCTAGGATGGAACAAGGAGCAAATAAAAAATTTTGATGAATTGCGAAACATTCATCACTCACAAATGATGATGTTGGATAAACAGAACACGGAAACGTTAATCGTGTATTTTCAATTGCTGCAACAAGATTCTATAAACACAATACAGAAAGATTCGCTCGAAAAAATAATTTCAACTATTCAACAGCTACGCGCAGCATTTACGCTTGACCATTTTCAAAAATTAAAAGCTGTCTGTACGCCAGCGCAAAAGGAAAAATTCAACGCCATTATTCCTGAACTTAGACGTATCATAACGGACCCACACTCACCAATCAAGAACAAATAAAATACGATCAACTCACCAACTAGAAAATTAAACACAATGAAAAAACTTTTTCTTCTTTCCCTCATTTTTTCTTCGATTAGTTTTGTCCAAGCGCAAATTACAGCCCCAGAAATTGTTTCATGGATTCAAACACCCGGGCAAACCGGCTACTCAGGAATTGCATCAAATGTGCAAGCGGTAAATTATACTTCGAGCAATGTTTATGTGAGTTGCACTTGTATACCGGGTTATGATATTGGACCTTGGGCCGGAAACCCGAACACGCCAGCCAACCAAAATTTTTGTTTTGCTATTACGCGTACTCCCGTAAAAAATAACGGAGCCTTGATTGCCACGCCTCTGGGTCATATAGGCGTATGGTCAAACGGAGTTAGCTTGTTTAATGTAAGCGATGCTATGAGCTATAACAATCAGAACGTTTGGTTTCGCAACGCTTATTTCTTTGAGGGACCTAGTTTTGATGATTGCCTTGGACATCCGCAACAGCAAGGCGAATATCACACGCACGTAAATCCTACTTGTCTTTATAACGACCAGGCGAGCACTGTGCACTCACCAATTATAGGTTATGCATTTGACGGTTTCCCAATTTATGGAGCATATGCATATTCTGATACCGCAGGTCTTGGCAACATTAAAAGAATGACTCCAAGTTATCGCACACGCACGATTACTGACCGCACCACTTTGCCAAATGGATCTATAGCAAGTTCTGCCGGTCCTGCAATCAACGGGCAATATCCACTTGGTGCGTACATTCAAGATTTTGAATACGTACCAGGGCTTGGCGATTTAGATGAGCATAACGGTCGCTTTGCCGTTACGCCAGATTATCCTGCGGGAATTTATGCGTATTACGTTGCCATTGATTCAAATCAAAATCCGATTTATCCCTATTTGCTGGGACCAACCTTTTACGGAGTTGTTCCATTGGGAAATACAGGAATGCAAAGCGGTCACAACACGATTCCTGGTGCAGCAGTTGTTTATACGCCTACTGCTTCCGGTTTTTCGGAATTAAACACTGCTCGAATTTCAACCTTTCCCAATCCGGTTTCTGATTTTGTAAGCATTGATTTTGGTACCACTGCCTCTATAACTCATCGTATTGATATAATAGATATGAGCGGCAAGCAGGTGACTTGTATCACCTCGACCGATAGCAAAGTGCAAATTGCTATGTATGAATTCTCGAGTGGAATTTATTTACTACGTGTGAGTGACGTAGAGGGAAATTCTTTTCAGCAGAAAATTGTTAAGCAGTAGTTCTGGTTTCCAGAAAATAAAAAAGCGAAAGACAGAATTGCCTTTCGCTTTTTTTTGAATCTACTATTATTGTTTCGATAGTTTCTGCAATTCTTCTTCCAACACAAATTCATCGCCATCTACATAACCCGAATGAGTAAAAGCAATTTTGCCCGTGGCATCAACCACTACTGTAAACGGAACACTTTGAATATTCAACTGGCGTTTTAGATCCTGATTTGCATCCAGGAGCACTTCGTATTCCCAACGCTGTCCTTCAACGGTTGGTTTTACTTTTGTTGAGCTACGCGAATCATCAATAGACACGGCTACTATCTGCACATTATATTTCTTTTTCCAATCATCGTAAATCTCGGCTATGTTGGTGAGTTCCTTTTTGCAGGGCACGCACCATGTTGCCCAAAAGCTGAGCACTGTAATTTTTCCGCTTCTGCCATAATCGGCTACATTAATTTGTTTGCCATTTACATCTGAAAGAGTAATTGCGGGGAGTGTTTTTTCTCCCATAAATTTTTCAACAACTTTAGGAGTTTGCGCAAACACAGCGCTTAGCGATAGGAGAACTACAAACAATGCGAAAGTTTTTTTCATGATTTAGTTTTACGGTAATTTCGTTTCAATGATAGTGCCAAGTATGCTGTTGCAAGTAAATCTAAACCATTTTTGAATAATCGCTAGAAGTATAACTTTACGCCCATCCATTTATTTAGTTGCATGCAAAAACTCAACACGGTATCCACAGTTCTGTTTTTATTTCTGTTCCAAAGCGGTTTTTCGCAATGGGGTTATTTCTCGGGTTCGTTCCAATCAAACACTAATTTTTTTATTCGCGACTCGTTGATTGGTGCATACAACCTGCCGCATTACGATAATTATAAAGTAGGAACCGATGTTTGGCTCAACCTTAATTATACCAACGAGAAGTATGAACTGCAAACAGGAGTTCGGCTTGATTTTTTTTACAATTCTATTCTTCGCACTCCTACATCAACCTACACAGCTGTAGGATTGGGAAATTTTTTCATTAAGAAAAAAGTTAAAGACCTTACTATTACAGGTGGTTATATATATGACCAGATTGGGAGCGGAATTATTTATCGCACTTTTGAAGAAAGAGCACTTGGCATTGACAACGCTCTTTTGGGCGCACGTGTTGAATATGACGTTAAGGGCAAAGTGAAGCTAAAAGCTTTTGCAGGGGTGCAGAAATGGAAATTCGCAATTTTGAAACCAATCATTCTAGGTTTTAATGCCGATGGAAATTTTTCTACGAAGAATAACAAAGTAATTTTTCAGCCGGGTGTTGGTGTACTCAACCGAAGTATGGACAATGCATCTATTGCCCAAATTGTAACAACCATAGAAGGATACGATACGCTAGGTAGGTTTGTGCCTAAGTATAATACGTATGCGTTTACCCTTTACAACACGTTAACTGCCGGTGATTTCAGTTGGTATGTAGAAGGCGCCTATAAATCGCATGAAGCCATTAAGAAAGATCAAATTAATGATGCGAAGGATTCGCTCATCAATGTTCCCGGCAATTGTATTTATACCACCTTAAATTATTCGCGAAAAGGGTTTGGGGTAACGCTTCAATTCAAACGCACTGAAAATTTTTATTTGCACAACTCACCTAATCCTACCGAAGCATTGTTTGACGGCACTATGAATTTTCTTCCGCCCGTATCGCGTCAAAATTCACTGCGTTTGCCTTCAAGATATTTTGCACCTTCTTTAGAGAATCGGGAGTTAGCTTTTGGTGGAGAGATTACTTATTCGCCAGATAGGAAAATGACTTTTACGGCACAAGGTTCTTTCATTCGCGATTTTATTCTCAAAAAATTCAATCCAAGTAATACGATATTTTTTGCAGAGGCATTTTTCAATGCCATGTTTAAACCAACAAAAAGTATTGAAGTGGAATTCGGATTTCAATACGCGCGCTACGACAAATTTATTTATCGCAAAGACGGTGAGCGCGATATCAACTCATATACACCATTCACTGAACTCACTTACAAAATCAATAGAAAGCACTCTATACGCTGGGAGTTTCAGTATCAGCACGTAATTAAAGATTACGGTCAGTGGCTTTATGCTTTAATGGAATACAATTTTGCTCCGCATTTTTCGTTTGCTGTTTCAGATATGTGGAACTTTAAACCAAATCCCGACATCAGTCCTAATGCAAACCATTACTATTCCATTTTTGCTGGCTATACGATTGGTGCGCATCGCTTCACCGTAAGTTACGTGAAACAGGTTGAAGGAATTGTTTGCACTGGGGGCGTTTGCCGTTTAGAGCCGGCATTCAGTGGAGTGAAAATCGGAATTAACTCAACCTTCTAATTACGAAATATAAAACAAGAAATACGAAATAACAGCGCAATGAAATCTTCAATTTTCAATTTTACATCTTCGGCAATCATTCTAATTATGTTGCTGCCTGCTTGTAAGGAAGTGGGACCAAATATAGTTTTACGACCAAACCATAACGCAGTATTTGATACTACTTTTGTTGAATCTCCGGTTGCCATTGCTGAATTGAAAAATGTAGTAATTGAAGATTTTACTGGAGTTAAGTGCACTAACTGTCCACAAGGGCATCAAATAATTGAAGTATTAAAAGCAGCTAACCCTAATCGCATTATAGCACTTGCTATGCACCCTAAAAATTCACTTGGTTTACCGGTGGCTTTGCCCCCATCTTACAATGTCAATCCCGATTTGCGGAATGACAAAGTACAAGATTTGTTTGCGAACTACTTTGGTCAAACCAGCCAACCAATTGCCGCCATTGATCGTAAAGTGTTTCCGGGTGAAACCAATATTCTTATTGATAAAGGAACATGGACAAATCGTGCAAATCAGGAAATTGCATTAACCACTCCCGTGAACATTGATCTTACAACTTCTTTTGATTCTATTTCACGTGAGTTAACTATTGTTACTGAACTTCATTACACACAAAATGTAACGGAGGAAAATAAAATGACAATTGTTTTAGTTGAAAACGACATCGTAGCTTCGCAAGTAAATGGAATTGTTGTTGACACTTTTTATAAGCATAAAGATGTGGTACGAGATTTCATTACAGATAACAGAGGCGATGCCGTTCCCGTGCCACATGATGCAGGTCGTGTAATTATTAAGATTTACAAAACAACTTTAGCTGCTGCATGGATACCCCAAAACATGAAAGTTGTAGCTTACGTTCATGAATATGTGAATTCTAAAATTGTTTATCAGGGAAAAGAAGTTGATGTAGAGTAAAACCTTTTACTCTGGAATATCAAAGGGGAAATGTCATGCTGAGCTTGTCCAAGCATTTTCTTTACTACTCACTCTTCGACAAGCTCAGAGTGACAACTCTCTAAATACAATTGTCTCACTCCATTTTTTAGTTTTGCCTTTATGAAGATTTCCTACAACTGGCTGAAAAATTACGTTGATTTTAATCTCACACCAAACGATTTAGGCGAAGTGCTTACAGGCGTTGGTTTGGAAGTGGAAGACATTGTTCCCTTTGAAACTATTCAGGGCGGACTCGAAGGGGTGTTAATCGGTGAAGTGAAAGAATGCGCCAAGCATCCTGATGCCGATAAACTTTCGGTGACAAAAGTAGATGTGGGCAGCGGTGAATTGTTGCAAATTGTTTGCGGGGCACCTAACGTAGCAGCAGGACAAAAAGTGGTGGTGGCATTGGTAGGATCAACTTTGTATCCTTCAGTAGGAGAAAAATTAGCGATTAAAAAAGCAAAAATTCGTGGGGTAGAAAGTTTCGGGATGATTTGTGCCGAAGATGAAATTGGTTTGAGTGAAAGCCATGCTGGAATTATGGTGCTTGATGCGTCAGCAATTGTAGGAACAAAAGCAGCCGATTTTTTCAAAGTAGAAAAGGATTATGTTTTAGAAATTGGATTGACACCAAACCGAGGCGATGCCAATTCACATATTGGTGTGGCGCGCGATTTAGCAACAGCATTAAATGTGGCTTACAAAGCGAAGGTAAATTTTACTAAACCGGCTGTTCAATCTTCAATCTTCAATCTTCAATCTTCAATTATTAAAGTTGAAGTACAGGATAACGAAGCTTGTCCGCGTTACTCTGCTATTTCAATTTCAAATGTAACTGTTGCAGATTCTCCTGATTGGTTGAAAAACAAATTGAAAGCCATTGGTGTGCGTTCTGTAAACAACGTGGTCGACATCACCAATTTTGTTTTGCATGAATACGGTCAACCACTTCATGCGTTTGATGCCGATAAAATTGGCACAGAGAAAGTAGTGGTGAAAAAATTGGCTCAAGGAACCGTATTCAAAACACTTGATGAGAAAGAGGTGAAGTTGTGCAAAGATGATTTGATGATTTGCAATGGCGATGAACCCATGTGCATTGCAGGTGTTTTTGGAGGATTGAATAGTGGTGTTACCGCTGCTACAAAAAATATTTTTTTAGAGAGCGCTTATTTCTCTTCCACATCAATTCGCAAAACAGCAACACGCTTAAATCTGCGCACGGATGCCGCTATGCATTTCGAAAAAGGAACCGACCCGAACATTACAGTGGATGCATTGAAAAGGGCCGCTCTGCTCATTACTGAAATTTGTGGCGGAGAGGTTTCTTCAGAAATTATTGACCTCTATCCAAATAAAATTGAAGGCTGGAGATTATCTGTTTCGTTCGACCGAATGATTCGCTTAGCTGGTTTTTTTATTCCGAACGATACGGTGAGCAAAATTCTTGAGCACCTGGAGATAAAAATCGAAAAAGAAAATGGTGATGAATGGGACCTACTTATTCCGGCTTTTAAAACAGATGTAAAACGCGAAGCTGATGTGGTAGAAGAAATTTTGCGCATCTACGGTTACAACAGTTTCACTTTACCAAAGCATTTGAAATCGAGTCTTCCGGTGTACGATAAAATTGATGTACAGAAAACAGAAAATACCATTGCTGAATTATTAAGTGGCGCAGGTTTTATTGAAGTATGGACGAACTCCGTTACGCAGTCAAAATTTGAAGAGGAGGAAACGTTGCGATTACAGCAGGTAAAGTTGTTGAACAGTCAAACAACTGAACTGGATGCTTTACGCACTTCTATGCTTTATTCTTTGCTCGAAGTAGTGGCATATAACCAAAATAGAAGAGCCATCGATTTGCGCTTGTTTGAATTTGGTAAAACATATCACCGCTTAGCCGAAAAGAAGTTTTCGGAAAAAAGGAAATTGGTGCTGCTGCTTTGTGGCAAATCATCATCAGATAATTGGTTGACAAAAGGAACTGCTTTCGATTTCTATCACCTGAAAAGTTTTGTAACAAATGTTCTAAATAGTTTAGGTCACTATACTTTTGAAAAAGAAGTTTCAGAACTGCATCCGTACAATTTCAACTTAATTTTTAAAACAGAAGAAATAGAAGTTGCGCGCATTGGTAGTATAGCCAAATCAACGCTAAAAAAATTCGATATAAAGAATGATGTTTTCTATGCCGAAATCAACTGGGATTATTTGCTGGAGAAATCTCAGTTTGCAAAAACTTCCTTTGTTGAGTTGCCGAAGTTTCCTTCTGTTAGTCGCGACCTGGCGATGGTCCTAAACGAGGAGATTAATTTCGATTCAATTGAAAAAATTGCGATTACAGAATCGAAAAAATTATTGCAGGAAATTTCGCTATTCGATCTTTACAAAGGCGACAAAATTGAGAAAGGGAAAAAAAGTTATGCGGTGAATTTTGTTTTTCAACATCCCGAAAAAACTTTAACCGATATTGAAATTGAAAAAATAATGAACCGCTTAATGAGTAAATACGAAAGCGATTTAGGGGCGGTGATCCGTAAAAACTGATTCACGCGTTTGGATGCTAATACTTGCTATGTCCCCGCTTCTATTTTAATTTTTCAGCCATCCAATAATCCAAATCAATAGTGCCCTGTATCACGTCATCGGCATTCTGCTTGCTCAGCAGTTTAAACTTTGGTCTATAGCTCGTTACAATTTGAACGATTTCTTTTTTTGAATTCTTCTTCGCCAGTTCATTAAACATTTTCAAAAATAACGAAACTGTTTCTTGTGTAAAGCCGCGCGATTTTGCAAAACGTTGAACCGATTTAGTCAGGTATGGCAAGAGCTGATAATTTTTAAGTTCAAAATGTGTGATGATATGCAGGAGGTGCGCATAAAGAAAAGTATCGCTGCGCTGTTTATCCTCCGTATCATCCATCAATATTCGTAAATGTGAAAGTGCTTTGTCGTATTGTTTAGTGTGAACAAAACATAAACCAATCAGCTCATGATACATGCTGAAAAATGTTTGACGAAGTGATTTTTTGTGTTTCTCAATTTCATCTTTTGTTTTTTCGTACAAGTCAATTCCCTTTTTAAAATCTCTGTTGAATCCGTAAATCATCAATCTGCGTTCAATTGCAAAACTTAAAATTTCGGTTTTTAAACTTTTAGGAATTTGCAACCCCTTCATTTCTGCAATGCTTTCCATTTTAGCTATGTTCTTTAGTGCTTCATCATATTTGTTAAGGTTGATACAACGGCTCACCAAACCCGAAATTGCAGCCATATAAGTTTGCGGCTGCAATTTTATTTTGGCCTTATTCTTTTCTACAAATGCCAGCGTACGATTAGAATTTTCGTACGCTTTTTGAATTTGAAAAGTATGTTGGTAATACCAATTCCACGATTCAAAAAATAAAATTTTAGCACCAAAGGTTAAGGCCAAAGTTTCCTTTTTCAAATACGGATGGTTCATTATTTTTTTGAATTCCAAAATTTCCTTTTCGTTTCTGGCATTACCCTTTCGCCCAATTAATGCCAGCATTTGAGCTTGAATGTTTTTGTATAAATTTAGATTCTCCAACTTTCAATAAATATTTCGGCTTCGGCTACAAATATTTGTTCAGGAACAAGTGTAACATTCTCTGCTTCGCCAACAAATCCTGGAACTGCTCCAGTTTATTCATGGACGGTGAATGGAATTTCGGCAGGAACTAACAGTGTAACCTTTACGACTTCTACATTAAACAATAGCGATGTAATTGCTTGTGATATGACAAGTAATGCAGCTTGTGCTTCGCCACTTAATGTTAGTTCAAATTTAGTGACAGTAACAGTGAACAATATATCGCAACCGACTGTTTCTATTGTTGCTTCGCAAAATCCGGTATGCACCGGAACGAGTGTAACGTTTACTGCTACTGCAATCAATGCAGGCGGCAATCCTGTTTATACCTGGAAAGTAAACGGTAATACAGTTGGAGTAAACAGCAATACTTACACCGCACCGGCACCTGCTGATGGCGATGTGGTTGTTTGCGAAGTTACTTCTACTGCATCTTGCACAAGCGGAACAGTAGTAAGTTCCAACATAATTACAATGACTGTAGGAACTTCGTTGGCTGCGTCAGTCACTATTTCAGCTACTTCTACAACTATTTGTTCGGGAACAAGTGTAACGTTTACAGCAGCGCCTGTTAATGGAGGACCAAACCCAACTTATGTTTGGAAAATAAACGGAGCAGTAGTAGGAAATAGTTCTCCAACGTTTACTACTAGTACACTTGCAAATAATGATTTAGTAACAGTTGAGATGACTTCAAACGCTACCTGTGTATCTGGAACTGCAGTTGCTTCTACACCAATAAGTGTAATCGTAAATACTTCGGTTACTGCCGTAGTAACGGTTAGCGTAGCACCTTCGAATGTAGTGTGTGCAAATACAAATGTGGTTTTCACTGCAACAACGGTAAATGGTGGGTTAACACCGTTTTATCAATGGAAATTAAATGCAGGTAATGTGGGGACCAATACAACTACTTATTCTAACAATGCGCTAAATGATGGTGATATCATAACGGTTGAACTAACTTCAAGCGAAGCATGTGCCACACAACCTGTAGTTGTTTCGCCTGCACAAACTATGATGGTGAATGCATTACCTGCTGCACCAACTATTGCACAAAGTGGAAACGCCTTAACCTCGAGCGCACCAAGTGCAAACCAATGGACACAGGGCGGAGCACCAATAAGCGGAGCTACAGCACAAACTTACACAGCGGTTACCACAGGATGGTATGCTGTAGTAGCAACAAATGCAAACGGATGTTCCAGCAAGTCTGATTCAGTATTAGTAACGGTGGTGGGTATTGAAGAAGTGTCAATCATCGAAGCGGTTAAGGTTTTACCTAATCCGTTCTTCGAGCACTTTACGGTTAGTATTTCAAATGCTGTTCATGAACTTCAATCGTGGACTATGAATATTACCGATGCGCTGGGAAGAGTTGTTTACGTAAACAAAAACCTTCAGCTGAATAACTTGGTTGATTTCAGTGCTCACGCTTCAGGTGTTTACTTTGTAAATATTTATTCGGGAGCCGAATACAAAACTTTCAAAGTGATGAAACAGGAATAATTTCTGAGTTCAGAAACAAAAAGGCGAGCAAATTTTTGCTCGCCTTTTTTGTGCAGAAATTTAGCGCTGCAGATTTTAGCCAGAGGAAGAAATACAAACGCTGATACTTCTGTCCGCATTTGAAAAAATTTCGTCTTCGCCCTTATTCAAGAATATTTGCTTATAAACTCAAGAAGGCGTTGTGGAGAATGGCGTAACAACAATATACCTGTCGAGTAATACTAGTGGTTTATTTAGCTGCCCCTCTTTCAACTCTCTTGAAAGAAGTAACCGTTAGTCCGCTTTCTGCACCGCCTAAAACTTGAGCAACAGTTTTGCTACCGTCTTTTACAAACGGTTGAGTAAGCAACGTGTTTTCTTTAATGTATGAGTTTACTGCGTTCTCTGCAATTTTATCCAAAATATTTTCAGGTTTGCCAGAAGCTGCGGCCTTTTCGCGCGCTATTCCTTTTTCTCTTGCCAATACTTCAGGAGAAACTCCGGCTGCATCTACTGCTAAAGGATTCATAGCGGCAATTTGCATAGCCACATCTTTTCCTACGGTAGAAACAGCATCGTTCAAACCTTTGTTCAACGCCACCAACACACCTATTTTATTGCCCATGTGGTTGTAGGCTACTACACTTTCGCCTTCCGCAGTTTCATAAGCCGATACATTAATTAACTCGCCAATAGCCGAAACTTTTTCTTGTACTTGTGCTTTTACAGTAGATCCATTTAAATCTAACTCCAACAAAGCTTCTAAGCTTGCCGGGTTTTGTGCCAATGCTAAATCAGCAATATCTGTTGCAAATTTTACAAAGGTTTCGTTCTTGCCTACGAAATCCGATTCACATGAAAGATATACTGCAACTCCTTTCTTGTTATCGGCAGATGTTTTTGCAATAACCACCCCTTCGGCTGCTGCGCGACCTGCGCGAAGCTCGGCTACTTTTGCGCCTTTCTTTCTTAAAAAATCTATTGCGGCTTGCACATCACCGTTTGCTTCGGTCAATGCTTTTTTGCAATCCATTAAACCTGCACCGGTCAGGTTTCTTAATTCATTTACTTGTGCTGCTGTTACTGCCATGATATTGATTAGTTAATTGAGTTAATTAAAAGTTGATTGAGTTGAGCGGTTGATTGAGTTTAACTTATTCTCTTAATTAACTTAATCAACCACTCACCAACAAAGAAGCCAAGTCAATTAACCTGGCTGCTTCTGTATTTCATTTCCGAATTTTCAAATTCTCGAATTTCCGAATTAGAATTTCTTCGGTCCACCGGTTCCGGCTCCTGTTCTTGGTCTGTTTCCGCCACCTGCACCGCCACGAGTGTTACCACCACCACCGGTTCCGCCAGTGCGTTTCTTCAATGGAGGGCGACCTTTATCGTCTTTCTTGCCTTTTTCTTGTGTTTCTTCATCGTCAAAACGCTGTCTTTCGCTGAATTCTTCTTCGCCTTCAACACCGTCAACACCATCTTGTGAAGCTGAACGTTCTGCTAGACCTTCAGCAATTGCATCGGCAATGTAGTTAGTCAAAATAGCAATTGATTTTGCCGCATCGTCATTTCCGGGAATAGCGAAATCAACTTTAGTAGGATCACTATTGGTATCTACAATACCAAAGGTGTTTATGTTTAACCGTTGCGCTTCTTTCAAAGCAATGTTCTCATGCATAATATCAACTAAGAACAAAGCTGCAGGCACCCGATTCATGTTTGCCACACCACCTAATACTTTTTCCATTTTTTCTTTTTCGCGGGTAAGAACCAATTTCTCTTTCTTGGTTACGCTTTCAAGAGTTCCATCTTCAAGCATTTTTTCAATGCTCTGCATTTTTTTAATGCTCTTGCGAATAGTGGTAAAGTTAGTCAACATACCGCCCAACCATCTTTCGGTTACGAAAGGCATTCCGGTGCGTTTTGCAGCTTCTTTCACTACTTCTTTCGCTTGCTTTTTAGTAGCCACAAACATTATTTTACGCCCGCTGCGAGCAATAGCTTTAGCGGCTTGTGCTGCCTCTTCTAATTTTTCAGCTGTGCGATTCAAATCAATAATGTGAATACCTTTCTTTTCACCAAAGATGAAAGGCAACATTTTAGGATTCCACTTTCTGCGCAGGTGACCAAAGTGAACCTGTGCGTCTAACAGTGCTTTATGTTCTATTTTTTCCATGTTCTTTTTCTTGATTGAGTTCAACAAATGATTAACGCTTACTGAATTGTTCTTGTTTACGAGCTTTGCGCAAACCTGTCTTTTTACGTTCCACCTTACGGGCATCTCTGCGTAACAGTTTTGCCTTTTTCAATGGGGGTCTTTTTTCAGGATTGTCAACGATAAGCGCACGGGCTACAGCTAATGAAATAGCCTCTGCCTGACCCTTAATTCCACCGCCAAATACGTTGATACTTACATCGTATTTACCTTCGCTTTCGCTGGTTTTAAAAGGAGCTTCCACTTTATTTTGCAAATAAGTGAGCGGAAAAAAATCTTTGTAATCTTTTCCGTTGATGGTAATTGTCCCGTTACCGGCTGTCATAGTAGCGCGGGCAACCGATGCTTTTCTTCTTCCTACTGTTACTTTATTCATAATTTATAAAGCTTTAGGTTTTTGTGCCGTATGCGGATGCTCGGCACCTTCGTAAACAAATAATTTCTTGAACAATTTATCGCCCAATGAACTTTTAGGAAGCATACCTTTTACAGCGTGCTCAATAAGCTTGTTTGGGTTTTTATCAATAACCTGTTGTGGCGTGGCAAAACGCTGCCCGCCAGGATATCCTGTAAAATGCACCAACGGACGGTCGGTCATTTTTTTTCCGGTCATTCTTACTTTTGCCGAGTTAATAACGATTACATAATCGCCATTGTCGTTGTTTGGTGTGAAAGTAGCTTTGTGTTTACCGCGTAAAACCGATGCTATTTTCGAAGTCATTCTACCCAAAGTAGCTCCTTCTGCATCTACGATAAACCATTCGCGTTTCAAATCCTTTTCAGCCACAGTGCGTGTGCTATAACTGCGTGATTTCATTGTTGAATAGTTTAATTAGTTATATCCTCTTTTTTAAAAGGGAGCGCAAAAGTAAAATCGGTATTCAGGTTTCCAAACATTTAACCACATAAATTTTCTTACCCCTTTGTAATGCGTTGAAAAACAGGTATACAAAAGTATGGTTCGAAAAATCACTAGGTAGTAGGATGGCTATAAAGTTCGTGACATAACTAACTGCATATGCATTTAAGAATCACGATTACTACAAACTCCCAAATTTCCGTTTTTCTTACTTATTAACTTTGTTTTTGTGATTCCATTTTTACATTTGTTCCAACTAAAAAATTAATCATCATGAAAAAAGTAATCGTAACACTCGTAATGGCAGTATTTGCTACTGCTTTTGTTTCTGCACAGAAACCACAAGTTCCAGAATTTAAGAATACTGTAATGGTATTAAAGGCTGATGGGTCTTTAGAAAAAACCGAAAAACAAACTGCTACTCTAAAAAACAAAGGCGGTAATAGAGGTGGCGGATGGGGATACAGTTTCGGTGCTTCTGGCGATATGGAATATATCACTTTGCAAGGTGGAAAATCACCAGTGCGTTTAACTTCAGGCACTACCTTTATTGTAAAACTTACCGATGCTGAAACCGATCCTGAATCTGCGTTCTACCTAACCGAAGTGGTGGTAGCAAAAAACACCCGTGAAATTTATACAAAGAAAGACTCTGGTCGTTCGGTAAAGGAAAAATATGTGAAACTTACTTACGAAAAAGTTGAACCAGGCGTTTATAAGATTAAAACGGACCCTTTGAAACCAGAAACTGAATACGGTTTTGTTCCAATTGGCAAAGCAGCAAACGGAGAATCTATTGTGTTCCTTTTTGGAACTAACTAAACTCCAACGAACATTTTCCAAACCCCGTTTCTTTACTGAAGCGGGGTTTGTTATTTATGACCCTCGCCATTCATTTTTTATCACCTTTGTAAAATATTCCTTTTAGCAGGTCGTCTTACTCTAATACCCTGAAAAAAAGAAGTATGGTAACTACCTTAAGCATTTCAATGGCCGACATCCAGAATGATTCAATTCGCGAAGCTGTAAACAAGGAAAGCAGACGATTGCTGGAATTTATACGCAAGCGTGTTCCCACACAGGAAGATGCAGAAGACGTTCTGCAGGATGTTTTTTATGAATTGGTAAACACTTATCGTTTGATGAAGCCTGTGGAGCAATTAGCTTCGTGGATGTTTACAGTTGCGCGCAATAAAATTACAGACCGCTACCGCAAAAAGAAACCTACTTTACTCGAAGACCACTTTGCCGTTCGCGCAGGGGAGGATGGCGACCGTTTAGACATTTCAGATTTTCTGCCATCAAATACCAACTCACCTGATACCGACATGATGCGTGAGGCAATTATGACAAGTCTCGTAAATGCCTTAGATGAATTACCTAAAGAACAACGCGATGTGTTTGTGATGCACGAAGTAGAAGACAAGAGTTTTCAGGAAATTTCGGAAATAACCGGAGCGAATGTGAACACACTTCTTTCACGCAAAAGATATGCGGTACTTTTTCTGCGCGAACGAATGCAGAGTTTATATGACGACTTGTTGACGAGCTAAACCTTGAACCTGTGAAAAGATGTGTTCGTAGGGTCTCCGTTTCGGGACCCTGCGGAAACAGAATTGTAAAACACTAAAACAAAACTTATGAAATGGATTTTACGCGGACTCGGAATATTTGCAATCGTTGTAATGGCTTTCTTTTTATTTGGCTACGCTACCATGTATCTATGGAACTGGCTAATCGTTTACTTGTTTCATCTTCCTGCTATTGATTTTAAAATGGCTATTGGCTTGGTCCTGCTTTCCAAAATTTTATTCGGAGGAATAAAAATGAATCACAGTGGTGGTGGTTGGGGCAAACGTAAAATGTGGAAAGCAAAATGGGAAAGTATGAGCGAGGATGATCGCAATAAATTTCAAACCGAATTTGCCGAGCGCTGCAAAATGAAATGGGGGAATAAGGGCTAAACGGTTCTAATCTTCTCGAAACAAAAAAACACTCTTCGAAAGAAGAATGCTTTTTAATTTTTCTTGTATTGACTGCTTTCTGCTGCCGCCTACTGCTGCTTATTTCTCTTCTCTACTTTCATCACCATTCCATATTTCGGACGTAGCGTAATCAACGGCTCAGGCTCTACAGGAAACCCCTCTTTCAAACGGAATTTGTATTTGCGATACATCAGTATCAGAATAATTTGCATTTCCATTATCGCAAAATTGTTTCCAATACAAAGGCGTGGTCCACCTCCAAAAGGAAAGTACACGTAGCGGTCAATATTGTTTTTTAACTCTGGAGAAAAACGTTCCGGTTTAAATTTCAACGGCTCATCCCAATATTTTTCGCTGTGGTGGAAGTACCAAATAGGCATCAAAACATTGGTTCGTTTTTTAATGGTGTATCCGCCAATTTCATCTTCTTCAGTATTTCTTCTGCCCACAATCCATGCCGGTGGAAACAAGCGCATACTCTCATCAATTACCTGACGCACATACTGAAAACCAAGAACATTTTGAAAATTGAGTTCCACTCCTGCATCCAACTTCTTGTCAATTTCTTGAATCATTTTTTCTTCAGCTTCGGGGTTCTGCGAAAGCAGATAAAGCGTCCACGTCATCGCATTGGCAGTTGTTTCATTTCCTGCAATAAAAATGGTCATTACTTCATCGCGCAATTGCTGATTGGTCATGGCCTCACCGGTATCTTCATCACGGGCATCCAACAACATCGAAAGCAAATCGCTTTTTGAAACACCTTCCTTTCGTCTTTTATCAATGATGTCGAAAATAATTTTGTCCAGAATTTTTACTGCCTTACGCTCCTTTACATTTGCAGGAGTTGGAAACATTGGTGGGAAGCGAATAGGCGCATTCAATTTGTCAGTTGCATACTGATTCAACATTGTAATCTGACGGCTTATTAAATCAGCCTTATCATCAACACCATTGCTGAAAATAGCTTCTGAAATAATTTCCAAGGTGAGGTTGGTCATTTGCGGTGCTACATCATAGTACTCCCCGCTCTCCGCTTTCGACTTCATGCTATCCACTTCATTCTGAGCACGTCTTACCATCATGGCAGTAAGGTCAGCCAGTTTCTGCTTATGAAAAGCAGGTTGTGCTAATCTTCGCTGCTTTTTCCAAAACTCGCCTTCGCTGGTCAGTAGTCCATTACCCAATAAAAGCTTGAGCATATCATAAGCCAAACTCTTTTGGTAGTTCTTGTTGTTGTCAACCAAAACATATTTCGCATATTCAGGTTTAGCAGCTATTACCAAACGTGTGAGTGGTAGCGACAGAGAAAAAATCTCTCCGTACTTTGCAATTAAATCAGGCATTACCATATGCGCATTTTCGCGCAACAAGTAACCACTACCAAACAGCCAGTGCTTTTCTTTTGGAAATGGCGGGACAGTTTTTTTTGCTTCTAAAGTTTCCATACAATTTCTGTTTTCAGTTTTTCTATGGTGCAAAGATGCTTATTAATCTTTCAAGAGAGTTATCTTAAGCACAGAAATAAAAAAACCCATTCATTACTGAATGGGTTTTCTGTGTTATCCTTTGGCTTATTCTTCAGCCGGTTTCTCTTCTGTAGTTTTCTTAGCAGTAGCTTTTTTAGTTGTTCCTGCTCTTCTTGTCTTTTTCTTCGGCTCTGCTGTTTTACCGGCATTTTTATTTTGAGTATAGAGCTCATTAAAATCTACCAACTCAATCATTGCCATTTCAGCAGAATCACCAGGGCGGAAACCGGTTTTAATTACGCGTGTGTAACCACCAGGACGGCTGCCTACTTTGCCACCTACTGTTCCAAACAATTCAGTAATGCTTTCTTTATCGCGAAGTAAACTGAACACCATTCTGCGATTGTGTGTAGTGTTTTCTTTGCTGCGAGAAATAATCGGCTCTACATAACCTCTCAAAGCTTTCGCTTTAGCAAGGGTAGTGAATATTCTTTTGTGCTGAATCAATGAAATTGCCAAGTTCATCATCAACGCGTGACGATGTGCTGTCTTTCTGCCTAAGTTATTTACCTTATCTCCGTGTCTCATTGCTTTATATTTTCTATTTGTATTTCTAAATACTAACTACTAAATACTAATTACTTTTTATTGCTCGTCTAATTTGAACTTAGCTAAGTCCATTCCAAATCCCAATCCTTTTTCAATCAACAAGGCTTCAATTTCAACCAATGATTTCTTACCGAAGTTGCGGAATTTCAAAAGGTCGTTGGTGTTGAACTGAACCAACATTTCCAATGAATCAATTTTTGCCGCTTTCAAACAGTTGAATGCACGAACCGAAAGATCTAAATCTTCTAATGGCGTTTTCAAAAGTTTGCGCATGTGCAATACATGTTCGTCAACCATTTCAGTTTCGCCTGATGATGGAGAATCGAATGAAATATGCTCATCTGTAATCAACATCAAGTGCTGAATCAAAATGCGCGATGCATCTTTCACTGCTTCTTCCGGATGAATAGTTCCATCGGTAGAAACTTCCAATACTAATTTTTCGAAGTCAACGCGTTGTTCAACACGGAAAGGTTCAACAGAATATTTTACGTTCTTAATAGGTGTGTAAATAGCATCAATTGGAATGTAACCGATGGCGTGTTCTTTCGAGTTTTCATCAGCAGCTACGTATCCACGACCTTTACTGATAATCAATTCAATTTCCAAATTCACGTGACCTTCCATATTGCACAAAACCAATTCAGGATTCATTACCTGATAAACGTTTGTATGCTTCTCAATATGCTCAGCTTTAAACTGAGGCTGATTTTTCAACGCGATATAAATTTTATCCCCGGCTGTTTCATCATCCATCACTTTCTTCAAACGAACTTGCTTCAAGTTAAGCACCAATTCAGTTACATCTTCCAACACACCTTTAATGGTAGAAAACTCATGGTCAACTCCCGAAATTTTAATACCGCTGATGGCATAGCCTTCAAGCGATGAAAGAAGAACTCTGCGAAGTGCATTACCTACAGTTACTCCAAAGCCTGGTTCGAGGGGTTTAAATTCAAAAGTGCCTTCGAAATCAGTTGCTTTTTGAAGAGTAATCTTATCGGGTTTTTGAAAAGTAAGCATGTATAGTTGTTTTAGATTTTTGAA